>NZ_JBHRTK010000046.1:0-1147 GCF_042646345.1 Aquamicrobium soli | reverse complement strand
AATTGACCCGGCTGATGCAGTATAGCGCCGATCTGTGCGCCAGGATCGGCGCGGAGACGGGGCAGGACGTCGGCTGGAAGAACGTCGGCAGCCTTCGGCTGGCCGCTTCCGACGCGCGCTGGGAAGAACTGAAGCGCGCCGCGACCGCCGCCAAGAGCTACGGCTTCGACATGGAACTTGTCGGGCCGGACGAGGTCAGGCGGCTCTATCCGCTCGCCGACGTCAAGGATTTGCGCGGCGCGACCTGGATCGCCTCCGACGGGCATGTCGATCCCTATTCGCTGACGCAGGCCTACGCCAGGGGTGCGCGCACTGGCGGCGTGCGCATCGTGGAAGGCGTCGCCGTTACCGGCTTCACCATCGAGGGCCGCCGCATCGTCGGTGTCAGGACCGTAGAGGGCGAGATCGGTGCGAGATCGTGGTCAACGCCGCCGGCCTGTGGGCGCGCCAGTGCGGAGAGATGGCTAGGAACGATCGGCCCCGGTCACCGTTGTCGAACACCAGTGTTTCGTTACCGAAAAGTCGCCGCTGGTGGCGGACAACCTGCCGACACTGCGCGACCCGGATGCCAATTTCTACGCCAAGCAGGAGCCGGCCGCGCTGGCCATCGGCGGCTGGGAGAAGGAAACGCGTGCCGTCAACGGCAACGCAAGCTGCCGATGGGCTTCGGCCAGGAACTGTTCCCCGACGATCTCGACCGCATTTTCCGAAGTGATCGAGGGCGCCTCGGCCCCTATCCCGGTGTGGGCGAGCTCGGCGTGCGTTCGGTGGTCAACGGACCGATTCCGATTTCGGCCGATGGCGAACCGGTGATGGGGTTTGCCGGCGACCTCGACAATTTCTTCCTCGCCTGCGGCTTCACCTCGGGTATCGCCGCTTCCGGCGGCGCGGGCCATGGCCAACTGGATTCTCGAAGGCGATCCCGGCATGGACTTGTGGGCCTTCGACCTGCGTCGCTTCGGCGCGCCGCATACCGGCCTTGCCTATCTGCGCGACAGCGCCATCGAGGCCTATTCGAAATATTATGCCGTTGCCTGGCCGGAAGAAGAACGCTCGGCCTGCCGGCCGCTGCGCCGCTCGCCGCTCCACCCGGTGCTTGGGCGGCGGGGCGCGGTGAACGGGGTAAAGTTCGGCTGGGAACGACTCA
>NZ_JBHRTK010000045.1:0-2965 GCF_042646345.1 Aquamicrobium soli | reverse complement strand
CGCGCAGCGATGGACATTGAGAATGAGAACGATCAAGTCGATCGAACTATTAGTACCGGTAAGCTTCAAGCGTTGCCGCTCTTCCACACCCGGCCTATCAACGTGGTCGTCTTCCACGGTTCTCGAGGGAATACTCGTTTTAAGGTGGGTTTCCCGCTTAGATGCCTTCAGCGGTTATCCCGTCCGGATATAGCTACCCTGCTATGCGGCTGGCGCCACAACAGGTCCACCAGAGATCCATCCATCCCGGTCCTCTCGTACTAGGGACAGATCCTTTCAATATTCCTACACCCACGGCAGATAGGGACCGAACTGTCTCACGACGTTCTGAACCCAACTCACGTACCGCTTTAAATGGCGAACAGCCATACCCTTGGGACCTGCTCCAGCCCCAGGATGCGATGAGTCGACATCGAGGTGCCAAACAACCCCGTCGATATGGACTCTTGGGGGTCATCAGCCTGTTATCCCCGGCGTACCTTTTATCCGTTGAGCGATGGCCCTTCCACGCGGGACCACCGGATCACTATGACCGACTTTCGTCTCTGCTCGACTTGTCAGTCTCGCAGTCAGGCAGGCTTATGCCATTGCACTCAGCGAACGATTTCCGACCGTTCTGAGCCCACCATCGCGCGCCTCCGTTACTCTTTAGGAGGCGACCGCCCCAGTCAAACTACCCACCATACATTGTCCCGGACCCGGATGACGGGCCGCGGTTAGACATCCATAGAGATAAGGGTGGTATTTCAAGGGTGGCTCCACAGAAACTGGCGTCCCTGCTTCAAAGCCTACCACCTATCCTACACATGCCACTACGAATGCCAATGTAAAGCTATAGTAAAGGTGCACGGGGTCTTTCCGTCTAACCGCAGGAACCCCGCATCTTCACGGGGAATTCAATTTCACTGAGTCTATGCTGGAGACAGCGGGGAAGTCGTTACGCCATTCGTGCAGGTCGGAACTTACCCGACAAGGAATTTCGCTACCTTAGGACCGTTATAGTTACGGCCGCCGTTTACTGGGGCTTCGATTCAGAGCTTGCACCCCTCCTCTTAACCTTCCAGCACCGGGCAGGCGTCAGACCCTATACGTCGCCTTGCGGCTTCGCAGAGCCCTGTGTTTTTGGTAAACAGTCGCTACCCCCTGGTCTGTGCCACCCTCCCATGGTTGCCCATGAAAGGGTCACGCTTCTTCCGAAGTTACGCGTGCAATTTGCCGAGTTCCTTCAGCATAGTTCTCTCAAGCGCCTTGGTATACTCTACCGGACCACCAGTGTCGGTTTCGGGTACGGTCTATAAGGAGGAGCTATTTCCTGGAACCGCTCCGCCGCCCTTCCAATCCGATAAGGAAGAACAACTTGTGCAATCCGTCACTACCTCCAGGCCCACGAATATTAACGTGGTTCCCATCGACTACGCGTTTCCGCCTCGTCTTAGGGGCCGGCTAACCCTGCTCAGATTAACTTTAAGCAGGAACCCTTGGTCTTTCGGCGGGGGAGTCTCTCACTCCCCTTACGTTACTCATGTCAGCATTCGCACTTCCGATACCTCCACCGCCCCTCACGGGTACGGCTTCATCAGCTTACGGAACGCTCCGCTACCGCGCATCTTGCGATGCACCCTAAGCTTCGGTGTATGGCTTTAGCCCCGTTACATTTTCGGCGCAAAGACCCTTATTTAGACCAGTGAGCTGTTACGCTTTCTTTAAATGATGGCTGCTTCTAAGCCAACATCCTGGTTGTTTTGGGATCCTCACATCCTTTCCCACTTAGCCATAACTTGGGGACCTTAGCTGTAGGTCAGGGTTGTTTCCCTTTTCACGATGGACGTTAGCACCCACCGTGTGTCTGCCGACTAGTACTCTCAGGTATTCAGAGTTTGCTTAGGTTTGGTAATCCGGTGAGGACCCCTAGCCCATGCAGTGCTTTACCCCCTGAGGTATTCGGTCGACGCTCTACCTAAATAGATTTCGCGGAGAACCAGCTATTTCCGAGTTTGATTGGCCTTTCACCCCTAGCCACAAGTCATCCCGAACTATTGCAACAGTTATGGGTTCGGTCCTCCAGTAAGTGTTACCTTACCTTCAACCTGCTCATGGCTAGATCACTCGGTTTCGGGTCTAATGCGACGAACTGAACGCCCTGTTCAGACTCGCTTTCGCTGCGCCTACACCTACCGGTTTAAGCTTGCTCGTCACACTAAGTCGCTGACCCATTATACAAAAGGTACGTAGTCACCCAGGACGAACCTTGGGCTCCTACTGTTTGTAGGCAATCGGTTTCAGGTACTCTTTCACTCCCCTTGTCGGGGTGCTTTTCACCTTTCCCTCACGGTACTAGTTCGCTATCGGTCATGCACGAGTACTTAGGCTTGGAGAGTGGTCTCCCCATGTTCAGACAGGATTTCACGTGTCCCGCCCTACTCAAGGACTTTTGCTCGCATTACGCGTACGGGGCTGTCACCCGCTATGGCCCAACTTTCCAGATGGTTCCGCTTGTCTCACAAAAGCCGCTGGCCTGGTCCGCGTTCGCTCGCCACTACTTGCGGAGTCTCGGTTGATGTCCTTTCCTACGGGTACTTAGATGTTTCAGTTCCCCGCGTTCGCCACTTTACCCCTATGTATTCAGGGTAAGTTACCTATTGTCGATACTTGGAAACCGCACCAGCAGGTCGCCCTGCTGGTAGGATTTTCCAAGTACCTTAGGTGGGTTTCCCCATTCGGAAATCGTCGGATCAAAGGGTATTCGCACCTCCCCGACGCTTATCGCAGCGTATCACGTCCTTCATCGCCTGTGCATGCCAAGGCATCCACCAATTGCCCTTAAGACACTTGATCGTTCTCATTGCCAATGCCCATCCGGATCGCTCCGGACGCCATCGGCACAAAAAGACCAGCTTCTCGAGACCTGTTCGAGGGCGCGGTTAGGCAAACCCATCATATGCAAGGGATTGAGCGTCCCATGCGA
>NZ_JBHRTK010000044.1:0-2440 GCF_042646345.1 Aquamicrobium soli | reverse complement strand
TGGAGTTTTATGAAGGTCAGGCGGCTTGCTGATCAACGATCGTGTCGGTTCGGCGCAGACGCTCCCATTCCCAAGGCAGCAGTTCGTGCAGACGCGAAGAGGGAAGATCTGCAATGCGGGCCAGGACGTCGGCGAGCCAGGCTTTCGGATCGACGTCGTTGAGGCGTGCCGTGGTGATAAGAGTAAGCATAACGGCGGCGCGATCGGCGCCGCGCTGTGAACCGGCGAAGGTCCAGTTGCGCCGTCCCAGAGCAATGCCGCGCAACGCTCTTTCGGCCGCGTTGTTGGTAAGGCAGATCCTGCCGTCGTCGAGGAAGCGGGCGAAGTCGTCCCAGCGCCGGAGCATGTAGTTGATCGGCTTCAGCACCTCGGCGGAGCGTGAGAGGGTTTCGCGTTCGTGGAACAACCAGGCGTGCATGTCGTCGAGAAGCGGTTTGCTCTTCTCCTGACGCACAACCCGCCGCTCGTCGGCGCCGCAACCGTTGATGGCGCGCTCGATCTCGAACAAGGCGTCGAGACGCCTGACCGCTTCCAGCGCGATCGGCGAGATCGGTTTGCCCTTCTTGCCGTCCCGGGCCTTTTTCTCGATGTCGGCCAGTTCGAAGAACCCCCGGCGCGCATGGGCGTAGCAAAAGGCCGGCGAGATCGGTCGCTCCTTCTGCTGCGGGTCGAACAACGGCTCGAAGCCACTGTAACAGTCGCACTGCAGGATGCCGGCGAAGGCGGCCAAATGCTTCTGGGGACGCTCACCGCGTCGGTCACTCGAGGCGTAATAGACCGCTGCCGGCGGCGCAGGTCCGGCAAAGGGACGATCATCGCGCACATAGGTCCATATGCGCCCGGTCGTGCATTTCCCCTTCGCCAGGATACGGATGGTGGTGTCATCTCCATGAAGGCGCTCGGCAGCGAACACATGGCTCTCGATCAACTGGAAGAGCGGCATGACGGCGAAGCTTCCGTGGCCGACCTGATCGGCCAGCGTCGACAGCGGCAGATCGATCCCCTCGGCCTTGAAGCGGGTGCTCTGGCGATTGAGTGGGGCGTGCATGCCGAACTTGTCAAACAGGATCGTCGCCAGCAGTTGCGGACCGATGAAGCCACGCGGCGTGGCGTGGAACGGCGCCGGCGCCTGGCTGACCTTCCCGCAATCGCGACAGGTGAACTTTTCGCGCACCGTCTCGATCACCTTGAAGCGGCGTGGGATCTCCTCCAGCGTCTCAGTCACGTCCTCACCCAATTTGGAGAGCCGCGCTCCGCCGCAGCAGGAGCAAACGGCGGGAGCATCGATGACAATTCGCTCGCGCTCGATGTTTTCCGGCCAGGGCTTGCGGACAGGCCGCTTGCGCGTAAGGGCGCGCACGCTGTGGGCTTTCGCCGCCGCGGCAGCGGCGGCAAGCTCGTCCTCGCTTGCCGTGGTCACGAGATCTTCGAGCTGAAGTTCCATCTGCTCGATCAGCCGTGCCGTGCGTTCGGACCGCTGGCCGTATTTCTCGCGCTTCAGCTTCTCGATCACGAGTTGCAGATGCGCGATCAGCGCCTCGGTGTCCGACAGTTTCGCCTGCACGCTGGCGGTCACCGCCTCGGCCTGCATCCGCGCTTCGCGTTCGGCCCGCAGCGCCGTCAAGGCGCTTGCGAGGTCCGAAGGAAGATCGTCCGGCTGCAACGTCATGAAGCCAGTGAATCAGCTTTTTCGTGCGGTTTCAAAAGCTAATTGCTAGCCAACCCGCGTCGGCCGCCATGTTTTCTGCGGGTGGCGCCAATCGATCCCCGACAAGAGATAGCCGAGCTGCGCCGTCGAGATCGTCACCGCACCGTCGGCCGGGCTCGGCCAGATAAAGCGACCCCGCTCCAGTCGCTTCGTGAACAGGCAGGCGCCCTGGCCATCATGCCAGATCACTTTCAAAAGATTGCCTCTGCGACCGCGAAAGCAGAACAGATGACCCGACAGCGGATCACGGCGAAGCACTTCCTGAACCTGTAGCGACAGGCCGGGAAAGCCGCGGCGCATGTCCGTGTAACCCGTCGCAAGCCACACGCGCACCCCGCTGGGGACTGGGATCATCCGGGCTGCTCCAGTGCGCGTACAATCCGTATCAGAGCCTCGACGTCAACGTCGCGATCCACCACAACGCGCCGGCCGTTCGCCACCACGATCTCTATCCGGCCATAGCCCGAGCCCCCGCTCCGTACTGGGCGCTCCGGTACGATCGCGGCAGGAATGAACCCCTTGATGTCGCCGAGGCGGCCATCACAATACGCCTTGCGCCACGCAAACAGGAGTTGGTTCGAAATCCCATGCCGACGAGCCGTCGCCGATGCCAGCCGAGGCCCCGAGAGGCTCTCTTCGACAATCCCCAATTTCTCCGCTTCGGACCATCGCCGACGGCGACCCGTCTCCACGATCTCAAGGCGGCTCACAACACGACTGTCAGTAAGGATA
>NZ_JBHRTK010000042.1:0-557 GCF_042646345.1 Aquamicrobium soli | reverse complement strand
GGCGCCTTCACCAACACCCTGCGCACCGCCGACGTCCGCGCCTATTTCGATCATGATAGCGGCCGGGTGCTCGGGCGCCTCTCTGCCGGCACCCTCCGTTGTGAGGAAGATGACAAGGGTCTGCGCGTCGAGATCGACCTGCCCGACACCACCGATGGTCGCGACGTGAAAACGCTGGTCGAGCGCGGCGATGTCTCCGGCATGTCGTTCCGGTTCGAGGCGGTGCGCCAGGAGTGGGACGAAACGGTAGACCCGCCGAAGCGCACGCTTCTGGAGGTCAAGCTTGGCGAGGTCAGCATCGTGTCCGAGCCGGCTTATGACGGTACGTCGGTCGCGCTCCGGTCGCTGGAGGGCGTCCGGAAGGAACACCGTCGCCAGCGCAACGCCGCCGCATTCGCCCGCCGCAAGGCCGAGGCCGAGGCCAAGTTCCGCAAGATTTCCTGAGTTCACCCGGCATCCGCCGGAGGGCGCGGCAAGCATCCCGCTTCCCGTCTCCACCGCCTGCTTCCGAGCGGGCTTTTTCGACGTGCTCACATGGAGAACATCATGAGCAAGGA
>NZ_JBHRTK010000041.1:0-704 GCF_042646345.1 Aquamicrobium soli | reverse complement strand
GATTCATGGATTGCCGACTGATTCTGGAGGTCGGCGATGTCCACGAAGATGACGGAAACGGATTGGGCGGTGGCGCTGGAGGTCTTCCGGGCCTCGCTGCCACGGCGCGGAGCCAAGGGCCGGGACGACCGGCTGTTCCTGGAGGCCCTGCACTATTTCTCGGTCCACAACATCATCTGGCGGGCGCTGCCGGAGCGCTTCGGCAAATGGAACAGCGTCTGGAAACGGTTCGACCGGCTGAGCAAGGCGGGTGTGTTCGAAACCTTCTTCGACCACCTCGCCGCGCTCTCATCGTCGGCGCATCTGGTGCAGATGTTCGATTCCACCGTGGTGCGTGCGCATGTGTCGGCCGCAGGTGCAAAAGGGGGCAGGAAGGTCAGGCCCTCGGCCGCTCGCGCGGCGGCTTTTCGACCAAAATCCATCTGAAGACGGATTTCGACGGCCAACCCATCGCCTTCGACCTGACTGGCGGCGAGAAGGGGGACGCGCCGCACTTTCCCATCCTGCTCGGCCTCCGTCCCGACGTCGAGCCACGCGCGGCGATCGGCGACAAGGGCTACGCCAGCAAGGCCAATCGCCAAGCCGCGCGAGACCGCGGCATCGTTCCCGTCATTCCACGCAAGGCCAATGAGAAGGAGAAGCCGGCCTTCTTCGCCAAGACACTCTACAAAGGCCGTGCCCGCATCGAGCAGGCCGTAGGCAAG
>NZ_JBHRTK010000040.1:0-610 GCF_042646345.1 Aquamicrobium soli | reverse complement strand
TGGGCCTCAATCCCGAAGCCCGGCGGCAAGGGCCACTACGCCGGACAGGGCACGGGCGTGTCCGTGTCTCAGGTCAAGGCAGCGCTAGCCGAGGTCGGCCGCCGGCACATGCAGGGCCAGCCCAAGCAGACGATCGAGGTCAAGGTGCCGGTCGAGGTTGAGAAGCCGGTGGTGCCCGTCGAAGTCGAGAAGGCGGTCACCAAACAGACCAACGGCTGGGGCTGGTCGGGTCTGGGCCTTGGCGGCGCCGGGGCTCTCGTTACTGCTATCGGTGGCTGGCCGTGGCAGACCATCGCCATCTTCGCCGGGATCGGTGCTGCCGGCGGTATCGTCGCCCTCGTCGTCGGGCCTTGGATCGTCCGGCGCGTCAAGGCGATCCGGGCCGAGGTCACGGCGTGATGTTCGGCCTCCTGGACTGGCTCAAGATCGGGGCAGGGGCTGCGCTGGGCGCGCTTGTCGCCTCTGGCCCTGCCTATCTCTACGGCGCTCATGTCGGCCGCCAGCAAGCCGCTGTGGCCCGCCTTGAGGCTGACGTCGACGCTTATGTCAAACGCGAAGGAATAGACCATGAAGTGGATGGCATGGATCGTTATCGCATCTGCCTTGATCT
>NZ_JBHRTK010000039.1:0-1271 GCF_042646345.1 Aquamicrobium soli | reverse complement strand
CGAAACCCGCGACGGCCGCCGCGCCGATGATCGAGAACAGCCAGAACGGAGCATGCGGCCGCTCGCCGCCGCGCACGACGCCGAAGATGGCGGTCGCCAGTGGCAGCAGTCCGATGAAGACGATCGAGTGGGCGGCCGTGATGTGTTGGAGCGCCAGGGCGGTAAGCAGGGGAAAGCCCACGACCACGCCGATGGCGACGATTGCAAGCGGCAGGATATCCTTCCGCTCGGGCAGGGGCTGGCGAAGTACGAACAGAAATATGGCGCCAAGCAGGGCGGCCAGCCCGGCACGTGCCGAGGTCAGGAACATGGGCGCGAAGTCCGCAACCGCCACACGCGTAGCCGGCAGCGAACCGCTGAATATGATGACTCCGAGGAGGCCGCTGCCCCATCCTGCTGTTCTTTCGTCCATGGGTCCTCGCTTTCCGGGGACGAGCACCTAGAGCCATTCGGCCAATACGGACAGCGACAGTACGGTACGATTATAGAAATCCGTATGGTATGTATGACCCATACAGTTATGGGGACTTGGTGTGATGGACGGCGAAACAACCCGAACGGAAGCGCTGATCCGGGCCGTTCGCGCAAGGATCGCAACCAGGGCGCTCGCTCCGGGGGATCGCCTCCCTTCCGTCCGGCGCTTCGCCGAAACCATGGGCGTGTCGCCATCGACCGTCGTGGAGGCTTATGCGCGGCTGGAAGCGGAAGGGGTTATCCGCGCTCGCCGCGGCTCGGGCTTTTATGTGACAGGCGCCGGTCTTCCGCCCCTGTCCCTGTCGGGGATGGGACCGCGCCGCGAGCGCGACGTCGATCCCTTCTGGGTTTCGAGGCAGTCGCTCGACGCCGACCCGTCGGTGCTGAAGCCCGGCTGTGGATGGCTGCCGGCCGACTGGATGCCGAATCCTGCGCTTCGAAAGGGTATCAGGATGCTTGCCCGCGCGAACGACAGCATGTTGTCGGATTATGGCAGCACGCGCGGCTCGCTCGAACTGCGCCGCCACCTGATCGGCCGGTTTGCGGACCAGGGCATTGCGGCAACCGTCGACCAGGTTCTCCTGACGGGTTCGGGCACGCAGGCGATCGACCTGATCTGCCGATTGCTGCTGCGCCCGGGCGACACCGTTCTCGTCGACGATCCCTGCTACTTCAATTTCCAGGCCTTGCTGCGTGCACACCAGGTCAGGATCGTCGGCGTTCCGTTCACGCCGACGGGGCCCGACGTTCCGGCCTTCGAGCAGGCGCTGATCGATGAGCAACCGCGCCTCTACATC
>NZ_JBHRTK010000038.1:0-709 GCF_042646345.1 Aquamicrobium soli | reverse complement strand
GGGTGATCCGCGATCTTTCCGGCCATGTCGCCGACATCGGCGGCAAGGCGCTCGATCCGGAATCGCTGGCTTCGCTTGCCAGGCTCGATCCGAAGTCGCTGCCGGCGGTGGCGGGCAAGCCCCGCCTCGGCGCCTGCGTTGCCGGCGTCGGCAAGTTCCTGTGCATCGGCCTCAACTATTCCGACCATGCCGCCGAGACCGGCGCCGCCGTGCCATCCGAGCCGGTGGTGTTCATGAAGGCAAGCTCGGCCGTCGTCGGCCCCAATGACGACGTGCTGATCCCGCGCGGTTCCGAAAAGACCGACTGGGAGGTGGAACTGGGCGTGGTCATCGGCCGTACGGCGAAATACGTCTCCGAGGCCGAGGCGCTCGACCATGTCGCCGGCTACTGCGTGTCGCACGACGTCTCGGAGCGCGCCTTCCAGATCGAGCGGCAGGGGCAGTGGACCAAGGGCAAGTCGTGCGACACCTTCGGGCCGATCGGGCCGTGGCTGGTGACGAAGGACGAGATCGCCGACCCGCAGGATTTGAAGATGTGGCTGACGGTGAACGGCGAGATGATGCAGGACGGCTCGTCGAAGACGATGGTCTACGGCGTGGCGCATCTGGTGTCGTATCTGAGCCAGTTCATGAGCCTGCACCCGGGCGACGTCATCTCGACGGGGACGCCGCCCGGCGTCGGGCTCGGCATGAAGCCGCCGCGCTACCT
>NZ_JBHRTK010000037.1:0-18509 GCF_042646345.1 Aquamicrobium soli | reverse complement strand
AACGTGACCAATCGTGCCGATGTTCACATGCGGCTTGTTACGCTCGAATTTGCTCTTTGCCATGTGAGGTCTCCATTCCTAGCGGCCGTTGAAGGCGATTGACTAAAATGCCGGTCCGACGTGCGGAACTCAGGCGTATTTCTTCTGCACTTCGGCGGCGACCGCGGTCGGCACCGGCTCGTAATGATCGAACTGCATCGTGTACTGGGCGCGGCCCTGGGACATCGAACGCAGGTTGTCCACGTACTTGAACATGTTGGCGAGCGGCACCATCGCGTTGATGACGACGGCCACGCCGCGCGCTTCCTGTCCCTGGATCTGGCCGCGACGGCCGTTCAGGTCACCGATGACGTTGCCGACGTAATCTTCCGGCGTCACCACCTCGACCTTCATGATCGGCTCGAGCAGCTGCACGCCAAGCTTCGGCGCAGCTTCACGGAAGCAAGCGCGGCCGGCGATTTCGAAGGCAAGAACCGAGGAGTCGACGTCGTGGAAGGCGCCGTCGATGAGCGTCGCCTTGACGCCGATCATCGGGAAGCCCGCGAACGGACCGGAGGTCATGACACTCTCGATGCCCTTCTGGACGCCGGGGATGTATTCCTTCGGCACCGCGCCGCCGACGATCTTGGACTCGAACTGGAACTCGGCGCTTTCCGGCTCCGGCTCGAACACGATCTTGACGCGGGCGAACTGGCCCGTGCCGCCGGTCTGCTTCTTGTGCGTGTAGTCCTGCTCGTGGGTCCGCGTGATCGTCTCGCGATACGCAACCTGCGGAGCGCCGATGTTGGCCTCGACCTTGAACTCGCGACGCATGCGATCCACCAGGATGTCGAGGTGGAGTTCGCCCATGCCGGCGATGATGGTCTGGCCGCTTTCCTCGTCGGTCTTGACGCGGAAGGACGGATCCTCGGCCGCCAGGCGATTGAGCGCGAGGCCCATCTTCTCCTGGTCGTTCTTGGTCTTCGGCTCGATCGCGATCTGGATGACCGGGTCGGGGAATTCCATGCGCTCGAGGATGACCGGCTTCAGCGGGTCGCACAGCGTGTCGCCCGTGGTGGTGTCCTTGAGGCCGGCCAGCGCGACGATGTCACCGGCGTAAGCCTCTTCGATATCCTCGCGGGAGTTCGAGTGCATCTGCAGCATGCGGCCGATGCGCTCCTTCTTGCCCTTGACGGTGTTGTCGAGCGACACGCCCTTCTTGAGCACGCCCGAGTAGATACGGGCGAAGGTGAGCGAACCGACGAAGGGGTCGTTCATGATCTTGAACGCCAGCATGGCCAGCGGCTCGTCATCCGACGACTTGCGGACGATTTCGGCTTCCGTCTTGGGATCGACGCCCTTGATGTCCGGAACTTCGTCCGGAGCCGGCAGGAAATCGATGACGGCGTCGAGAAGCGGCTGCACGCCCTTGTTCTTGAAGGCGGTGCCGCACAGGACCGGGTGGAACTTGACCGCGATCGTGCCCTTGCGGATCAGTTCGCGGATCTCGTCGTTGCTCGGCATGTTGCCTTCGAGATAGTTCTCGAGCGCCTGCTCGTCCATCTCGACGGCGGCCTCGATCATCTTCTCGCGGTATTCTTCGGCCTTCGCCTTCAGGTCGGCCGGGATCTCGAGCACGTCCCAATCGGCGCCGAGGTGCTCCTCGTGCCAGACCAAGGCCTTCATCTCGATCAGGTCGACGACGCCCTTGAACTCGTTCTCGGCGCCGATCGGCAGCTGCAGCGCAACCGGGATCGCCCCGAGGCGGGACTTGATCATGTCCAGGCAGCGGTAGAAGTCCGCGCCGATCTTGTCCATCTTGTTGCAGAAGATCATGCGCGGCACATGATACTTCTCGGCCTGGCGCCAGACCGTCTCGGTCTGCGGCTCGACACCGGCGTTGGAATCGAGCAGCGCGATGGCGCCGTCGAGAACGCGCAGCGAACGCTCGACCTCGATGGTGAAGTCGACGTGTCCGGGCGTGTCGATGATGTTGAAACGGTACTGCTTGCCGTTACGGCCCTTCCAGGAGGTCGTGGTCGCGGCGGACGTGATGGTGATGCCGCGTTCCTGCTCCTGCTCCATCCAGTCCATGGTCGAGGCGCCGTCATGCGTCTCGCCCATCTTGTGGTTCTTGCCCGTGTAATAGAGAATCCGCTCGGTCGTCGTCGTCTTGCCGGCGTCGATATGCGCCATGATGCCGAAGTTGCGGTATTCGTGGAGGGGGGTTTGGCGGGCCATGGTAGTGCCTCTTTCGTCTTTGTTCGCGCTTTACCAGCGATAGTGCGCGAAGGCGCGGTTGGCTTCAGCCATCTTGTGGGTGTCTTCACGCTTCTTGACGGCAGTGCCGCGGTTGTTGGCCGCGTCCATCAGCTCGCCGGAAAGGCGCTCGATCATGGTGGTCTCGTTGCGGTTGCGCGCAGCCGAAATCAGCCAGCGGATCGCCAGGGCCTGGCGACGCTCGGGGCGCACATCGACCGGAACCTGATAGGTGGCGCCGCCAACGCGACGCGAACGCACTTCGACGTGCGGGGCGACGTTGTCGAGCGCCTGATGGAAGACGGCGACCGGCTCCTGCTTGGTCTTGCCTTCGACCTGGTCGAGGGCGCCGTAGACGATGGTCTCGGCAACCGACTTCTTGCCGTCATACATGACGGCGTTCATGAACTTGGTGATCACCAGATCGCCGAACTTGGGATCCGGATTGATCTCACGCTTTTCTGCACTGTGACGACGGGACATGGTTTCTCAGCCTTACTTAGGACGCTTGGCGCCGTATTTGGAACGACGCTGCTTGCGGTTCTTCACGCCCTGGGTGTCGAGCACGCCGCGGATGATGTGATAGCGAACGCCCGGAAGGTCCTTGACGCGGCCGCCGCGGATCATGACCACCGAGTGCTCCTGGAGGTTGTGACCCTCGCCAGGAATGTAGCCGATCACCTCGAAGCCATTGGTCAGGCGAATCTTGGCGACCTTGCGCAGAGCGGAGTTCGGCTTCTTCGGCGTCGTGGTGTAAACGCGCGTGCAAACGCCCCGCTTCTGCGGGTTCTGCTGCATGGCCGGGACCTTGTTGCGCACGGCCGGCGCCTGGCGCGGCTTGCGGATCAGCTGGTTGACGGTAGGCATTAAATCCTCTTGTCTCTCAATTCCGTGTCTCGAACCCGGTCAGGGTGGCGGCAAAGGGCACTTCCATACGCGAATTCGGGCCACAAACCATGGATCATGGTCTTGCCCGAACAATTGGCAGAGGAAGCGCCAGGCGCTTCATGCAAGCCGGAAATGTCTTTTCGCTCGTAAAATGAACCCTGTTTGAGGCAAACTCCAAGGCGTGTCGCCTCGGACGAGCCAGCCTCACATCGGTTCTGACTGGCGGGCTTTTACTCACAACACCGCCAAGCGTCAAGCCCGACGTGTTAAATATTGCGCTCCGCCTGGCCTGCGGCGCCCGACGCTAATTTTCTTTCGCCGATTTTACGGCGCAGGAAAGATTGTGAACGCATTTGCCCTGTCTTCTGCTCCTCGCTTCGTGCGACAACCCCGCTTATCGCAACCAGACAGGCGAATCTCGTGACCACACCCGTCAACGACAACGAACCGGCTCCCTCCGTTACCCTGATCACCGGCCGCGTGCGCCGGGAAAAGGAAGGAAAAGCGAGGGGCGTCCACGTCATGCTGGTGGCGTCGGACGACGATTCGGCCGTGCGCCGTGCCTTGGAATCACTGGCGGCGCAAGGCTATGCCGAGGCGGAACTGGATCAGATCGGCGACATGGAAGGCGAGCCCGACGAGGAGCCTTACCTGTCGGCCTGGCAAGGCGCTCTCGAAGGGGAAGTGTCGATCGTCTTCTTCGACGAGTCGATTTGAGGGGGGAGAGAATCGCAACATGGCTGACACGAGACCGGAAACGGCAGGGCGACCGATCCGCATCGCCATCGTCGGCGTGGGCAAGATCGCCCGCGATCAGCATCTCCCTGCCCTCGCCGCCAACCCGGCCTATCGGCTGGTCGCGGCGGCCAGCCACAGCGGCCGCGTCGACGGCGTCCCCAATTTCGGGACCATCGAAGAGATGCTGGCGGCGATGCCGGAGATCGAGGCCGTATCGCTGTGCATGCCGCCGCAGGTCCGTTACGAGGCCGCCCGGGCCGCGATTGCGGCGAACAAGCACGTCTTCCTCGAAAAGCCGCCCGGCGCCACGGTCAGCGAGGTCGAGCACCTAAAGGCGCTGGCAACGCGCAAGGGCGTCAGCCTGTTCGCGAGCTGGCATTCCCGCTACGCGCCGGCGGTGGAAGCGGCGCGCACCTTCCTTGCCGGCACCCGCATCCGCTCCGCCGCCATCAACTGGAAGGAAGACGTGCGCCGCTGGCACCCGAACCAGGAATGGATCTGGCAGCCGGGCGGGCTCGGCGTCTTCGACCCCGGCATCAACGCGCTGTCGATCGCAACCCACATCCTGCCCGAGATGTTCATCACGCAGGCCACGCTCGATTTCCCGGCCAACCGCGATGCGCCGGTCGCCGCCCATATCCGGTTCCGCACCGCCGACGGAACGCCGATCGGCATGGAACTCGACTGGCTGCAAACCGGCCCGCAAAGCTGGGACGTCCTCGCCGACACGGACGCAGGCTCGATGGTTCTGTCGGGCGGCGGCGCCAGGCTCGCCATCGATGGCCGAACCGTCCATGAAGAACCGGAAGCGGAATATCCGATGCTTTACCGCCGCTTCGCCGAACTCGTCCGGACCGGCAAGTCCGACGTCGACCTCGCACCGCTGCGCCATGTCGCCGACGCATTCATGCTCGGCAAGCGGAGCACTGTGGCCGCCTTTTACGACTGACCGGCCATAGGCCGGGCATCACGGCCGGAAACGAAAAAAGCCGCCGGGTCGCCCCGGCGGCTTTCTGCTTTCCTATGGACGAACCGCTTATTCGGCGGCCGTCGTCATGTCCGTCAGCATCGGCTCGGCGATCTCCGCGCCGGCGGCCTTGCGGCGCTCGTCGATGATCAGTTCGTCGCGTGAGGTGGCGATGCGGCGAATCTGGCTCATCTGGCCGCCGGTGCCGGCCGGGATCAGGCGGCCGACGATGACGTTTTCCTTCAGGCCCTGCAGCATATCGGTCTTGCCGGCAACCGCCGCTTCCGTCAGCACCCTCGTCGTCTCCTGGAAGGAGGCGGCGGAGATGAAGGACGGCGTCTGCAGCGAAGCCTTGGTGATGCCGAGCAGCACCGGCTGGCCTTCGGCCGGCTTCTTGCCTTCCTCGACCAGGCGCTCGTTGATCTCGTCCAGTTCGATCACGTCGACATGGTCGCCCGGGATGTAGGTCGAGTCGCCCTGCGCGGTGATTTCCACCTTCTGCAGCATCTGGCGCACGATCACCTCGATGTGCTTGTCGTTGATCGACACGCCCTGCAACCGGTAGACTTCCTGGATCTCGTTCACGAGGTAGGAAGCCAGAGCCTCCACGCCCTTGATCGCCAGGATGTCGTGCGGCGCCGGGTTGCCGTCGAGGATGTAGTCGCCCTTCTCGATGACGTCGCCGTCCTGGAGATGGAACGGCTTGCCCTTCGGGATCAGGTACTCGACCGGCTCCAGCGTCGAGTCGTGCGGCTCGATCACGATGCGGCGCTTGTTCTTGTAGTCGCGGCCGAACCGAACCGTACCATCGATCTCGGCGATGATGGCGTGATCCTTCGGACGACGAGCCTCGAACAGTTCGGCC
The DNA here is from genome assembly GCF_042646345.1 of Aquamicrobium soli. Classification (NCBI taxonomy): domain Bacteria; kingdom Pseudomonadati; phylum Pseudomonadota; class Alphaproteobacteria; order Hyphomicrobiales; family Phyllobacteriaceae; genus Aquamicrobium; species Aquamicrobium soli. The sequence goes on along the minus strand of NZ_JBHRTK010000037.1, from coordinate 12,813 downwards.
ACGCGCGGCAGACCGCCGGTGATGTCCTTGGTCTTGGCGCTTTCCATCGGGATACGGGCCAGCACGTCGCCCGGACGAACCGAGGCGCCGGGCTCGACCGAGAGGATCGCCTCGACCGAGAGCTGGAAGCGGGCATCGCCGCCCTTCGCCAGCTTGGCCACCTTGCCCTTGGCATCATGGATGACGATCGCCGGCTTCAGGTCCGTGCCACGCGGCGTCGAGCGCCAGTCGATGACCTCGCGCTTGGTGATGCCGGTGGACTCGTCCGCCGTTTCCTGAACGGAAATGCCGTCGACCAGGTCCTCGAACTCCACCCTGCCCTCGAGCTCGGTGAGGATCGGGCGGGTATAGGGGTCCCACTCGGCGAGGCGCTGGCCGCGCTTCACCTTGTCGCCGTCGTCCACATAGATGCGTGAACCGTAGGTCAGGCGGTGCGAGGCGCGCTCCTTGCCGGCTTCGTCGAGGATCAGGACCGCCATGTTGCGGCCCATGACCACGAGGTGGCCATCGGAGTTGCGCACCACGTTGCGGTTGCGGATCTGGACGGTGCCTTCATACGAGGCTTCCAGGAACGAGCTGTCGACCACCTGCGCGGTGCCGCCCATGTGGAAGGTACGCATGGTGAGCTGGGTACCCGGCTCGCCGATCGACTGCGCCGCGATGACGCCGACGGCTTCGCCCTGGTTGACCGGGGTACCGCGAGCAAGGTCGCGTCCGTAGCAGACCGCGCAGACGCCGGTGCGGATGTCGCAGGTCAGCGCCGAGCGGATGCGCAGCGACTGCACGCCCGCCTTCTCGACCCGCTCCACGTCCTGCTCGTCCATCAGCGTTCCCGCCTTGACGAGGACCTCGCCCGAAACCGGGTGCAGGACATCGTCCAGCGCGGTACGGCCGAGCACCCGCTGGCCGAGCGACGCGACCACCTGGCCGGCGTCGACGATCGGCTGCATGGTCAGGCCGCGCGTGGTGCCGCAATCGACCGAGTTGACGATGCAGTCCTGCGCCACGTCGACCAGGCGGCGGGTCAGGTAGCCCGAGTTCGCCGTCTTCAGCGCTGTGTCGGCCAGGCCCTTGCGGGCGCCGTGGGTCGAGTTGAAATACTCGAGCACGGTAAGGCCTTCCTTGAAGTTCGAGATGATCGGCGTCTCGATGATTTCGCCCGAGGGCTTGGCCATCAGGCCGCGCATGCCGGCGAGCTGGCGCATCTGCGTGGGCGAGCCACGCGCACCGGAGTGCGACATCATGTAGATCGAGTTCATCGGCTTCTGGCGGCCGTTGTCCTCGAACTCCACGGCCTTGATGCGGGCCATCATCTGGTCGGCGACGCGCTCCGAGCACTTGGCCCAGGCGTCGACCACCTTGTTGTACTTCTCGCCCTGGGTGATCAGGCCGTCATTGTACTGCTGCTCGTATTCCTTGGCGAGCGCCTCGGTCTTGGAGACCTCGTCGTACTTGGAATCCGGGATCACCATGTCGTCCTTGCCGAACGAGATGCCGGCCCGGCAGGCATGAGCGAAGCCCAGCGCCATGATGCGGTCGCAGAAAATGACCGTCTCCTTCTGGCCGCAGTGGCGGTAGACGGTGTCGATCATCTTGGAGATGTTCTTCTTGGTCATCTCCTGGTTGGCGATGTCGAACGGCACGTCGACACTCTTCGGCAGAAGCTCGCCGATGATCATGCGGCCGGGCGTGGTCTCGTAGATTTTCGACACGACGTTGCCGTCGGCGTCGACGCCCTTGTAGCGGCCCTTGATCTTGGCGTGCAGCGTCACGGCCTTGGTTTCCAGCGCGTGCTGGAGCTCGCCCATGTCGGCGAACGCCATGCCCTCGCCCGGCTCGTTCTGGTTCATGATCGACAGGTAGTAGAGCCCGAGAACCATGTCCTGCGACGGCACGATGATCGGCGCGCCGGAAGCCGGGTGCAGGATGTTGTTGGTCGACATCATCAGCACGCGGGCTTCAAGCTGCGCTTCGAGCGACAGCGGCACGTGGACCGCCATCTGGTCGCCGTCGAAGTCGGCGTTGAAGGCGGTGCAGACCAGCGGGTGAAGCTGGATCGCCTTGCCCTCGATCAGGGTCGGCTCGAACGCCTGGATACCCAGGCGGTGCAGCGTCGGCGCGCGGTTGAGCAGCACCGGATGCTCGCGGATCACCTCGTCGAGGATATCCCAGACCTCCGGGCGCTCCTTCTCGACCAGCTTCTTCGCCTGCTTGACGGTGGACGAATAGCCCTTGGCGTCGAGCCGCGCATAGATGAACGGCTTGAACAGTTCGAGCGCCATCTTCTTCGGCAGGCCGCACTGGTGCAGCTTGAGCTCCGGACCGGTCACGATGACCGAGCGGCCGGAATAGTCGACGCGCTTGCCGAGCAGGTTCTGGCGGAAGCGGCCCTGCTTGCCCTTGAGCATGTCCGAGAGCGACTTCAGCGGACGCTTGTTGGCGCCGGTGATGACGCGGCCGCGGCGGCCGTTGTCGAACAGCGCGTCGACGGCTTCCTGCAGCATGCGCTTTTCGTTGCGCACGATGATGCCGGGCGCGCGAAGCTCGATCAGGCGCTTCAGGCGGTTGTTGCGGTTGATGACGCGGCGATAGAGGTCGTTCAGGTCCGACGTAGCGAAGCGGCCGCCGTCCAGCGGCACCAGCGGACGCAGGTCCGGCGGAATGACCGGGACGACCTTCATGATCATCCATTCCGGGCGGTTGCCGGATTCCATGAAGTTCTCGACCACCTTGAGGCGCTTGAGGAACTTCTTCTGCTTCAGCTCGGACGTGGTCGAAGCGAGTTCCGTGCGCAGGTCGCCCGCGATCTTCTCCAGGTCCATGCCGGCCAGGAGGTCATGGATGGCCTCAGCGCCGATCATGGCGGTGAAGCTGTCCTCGCCGTACTCGTCGACGGCCAGCATGTACTCTTCTTCGGAGAGAAGCTGGTTTTCCTTGAGCGCGGTCAGGCCCGGCTCGGTCACGATGTAGTTCTCGAAATAGAGAACGCGCTCGATGTCCTTGAGCGTCATGTCGAGCAGCGTGCCGATGCGCGAGGGCAGCGACTTCAGGAACCAGATATGGGCGACCGGGGCCGCCAGTTCGATGTGGCCCATGCGCTCGCGGCGAACGCGCGACAGCGTGACTTCGACGCCGCACTTCTCGCAGATGACGCCCTTGTACTTCATGCGCTTGTACTTGCCGCACAGGCACTCGTAGTCCTTGATCGGCCCGAAGATGCGCGCGCAGAACAGGCCGTCACGCTCCGGCTTGAACGTGCGGTAGTTGATCGTCTCCGGCTTCTTGATCTCGCCGAACGACCAGGACAGGATCTTTTCAGGGCTGGCCAGCGAAATCCGGATGGAATCGAACACCTGGGCCGGCACCTGCGCGTTGAAGAGATTCATGACCTCTTGGTTCATGCCATTCTCCTTTACGGGGTCCTCGAAACCCCCATTCCATTTGAGCGGGACATGGCCCGCGAGAACCGGCCGAGGCCGGCAGAGTTCGTCGTGGCACGATCGAAGACCGTGCCCGCGCGGCCGCTAGGTGCGGCCGCGCCATGGCGCCGTCATTCGGCGGCGTCGGGCAGTTGCGTCGGGGCGATGTCGTCGTGCCGGGTGTTTTCCAGCTCGACGTTGAGACCCAGCGAACGCATTTCCTTGACGAGAACGTTGAAGCTCTCGGGAATGCCTGCCTCGAAGGTGTCGTCGCCACGCACGATCGCCTCGTAGACCTTGGTACGGCCGGCGACGTCGTCCGACTTCACCGTCAGCATCTCCTGCAGCGTGTAGGCCGCGCCATAAGCCTCGAGCGCCCACACCTCCATTTCGCCGAAGCGCTGGCCACCGAACTGCGCCTTGCCGCCCAGCGGCTGCTGGGTGACGAGCGAGTACGGACCGATCGAACGCGCGTGGATCTTGTCGTCCACCAGGTGGTGAAGCTTGAGCATGTAGATGTAGCCCATCGTCACCTTGCGGTCGAACGGCTCGCCGGTGCGGCCGTCATAGAGCTGCGACTGGCCGGACGGGTTGAGCCCCGCCTGTTCCAGCATCTTGTTGATGTCGGCCTCGCGCGCACCGTCGAACACCGGGGTCGCGATGGAGACGCCGCGCCGCATCTGCTCGCCGAGGCGAAGGACGGAATCGTCGTCATAGTCGCGGATCGGCTCGTTGCGGTCGTTGTCCGGCATGAAGCTTTCGATCGTCTCGCGCAGCGGCTTGATGTCGCCGCCCGCCTTGTAGGCGTCGATCAGCTCGCCGACCTTCTTGCCCATGCCCGAGCAGGCCCAGCCCAGATGCGTCTCCAGGATCTGGCCGACGTTCATGCGGCTCGGCACGCCGAGCGGGTTGAGCACGATGTCGGCGTGGGTGCCGTCCTCGAGGAACGGCATGTCCTCCACCGGCAGGATGCGCGAAACCACGCCCTTGTTGCCGTGGCGGCCGGCCATCTTGTCACCGGGCTGCATCTTGCGCTTCACCGCGACGAAGACCTTGACCATCTTCATCACGCCCGGAGGCATTTCGTCGCCGCGCTGCACCTTCTCGACCTTGTCCATGAAGCGCTGTTCCAGCGCCTTCTTGGAGTCGTCGTACTGGCCGCGCAGTGCTTCCAGTTCGCCCTGGAGCTTCTCGTCCTCCACGGCAAACTGCCACCACTGCGAACGCGGATAGTCGCCGAGCGTCTCGCGGGCGAGCGTCGTGCCCTTCTTGAAGCCCTTCGGCCCGGCAATCGCCTCCTTGCCCACCAGCGTATCGGCCAGGCGCGCATAGACGTTGCGGTCGAGGATCGCCTGCTCGTCGTCGCGGTCCTTGGCCAGGCGCTCGATCTCCTCGCGCTCGATGGCCATGGCGCGCTCGTCCTTCTCCACGCCGTGGCGGTTGAAGACGCGCACCTCGACGATGGTGCCGTAGGTTCCCGGCGGCATGCGCATGGAGGTGTCGCGAACGTCCGACGCCTTCTCGCCGAAGATGGCGCGCAGCAGCTTTTCTTCCGGCGTCATCGGGCTTTCGCCCTTCGGCGTGATCTTGCCGACGAGGATGTCGCCCGGCTGCACTTCCGCGCCGATATAAACGATGCCGGCTTCGTCGAGGTTCTTCAGCGCTTCTTCCGAGACGTTCGGAATGTCGCGCGTGATCTCCTCCGGCCCGAGCTTGGTGTCGCGCGCCATGACCTCGAACTCCTCGATATGGATCGAGGTGAAGACGTCGTCGGCGACGATCCGCTCGGAGAGCAGGATGGAGTCCTCGTAGTTGTAGCCATTCCACGGCATGAACGCGACGAGCACGTTGCGGCCGAGCGCCAGGTCGCCGAGGTCGGTCGACGGACCGTCGGCGATGATGTCGCCCTTGTTGACGTGGTCGCCGACTTTCACCAGCGGACGCTGGTTGATGCAGGTCGACTGGTTGGAGCGCTGGAACTTCATCAGCCGGTAGATATCGACGCCGGACTTGCCGGGATCGAGGTCTTCCGTGGCGCGGATGACGATACGGGTCGCGTCGACCTGGTCGACCACGCCGCCGCGGCGCGCGCCGATGGCAGCCCCGGAGTCACGGGCGACGATCGGCTCCATGCCGGTGCCGACGAACGGCGCCTCGGCGCGCACCAGCGGCACGGCCTGACGCTGCATGTTCGAGCCCATTAGGGCGCGGTTGGCGTCGTCGTTTTCCAGGAACGGGATCAGCGCCGCAGCCACCGACACCATCTGCTTGGGCGAAACGTCCATCAGGTCGATGTTTTCGCGCGGCGCCATCATCACCTCGCCGGCGCTGCGGCAGATGACGAATTCGTCGACGAAACGCCCGTCCTTGTCGAGCTCGGCGTTGGCCTGCGCCACGTGGTGCTTGGCCTCTTCCATCGCCGACAGGTAGACGACCTCGTTGGTCAGCTTGCCGTCCACGATCTTACGGTACGGGCTTTCGATGAAGCCGTACTTGTTGACGCGCGCGAAGGTGGCCAGCGAGTTGATCAGGCCGATATTCGGGCCTTCCGGCGTCTCGATCGGGCAGATGCGGCCATAGTGGGTCGGGTGCACGTCGCGGACTTCGAAGCCGGCGCGCTCACGGGTAAGACCGCCCGGTCCAAGGGCCGACAGGCGGCGCTTGTGGGTGATCTCCGACAGTGGGTTGGTCTGGTCCATGAACTGCGAAAGCTGCGAGGAACCGAAGAACTCGCGCACGGCGGCGGCCGCCGGCTTGGCGTTGATCAGGTCCTGCGGCATCACCGTGTCGATCTCGATCGAGGACATGCGTTCCTTGATCGCGCGCTCCATGCGCAGCAGGCCGACGCGGTACTGGTTCTCCATCAACTCGCCGACCGAGCGCACGCGGCGGTTGCCGAGATTGTCGATGTCGTCGATCTCGCCCTTGCCGTCGCGAAGTTCGACCAGCGTCTTGACCACGGCCAGGATGTCGTCCTTGCGCAGCACGCGCACGGTGTCCGGGCAGTCGAGCTCGAGGCGCATGTTCATCTTGACGCGGCCAACGGCCGACAGGTCGTAGCGCTCGGCATCGAAGAACAGCGAGTTGAACATCGCCTCGGCGGTGTCCATCGTCGGCGGCTCGCCGGGGCGCATGACGCGGTAGATGTCGAACAGCGCGTCCTGCCGGCTCTCGTTCTTGTCGACGGCCAGCGTGTTGCGGATATAGGCGCCGACATTGACGTGGTCGATGTCGAGGATCTGGATTTCCTTTTCGCCGGTCTCCAGCAGCACCTTCAGGGTCTTGTCGTCGATCTCGTCGCCGGCCTCGAGGAAAATCTCGCCGGTCGAGTAATTGACGATGTCCTCGGCAAGGTAATTGCCGAGCAGGTCCTCGTCGGTCGCCTTGATCGCCTTCAGGCCCTTCTCGGCAAGCTGCCGCGCCTGGCGCGCGGTGATCTTCTTGCCGGCCTCGACCACGATCTCGCCGGTGTCGGCGTCGATCAGGTCGCCCACGGCCTTGAGGCCGCGGAAGCGCTCGACGTTGAAGGGGATGCGCCAATGATCGTCGGCGCGCTCATAGGTGATCTTGTTGTAGAAGGTCGACAGGATTTCTTCCGAATCCATGCCGAGCGCCATCAGCAGCGACGTCACCGGAATCTTGCGGCGACGGTCGATGCGGGCGTGCACGACGTCCTTGGAATCGAACTCGATGTCGAGCCACGAGCCGCGATAGGGAATGACGCGGGCGGCAAACAGGAGCTTGCCCGACGAGTGCGACTTGCCCTTGTCGTGGTCGAAGAACACGCCCGGCGAACGGTGCATCTGCGAAACGATGACGCGCTCGGTGCCGTTGACGATGAAGGTGCCGTTGAGCGTCATCAGGGGCATGTCGCCCATGTAGACGTCCTGCTCCTTGATATCCTTGATCGACTTGGCCTGGGTGTCCTCGTCGATATCGAACACGATCAGGCGCAGCGTCACCTTCAGCGGCGCCGCATAGGTGAGGTCGCGCTGGCGGCATTCGTCGACGTCGAACTTCGGCGCCTCGAATTCGTACTTGACGAATTCGAGCATCGAAGCGCCGGAAAAATCGGAAATCGGGAACACCGACTTGAAAACGGCCTGCAGGCCCTCGTCGGGGCGGCCGCCGACCGGCTCGTCCACCATCAGGAACTGGTCGTAGGAGGCCTTCTGAACCTCGATCAGGTTCGGCATCTCCGCCACTTCCGGAATCTTCCCGAAGAACTTCCTAACGCGTCTGCGGCCATTGAAAGTCTGTGTCTGGGCCATCATCGCTCCTTAGCTACCATCTCGGGGCAACCCCGCTGCGGGTTGCCCTGCCTCGCCGCGGCGCTGGCCGCGGCCCGTCCAGAACGGGAGAAAACCCGTTTCCGGAAAGCCGCCTGCGGCCTTCGGGAAAGAGGTTTCCATCAGGTTTCCCGCCATGGGAAGGGCGGACGGCGCAAGGCCGCCCGCCGCAACCACGGATTACTTCAGTTCGACCTTGGCGCCGGCTGCTTCGAGCTGGGCCTTGATCTTCTCGGCGTCGGCCTTGGCAACGCCTTCCTTGACCGGCTTCGGAGCCGCTTCGACCAGGTCCTTGGCTTCCTTCAGGCCAAGACCGGTGATGGCGCGGACTTCCTTGATGACGTTGATCTTCTGGGCGCCGGCGTCGGCGAGAACGACGTCGAATTCGGTCTTCTCTTCGGCAGCGGCGGCCGGGGCAGCGCCACCGGCAGCGGCGGCAACGGCGACCGGAGCGGCGGCGGAGACGCCCCACTTCTCTTCCAGCAGCTTCGAGAGTTCAGCGGCTTCCAGAACGGTCAGCGCCGAGAGGTCGTCTACGATCTTTGCAAGATCAGCCATGTTTGTATTCCTTCGTAAGGTTCGAACGTGTGTTTTTGATGGTGAGGAACGGCCTCATGCCGCCTCGTCCTTCCGGGCATAGGCGCCGATGACGCGTGCGAGCGAACCCGCCGGTGCATTGACGACCTGGGCGATCCGGGTTGCCGGGGTGGCGATCATGCCAACCAGCTTGGCGCGCAGCTCGTCCAGCGACGGGAGCGTGGCGAGAGCCTTCACACCGTCTGCGTCGAGCGAAGTCGAGCCCATTGCGCCGCCGAGAATGATGAGTTTCTCATTCCCCTTGGCGAATTCGGCTGCGATCTTCGGCGCCGTGACCGGATCTTCCGAATAAGCGATCAGCGTCTGGCCCTTGAAGAGGCCGCCGATGCTATCGGATTCCGTGCCCTGAAGAGCGATCTTGGCGAGGCGGTTCTTCGCGACTTTGACGGTGCCGCCGGCCTGACGCATCTTCGTGCGAAGATCGTTCATTTGCGCGACGGTGATACCGGCGTAGTGGGCCACGACCACTGATCCGGCGCCCTTGAAGGCGTCGTTCAGGCTCGTGACGAGTTCGCGTTTTTCCGCTCTGTCCACTGCCTATCTCCAGTTGACCCCTGCCCTCGATAGGAGAACAGGCGTCGGTTGCCTTTTGCCGCACGGACCACCCGGAAATTCCGGATCGCCCGAACGACGCTCGAGGATCCTGTCCCCTTTCGCCACACCGCCCCGAAGAACGGCGCGCAGACAAAAGGCAATCACGGTTCGAACCTTTCATCGGGGCGACAAGCCCCTTTGTCCGGTCTTCACCCGTCTCATGCAGGCCCTGCATCGAATTAAGGCCCGATGGTCTGGACCGCCTGCAATCTCGGACAGGATGCCGAAAGCCTTTCGGCCCCCGGCATCCGGACCCCTAAACGGCGGGGTCCGGAATTCTTTGCCGGATCGGCGCCAGACGCCGGTCCGGATAAACCACTCAGGACGTGGCGAGGCTTGCGACGTCCAGCTTGAGGCCCGGGCCCATCGTCGAGGAGACCGAGACCTTCTTGACGTAGTTGCCCTTGGCGCCGGTCGGCTTGGCCTTGGTCACCGCATCGGCGAAGGCGCGGACGTTTTCTTCCAGCGCCTTGACGTCGAACGAAACCTTGCCCACGCCGGCGTGCACGATGCCCGCCTTTTCGACGCGGAACTCGACCGCGCCGCCCTTGGAGGCCTTGACCGCGCCGGCAACGTCGACGGTGACGGTACCGACCTTCGGGTTCGGCATCATGCCGCGCGGGCCGAGCACCTTACCGAGACGGCCGACCAGCGGCATCATGTCCGGGGTGGCGATGCAGCGGTCGAAGTTGATCTCGCCCTTCTGCACGGTCTCGACCAGATCCTCGGCGCCGACGATATCGGCACCGGCGGCCTTGGCCTCGTCCGCCTTGTCGCCACGGGCGAACACGGCGACACGCACGGTGCGGCCGGTGCCGTTCGGCAGGTTGACCACGCCGCGAACCATCTGGTCGGCATGGCGCGGATCGACGCCGAGATTCATCGCGACTTCGATGGTCTCGTCGAACTTAACCTTCGAGCGGTCCTTGAGCAGCTTCAGCGCCTCGTCGAGGGCATAAGCCTTGTTCGGATCGATGCCCTCGCGGGACTTGGCGATACGCTTTGCAATCTTTGCCATGATATCAGCCCACCACTTCCAGGCCCATCGACCGGGCGGAGCCTTCGATCATGCGCATGGCCATTTCCACGTCGTTGGCGTTGAGGTCCTTCATCTTCGCCTCGGCGATCTCGCGCACCTTTTCGCGCGAAACGGTGCCGGCCTTGGTCTTGCCCGGCTCCTTCGAGCCCGACTTCAGGTTGGCGGCCTTCTTCAGGAAGTAGGTCACCGGCGGCGTCTTCATCGCGAAGGTGAACGACTTGTCCTGATAGTAGGTGATGACGACGGGGATGGGCGAACCCTTCTCCATCTCCTGGCTCTGCGCGTTGAACGCCTTGCAGAATTCCATGATGTTGATGCCACGCTGACCAAGCGCCGGTCCGATCGGCGGCGACGGCGTCGCCGAACCCGCTGGAACCTGCAGCTTGAGCTGGCCTGCAATTTTCTTAGCCATTTCTCTTTCTGCTTTCTTTCATGCCGGACCGTCCTTCGGGACAGCCGGCGGTTGCAGTCTGGTGGTTCGGTCCACTTGGCCGGCTAAAGCCAAATTCGCCTTCCACCGCTTAGTTCGGGCACCGGAGCCTGAAAGCCTCCCGATACCCGGGCCGCGCGATTTCCCGCACTGCCCACCCTCGCCTCGCGGCGAAGGCCTTCCGGTCAGCCCTTCTCGACCTGACCGAATTCCAGGTCGACCGGCACGGCGCGCCCGAAGATCGACACTTCCACCTTGAGCCGCGCGCGCTCCTCATCCACTTCCTGCACGAAGCCGTTGAACGAAGCGAACGGACCGTCGGAAACGCGGATCGCCTCGCCGACCTCGAACGTCACCGAAGGCTTCGGCCGCTCGACGCCCTCCTGCACCTGGTGCAGGATGCGCTCGGCTTCCTTGTCGGTGATGTGCATCGGCTTGGACGTATGCTTGTCCTCGCCCAGGAAGCCGGTGACGCGCGGCGTGTTCTTGACCAGGCTGATGACCGAATCGTTCAGCTCGGCCTTCATCAGTACGTAGCCGGGGAAGAACTTGCGCTCGGCGTCCACCTTCTTGCCGCGACGGACCTCGACCACCTTCTCGGTCGGCACCACGACCTGCTCGATACGCCCGGAAAGGCCCTTCTGCTCGGCCTTCTTCAGAATGTCCTCGGCGACCTTTTTTTCAAAGTTCGAATAGGCGTGGACGATGTACCAGCGCGCGGTCATTTCAAAGATGTCTCCGTAATCGCCGGACTTACCGCCCAAGCCCAAGAATGGTTCCGACAGCAAAGCTCATGATCATGTCGGCGCTGAAGAAGAAAGCCATCGTGAGAACGGCGAAGGCCAGCACCATGATCGTCGAGATCACCGTCTCGCGCCGCGAAGGCCAGGTGACCTTGGCCGTCTCCGCACGGACCTGCTGCAGAAAAACAAAAGGATTATTGGTTTTCGACGCCATATGCCGCTCTGTTTTCAAGATCCGTTGACCGGATCTCCTGGATGCTCCCGCAGGCCGGGAATTCTTTCGACTTGCCTGATCCGGGCGAAGCGAAAGGCCCGCTTCCGGCCTGGAACGCTGGCGCCGGATCGATTCCCATCGGAATCACCCTGCTGCCATGCAAATCAGACGCGTAAAGCCAGTTTCCCAGCTCCACGCGTCGCGTGTCTGTTCTAGTCTACATAAAACCGATTCTTAATCCACGCAAGTGGCAAGCGCCCGCTTTATGCCCAAGCGCCGCATCGGAACCATCCAGTCGTTCCGTCCCGGCTATGGTGCCCTTATGCCTCAACATGCCCGATATAGCAAGCCACGGCCCCTTTTTCAAACCGGGAGGCCGGTTTCAGGGCAAAAAGCAGAAAAGAGGCAGATGGAGATGAGGTCGCCCGCTATCCCCGAAACGCCGATCAAGGCAATCGGCTAGAATGGATTTTCCGGGAACTGGCAGGGGCAGCAGGGCTCGAACCCGCGACCTGCGGTTTTGGAGACCGCCGCTCTACCAACTGAGCTATACCCCTAGGTTGGCCGCATCCCGATGCGACAGCCGCTTCCTAGTGAGTCGGACGAGTTCTGTAAAGAGAGAAAGCGCATGCCAGGCCGGGCAGGAAAGCCGGATTGCGCCCGTCAGGCCAGACGCCTGAACAGGCCGGGATAATCCATAACGAAGCCGCTCGCATCGAATGCAAGTTCGGCCCGGAAATCGCTGTCCAGCGATTCGTAGAGATAGCGCCGGCCCTCCTCCAGGCAGGTGTAGCGCTGGCCATCGGCAAACAAATCGAGAGCGGGCAGTTCGACATAGGCGGTTCGGATTTCGGCACTCTCGCCCTTCCGCAGACGCAGCCGCCTGACGGGAAAGCTGTTCGTCAGCGGAGTGGCTGAAATATCAGGCTCCAACGCTCCCGCCAGGTGCGCAACCCGCTGGCCATCCCTATTCCAGTTTCCCCGCCCGTCACTCTGCAGCAGCACCGAAGGGCCGCCGCTCACCGCGACCTCGACGCGCCTGACCAGCCAGTCCTCATCCGCCACGATGCGAAAGGTGGCACCGAACATGGCCGGATCGGAGGCGATCACGATGGCATCGGCCGTGAACCGGCCGTTTTCATCACCCAGCTCGACATGCTGCAACCCATGCCCCGTCCATTCAACCCAGCGAAGCATCGTCATGGCGCGATCTTTCGTGACTCGGAAGACAGGCATACAGCCATGAAAAAGGGGCGACCCGAAGGCCGCCCCCTTGTTCCTGCCGATGAAACGGCCAGTTACTCTTTGATGGATGCGACGATACCGGCGCCGACGGTGCGGCCGCCTTCACGGATGGCGAAGCGCAGCTTCTCCTCCATGGCGATCGGCACGATCAGTTCCACGTCGACCGTGATGTTGTCGCCAGGCATCACCATCTCGGTGCCTTCCGGCAGCGTCACCACGCCCGTCACGTCCGTCGTGCGGAAG
>NZ_JBHRTK010000036.1:0-10663 GCF_042646345.1 Aquamicrobium soli | reverse complement strand
CAAGGCCGGCGACATCGTCGAACTCGGCATCGAGGGCCTGGGAACGCAGAAGCAGACTTTCCGCGCGGACGCGTAGCTGCCCACAGCCACCGGCGAGGCCTGGATTCCAGGTCTCGCAAAGCTTCGCCGGATGACGCCCTTCTACGCTAGCTGAGCGCCTTGCCTTCGGCATCAAAACGGTAGGTCCGGCCGGGTTGCGGCGTGGCGTAGAGCGTGGCGCCCGCTTCGGCATCGTAGACCCCGAACAGCCGCACCGTGATCAGCCCCGCCTTCTCGCAATCGAGGTAAAGGTTGGTGTCGGCGCCGAGGTGCTCGGCATGGACGACGGTGCCCTTCCAGTCGCCCCTGGCCGGATCGACCGAGATGTGCTCCGGGCGCACGCCGACGGTCTTGACGCTCTCGCCGAGCCGCGCGCCGTCGATGAAGTTCATCTTCGGCGAGCCGATGAAGCCGGCGACGAATTCGTTGGCCGGGGAGTTGTAGAGCTCCATCGGCCTGCCGATCTGCTCGATGCGACCCGCGTTCAGCACCACGATCTTGTCGGCCAGCGTCATCGCCTCGACCTGGTCGTGGGTGACGTAGATCATCGTTGCCTTGAGCCGCCGGTGCAGTTGCGCGATTTCCAGCCGCGTATTGACGCGCAGGGCCGCGTCGAGGTTGGACAGCGGCTCGTCGAACAGGAACAGTTTCGGCTCGCGCACGACGGCGCGACCGATGGCGACGCGCTGGCGCTGGCCGCCCGAAAGCTCGGCCGGCCGCCGGTCGAGATAGGGCTTCAGCGACAGCATGACGGAGGCGGCGTCGATGCGCTTGTCGATCTCGGCGCCGGGCGTGCCGATCTGCTTCAGGCCCAGCCCCATATTGTTCTTCACCGTCAGGTGCGGGTAGAGCGCATAGGTCTGGAACACCATGGCGATGCCGCGCTTGGCCGGCGGGATGGTGGTGACGTCCTGCCCGTCGATGACGACACGGCCGGAAGTCGAGTCCTCCAGCCCGGCGATGACGCGCAGCAAGGTGGACTTGCCGCAGCCGGAAGGACCGACGAAGACGACGAACTCGCCGTCCGACACGTCGAGGTCGATGCCTTTCAGCACCTCGACCGGCCCGAACGCCTTCTTCACATTCTCTATGTTCAGCGAGCCCACGGCATGTTCCTATAGTTTGACGGCGGCGCCGGTGCGCACGCTTTCATCGGCGGCGAGGCAGACGGCGAGCGAGCGCACCGCATCGTCCATGTGGCGTGTGAGGTCGATATCCTCACGGATGGCCTTGAGCAGGTAGGCCTGCTCGCGGTCGCACAGTTCCTGGTGGCCGGGCTCGCCCTGCATGGAAAGGAGTTCGTCGGCCTTCAGGAACTTGCCGTCCGCCCCGGTGGCGGCGCTGTGCAGGCGGATGGTCGAGGTTTTCGTGTGGGTGTCGATGTCGTCCGATTTGGCGCCCTCCGCCATCACGATGGAGACGCAGCCCTTGGGCGAGATCACGTCCTTCACGAAGAAGGCGGTTTCGGAAATCATCGGTCCCCAACCGGCCTCGTACCAGCCGACCGAGCCATCATCGAACAGCACCTGCAGGTGGCCGTAATTGTACATGTCGGGGCCGACCTCGTCGGAGAGCCGCACGCCCATGCCGCGCACCTCGACCGGCCTGGCGTCGGTGATCTGCAGCATCACGTCGAGATAGTGCACGCCGCAATCGACGATGGGCGACATGGTGCGCATCAACTGCTTGTGCGTCTCCCAGGTCGGGCCCGACGACTGCTGGTTGAGGTTCATGCGGAACACGTAAGGCCCGCCGAGCTTGCGTGCTTCGGCGATCAGCCGCATCCATGACGGGTGATGGCGGAGGATGTAGCCGATCACCAGCTTCCTGCCGTTGGCCTTCGCCGCGTCGACCACGCGCTGCGCGTCCGCCACCGTGGTTGCCAGCGGCTTTTCCACGAACACGTGGCACCCGGCCTCCATCGCCCGCACCGCGTAGTCGGCGTGGCTGTCGGAATAGGTGGCGATGCAGGCCACGTCCGGTTTCTCGTCGGCGAGCGCGTCCTCGAACGAGCGGCGGATTTCGAGGCCGGCAAGCGGGCCGGGCAGGGGCACGTCGGAGCGGTTGACGAGCGCCGCGATCCGGAAGCCCGGATTGGTCGCGTAGGCCAGCGCGTGGCTGCGGCCCATGTTGCCGAGGCCGGCGACGACGACGCGCAGGGGCGTTTCGAGACTCATTTCACCGCTCCTGCCGTGATGCCGCGGATCAGTTGCCGCGAGAAGATGAAGTAGAGGATCATGACCGGCAGGATGGCGAGCGACAGCGCCGCCAGCACCGCGTTCCAGTTGGTCACGTACTGGCCGAGGAACAACTGCGCGCCGAGCGTCACCGTCTTGGTGCTTTCGGCCGGCGCCAGGATCAGCGGGAACCACAGGTCGTTCCAGATCGGGATCATGGTGAAGACGGCGACGGTGGCGAGCGAGGGCCGCACCAGCGGCAGCACCAGCCGGAAGAAGATCCGGTACTCGGACAGCCCGTCGATGCGCCCGGCGTTCTTCAGGTCGTCGGAAACCAGCTTCATGAACTCCGACAGGATGAAGATGGCGAGCGGCAGGCCCTGCGCCGTGTAGACGAGGACCAGCGCCGTCAGCGTGTTGACCAGCCCGCTCGCCACCATCAGCTGCAGGATGGCGACGGTGGCGAGCCGGATCGGGATCATGATGCCGAGCGCGAGGTAAAGGCCCATCAGGGAATTGCCGCGGAAACGGTATTCCGACAGCGCGAAAGCGGCCATCGCCCCGAACAGCAGCACCAGGAACAGCGACACCACGGTCACCACGATGCTGTTCCAGAAATAGAGCGGGAAATTGCCCTGCGAGAGCACCGTGGCGTAGCCGATGAGGTCGAAGGTCTGCGGCCCCGGCAGCGAAAGCGGCGTCTTGAAGATGGCGTTTCGCGACTTCATCGAATTGATGATGATGACCAGCACCGGAAACAGCGCGATCGCGGTATAGGCGATCAGCACCGCATGGGCAGCGACGGTGCGCGGCAGCGAATTGGTGGCGCGGCTCATGCCATCCCCCTCAGAACTGGTAGCGCCGCAGGCGCGTCTGGATGCCGAACAGGTAGATGCAGACGCCGACCAGGATGATGAGGAACATCATGGTGGCGATGGTGGCGCCCATGTTCGGGTCGCCGATCTGCAACTGGAAGCCGAAGAAGGCGCGGTAGAGGAAGGTGCCGAGGATGTCGGTCGAGTAGTTCGGCCCGGCGAGCGCCCCCTGCGCCGAGTAGATCAGGTCGAAGGCATTGAAATTGCCGACGAAGGTCAGGATCGAGATGATGCCGATCGACGGCAGGATCAGCGGCAGCTTGATCTTCCAGAACTGCGACATCCCGGTGACGCCGTCGCATTCGGCGGCCTCGATCACCTCGTCGGGAATGGTGAGCAGCGCGGCGTAGATCAGCATCATCGGGATGCCGACGAACTGCCACACCGAAATCAGCGCCAGCGTGGTCAAGGCGTAGGCTTCCTTGCCGAGCCACGGCGTGAACAGGCTTTTGAGGCCGATCAGGTCGAGCAGGTTGGGGGCGACCCCCCACAGCGGCGACAGGATCAGCTTCCAGGCGAAACCGACGATGACGAAGGAAAGAATGGTCGGCACGAAGATCGCGGTGCGGTAGAAGGCCGAGAAGCGCAGCTTCGGGCTGGCGAGCAGCGCCGCCAGAACGACGCCGATCGGGTTCTGCACCAGCATGTGGACGATGAAGAACCAGGTATTGTTCTTGAGCGCGTTCCAGAAGCCCGCCGACCAGCGCGGATCGCCGAACAGGGTGCGGAAATTGTCGAGGCCGACGAAGGTCTGCGCCTGGTCGACGCTGCGGAACAGCGCGAGCTGCAGCGTGCCGAACAGCGGCAGGATCATGATCGCGGTGTAGATCAGCACCGCCGGCGCCAGGAATACGGCGATATGCCAGCGGATCGGCCGTTTCGCTTCTGTCATCGGACGTGATCCATCCCCTCTGGACCTTTTGGAACCAGTATAGCTTTCGCGCGCCATTTGGCGACAGTTTCCCGAAAACGGGTACGAGCCGGACCCGCCCCTCAGAGGGAGGGACAAGAAGATAACCGGGATTGCGAGACTTTTTCCAGGCGAGGCAGGGGAGCGTGGAAGCGTCCCCGGCCTCGCTTCAGGAACCTGCCGACCCCCTTCCAGGCGGGGAGAGGGTCGGGGTCAGCCCTTACTTGGCGGGCTTGTACCAGCTGTCGAGGCCGTCCTGCAGCTTCTTGGCCGCGGCCTCGGGCGTTTCGGTGCCGTTGATGACGTTGGCCGATTCCACCCAGGTCTCGTTCTCGAGGTTCGGCGTGCCGCGCGACAGGATCTGGTAGGTCGAGCGGATCGTCGACTTGCACTTGTCGCGCCAGGAGACGAATTCCTGCGCCAGCGGGTCTTCCATCTTCACCGGCGTCGAGTTCAGGCTGAAGAAGCCCGGCAGGGCGTTGGCGTAGATGGTGGCGAACTCCGGCGAAGCGACCCAGGACAGGAACGTCTTGGCCTGGTCCGCGTGCTTGGAGGCGGCGTTGAGGCCCATGCCGATGTCGGTGTGGTCGGAGATGTAGCAGGTGTCGCCGGCCTTTTTCACCGGCGGCGGGAAGGCGCCCATCTTGAAGTCGACCTGGGCGTTGAACACCGAGATTTCCCACGAGCCGGCGGGGTAGATGGCGGCGCGGCCGAGCGTGAACAGGTTCTGGCTGTCGGGATAGGTCTGCGCCTCGAAGCCGTCGCCGAGATAGGGCTTCCACTTGGCCAGCGTCGCGAAGGGCTCGACCCACTGCGGATCGGTCAGCTTCTGCTCGCCCTTGAGCAGCGCAAGGCGGCCTTCCTCGCCGTGCCAGTAGTTGGGGCCGATGTTCTGGTAGCCCATGGTGGCGGCTTCCCAAAGGTCCTTGGTGCCCATGGCCATCGGGGTGTAGGTGCCGTCTTCCTTGATCTTGTCGAGCGCCGCGAAGAACTCGTCCTCGGTGGCCGGCGGCGTGATGCCGAGCTTGTCGAAGGCGTCCTTGTTGTAGATGAAGCCGTGGATGACGGAGGCCATCGGCACGCAGAAGGTGGCCTTGCCGTCGTCGGTGGTCCAGGCGGACTTGGCGACGTCGGAGAAGTTCTCCATGCCGGGCAGGGTGGTGAGGTCGGCGAGCTTGCCCTTGTTGTAGAGGTCGAGCGAGGCGTCGAACGGACGGCAGCTGACGAGGTCGCCCGCCGATCCGGCGTCGAGCTTGGCGTTGAGGGCGGCGTTGTATTCGGTCGGAGCCGATGGCGCGAAGACGACCTTGATGCCGGGGTTCTTGGCCTCGAAGGCGGGGATCAGCTTTTCCTGCCAGATCTGGCTGTCGTCGTTGCGCCAGCTTTCGATGGTCAGCGTCACGTCCTCGGCAAAGGCTGCGCCGCTGGTCGCCAGCATGCTGGAACCGAGCAGCAATGCCGTCAGCAATTTGGATGTCATGGTAAGTCTCCCTGTTGACCTTTTTCAGGCTTGGTTTGACGAGAAGGGCGGTTGATGCCGCCTGTTCCCCTCGATGACGGAAAGGGCCGGCCGCAGCTTCTGGCCAGTCCCTTCCAGTATCTTCTCGGCGGCCTCGGCGCTGTCGGCGCCGGCGGCAAGCAGCACGGCCACCTTCACCGCGCCGCCGCTGCGGTCGAGCAGCCGGCGGGCCTCGTCGCCGTCGCGGCCGGTGATGGCAGAAACGATGCGGGCCGCGCGCTCGCGCAGCTTGGCGTTGTCGGCGTGGAGGTTGACCATGTAGCCGTCATGGACATGGCCGAGATGGATGGCCGCCAGCGTCGACAGCATGTTGAGGGCGATCTTCTGCGCCGTGCCGGCCCCCATCCGCGTCGAGCCGGCGATGACTTCCGGCGGCGTTTCCAGCAGGATGGCGGTGCCCGCCTGCGTGAGCAACGGCGTCGCGGAATTGTTGGCGATGGCGATGGTGGCCGCGCCGCGGCTGTTGGCTTCCTGCAGCGCCCGCACCGCGTAAGGTGTGGTGCCGCTGGCCGAGACGGCAATCAGGCAGTCGCCGGGGCCGAGCTTGGCCTGGGCGACGGCTTGCGAGGCTTCCTCGGTATCGTCTTCCGGTCCGCCGGCCAGCGTTTTGAAGGCCTCGTTGCCGCCCGCGATCAGGACCTTGATGCGCTCTCGCTCAATGCCGAAGGTGCCGGGCAGCTCGAGGGCGTCGGCCAGCGCCATCAGGCCGGAACTGCCGGCCGCGGCATAGGCGAGCGTGCCGCCGTTACGAAGTTTTTCGGCGACGACTTCCGCGGCTGCGGCGATGGCGGGGATAGCGGCGCGTACGCTGGAGGCCGCCTCGACCTGCGCGCCGACCAGCGAGGAAAGGATAGCGTCCGGGGGCTGGATATCCAGTCCTCCCGCGTTCTGGTGCAGCGCTTCGGTGCGCATTTCGCTCATCCAGTTTCCTCCTTCTGGTGACAATACCAAAAAAATACCACTTGTCTACGGGCATTAACGAATTCTTACGAGTGGAAATCTCCATATGACGGAATAGCGTTTATTTACAGGGGCATACGAGATTAATTTTCCCGGAAGCTGATTGGCTCTTGGCTACTGGTATTTTATTGGTATTATAACGATGAGAGGAGATGCCGTGGTGGATTTCGTACTTGGCATTGATGGCGGCGGCACCAGTTGCAGGGCGGCGGTTGCCCGTGCCGACGGCGTTGTCCTTGGCCGCGCCAAGGCCGGCGCCGCCAATATCCGCACCGATCTCACGGGCGCGCGCACCAGCATCGTCGAGGCGGCCCGGCGTGCGTTCGCCGAGGCCGGCCAGGATCCCGATCTCGTTTCGCGAACGCCGGCCGTGCTGGGCCTGGCCGGCGCCAATGTCGGCACCTATCGCCAGCAGTTGCAGGCGATCCTGCCGTTCAGCCGGAGCCGGGTCGAGACCGACGCCGAGATCGCGCTGGAAGGCGCCGTCGGGGCCGGGGACGGGGCAATGGCCATTCTCGGCACCGGTTCGGCCTATATGGTTCGCAAGGGCGGAAAGTCCCGCGCCATCGGCGGTTGGGGGTTCCAGGTCGGCGACCAGGGCAGCGGCGCGCGCGTCGGGCGCGACCTGCTCGAACAGACATTGCTGGCATATGACGGCATCCGCGAGGCGTCGCCGCTGACGCGCGAAATGCTGGCCGTGTTCCGCGACCGGCCGGAGGACGTGGTGGAGTTCACCACCAACGCCAAGCCGGGCGATTTCGGCGGCTTCGCGCCGAAGGTCTTCGACTATGCCCAGAAAGGCGATGCCGTGGCGGTCTGGATCGTCGACAGGGCGGTGGCCGATGTCGAGGCCGCGCTCGGCGCGCTCGACCTTTCCGACGATGCGCCGCTGTGCCTGCTCGGCGGGCTGGCGCCGCTCTATGCGTCACGCCTTTCGCAACGGTTTCGCCGGCTGTTGCGCGAGCCGCTGGGCGACGCCCTGTCGGGCGCGGTGCGCATGGCGGCGCGTGCATTCGCGAGCCCCCAGGGGGGCGGCAACTCATGATCGAGGACGCCGGCCAGATATTCTCGACCTTCAAGCAGACCGCACAGGGTGGCGCGCCGCTTTACCTGCAATTGAAGAAAAGCATCGAGGACGCCGTCAATCGTGGCCTGATCGGGCCGGGCGATGCTCTGCCTTCCGAGCGCGACATCGCGCTCAAGGCCGACATATCGCGGGTCACCGTGCGCAAGGCCGTGCAGGACCTGGTCAAGGGCGGGGTCCTCGTACAGCGCCATGGCTCCGGCACTTTCGTCGCACCGCGTATGGAGCGCGTGGAGCAATCGCTGTCGCGGCTGACGTCCTTTACTGAGGACATGGCGCGGCGCGGCATGAGCGTGCGCTCGCAGTGGCTTGACCGCGGGCTTTATGCGCCCTCGCCGGAAGAGATGATGGTGCTCGGCCTGTCGTCGAACGAGCTGGTGGCGCGGGTGGCGCGCCTGCGCATCGCCAACGACACGCCGCTGGCGATCGAACGCGCCGCCCTTTCGGCGCGCGTCCTGCCGGATCCCGCTGCCGTCGCGGCCTCGCTTTATGCTACACTGCAGACCGGCGGCAACCGGCCGGTGCGGGCCGTGCAGCGCATTTCGGCGGCCAATCTCGGCGAGGAGGATTCCCGCCTGCTCGAAGTGGCGCCCGGCGTGGCCGGCCTCCACATCGAACGCATTTCCTACCTTGCCAGCGGCAAGGTCATCGAGTTCACCCGCTCGATCTACCGTGGCGACGCCTATGACTTCGTCGCCGAGTTGAGATTGTCGGAGCCGGGCAACATTGGAGACAGGCCTTGAGCGCATCCGCCACCCACATGCGTCGCGAGATCGAGGAAATCCCGGAGGCGGTCGCGCGCCTGCTCGATCGCTCCACGGCAGCGCTGGGCGAGGCGGGCCGCGGCATCCGCGAACGCGACCCGCGCTTCGTCGTCACCGTGGCGCGCGGTTCCTCCGACCATGCGGCAACCTTCATGAAATACGCCGTCGAACTGACGGCGGGCCTCGCCGTCGCCTCGGTCGGCCCGTCGGTCGCTTCCATCTACGGCACCGATCTCAAGCTTGGCGGCGCGGCCTGCCTTGCGATCTCGCAGTCGGGCAAGAGCCCGGACATCGTCGCGCTGACCGAGACCGCCCGTGCCGGCGGGGCGTTGACGATCGCGCTCACCAACACGGCGTCCTCGCCGCTGGCGCAGGCCTCGGACTATGCCATCGACATCCAGGCCGGGCCGGAACGCAGCGTGGCGGCGACCAAGTCGTTCGTCAATTCGGCGGTGGCCGGCCTTGCCCTGATGGCGCACTGCACCGGCGATGCCGCACTTCTGCAGGCGCTGGCGAACTTGCCCGGGCAACTGGAAAAGGCCATCCACTGCGACTGGTCGCCGTTCGCTGAAACCTTGCCCGAGGCTCCGTCGCTTTTCGTGCTCGGTCGCGGCCCCTCGCAGGCCATCGCCAACGAAGCGGCGCTGAAGTTCAAGGAAGTCTGCCGCCTGCACGCAGAGGCCTACAGCGCCGCCGAGGTCATCCACGGGCCGATGGCGCTGGTCGGCCCCGGCTTCCCGGTGCTGGCGCTTGCCGCGCGCGACGCCGCAGAAGCCTCCGTCGTGGCGGCCGCGGACGGGCTTGCCGCCAAGGGCGCCTCGGCCTTCGTCACTGCCGATGCGGCCGGCAAGGCGCAGGCCCTGCCGTTCGTGGCGACCGGGCACCCGCTCACCGACCCGCTGCCGCTCATCGTGTCGTTCTACGCCTTCGTCGAGGCCTATGCCCGAAGCCGCGGCCTCGACCCCGATACGCCGCCTTTCCTCAACAAGGTCACGGAAACCCGATGAGCGCCGTGCTTGCCCTCGGCGGCGCGCGCATCTTCGACGGCGACGCGTGGCATGACGATTCGGCGCTGCTTGTGCGCGACGGCCTGGTCGAAGGCATCATGCCTGCGAACGCGGTCCCGTCCGGCGCGGAAAGCGTCGATGCCGGCGATGGCATTCTTGCGCCCGGCTTCATCGACCTGCAGGTCAATGGCGGCGGCGGCGTCATGCTCAACGATCATCCGGACGTGGCGACGATCGAGACGATCTGCCGGGCGCATGCGCCCTTCGGCACCACCGCGCTGCTGCCGACGCTGATCACGGACACGCCCGAAATCACGGCGGCGGCGCTTACTGCTGGAGCCGAGGCCGCGCGGAAAAAGGTACCGGGCTTCCTCGGCCTGCATCTGGAGGGGCCGCATCTGTCGCTGGCGCGCAAGGGCGCGCACGATCCGAAGCTGATCCGGCCGATGACCGATGCCGACGAGGCCGCCCTGATCGCCGCGCGCGCCGACATGCCGGCGCTGTTGACCACGGTCGCCCCGGAATCTGTCACCCGGCAGCGCGTTTCCACGCTCGCCCGGGCCGGCCTCGTGGTCAGCCTCGGCCATTCCGACACCGATTATGCAACGGCCGGAGCCCACGCGGATGCCGGGGCGACCGTCGTCACCCATCTGTTCAACGCCATGAGCCAGGTCGGCAACCGCGCGCCCGGCCTGGCGGGTGCGGCGATCGACAGCGGCGGGCTGTTTGCCGGGCTGATCGCCGACGGCATTCACGTCCATCCGGCGGTGATGGGCATCGCGCTGCGCGCCAAGCAGGGCCCGGCGCGGATTTTCCTGGTGACCGATGCGATGGCCACGATCGGCACCGACATGACCTCGTTCACGCTGAACGGGCGCACCGTCCACCGCCGTGACGGGCGGCTGACGCTCGATGACGGCACGCTGGCTGGCGCTGATCTCGACATGATTTCGGCGGTGCGCTTCGTCCATCGCCGGATCGGCCTCGATCTCGGCGAGGCGCTGCGCATGGCGTCCACTTACCCGGCCGCAGCGATCGGCCAGGCGCACCGGCTCGGCCGGCTGGCCAAGGGAATGGCCGCCAACGTCGTCAGCCTTGACCGCGACCTTGGCGTCAACGGAGTCTGGATCGACGGCGAGAAGGTTTTCGCCGCCGGGTAAAGCAAGATCCAGGAAAGAATTCTCGCGCGCACCGCCACCCCCTAACCCCTCCCACAAGGGGGAGGGGAAGCTTAAAGCGCTGAGCCAAGTCCCCCTCCCCACAAGGGGGCAGTGTTTACATTGGACTCGTGATGAGGTGTCTGTTGAAGAACAGGGCGAGGGTTATGT
>NZ_JBHRTK010000035.1:0-80730 GCF_042646345.1 Aquamicrobium soli | reverse complement strand
TTCTCCTCGGCAAATCAAACAAACAGCCCAAGAAGAATCCAAACTAAGTCTGATGTAAACACTACCCCCTTGTGGCGAGGGGTCAGGGGCGGGGGTATAGGACCCGCAAACCGCGAAGAGCGTCAGCCGTTTCTCGGCCATCCTTGCGTGGCGTGGCGGAACAGCAGCCAGTGGCGGCGCAGGTTCGAGAGGCGCGGCGTTTTCTCGAGCAAGGCCGCGCCCTCGGCTTCCGCCTTGTCGAGATAGGTCCCGGTCAGCGCCAGCGGCAGGAAGGCCGGCCGCAGCGCCGGCGGAAGGTCGGCCGCGCAGGCCGCAAAAGCCGCCATATGCTCGCGTGCCAGCGCGACCATGGCGGCAACCACATTGCCCGCCCCCTGCCCGCCGCTGCCGGCAAGAAATTCTTCCCGGGACGAACCGACCGCCGCCAGTATCTCGGCCGGGACGAAGCACTGGCCGCGCGCGCGGTGCAGCGGCAACAACAGCAGCAGGCCGGCCATCGCCTGCGCGCAGCCCGCCCTTCCCGCCAGTTCGGCGAAGCCGGGGGCGGCGTCGCGGTCCAGCACCATCGCGGCAAGCTGGATCAGCGCCGAGGCGGTCTCGCCGCAATAGCCCTCGAGGTCGGTGCGCGAGGGCATCGGGTCGTCGTAAAGGTCGAAGATGCGGGCTTCGAGGTAGTTGTCGAAGGCCTGCCTCGGCAGGTCGTGGTCGGTGATCGCCCGCGTCAGTGCTTCGGCAAGCGGATGGCCGGCGGCACCGGCGGGGTCGCTGCCGGCCAGCAGGTCGCGCCACCATTGCAGCCTGACCTCGCCCGGCAGCGGTTCGTGGATGCGGTCGCGCACGCCGGCGATCTCGGCATTGAAGGCATAAAGCGCAAACAGGGCGTCGCGCTTGTCCTGCGGCGCGTAAAGCGTGGCGAGGTAGCGGTCGCGGTCGGCGGCGCGCACCGTGTTCGCGACGATGTCGGCGGCGTCCTTCACCTCAATCGACGGCGATCAGCGCCGCCGCCACGGCGCGTTCTTCGGCCAGGAGCACGTTGTAGGTCCTGACCGCCGCCCCGGTCGACATGGACTCGCAGGCGATTCCGGCCGCTTTCAGCGAGCCGGTTAGAGCCGGCGGAAGGCGGCGCAAATCCGGGCCGCAGCCGACAAGCAGCAGTTCTACCGCGCCGGCCTCGGCGAAAACCCGTTCGAAATCGCTTTCGGCCAAGGCGTTCGCATCCGCAGGCTCCCAGCCATGGATGCCGGACGGTAAACAAAGCAGCGAGCCGCGATGCGACATGTCGGCAAAGCGGAAGCCGCCGTTACCGTAAGCCTCGATCGGCGCCCGGCCTGGAAAGAACGCCTCGCGAATGATGATGCCGGCCATTTACTTGGCCGGCAGTTGCTGTGCCGAAGCCCCCTCCACCTGTTTGGGCGTATCGCGCAGATGGAACAGGATCAGGATCGGCGCCGCGATGAAGATCGAGGAGAACGTGCCGATGAAGACGCCGAACAGCATCGAGGCGACGAAGGAGCGGATCACCTCACCGCCCAGCAGGAACAGGGCGAGCAGCGCGAGGAAGGTGGTGATCGAGGTCATCGTGGTGCGCGCCAGCATCTCGTTGTCCGAGAGGTCGAGCAGCTGGCCGAGCGGCATCCGCTTGAACTTGCGCAAATTCTCGCGAACCCGGTCGTAGATGACGACGGTGTCGTTGAGCGAGTAGCCGACGATGGTCAGGATCGCCGCGACCGTGGTCAGGTCGAATTGCAACCCTGTCACGGACAGGAAGCCCAAGGTCAGGATGATGTCGTTCGTGGTCGCCACGATCGCGCCGATGGCGAACTGCCACTCGAACCGTATCCAGACATAGATCAGGATACCGCCCATGGCGGCTAGCACGCCGATGATCGCCGCCCAGGCTAGCTCGCTGGAAACGGTCGGGCCGACAAGCTCGGTGCGGCGGATATCATAGTTCGAGTTCAGCGACTGCTGCGCCTTCTCGACCAGCGCGTTGCCGCCTTCGTCGGCACTGGTGACGCCGATGCGGATCAGCGCGTCGGACTCCGTGCCGAAGGTCTGCACCTGGATCTCGGGAATGCCTACCCCCGACAGCCGCGAACGGATATCTCCGGGGTCGGCGTTGCCGGTCTTGGCCCGGACCTCCATCAAGGTGCCGCCGGTAAAGTCGATGCCGAAATTCAGCCCGTGGGTGAACAGCAGGCCGACCGAGGCCACGCACAGGCACAGCGACAGCACGAACACCTGCAGGCGGACCTGCATGAAGCGGATATGCGTGATTTCCGGCACCAGGCGGACATACCCTTTCGGGATTTCCTTGGGGCGCATGTAGCGCAGCCACGCCGAGGTCAGCCAGCGCGTCAGCGTGAAGGCCGTGAACACGGTGGTGATGATGCCGATGGCCAGCGTAACGGCAAAGCCACGCACCGGACCGGAGCCGAGGAAGAACAGGACGACGGCGGCGATCAGCGTGGTGATGTTGGAATCGAGGATCGTGGCCAGCGCGCGCTGGAAGCCGAGGTCGATCGACTGGACGACCGATCTGCCCTCCCGTCGCTCCTCTCGGATACGTTCGTAGATCAGCACGTTGGAGTCGACCGCCATGCCGACGGTCAGCACGATACCGGCGATGCCCGGCAGGGTCAGCGTCGCGCCGACCAGCGACAGCGTGGCGACGATCAGGCCGAGGTTGGCCACCAGCGCCAGGTTGGCGATCCAGCCGAGCCGGCCATAAGCCGCCACCATGAAAACGACGACGAGGATCGAGCCGATCAGGGCCGACATCTTGCCGGCGCGGATCGAATCCTGGCCGAGGCCTGGGCCGACCGTGCGTTCCTCGATCACCGTCAGGGTGGCCGGCAGCGCGCCGGAGCGCAGCAGGACGGCGAGGTCGTTGGCGCTTTGCGCGGTGAAATTGCCGGAAATCTGCCCGCTGCCGCCGAGGATCGGCTCGTTGATGCGCGGCGCGGAAATCACGTGGTTGTCGAGGATGATGGCGAACGGCCGGCCGACATTCTGCTGGGTCGCCTGCCCGAAACGGGCGGCGCCCTTGGAATCGAAACGGAACGACACGACGGGCTCGTTGGTGCGCTGGTCGAAGGTGGACTGCGCATCGACGAGGTTTTCACCCGAAACGATGACCCGGTTTTCGATGAGGTACGGAACCGGCGGGTTGTCGTTCGAATACATGATCGTATCGCCGGCCGGCGGACGGCCGTTGATGGCGTCCTGCACCGGCATCGACTGGTCGACCATCTGGAAGGTCAGCTTCGCGGTCTGGCCCAGGATGTCCTTCAGGCGTTGCGGGTCCTGCAGGCCCGGCACCTGGACCAGGATGCGGTCCGCGCCCTGGCGCTGGACGATCGGCTCGGTGGTGCCAAGCTCGTTGACGCGGCGGCCGATGACCTCGATGGACTGCGACACGGCCGAAGAAAGCCGGTAAGTGATACCGGCGTCGGTAACGGTATAGCGCAGCAGGCCGGGCTCGGGCTCCGTCAACTCCAGTTCGGAAATGGCGCCGCCGCCGAGAAGCGAGGACGCCACGGGGGCCGTCAGCGATTTCAGCGCCGTCTTGGCCGCCTCGACCTGGCTGTCGTCGCGGATGCGCACCTGCACATACTTGCCGGAGCCGGACAGGCCGGTGTAGCCGATCTTGGCGTCGCGCAGCCCGGTGCGGATCTCGTCGCGCGCGCTATCCAGCCTCTCCTTTATCAGATCGTTGGTGTCGATCTTGAGCAGGATGTGGGAGCCGCCCTGCAGGTCGAGGCCGAGTGTCATCTGCTTCTTGGGCAGCCAGTTCGGCAGCTTGTCCAGGAAAGACGAGGAAAACAGGTTCGGAGCGGCAAACAGCAGGCCGAGCAGCACGATTGCCCAGATACCGATCGTCTTCCAACGCGAATAATACATCATGGCTTTATGGCCCGTTCAGGCGTGCAACGCGGCCCGCCAACCTTGCGGTTGTTATTTCTTGGCGTTCTGGTTCGCCACCGGCTCGCCCTTGACGCGAACGTCGGCGATGGTCGAGCGAAGCGCCGTCACCTTGTTGCCGCCGCCAAGATCGACCTCGAGTTCGTTGTCGTCGATGACCTTGGTCACCTTGCCGACAAAGCCGCCGCCGGTAACCACCGTATCGCCACGGCGGATCGCCGCCAGCATCTCGCCGCGCTTCTTGAGCTGCGTGCGCTGAGGGCGGATGATCAGAAAATACATGATCACGAAAATCAGCACAAACGGCAAAATGCTGACGAACATGTCGGGAGAGGCGCCGCCGATGCCTTGGGCGTATGCCGGGGTGACGAACATCGAGGAACTCCTGATTTTAGAAGAAGGGCCGCAAAGCGGCCCAGGAAGTGGCCGGAATATAGTCGCTAAAGCCACCAATGCAACTGCGCCGGCAGCCGAATCCGCAGCTTTTCCGGGCGGAATACGGGGGACGAGGGGAATAAGGGAGCAAGGCAGTAGGGCAGTAGGTTACAGCGCAGCAGCCTGCCACAACAGAAACTTGTTCTCCCTGTTCCTTCTCTCCTGTCCCCTACTCCCTTACTCCCTTACTCCCTTACTCCCTTACTCCCTTACCACTCTTGTCAATTCCAGAACCGTAACGTACGGTACGGTTCTGGAAACTCCGGCGCCCCTGCCGGCGCGAAACGCAACAGAGCGACGCAATGACCGACAATGCCCTTACCGCCCTCAACGAAAAACTGGACCGGCTGATCGAGGCGGTCACGCGCCTGGCGCCGGCGCCGGTGCCGCAAACCGACCTCTCCTCGGCCGATTGCTTCGTCTGGCAGGCCGACCCCGGCTATCTGGAGGCGGTGAAGAACGTCAATCGCGTCGACATCGGCCTGATCAAGGGCGTCGACCATGTTCGCGACATCCTGGTCGACAACACCGAGCGTTTCGCCAACGGCTTTGCCGCCAACAACGTGCTTCTGTGGGGCGCGCGCGGCATGGGCAAGTCCTCGCTGGTCAAGGCGGCGCATGCCGAGATCAACGCCACGCGCGACCAGAAGCTCAAGCTCATCGAGATCCATCGCGAGGACATCGACACGCTGCCGAAGCTGATGGGCCTGCTGAAAGGCTCGCCCTATCGCATCATCCTGTTTTGCGACGACCTTTCCTTCGACCATGACGACACGTCCTACAAGTCGCTGAAGGCGGCGCTGGAAGGCGGCGTCGAAGGACGGCCGCACAACGTCATCTTCTACGCCACGTCGAATCGCCGGCATCTCCTGCCCCGCGACATGATCGACAACGAGCGCTCCACCGCCATCAACCCCAGCGAGGCGATCGAAGAGAAAGTCTCGCTGTCGGACCGTTTCGGCCTGTGGCTCGGCTTCCACAAATGCTCGCAGGACGACTACCTGGCCATGGTGGACGGCTATGTGCGCCATTACGGCCTGAGCATCGATGCCGAGACGCTGCGCGCGCAGGCACTGGAATGGGCGACCACGCGCGGCAGCCGCTCGGGCCGCGTCGCCTGGCAGTTCACGCAGGATCTGGCGGGAAGGCTGGGCAAACCGCTCGCCCAGTAAAACAGCCCGCCCCATCAGGGACGGGCTGGGCCAGCGGGCCGGACTGGAGGTCAGGCGACCCGCAACCGGCTTGGCGTTATTCCAGATAGCCCTTGGGGTCGACCGGGGCCGAGTTCTTGCGCACCTCGAAGTGCAGCTTCGGCGAATCGGTGGTGCCGCTCATGCCGGACAGGGCGATTTCCTGGCCGCGCTTGACCTTCTGGCCACGCGTCACCTGAAGCGAGCTGGCATGGCCGTAGACGGTGACCAGCCCATCCTCGTGGCGCACCAGCACCGTATTGCCGAACTCCTTGAGGCCGTTGCCGGCATAGATGACGACGCCGTTCTCGGCCGCCTTCACCGGCGTGCCCTCGGGAACAGAGATGTCGATGCCGTCGCCGTCCTTGCCGCTGCCGAAACCGGAGATCACCCGGCCCCGAACCGGCCAGCGCATCTTGCCGATACCGGTAGCGCTCGGCGCAACCGCGTCCTCGTCCACCGCCAGGTTCTGGTCCTTCTTCGGCGGCGCATAGGCCGTCAGGGTCGCGCTCGGCGTCGCCTTTTCGGCCGGCGGGGTCGATGCCGTCTTGACCGGATCGACGCTTACCTTGGTGGCGGGCGCGGGCTTGGCGGCGGCGACCGTCACGGCCGGCGATCCGCTGCCCGAGGGAATGGTCAGCGTCTGGCCGATCTTCAGCGCGCCGTCGCTTATGCCGTTGGCCTGCTTCAGCGCGGCGATGCCGATGCCGGTCTTGCGGGAAATCGCCGAAAGCGTGTCGCCCGACTGCACCGTATAGGTGCCCGGAGCAGCCGTCTTGGCCTTCGCCGCCTCCCCTTTCGACACGATGAACGGGTCGTTCGCGACCGCCGCGGTCTGCTGCGGCTTGGGCTTTTCAGCCGGTTGCTGCGGCAGCGCGGCAACCTTGGCAGGCGCCGGCTTGGCGCCGGACGGCGTATTTTCGGCAATGGCGGCCCCGCCCTTCACCGAGTAGCCATAGGCCGGGATGACGATCTTGCTGCCGGCTTTGAGGCCATTGGTTTCGCTGAGGCCGTTGACCTTCATGAGCACGTCGGCCGGCACGCCGTAGCGGCGCGAAAGCCCGGAAATGGTCTGGCCGCTTTCCACGACGATCTCGGTCGCCTGCCGGCGCGGCTGGCTGTCGGTCAGCTTCGGCGCCTGCGCCTCGGCGGACTGGAAGGGCTTCTGGACGGTGCCGGTCGTCGTGCGGTCGAGGCTGGGCGCCGGCTGGACCGCCGCTGTGCGGATCGGCTGCGTGGTGACAGGAGCGGGAGCCTGTGCGACCGGTGCCGCGGACTGCGGCGAAGCCGGCGGCGGCAGGCTGGAGCGCGACACCGGCGAAGCCTGGCTGACGGCGACGGGAGCGGTGTCGACACTGTCGCCCGGATAGGGCTGCGCGGTATCCTGTTGGCCGATGATCGAACGCTGGTTCGCCGTCGACGATGTCGAGATGCCATCGAGCGCGTCCCCGAAACGGGAAGCCTGGGAACTGCATCCGGCGGCGAGGCCCGCGACGATCAGAACGGCGCAACCGCGCGCCAGATTGCGTCTGTTTGCCTTCAAAATACTGAGTTGCATCGCAATAACCCACAGATACCCGCTACCGACTGGGGAGGATTAAAGCGCGTTAATGTTACCGGTGCGTTAAATCGCTCGAATCCGAGACGAATTTTATTAAAGGACGGCGCAAACGCGTTTTCAGAGGACGGCGGCAGTGCCCGGCAGGACGGGCTGCAGGCGCACCATGCCGATATCCTCGCGCTCGAAACGGCTGCCGACTTTCGTCAGCTTGGCGAGCACCTGCTCGCTCTCTTCAGGCCCGATCGGGGCGATGACGATGCCGCCGCTCGACAACTGGTCGAGCAGGAAACGCGGCAGGCTCTCGAAGGCCACCCACGCGACGATCCGGTCGAAAGGCCCCTCGCCCGGCAGCCCGTTCGACCCGTCGGCCTGGCGCGCGATGGCGTTGGTGATGCCGAGCGCGTCGAAGCGCTGCTTGGCCTGCTCGGCCAGCGTCCTGTAGCGGTCGATGGTGACGACCCGGCCGGCCAGCCGCGCCATCACCGCCGCCGTGTAGCCCGAGCCGGTACCGATCTCGAGCACGCGGTTTCCCGGCTCGATGGCAAGGGCTGCGATGACGGCGGCCTGCAGGTCCGCCCCTTCGATCGCCTCGCCGCATTCGATCGGCATGGTCCGCTCGGACCAGGCCATCGGATGGAAATGACCGGCGACGAAACCGGCGCGCGGCGTCGCCTCGAAAGCTGCGATCAGCGCCTTGGGGGCCGTTCCCTTGCCGCGCAGCCTGAGCAGGAAAGCCGCAAAACCTTCACGTTCGTCCGTTGCGAGCGTCATGCGGCCACCTCGATCATGCAAGCGCCTTGGCCAACTGGTCGCGAACCTCGTGCGCGGTCAGGTCGAGATGCAGCGGCGTCACCGCGACCAGCCGGTTGCCCAGGGCATGCATGTCGGTTCCCGCCCTCGCCTCGCCGATATCGCGGCCGAAGCAGAGCCAGTAATAGGGGAAGCCGCGCCCGTCACGGCGCTGGTCGATCCACAGCGCGTGCGCCATCTTGCCCTGCGTGGCGACCACCGTTCCGGCGACCTCGCCCGGCGGACAGTTGGGAAAGTTGACGTTGAGCAGAACGCCCTGCGGCAGCGGCATGGCGACCAGCTTCTTCATCAGTTCGGGCGCCAGCGACTCGGTCGTCTCGTAGGGGACGAAGCGGTCGTCGCCTTCGTAGCGATAGGCCTGGCTCAGCGCGATCGAGCGGATGCCGAGCAGCGCGCCTTCCATGGCGCCGGCCACCGTGCCGGAATAGGTGACGTCATCGGCGACATTGGCGCCCGAGTTGACGCCCGACAGGATCAGGTCGGGAGCACCGGGCAGGACGTGCTTGACGCCCATGATGACGCAATCGGTCGGCGTGCCGCGCACGGCGAACTTCTTCTCCGCGACCTTGCGCAGGCGCAGCGGCTCCGAAATCGACAGCGAATGCGCGTAGCCGGACTGGTCCGTCTCCGGCGCCACCACCCAGACGTCGTCCGACAGCGTGCGCGCGATGCGTTCCAGCACCACGAGGCCCTCGGCATGAATGCCGTCGTCATTGGTCAGAAGAATGCGCATCAGCTTGCCGCGATCCTTTCCAGGCCGCCCATGTAAGGCCTGAGCGCTTCAGGAATGGTTACGCTGCCGTCTTCTTCCTGGTAATTTTCCATGACCGCGATCAGGGCGCGGCCGACCGCCGTGCCCGAACCGTTCAGCGTGTGGACGAAGCGCGTGGCCTTCTCGTCCTTGACCTTGTAGCGGGCATCCATGCGCCGCGCCTGGAAATCGCCGCACACCGAGCAGGACGAAATCTCGCGGTAAGCGTTCTGGCCGGGCAGCCACACCTCGATGTCGTAGGTCTTCCTTGCGCCGAATCCCATGTCGCCGGTGCACAGCACCACGGTTCGGAATGGCAATTCGAGCTTCTTCAGCACCGCTTCCGCGCATTCGGTCATGCGCTCATGCTCGGCAATCGAGCTCTCGGCGTCGGTGACCGACACCAGTTCGACCTTGTAGAACTGGTGCTGGCGCAACATGCCGCGCGTATCGCGCCCGGCCGATCCTGCTTCCGAGCGGAAACAGGGGGTGAGCGCGGTCATGCGCAGCGGCAGCTTTTCGGCCGGCGTGATTTCCTCGCGCGCCATGTTGGTCATCGGCACTTCCGCCGTCGGGATGAGGCCGAGCCGGCCGTCGCCATGGGGCGTAAAGAACAGGTCTTCCTCGAATTTCGGCAACTGGCCGGTGCCGAAAAGCGCGTCGTCACGCACCAGCAGCGGCACCTGCATTTCCGTATAGCCGTGCTCGCTGGTGTGCAGGTCGAGCATGAACTGGCCGAGCGCCCGCTCCAGGCGCGCCAGCTGCCCCTTGAGCACGGTGAAGCGCGAGCCGGACAGCCGGGCGGCGCGCTCGAAATCCATCAGGCCCAGAGCTTCGCCGATCTCGAAATGCTCCTTCGGCT
The DNA here is from genome assembly GCF_042646345.1 of Aquamicrobium soli. Lineage (NCBI taxonomy): Bacteria > Pseudomonadati > Pseudomonadota > Alphaproteobacteria > Hyphomicrobiales > Phyllobacteriaceae > Aquamicrobium > Aquamicrobium soli. The sequence goes on along the minus strand of NZ_JBHRTK010000035.1, from coordinate 71,197 downwards.
TGTTGCCCATGCGCGGCTGGCGCCTGGCGATCAACTCGTCGCCGAAACGGCGGATCTCGACATTGTCGTGCTCGTCCTTGCCGAACGGCACGTCGGCCAGCGGCACGTTGGGCAGCACCGCCAGCGCGTCGTTCAGCGCCTTGTCGAGTTCGCGCTCGCGCGCCTCGCCGTTCTGGATGAATTCCTTGATCTCGCCGACCTCGGCCTTCAGCTTCTCGGCAAGGGCGGCATCGCTGTTACGCATGGCGTTGCCGATCTCCTTGGAGGCGGCGTTGCGGCGCTCCTGGCTGGCCTGAAGCGCGGTCAGGTGCTCACGCCGCGCCTCGTCCTTCGCGATCAGGTCGTCGACGGTCGAACGCGCCTCGCCGCTCGACCACGAGCGCCGTTCGAGCGCTTCGACGAGGGCAGCAGGGTTGTCGCGAATCCATTTGATATCGAGCATGTTCACACCGTTATTCGTGGCGCAGACGGGGTAAACCGCATCGGTAAATCATGCAAGGGCCGGTCATCCGGGACGACAGGCCAAAGAGGCTTCAAGGACGGAGAACTAGGCCGACGGCGTCGGGTCCTCGGGAGCCGCTTCCGCCGTCTTTGCGGACGCTTCCCTGGCTTCCTCGGCAAGGCGTTCCTTGTCGCGGCTGCGCTCGATCATCCGCGCGGTCCAGATGGACACCTCGTAGAGCAGGATGGTCGGCAGCGCGAGGCCGATCTGGCTCATCGGGTCGGGCGGCGTCAGCACCGCGGCGACGACGAAGGCGATGACGATCGCCCATTTGCGCTTTTCCGCCAGCGCCTGCGACGACAGCATGCCGACGCGCGTCATCAGGCTGGTGACCACCGGCAACTGGAAGACCAGGCCGAAGGAGAAAATCAGCGTCATGATGAGGCTGAGATATTCCGACACCTTCGGCAGCAGCGAAATCTGCACGTCGTTGCCGCCGCCGACCTGCTGCATGGACAGGAAGAACCACATCACCATCGGGGTGAAGAAGAAATAGACCAGCGCGGCGCCCATCAGGAACAGGATCGGCGCGGCGATCAGGAACGGCAGGAAGGCGTGGCGCTCGTTGCGGTAGAGGCCCGGCGCGATGAACTTGTAGATCTGGGTGGCGATCAGGGGAAAGGCGATGACCATGCCGCCGAAAGCGGCGAGCTTGATCTGCGTGAAGAAGAATTCCTGCGGCGCCGTGTAGATCAGTTCGACCTTGTGCGGGTCCATCCCTGCCCATTGCGTCGCCCATTTGAACGGGATGACGAGCAGGTTGAACAGGTTCTTGGCGAAGAAGAAGCAGACGAGGAAGGCGACGAAGAACCCGCCGATCGACCAGATCAGCCGGCGCCGCAATTCAATGAGATGCTCGATCAGCGGAGCCGAAGACTTGTCGATCTCGTCCTGTTCGTCGACGCTCACTTGGCGGCTCCTGCCGTCTTTTTACGCGGCGCGCGGGGCGCCTTCTGCGAGGCCGGCGTTTCCGCCTTGGCCGCCTTCGCCTCTGCCGGAGCCTTCTTTACGGGCGCCGCTTTCGCCGGCGCAGGCCTTGCGGCCGCGGGCTCCTTCGGCTTCGACGCGGCACGCTTCTTCGGCTCAGCCGCTTTGGCTGGTTCCGGGGTCGCCGCCGACGCGGCCACCACCGAAGAATCGGTCATGGCCGGGAACGGCGCCTTGTCATCCGCCGCGGCGGGGGCCGACGCCTCGGCCGCGCCGTCCGCCTTGAGCGTCTCCGCCGGCTTTTCCTCCGGTGCAGAGGTGGCATCGGCGGCCGGTTTCGGCTTCATCGCGTTGTCGAGGCCGGAACGCACGTCGGCGGCGGCCTGCTCGAACGGATTGAGCTGCTTCTTGATTTCGGCGGCCGGATTGAGCCCGCGCAGCGCGTCGACCGATTTCTTGACGTCCTCGAGCTCGGCTTCCTTCAGCGCATCGTTGAACTGCTTCTGGAAGTCGCCCGCCATGGAACGCAGCTTGGCCACCGTGCGGCCGAAGGTGCGCAGCATATTGGGCAAATCCTTGGGACCAACGACCACGATCATGACGATCGCGATCACCAGCATCTCGGTCCAGCCGACTTCAAACATGGGCGGTCATTCCGACGAGCAATCCGGCTAAACGCCGTTCAAAGGCTCAGCTCTTGCCGACCTTTTCCTTGGCATCGTTGACGGTCTCGTCGGCCCGATGCTCCACCGTGCGCTTGTCGTCGACCACGTCGTCGTCGGCCATGCCCTTCTTGAAGCTCTTGATGCCCTTGGCCATGTCGCCCATCAGCTCCGGAATCTTGCCGCGGCCGAACACTAGCAGCACGATCACGAGCACGATCATCCAGTGCCAAATCGAAAACGAACCCATTGCTACTCTCTCTCGAATGTTTCCCTAGAGGTGATCTATGTGTTTTCGTGTTCGGTTTCAAACAGAACCGCGACACTCTTAGCGGAAGGAACGCGCATGTCACGCGCTTTCGTCGCCGATGGGGCGCGACAAGGCGCGCGCCCGTAAAAAAGACCGTCAATCCTGCGTGACACGCGGGGTCAGCAGCCCCAGCTCCTCGAGATCGATGTCGGTCAGCTCTTCCTCGTCCTCCTGGAGTTCGTCCAGGTCGGCCGGCGGCAGCGGCACCGAGAAGTTGGCCGGCATGCGGCCGGAAAGCAGACCGGCGCCCTTCAATTCCTCGATCCCGGGCAGGTCGCGGATTTCCTCCAGCCCGAAATGATCGAGGAAAGCATCCGTCGTGCCGTAGGTAACGGGGCGGCCCGGCGTCTTGCGGCGGCCGCGCATCCTCACCCATTCCGTCTCCAGGAGCGTGTCGAGCGTCCCCTTGGAGGTCTCGACGCCGCGAATCTCCTCGATCTCGGCGCGCGTCACCGGCTGGTGGTAGGCGACGATGGCCAGCACCTCCAGCGCCGCGCGCGACAGCTTCCGGTGCTGCACGGTGTCGCGGCTCATCAAAAAGGCGAGATCGCCGGCGGTGCGGAACGCCCAGCCGTAGCCGACCTTGACCAGGTTGACGCCGCGCCGCTCGTAGAGCCGGCGCAGTTCGGCCATGGCGGCGGCGATGTCGACGCCCTCGGGCAGGCGCTCGGCAAGCTGCTTTTCGCTGACCGGCGCGGCACTGGCGAAAACGATCGCCTCGACCATGCGCACGGCCTCGGCCAGATGCAGCCGCCCGGCGGGATTCTCGCCGGGCGCGGCACTGTCCTCGCCTTGGTTGCCCAGCTTGAACGGAATGACGGATGCACCCGGGCTTTCGCTCATCCTGCCCCCTCTCCCGCCGCTGGGCCTGCCGCCGGGCGCTGCCGGCCGCGCAGGTAAATCGGCGCGAACGCCTCCTCCTGCCGCACTTCGAGTTTTCCCTCGCGCACCAGTTCCAGCGACGCCGCGAACGAGCTGGCGGTCGCGGTACGGCGTTCCTGCGGGGTCGGCAGATACGCGATCAGGTAGCGGTCGAGCGCGGTCCAGTCGCTGAGCGACCCGATCATGCGCGACAGGATTTCGCGCGCCTGCGCCAGCGACCAGACACCGCGCTTGGCGATCTTCACTTCCGTGATCGCCTGTTTCTGGCGCTGGATGGCGTAGGCGGTCAGAAGGTCGTAGAGCGAGGCGGTGAAGGCGTTGCGCTTCTCGACGATGACCATCTCGGGCATGCCGCGCGCAAACACGTCGCGGCCGAGCCGGTTGCGGTTGACCAGCCGCGCGGCGGCATCGCGCATCGCCTCCAGCCGCTTGAGCCGGAACTGCAGCACCGCCGCCAGTTCCTCGCCGCTCTCGCCCTCGTCGCCCGGCTGCTTGGGAATGAGAAGCTTCGACTTGAGGAAGGCAAGCCAGGCCGCCATCACCAGATAGTCCGCCGCCAGTTCCAGCCGCAACACCCGGACCTTGTCGATGAAGGCGAGATACTGCTCGGCCAGCGCCAGCACGGAAATGCGCGCCAGGTCCACCTTCTGGGTGCGGGCCAGGTGCAGCAAAAGGTCGAGCGGACCTTCGAAACCGGCGACATCGACGACCAGCGAGGGATCGCTGCTCAGGCGCGAATCCTCGCCCTCCGTCCAGATGGCATCCATCGGAGTGGCTTTTTCAGGTTTTTTCGACCCTGCCTGCGCCAACGCTGTCCTGTTTCCTTCCCGTCCGTTCAGACCACCGCCTCGAAATAGGTGGCGAATTCCTCGCGGATGTCGGTTTCCTTTGCCTCGTCGCGCTTGCCGATGACGGCCATTGCCCGCTCGGCGCGCTTCAGCGCCTTGCCTTCAAGCCCTTTCGTGCGCGAGGCGATGCCCGCCATTTCCTCGAAAACACCGTTGCAGTGAAGGACCAGATCGCAGCCCGCCGCAAGGATGGAGGCCGCCTTTGTCGGGAAATCCCCAGAAAGTGCCTTCATCGAGGTGTCGTCGCTGATCAACAGTCCGTCGAAGCCGATCTCGCGGCGGATGACCTCCTCGATGACCCGGCCGGAGGTGGTCGCGGGATTTTTTGGATCGACAGCGCTGAAAATGACATGCGCGGTCATCGCCGCCGGCAGGTCGGCGAGCCGCCGGAACGGCTCGAAATCGTGCCGGCGCAGCGTGTCCAGCGAGGCGTCGACGGTGGGCAACTCGAAATGGGTGTCGGCAAAGGCGCGGCCATGGCCGGGAATGTGCTTCATCACCGGCAGCACGCCGCCCGCCATCAGGCCGCTTGCTGCGGCACGGCCGAGCCGGCTGACGCTCTCCGGCTCCTTGCCATAGGCGCGACCGCCGATCACGTCGCTGGCGCCCTCGATGGGCACGTCGAGCACCGGCAGGCAGTCGGAGCTGAGGTCGTAGCGCGAAAGGTCGAAGGCGTGCAGACGGCCGAGCAGCCAAGCGGCGCGCTCGCCGGCGTCGTGGTCGTCGCGCCACAAGGCGCCGAGGGCCGCGCCGGCGGGATAATCGGGCGCCAACGGCGGGCGCAGGCGCTGCACCCTGCCCCCTTCCTGGTCGATGAACACGGGCGCGTCCGGCCGGCCGATACAGTCGCGCATGGAGGCGACGAGGTCGCGGATCTGCTCCGGTTCGCTGACGTTGCGCGCAAACAGGATGAAGCCCCACGGACACTCGCCGCGATAGAAGCTGATTTCCTCGCGGGTCAGCGATTTCCCGGCACAGCCGAGGATCATGGATTTTGATTCGGTCATCGGCGCATCCTACGATCTCGCACGGATAAAGGGAATCGCCGCCCAAAACAGGGCGAGACAACGAAAATCCGGCGCGGTTTTCACCACGCCGGATCGTTTTTCGGGACTCGGGCCCGGGCGGGCCGTTACTTCGACACGAAGCAATTGCCGCCAGCCGCCTTGTAGCTCTCGCACAGCTTGATGGCGTCGTTGCGCGAATCGGCCGGGATGCGGACGCGGTAGAACGTGCCCTTGCCGGCGATCTCGGCCTTGACGATGCTGACCGGCTTCCCGCCCAGCACGCCGGCATAGCGGCGGGCGAGGTCGTTGTAGGAGGACTGGGCGGCCTCCGCGCTCGGCTGCGAGGCGATCTGCATGGCCCAGGCGCCGGAAGCGGCGGTGGCCGGGGCGATGGCAGCGACCTGGTCGGGCTTCACCTCGCCGACGACGTCGACGGGCTGGTCGGACGGACGCTGCGGCGCGGCAGCGACGGTCTTGGGCGTCGTCGGCGACTGGTTGCCGGCTTTCGCGGTGGGCTTCGGCGCCGGCTCCTGCGCATCGGCGGCGGCCGGCACGGTTCCGGTCTGGTCGCCGGAAAGCGGAGCCGTGCTGACACGCTGAGGCGCGGGATCGGCCGGCTCGGTGGCCGCCACGGCGGTGGTGTCCTCACGCGGGGCGAGCGTCCCGTCCGGCTTCACGATCATGGTGCGGACCTTGCGCGGGCTGACCAGCGCGACATCCTCCTGGTCGGCGTTCGCCGCTGCCGTCTGCGTGCTCGGGTCGAGCCTGTCTTCCGACTTGGCGCGCGGCGCATCCGCTGCCGCCACATCGCCGGCTCCATCGCCCGCATCCTCGTCGGCCGGCAGGTCGACCACGCGGTTCTGCGGCGCCGCGGTGTTCACGTTGACCGGCTGCTGGGCGTCGACGACCAGTTTCTGCTGCTCGGGCGCGGTGGGCTGGATGCCCTTCGCCACGGCCTCGTAGACCTTGTTGTCCTGGTTCGGCACCACGGTGCCGCCCGGATTTTCCGGCTTGACCTTGATCGGCGCGTCGTCGGCCTTGACCAGCACCGGAGCGCCGCCGCCGCTGCCGCCCGGCGACAGCAGGAAGGCGCCGAGGCCGCCAACCACGACCACCGCCCCGACGACCGCGGCGGCGATCAGGCCGCGCCGGCTGGGTTGCGCGGCGCCGGCCGTCGCGGCGGGTTCCGGCATGGCGATCGCTTCGTCGAATTGCGGATCGTAGTCGAGCGGATCGGCATCGAAGCTTTCGGCGGGCGCAAAGGGGCGCGCATCGGCGTTCGCGGCATCGAAGTCCGCCGCATGGGAGGCGGTAGCCGCAGCAGCCGTCGCGGCGGCCGCACCCGGCATGACATAGGCCGGCGTGTCGTCCCACTCCGCCGCCTGCCTGAAGCCGGACTCGTACGGCTCGTCGTCATAGGTCGAGGTCTGGGCCGGCGGCGGCGCGAGATCGGCTTCGTTGATTTCGTTGATCAGGCCCGCGAACTCGGCATCGAGGTCGTCGAAAGCGGCCGAAGCCGGCCTGTCTTCCTCGAACACCAGTTCGGGCAGGTCGAGATCGTCCGCCAGCGCCTCGACGCGTTCCGGCACATCGACGGTCTCGACATCGGGAATGCCGTCGTCGACGACGGCGGGGGCCGCCTCTTCCTGCGGCTCGACCTGTTCGACGGCTTCCTGCGTCTCGGCCGTGTAGGCCGGTTCCGGCTGGTAGGCATAGGCATCGGCGGCCGGCTCCTCGACGACCGGGGCCGCAGGGGCTTCCTCGGCCGTATTGGGCTGTGCCGGCTGGACCGGCGTCGCGCGGTTCCAGGTTCGGGAGAAGATCGACGCCGCCGGAACCGGCGCCGCAGCCACCTCGGCCTCGGCCTCGGCATCGTTGGTGAAGGCATCGAGATCGGCGGGATCGAAGTCGATGTCCACGTCGCCGGCTCGCGCCTGTGCTTCATCGTCCTGCAGGAGGTCGGCGGCCAGCGCATCGAGCGCCGATGCAGCATCGTCGGCCGAAGCCTGATGCGCGCCATAGCCCGCAGCCGCGACCTCGAACGGATCGACGGCCGGTGCCTGATGGGCGCTGTAGCCCACGGCCGCGACGGCGAACGGATCAACCGCCGGCGCCTGGGGCGTGCTGTAGCCCGCGGCGGCGACCGCGAACGGATCGACGGCGGGCGCGGCGCGCTCGTCCGCGGCCTGCACCTGCGGCAAGGGCGTGTCTTGCGGCTTGGAAATGCTCGCCCCCATGTTGCCGAGCAGGGCGTTCAGTTCGTCTTCCAGGCTGCGCTCCTGCGGCGCGGCAACGGGCTCGACGGCCGGCGCGGCGGCTTCGACCTCGTTCAGGTCCAGCGAGAACGCGTCGTCGAAGGGATCCTCCGCCTCCGGCGCATCCGCCAGGAAATCGGCTTCCTCGTCCTGTGCCTCGACGGCGATTTGAGGAGCGGCAACCTGTTCGGCGGCTGGGGTTTCGGCCAGTTCGTCGTCGAGGTCGAAATCCAAATCGACCTCGGCCATGGCATCGTCGAAATGCGTTTCGAAATCACGCGCCGGCGCAGCCTCGATTTCGGGCGCAGCGTCGTCTGCGAAAACGTCTTCCTCGGCCGCGGCAGCCCTCTCTTGGCGATCCGACCAGTCCGTCCGGCTGTCGAAGGCCGGCGTCTCGAAGGTCTGCGTCAAGGCATCGTCGAAGTCGCGGTCGAAATCCACTTCCGGCGCAGGCGAATGCCCCGCCTTGTCTTCTGCAACGCCGAAATCCTGCATGGAGGCGGCGATCGCCTCGTCAAGCTCATGCGCGGAAAAGTCGTGTGAAGGCGCTTCATGCATGGCAGGCTCGGCCGGCGAAACCGCCACTTCGGGGGCAGCGTTCACCGCCGGCGCGCGCTCTTCCTCGTCGAGGCCGAACTCCCCCATCAACTCCTTTTCGAGGTCGATGTCGAAATCGTCGCCGATGACAGGGTCCAGCGCTTCCTTCCGGGTTACCGGCTGGCGCGGATCGAAACCCATGATCCGGGTCAGTTCCGCAAAAGGATCGTTATCGGAAATCGTATCGCGGTCGGCGAATTTGAGGGGGGTTCTGTCTGCCATCTTCGTTCCCGAACTCGTATACAGTCGGACGCCATGGACGCCGCGCAAGGTTGGCCACTACCAGCGCAATGTGGGCAAAAGGTGACAGGTTTATTAGTCTATTCTAACGCATTTCGGAGGGCGCTTCCGCCCCGATCAACGCCAGACCGGACGTCAAAACATCCGAAACAGCCTGCACCAGACCCAGCCTGGCAAGCGTCAATTGTCGGTCGTTAACCTTAACAAACCGTAAGTCCGGATTCTCGGTGCCCCGGTTCCAGTGCGCATGGAAGGCGCTGGCCAGATCGTAGAGGTAGAATGCCAGCCTGTGTGGCTCCAGCGCAAGCGCGGCGGACTCGATCAGGCGCGGATATTCGGCAAGCTTGCGGACAAGCCCGATTTCGCCTTCGTCGGAGAGTTCCCCGCTCGCCGCGGCCAGGACCGTCCGGTCGAACGACTTGTCGCCCAGCTGCTCCGAGGCCTGCCGGAATACCGAGTGGCAGCGCGCCGAAGCGTACTGCACGTAGAAAACCGGGTTGTCCTTCGACTGCTCGGTGACCTTGGCGAAGTCGAAGTCGAGCGGCGCGTCGTTCTTGCGATAGAGCATCATGAAGCGGATCGGGTCGCGCCCGACCTCCTCCACCACCTCGCGCAGCGTGATGAAGTCGCCCGAACGCTTCGACATGCGCACCGGTTCGCCGTCGCGGTAGAGCTTCACCAGTTGGCAAAGCAGCACGGTGAGCTTGACCTTGTCGCCGGCCACTGCCCGCGCCAGCGCTTCCAGCCGCTTGACATAGCCGCCATGGTCGGCGCCCAGCACATAGATCAGGTCGACGAAGCCGCGGTCCACCTTGTCCTTCAGATAGGCGACGTCCGCGGCGAAATAGGTGTAGGAGCCGTCCGACTTGACCAGCGCCCGGTCGAGGTCGTCGCCGACGGCGGTCGAGCGGAACAGGGTCTGCTCGCGGTCTTCCCAGTCGTCCGGCTTCTCTCCCTTGGGCGGCGGCAGCTTGCCCTTGTAGATGTGCCCCTTGAGCGTCAGGTCGTTGATTGCCGAGCGGATCTTCCTGGCATTGTCGGCGTGCAGCGTGCGCTCGGAAAAGAACACGTCGTGGTGGACGTTGAGCAGCGCCAGGTCTTCCTTGATCATCGCCATCATGGCGTCGATGGTGCGATCCTTGACGATGGCGAGCGCCTCGTCCTCGGGCATCTGCAACAGCGAGCGCCCGTATTCGGCGGCCAGCGCCTGCGCGACCGGCACCAGATAGTCGCCCGGATAAAGGCCGGCCGGGATTTCCCCGATGGCATCGCCTAATGCCTCGCGGTAGCGCAGCATGACGGAGCGGCCGAGCACGTCGATCTGCACGCCGGCGTCGTTGATGATGTATTCCTTGGTGACGTCATAGCCCGCGAAGCCCATCAGGTTGGCCAGCGCGTCGCCGACCACCGCGCCACGGCAATGGCCGACATGCATCGGCCCGGTCGGGTTGGCGGAGACGTATTCGACATTGACCTTGCGGCCGTGTCCGATGCGCGAGCGGCCGTAGTCCCTGCCCTCGCCGAGCAGGCCGGCGAGATGGCCCTGCCAGAAGCCGCCGCGCAGCCTGAGGTTGACGAAGCCCGGCCCGGCGATCTCGGCGGAGGCGACATCGCCGTCCTGCCGCAGCGCCTCGGCGATCCTTTCGGCCAGCGCGCGCGGGTTCTGCCCGGTCGGCTTGGCCAGCACCATCGCCGCATTGGTCGCCAGGTCGCCATGGGTGGCGTCGCGCGGCGGCTCGACGGCGATGCGCGACAGGTCGGGCGCAGAACCGTCCTTGTCCTTCAGGTCAAGCGCTTCGACGATCTTGACGATCCGCGCGGTGAAGTCGGCGAAGATGTTCATGGCAGGCTTTCAAAGAATAGGAAATGCGCAGAAATTTACGCTGTGAGCGTAGATTCCATGGCTCGCCCTAGCTCAAATCCGGCGTATGGTCAAACAAACGCTGGTGCTCGCGAATGGCGTAATTGTCGGTCATGCCGGCGAGGAAATCGGCGACGTAGCGCGCCTTCACGCGCTCCTCGGCACGGTCCAGCCCTTCGCGCCAGCCGTCGGGCATGGCGCGCGGGTCGGCGAAATAGACGTCGAACAACTGCCGCACGATCCGGTCAGCATCCACCCGCACCCGCATCACCTCGGGATGGCGATAAAGGTGCTCGTACAAAAAGGCCTTCAACTCCTTTTCGGCGGCGGCCATCTCGGGCGAGAACCGCACGATGGTCTCGCCGGCGCCGCGAAACTCATCGGCGCTGTGCGGCGCGATCCGGGCGAGATTGGCGTGGGCGGTGACGATCACGTCCTCGACCATGCCGGTGATCTGGCGGCGCATCAGTTCATGGCCCGTGCGCACCGGATCGAGCGCCGGATAGCGCTGGCGCACCGCCTTCAGGATCGAGCCCGGAAGCGCCAGGTCCTCCAGCATCTCCAGTTTCAATAGGCCCGAGCGCAGGCCGTCGTCGATGTCATGGGTGTTGTAGGCGATGTCGTCGGCAATGGCGGCGCATTGCGCCTCGATGCCGGCGAAGCGGTCGAGTTCGAGGTCCTGCAATTCGTTATAGGCGCGAATGGTGGGCGGCAACGGCCCATGCAGCCCCTCCCCCTTCGCGTCGACCAGCGGGCCGTTGTGCTTGACCAGCCCTTCCAGCGTTTCCCAGGAAAGGTTGAGGCCGTCGAACTCGGCGTAGCGATGTTCGAGCCGCGTGACGATGCGCAGCGACTGGGCGTTGTGGTCGAAGCCGCCCCAGTTCGCCATCTTCTCGTTCAGCGCCTCCTCGCCGGTGTGGCCGAAGGGCGTGTGGCCGAAATCGTGGACCAGCGCCACCGCCTCCGTCAGGTCCTCGTCGCCGCGCAGCGCCCGGGCCAGCGCCCGCGCGATCTGCGCCACCTCGATCGAATGGGTCAGCCGGGTGCGGTAGTGATCGCCTTCATGGGCGACGAAGACCTGCGTCTTGTGCTTGAGACGGCGGAAGGCGGTGGAATGGACGATGCGGTCGCGGTCGCGCTGGAAGGGCGTGCGCGTCGGGCTTTCGGGCTCCGGAACCAGACGCCCCCGCGACAGCGCCGGGTCGGTGGCGTAGTCGGCGCGCGGCCGGTAGCCGAAGCCGATATCGCCGAGAGCCCCCGCGCTCTCCCGTTTCTCACCCATCATCTCACCAGTTGACTTGGCTTGCCCTGCTTCATACCTATCAAGGGTAATGGAAAGCAAGGTGACGCCCATGGGCGCTGATGCAAACATCCCTACAAACATCGACGTAACCGATGCCGCCTTCAAGCGCATCGCAAAGATCGTTGCCGCCGACCCCGGGAAAACGGCGTTGCGCGTTTCCGTCGAGGGTGGCGGCTGCTCGGGCTTTTCCTACAAGTTCGACCTGGTCGAGACCCGTAACGACGACGACCTCGCCATCGAGAAGGACGGCGCGACGGTACTGATCGACGATTTGTCGGCGGTCTATATGGGCGGATCGGTGATCGACTTCGTCGATGACCTGATGGGCCAGTCGTTCCAGATCAAGAACCCCAACGCGGTTGCTTCCTGCGGCTGCGGCACCAGCTTCTCGATCTGAGTCCCGCCTTCCGGGCTGCCGTCACAGCGCCTTGCTGAAGGCGTTGGTGAAGGTCACCCCGCCGTGGTCGTCCGCGGCCTCCCCCAGCACGACCTCCATCTCCTGCCCGGTGATGCGCGCCAGCGCGAAGCCGCCCATATAGGCCGCCTTCGGCTTGAACAGGTCGAGCCCGTCGCGCTGGTAGATCATCGGCGTCTTGTGCTGGTGGCCATGGAAGACGCCGACGACGTTGTAGCCCTTGAGCACCGCAAGCAGCGCCTGGCGCTCGGCTTCGTTCCACCAATGGGCGATGCCGTCTCCTTCGTCGTCATAACGATGCTCTGCCTTGTCCCACGCTTCGAGGGAAAAGCTGTCCCAGCCATAGTGCTGGAACACCACCACCGGCCGCCCGTCGGCGGCATTGGCGGCAAGGTCCTGCTTCAGCCACGGCAGGCCGCTGGGGGCGCCGTGGCCGGTATCGCCGGCAAAGCGATGCGTCTGCACCAGATGCAGCCCGCCCCAGTTCCAGGAGTAGCAATCGGAATCGACATCGTAATTGTCTGCCGGAACCGGCGGCTTGAAGAACACGCCGGCCCGGTGATTGACCTCGACATAATCGCGCAACTCGCGCCGATACCAGTTGACGTGACCCGGCGGCCCGTTCTGGTCGAGATCGTGGTTGCCAAGGCCCGCATAGACCGGAAAGTGGATGCGGTCCGGCCCGACGCCTTGCTGGTAGCGCTGGGAAAATTGCAGCAGTTGCGTGCCTTCGCTCGGTAGCGTCACCTGCCCGCCCCCGTCATCGGTCATGTCGCCGCCGGTGATGACGCCGAGCGGCGTCCCGATCTTCTGGCCGGCAAGCCGCAGGCCGGTCGGCGACCCGCCGATGGTGGACGGCCAGGCCTGGTCCGCGATGCCGTTGAGGGCGGCGATGTTGCGCAAAAGGTTGGCGTCGGTCTTGCCTTCCTGCTGGCAGTTGGGGCTCAGGCCCTTCGCCATGCGGCAGGCATGGACATCGGCAACGAACAGGAAGGTGGCGTCGACGGGCGGGGGCGCGGCGCGCGCCGGCCGGTATGCCGAGAAAGCCGCGCCAGCCACGGAAGCCGCGGCAACCTGCCCTAGAAACCTGCGCCGTGTCAGCATCGTCGCCGAATGGCCGTTCCACTCATAACACCATGGCCAGTTGACCATAGCGGTGTTCGCCCGTCCAGCGCCGGCGAGCCAGGCCCCATGAAAAAGGGCCGCCGAAGCGGCCCTTTCCGGTGGCTTACGCCTCGCTCGACATCGCCGCTTCGCGCAGGCTCGAGACATCGCCGCTCGCCCCGTTGAAGACGAGGTTGAGGACCACGGACACGACCGAGGCCAGCAGGATGCCGGAATCGACCAGCGGGCCTATCACCTTGGGCAGCCACATATGGAAGTTCGGCGCCATTGCCGGGATCATGCCGAAGCCGAGCGCGATCGCGACGATGAACAGGTTGTTGCGGTTGCCCTTGAAATCCACTGCGGAGAGGATGCGGATACCGGTCGCGGCGACCATGCCGAACATGACGATGCCGGCGCCGCCCAGAACGACGGTCGGCAGGGCCTCAACCAGCGCCCCCATCTTGGGGATCAGGCCGAGCACCACCATGATCGCGCCGCCGGCCACGCAGACGAAGCGGCTCCTGATGCCGGTGACGCCGACCAGCCCGACATTCTGCGAAAAGCTGGTGTAGGGGAAGGTGTTGAAGATGCCGCCGAGCAGCGTGCCGAGGCCGTCCATCCGAAGGCCGCAGGACAGCATCGGCTGCGATATCTTCGTGTCGGTCATTTCGCCCAGCGCCAGGAACATGCCGGTCGATTCGATCATCACCACGATCATCACCAGCACCATCGTCAGGATGAGGATTGGGTTGAAGATGGGCGCGCCGAAATGGAACGGCATGATCGGGGCGAACCAGTCAGCAGCCGCCACCTTGTCGAAATGCATCAGCCCCATCGAGGCCGCGATGACGCCGCCGACGACGATGCCGATCAGCACCGCGACATTGCTCAGGAAGCCCTTGGTGTAGCGGGCAATGGCGATGATGACGGCCAGCACGACCAGCGACAGCACGATGTTGGACACCGGCGCATAGGCGGGGTTGCTCATGGTCGGCGCGAGCGCCAGTTCGACCGGGCGCGGCGGCAGCGTCGAGCCCACCGCCCCGACCGCGTCCTGCATCGCCTGCAACCAGGCGGCATGTGCCGGATCGACGATCTTGGGCGCAGTCTTGCCGACCGGCAGGCCGAAAATCCAGTCGATGCCGATCTTCATCAGCGAAACGCCGATCACCAGGATGATGGTGCCGGTGACCACCGGGGGGAACAGCCTGAGCAGGCGGCTCATGAACGGCGCGATCAGGATGGTGATGATGCCGGCGCCGATGATGGCGCCGAAAATCATGCGGGCGCCGTCCGTACCGGGATTGGCCACGGCCATCGACACCATGGGTCCGACCGCCGCGAAGGTGACGCCCATCATCACCGGCAGCTTGATGCCGAACCACTGCGTGGCGCCCATCGACTGAAGGATCGAGGCGATGCCGCAGACGAACAGGTCGGCCGAGATCAGGAACGCCACGTCGGCGGCTTCGAGCTGCAGCGCCCGCCCGATGATCAGCGGCACGGCGATCGCTCCCGCATACATCACCAGCACATGTTGCAAGCCGAGCGTGAACAGCCGTGGCAGCGGCAGCATCTCGTTGATGGGGTGCACCGCAGGAGACATCGTCGCAGAAGACATGAAGGTCCCTCCCTTTTTCCGCTCCTCCCGGTCAAACCGGGTTTCCTCCGACGGAGCAATGGTGCAGGATTGCCCGGAACGGGCGCCCGCGCCATCAAGAAGTCTTTGAAATTATCGCGTGTTTTTCATGAAGATTGCGACCTGGAACATCAACGGCGTCAAGGCCCGCCTCGGCAACCTGCTGCACTGGCTCGGCGAAAGCGCGCCCGACATCGCCTGCCTGCAGGAGATCAAGTCGGTGGACGAGCAGTTTCCGCGCGCCGAGATCGAGGCGCTCGGCTACAATGTCGAGACCCACGGCCAGAAAGGCTTCAACGGCGTCGCCATCCTGTCGAAGCTGCCGTTCGACGAGGTCAATCGCGGCTTGCCGGGCGACGACACCGACGAACAGGCCCGGTTCATCGAAGGGGTGTTTTCCACCGACAAGGGAGCGCTGCGCGTCGTCTCGCTCTACCTGCCGAACGGCAACCCGATCGATGACGAGCGCAAGTTTCCCTACAAGCTGTCATGGATGGCGCGGCTGGAAAGCTGGGCGGTCGAGCGGCTCGAACTGGAAGAGGCCCTGATTCTGGCCGGCGACTACAACGTCATCCCCGAAGCCATCGACGCAAGGCATCCGGAAAACTGGCTGGGCGACGCCCTGTTCCAGCCGCAGACGCGGCAGGCCTGGCGCCGGCTGGTCAATCTCGGCTTCACCGAGGCCGTGCGCGCGGTGACCGATTCCGGCGACACCTATACGTTCTGGGACTATCAGGCCGGCGCCTGGCAGAAGAACAACGGCATCCGCATCGACCACTTGCTTCTCTCGCCCGAGGCCGCCAACCGATTCTCCTCGGCCGACATCGAAAAGCACGTCCGCGCCTGGGAAAAGCCGTCCGACCACGTGCCGGTGGCAATCGAACTCGATGTGAAGGCGGCCTGAGGGCGCTACCTGGAACAATCGCATAAGGCGTAGCAGCCTCCCACTCCGGTTTGCTTCGCAAACCACCTCTCCCCCTCAAAAGGGGAGAGGAAGGACGCTGCGCTCGCCCGAAGCGTTTCCTCTCCCCGTCGATCGGGGGAGAGGTGGCTCGGCGAAGCCGAGACGGAGTGGGGTCGGGCCTCACACGCTTTCGCCCCGCACGGCAAGGCATCTTCCCAATTACTGGCTGGCGCCCTTGGTCAGGATGTCGTCGGCGAGCGAGATGGCGGTGCGGCGGTCGGCTTCCGGGGCCACGGCGAAGGCTTCTTCCTGCATGCCGCGTATCCAGGGCCGGTCACCAGGTGCTGCGCGCGCCAACGCCACCGTCATCATGGTCAGGCCGCGCACCAGCTTGCCGCTCTGGAACAACAGGTTGCCGAGCGTCGCCTGCGCGCCGGCGTGGCCCTTTTCGGCGGCCAGTTGCAGCCAGCGCCCAGCCTGCTTGATGCTCGCCTTGACGCCGCCCTCGCCGTTCAGGAACATCTTGCCCATCTCGTACTGGGCATCGGGATTGCGGTAATTGGCGGCGGCGCGCATGTAGTATTCCTGCGCGGCGACCGGGTCGGCCTTGATCGGCGTGCCGGGAATGCCGGTCATCGAATAACCGCCGAGCGCCACCAGCGCATCGGAAACGTAGCTTTCCTCGGGCGAACCCGGCTCGACGTCCTGCTCGGCGATCTCGCTGAAGAACTTGTAGGCGGAGTAGCTGTCCTGGGCCACGCCGTCGCCCTGCGCATACATGCGGGCGAGCTTCCAGGTGGCGCCGATCTGGCCGTTCTCGGCCGCGTAGCGGTATGCCTCGACCGCCTGGTCCTTGTGGCCGTTCTTGTAGGCGGAAAAGCCGAACTGGAACACGGCCCACGGGCTCGACTGCGGCTTCACCCCGGTCTTGTCGTCAAACACCTTGTCGTCGAAGGCCGAGGCCTGCTGGACGGCGCAAAGGGTGGTCGCCGCCACTAGCATCGAACATGCCAACGATCTTGCCAAACCAGGGACGCGCATAAAACGGTACACGTTTCTCCAAGTGCCGTCGGCGGCGCCACCAGGACGCCGCCTCGCGATGCCCGCGACCGACGCACCGACACCGATCACGGTGGAGCGGGCGCCCATGGCCAAGCGGTCTTTGATCGAAATCTGCCTTGCCATTTGGTCCAAAGTACGGCCGGTCGGCGCAGGCGGAATCTCGCGCGGCAAACCGGTCAGGAACACTGTCTTGACGTCCATCTAAGCCCCTGCCGCGATCTTTGCGGCCCGCCTCTTCGCCGCGCCTTCATGGCGCGTGTCCGGAGACACCAATGTTGGTGCCCCCGGTTTATGGCGGGAAATGGGCAAATTCGACCCCGCTGGCGGGAGTGCGGCATGTTCGCAACAAACTGTGGCAGAAACACCACAGGGACATGTCACGGAGGGGGCGTTCCCTCAGGCGGAAACCCGGAGGGATTTGATCAGTTTGGCAAGCAATCTCAGGCGCTTACCACTTCAGGCTATAGCCGAGGTTAAATGCGAAAGCGTAGCCGGCCTTGACCGCTTGGTCACCGTGCCTCCCGTCGGGATCGCTATCGGTGATGTTCGGATCGGCGCCGTACTTGGTCTCGGCGGCGGAGGCCAGATAGGAGAGGCCGACCCCTCCCCGCAATTCACCGCCGATCCTGTCCTTCATCGTGACGCCGACCGCTGCGGTATAGACATCGCCTTGCAGGTCATAGCCGGTGCTGACGCCGCGATCCCAGGTCAGGCTGACGAGGCCGGAAAAGGTGTCGTTGAACTTGTGGCCGAGGCCGCCGGTAACGGTCCAGCCGTCGCGCCAGTAATATTCGTCCGACAGCAGCAGCATGTCGCCCTCGACGGAACGCACGTCGAGCCTGGTCAGCGAACTCCAGTCGGTCCATTTGACCGCGCCGAAAGCCAGCCAGTCGGGAGCGATGCCGGTCTGGAATTTCAGTTCCACGCTTTGCGGCAGGCTGCCCACCCCATAGGCGTCGAGTGGCGTGCTTTGGAGAGGATTGCCGCCGGCGAAGGGATTGAAGACGTCCGGAACGCCCTGATTCTTGAGCGCCAGATACAGGACGCCGCGCGGCGCGGTCGCCGTTCCCTCGGCGCCGTAGTCGGTTCCCGACCGATACATGATCTGTCCGCGAAGCGCGATTTCAGGGATTTCGTAGGCCGCGCCGATACGATAGCCGTATTTTTGTCCCTCGAGGTCGAGAACACCTTCGCCCAGACCGACCGCGGCGTAGGAATCCTTGCGAAGGTAGTCCAGGGTCTCGGCAAAACCGCCGCCCAGCACCCAGAGCCTGCCGGGGCCGACATCGAAACCGAGGCCGCAGGTCGCGGCCGTTTCGTAGGTCGTGAACTCCTCCAGCACCTTGCCGGAAGCCGTCGGAAACTCGTACTTCGCCGAGCCGCCAATGTTGTTGACGAAGGTTCCCGCGCAACGAAGGTTGTCGCTGAGGTTGATCTTGATCGCCGCCGACGGGATCACATAGTCTTCCGTGTATCGGGTGCCGACCAGTTGCGGATTGGGGTTGCGGCTGAACTCGCGGCGGGGGCTTACATAGGTGACGCCCGAGCGCATGTTGAAGTTGCCGTCCTCGTAGAGGATGTCCGTATCGGCGGTGCCGCGCGAAAAGCCGCCGGCATAGGCGGACCCGCCTATCGCCAACGACAGAAGTGCCGTCCCTGTCAGCGTTTTCAAACGCGCGTGCATTGGTCGGTCTCTCCCCGGAAAATCGACGGACCAAGCTAGAACCGGAGATGGTTAACGGGACAATAACGAAGATTACCCAACGTCACCCGCCGAGGCCTTTTCGGGGCGCATCCGCCCTCCGGAATCGACCCGAGAGGGGCGGGAATCGCGCAAAAGCACCCGCCGGCGGCCCCAAAAACCGCGTTTCCGGTGGGAAAACAGCCGATTTTCGTGGCCAAGTGCCGATTTTGTTACTTTAGCGCAACAATAATAAAGAAACTTACGCGCACGTCAGAAATCAGCGCGCAGAGGGCGGTTTCAGCCGCCGCGCGGGGCCGGAAAGCGGCCTCGCGCGGTTCGTGTTACGCAGAATCACCCGGCGTCTTGGACCCTTGCCAGGGCCACCGCGAGCTTCTCCTGCGCCGCGCGATACTCGGCGAGTTTCTCGCGCTCGGCGGCAACCACGTCCTCGGGCGCATTGGCGACGAACTTCTCGTTCGACAGCTTCTTGGCCAGGCGGGCGATTTCCTCGGTGACCTTGGCCACCTCCTTCTGCAGGCGGGCCGCCTCCGCCTTGAGGTCGATCAGGCTGCCGAGCGGCAGGCACACGGTCGCCTCGCCGAGCACGATCTGGGCGGCACCCTTGGGCGCGCTCTCGGCCAGCGAAACCTCGCCGACGCGCGCCAGGCGCTTGATCGCCGAATCGTGGCGCGCCAGACGCTCACGCGTCGTGGCATCGGCGCCGATCACCACCAGCGGTGCGATCGCCGCCGGCGGCACGTTCATTTCCGAACGCACCGAACGGATGCCGGTCACCAGGTCGACCAGCCAGTTGATGTCGGCGGCGGACTCGGCGTCCTCGAAATCCGGGTCCGGCCAAGCCGCATGGCAAAGCAGCGACGAGCGTTCCGCGCCCTCACCCGCCGTCTCGGCCCACAGTTCCTCGGTCATGAACGGCATGAACGGATGCAGGAGCTTGTAGATCTCGTCGAGAACGAAGGCGACGGCGGCGCGGCTTTCGGCCTTGGCGGCCTCGTCGTCGCCCATGAACACCGGCTTCAGCAGTTCCAGGTACCAGTCGCAGAACTGGTTCCAGACGAACTTGTAGGCAGCGGCGGCCGCTTCGTTGAAGCGGTAGCTGGTGATGCCATCGGTGACGGCGCGCGCGGTGCGCGTCAGTTCCGTCAGGATCCAGCGGTTGACCGCCAACCTGGCGTCGCCCAGCCAGAAATTGTCGTCGCGCGCAACCTCGTTCATCTCGGCGAAGCGGGTGGCGTTCCACAGCTTGGTGCCGAAATTGCGGTAGCCGGCGATGCGCGCCGGGTCGAGCTTCACGTCGCGCCCCTGCGCCGCCATGATCGCCAGCGTGAAGCGCAGCGCGTCCGCCCCATACTCGTCGATGAGGTCGAGCGGGTCGATGACGTTGCCCTTCGACTTCGACATCTTGGCGCCGTTCTTGTCGCGCACCAGCGCATGCACATAGACGGTGTGGAACGGCTCCTCGTCCATGAAGTGCAGGCCCATCATCATCATGCGGGCGACCCAGAAGAAGATGATGTCGAAGCCGGTCACCAGGACGTCCGTCTGGTAGTAGGTCTTCAGCTCCGGCGTCTGGTCGGGCCAGCCCAGTGTCGAGAATGGCCACAGCGCGGAGGAAAACCACGTGTCCAGCACGTCCTCGTCGCGGGTGAGGATGTCGCCCGGCTCGAAATTCTCCAGCCTCTCCTCGACCCAGGCCTTCCACGGCCCTTCATGGGCGAGATAGTGCTGGATGGCGGCGTCGAGCGCTTCTTCCTCGGACTTCTCCACGAAGATGGTGCCGTCGGGACCGTACCAGGCCGGAATCTGGTGACCCCACCAGAGCTGCCGCGAAATGCACCAGGGCTGGATGTTCTCCATCCAGTCGAAATAGGTCTTTTCCCAGTTCTTCGGGACGAAATTGGTGCGGCCCTCGCGCACCGAGGCCATGGCCGGCTTGGCCAGCTCGGCGGCGTTCACGTACCACTGGTCGGTCAGGTAGGGCTCGATCGGCACGCCGCCGCGGTCGCCGTGCGGCACCTGGTGGCGATGCGGCTCGATCTTGCCTAGGAAACCGCCCTCCTCCATCAGTTCGACGACGCGCTTGCGCGCCGCAAACCGGTCGAGGCCGTGCAGCGAATTCCACACCGCCTGCCGCTCCGGCGTCGAGTCAACGCCGGCGAGGAAGTCCTCGTTATCGTTGATGTATATCGCGGCCTCGACGGTCAGGACGTTGATCGCCGGCAGCTTGTGGCGCTTGCCGACCTCGAAGTCGTTGAAGTCGTGCGCGGGCGTGATCTTCACCGCGCCGGTACCCTTCTCGGGATCGGAATATTCGTCGGCGACGATCGGGATTTTCCGACCCACGATGGGCAGGATCACGTTCTTGCCGACGAGGTCCCTGTAGCGCTCGTCCTCGGGATGAACCGCGACCGCCGTATCGCCCAGCATCGTCTCCGGGCGCGTCGTCGCCACGGTGATGAAGGTCGTGGGGTCTTCGGCGTCGTAGGCGCGGCCTTCGATCGGATAGCGGAAATGCCAGAGATTGCCATCGACCTCCTTCTGCTCGACCTCGAGGTCGGAGATGGCGGTCAAGAGCTTGGGGTCCCAGTTCACAAGGCGCTTGTCCTTGTAGATCAGCCCTTCCTTGTAGAGCGTGACGAAAACCTCGAGCACCGCCTTCGACAGGCCTTCGTCCATGGTGAAGCGCTCGCGCGACCAGTCGGCCGAGGCGCCGAGGCGCTTCAACTGGTTGAAGATCGCGCCGCCGGATTCGGCCTTCCACTCCCAGACCTTCTCGACGAACTCTTCGCGCGTCAGGTCGCGGCGATGGATTTTCTTCTCCGCCAGCCTGCGCTCGACCACCATCTGCGTGGCAATGCCGGCATGGTCCATGCCGGGCTGCCACAGCACGTTCTTGCCGCGCATGCGCTCGAAGCGCACCAGGATGTCCTGCAGCGTGTTGTTGAGCGCATGGCCCATGTGCAGGGAGCCGGTGACGTTCGGCGGCGGAATGACGATGGTGAAGGCCTCCGCCCCCTCCTCCGAACCCGCCCCGGCGCGGAAGGCATCCGCCTCCTCCCAGATTTTGGCGATCTTCGGCTCGACGGCTTTGGCGTCGTAGGTTTTTTCAAGCATGGAAAAGGCGTCCGCACTGTCGGGATTTTGCGGTCACGGTAAATCGGATGGACCGCGGCAAGTCAACTGCATGTGGAATAGGCAACCCTATGTAGAGTTCGCCAGGCTCCTTAACAACGGCACCAGCGCCTGCGGCAGATCCTCGGCAATCAGGCCCGGCCCGAAGCTGCTGCCGGCCTCGGCGTGCAGCCAGACCGCCGCGCACGCCGCCTCGAACGCCGGCATGCCCTGCGCCAGAAGGCCGGCGACGACGCCGGCCAGCACGTCGCCCGAACCGGCGGTGGCCAGCCAAGGCGCGGCGTTGGCGTTGATGGCGGCGCGGCCGTCGGGCGCGGCGATCACCGTATCGGCGCCCTTGTAGATCATGACGGCATGCGAGCGGGCGGCGGCCTTGCGCGCCTTGTCCAGCTTAGACAGGCTGTCGTCGCCGGCAAGAGAGGAAAACAGCCGTGAAAACTCGCCTTCATGCGGCGTCATCACCAGTTTCGCCGCCCCCTTTGCCCCCGCCGTTATGAACAGCGAGGCCGGGTGGTCCTCGAAGGAGGTGATGCCGTCGGCGTCGAGCACCAGCCCTTCGACGCCGTTTTGCCGCCCCTGCCCGTCGCCGAGCACGGCCAGCGCGAAGTCGCGGGCTTTCTCGCCGACGCCGAAGCCGGGGCCGAGCACGAAGGCGGCAGGACGGCTGTCGTCCAGGATGGCGGCGAGGGTGGCGGTATCGTCCACCTTGCGCAACATGATCGAGGTCAGGTGCGCGGCGTTGACCTGCATGGCGTTGCCTGGCGACAGCACGGTGACGGCCCCGGCCCCGGCGCGTGCGGCGGCGAGCGCCGACAACCGTGCCGCACCGGTCGCCGAAGGTCCGCCCGAAAAGACGTTCACATGGCCGCGCCGGTATTTGTGCGTATCGGCGGCCGGCCGGGGAAATCCGGCCTGCCACAGCGCCGGCGTGTTCTCGAACGTCTTGATCCTGAGTTCGCCGATGACGGCATCGCCGATGCCGATATCGGCCAGCACGACCTCGCCGCACAGTTGCCGGCCCGGCAGCAGCAAATGCCCCGGTTTCTTGCGGGCAAAGGTGACGGTCACCTCGGCCTGGAAGGCACAGCCCAACACCCTGCCACTGTCGCCCGAAACGCCGGACGGCAGGTCGACCGCGATCACCGGCAGCTTTCTTTCGGTGGCGATGTCGACCGCGCGCGCCGCATCTCCCGCCAGCGGTTTCGACAGGCCCGCCCCGTAAAGCGCATCGATGACGACGGTTCCCGGACCGGCCTCGAAGCCGGCGAGTGCCTGCGGCGTCAGCGGGCATTCGGCCGCGGCAAGCGCGGCATCGCCGCCCGGCCGGGGCGCGCCGACTGCCCACAGCGACACCGCAGCGCCGCTTTCATGCAGGAGGCGCGCGGCCCCGTAGCCGTCGCCGCCATTGTTGCCCGGCCCGCACAGCACGTGGAAGCGTTCCGCCGCCGGATGGCGCGCCAGCGCGAGCGAGGCCACCGCCTGCCCGGCCCGGCGCATCAGGCCGATGCCGTCGAACGGGCCGGCGGCGATGGCGCGGCGGTCGGCTTCGGCCATTTCGGCAGGCGACAGAACTTCATTGCTCATGGCGCAAAACATCGACCAGTTTTTTCGCCAGCGCAACGCATCATCGCCGCTTCCGGCAGCGCACATCGTTCGAGACGATGGGGCCGCAGGTCCAGGCCTCGCCACTTTTGTGGGCAACCTGCCTAAAAAACAGGCATAATACCCCCACCAAGCATTCCCCCCTCGCCCTGGCATGCCTTGGAACCGGAGCCGACCCGCCATTCCTGGCGCAAAACGCAAACTGGCACGGTTCCTGCTTTAGATGGGCGAGCGGGCCGACAACCCGTCTTTTCGAACCGGAGGCCCACCCATGAAGAAGATCGAAGCCATCATCAAGCCCTTCAAGCTGGACGAAGTGAAGGAGGCCCTGCAGGAGGCCGGCCTGCAAGGCATCACCGTCACCGAGGCGAAGGGCTTCGGGCGCCAGAAAGGCCATACCGAGCTTTATCGCGGCGCCGAATATGTCGTCGACTTCCTGCCCAAGGTGAAGATCGAACTGGTGCTGGGCGACGACGCCGTGGAAACCGCGATCGAGGCGATCCGCAACGCGGCGCAAACCGGACGCATCGGCGACGGCAAGATCTTCGTCACCAACGTCGAGGAAGTCATCCGCATCCGTACCGGCGAGACCGGTCTGGACGCCATCTGAACCCCAACCCCAACATTTGAAAACGGCATAACAGGAAACAACACACCATGACGACCGCCGCCGACATCCTGAAGCAAATCGCCGACAACGACGTGAAGTTCGTCGACCTGCGCTTTACCGACCCGAAGGGCAAACTGCACCACGTCACCGTGGACGTTGGCGAAATCAACGAAGACATCTTCGCCGACGGCGTGATGTTCGACGGCTCGTCCATCCATGGCTGGAAGGCCATCAACGAGAGCGACATGGTGCTGATGCCCGACCCGGAATCGGCGCATATGGACCCGTTCTTCGCGCAGTCTACGATGGTGATCCTGTGCGACATCCTCGACCCGATCTCGGGCGAGGCCTATAACCGCGACCCGCGCGGCATCGCCAAGCGAGCGGAAGCCTACATGAAGGCCGAGGGCATCGGCGACACCATCTATGTCGGGCCGGAAGCCGAGTTCTTCATCTTCGACGACGTCAAGTTCAAGGCAGATCCCTACAACACCGGCTTCAAGCTGGATGCCTCGGAACTGCCGTCCAACGACGATTCCGACTATGAGACCGGCAACCTCGCCCACCGCCCGCGCGTCAAGGGCGGCTATTTCCCGGTCCCGCCGATCGATTCGTGCCAGGACATGCGCTCCGAAATGCTGTCGGTGATGCAGGAAATGGGCGTGCATGTCGAAAAGCACCACCACGAGGTGGCCGCCGCCCAGCACGAACTCGGCATCAAGTTCGACACGCTGGTGCGCAACGCCGACAAGATCCTGATCTACAAATACGTCGTGCACCAGGTCGCCAACGCCTACGGCAAGACCGCGACCTTCATGCCCAAGCCGATCTTCGGCGACAACGGCTCGGGCATGCATGTCAACATGTCGATCTGGAAGGGCGGCAAGCCGACCTTTGCCGGCAACGAATATTCCGGCCTGTCGGAAACCTGCCTGTTCTTCATCGGCGGCGTCATCAAGCATGCCAAGGCAATCAACGCCTTCACCAACCCGCTGACCAACTCCTACAAGCGGCTGGTGCCGGGCTACGAGGCGCCGGTGCTGCTCGCCTATTCGGCGCGCAACCGCTCGGCATCGTGCCGCATCCCCTTCGGCACCTCGCCGAAGTCGAAGCGGCTGGAAGTGCGCTTCCCCGATCCGGGCGCGAACCCCTACCTCGCCTTCGCCTCGCTGCTGATGGCCGGCCTCGACGGCATCAAGAACAAGATTCATCCCGGCCAGCCGATGGACAAGGATCTTTATGACCTGCCGCCGAAGGAACTGAAGAAAATCCCGACCGTGTGCGGCAGCCTGCGCGAGGCGCTGCAGAGCCTCGACAAGGACCGCGGCTTCCTCAAGGCAGGCGGCGTGTTCGACGACGACCTGATCGATTCCTACATCGAACTGAAGATGGCCGAGGTGATGCGCTTCGAAATGACGCCGCACCCGGTCGAGTACGACATGTACTACTCGGTGTAAGCTGCCCCATCCTCCAGGGAAAAAGGCCTGCCCCCGAATCTTCGGGGGCAGTTTTTTCTGCGGACCTAGCCGACCCGGAACTCCCGCTCAATGCCGACGGCGCTGAGAAACGCCGGATCGTGGCTGACGATCATCAGGGCGCCGTCGAAGGCGCTCAGCGCCTTTTCCAGGAGTTCCACCGATTCGATGTCGAGATGGTTGGTCGGCTCGTCGAGAATGAGCAGCCAGGGCGGACGCTCGCCGGCAAGCGTACAGGCAAGGCCGGCGCGCAGGCGCTCGCCGCCGGACAGCGTGCCGACGGCCTGGCGGGCGTCGCGATTGCGGAAGGCAAAGCGCGCGCAGGCGGCATAGGCTTCCTCCTCGCCGAATTCCGCGTTCAGCCGGCGGAAATTGTCCAGGATGCTGGTTTCGGGATCGAGTATCCCGACATGCTGGTCAAGCAGCGCGATGCGCCCTTCGGCCCTACGCACGCGACCCCCTGATGGGGCGAGCGCGCCGGCGGCGAGTTTCAGCAGTGTCGTCTTTCCCGTGCCGTTCGCCCCCATGACGGCCACGCGCTCCGGCCCGCAAAGGTCGAGGCTCCAGGGTCCGAAGCGGCGCTGCCCGACCTCGACCGTAACCCGATCCAGCGCGAGCAGTTGCACGCCAGTCGGCAGGCCGCTCGGCGGCAGGGAAATCGTCAGCGGCGCCAGCACCTCGACCCTGGAGCGGGCAGCTTCGGCGTTTGCCGTCGCCTCGCCGACGAGCCGCTCGCCCACTCGCCGGGCGCGGCCGCCGCTGTTTTCGGCCCGTTCGGCCCGCGCGCCAAGCAGGATCTTCGGTTCCGCCCCCTTGGCCGCGACCGCGCGGCCGGCCTTGTCGCGGCGCGCCTTGGCCTCCTGCTGGCGCTGGAACGCTTGCCGGGCCGCGCGCAGCGACGCCTGCGACCGCTCCAGTTCCAGCGCAGCCTGCGTCCGCTCGGCCTCGCGCAGCGCCACGAAGGCCGACCAGCCGCCGCCGACGATATGAACGCCGACCGGCGTCAGTTCGACGATGCGGTCCATGGCCTCCAGAAGCTCGCGGTCATGGCTGGCGACCAGCACGCCGCCCTTCCAGCCACGCACCAGCGCATGGATCGCCGCGCGGCCCGCCGCATCGAGATTATTGGTGGGCTCGTCCAGGAGCAGGAAATCCGGCCTGTCCACCAGAAGCCGAGCGATGCCGACGCGGGTGCGCTCGCCGCCCGACAGCGTCCCCATCCGGCGATCAAGCGGCATTGGCGGCAGGCCGACTTCGGCGAAGGCTTCCTCGATCCTTGCCTCGAGCGTCCAGTCGGCATGGTCGAAATCTTCGGCGCTGCCCTTGCCCGCAAGCACGCGCCGGACCACGGCAAGGGCATCGGCGGCGCCCAGCGCCCCCGCCAGCATGAGGTCTTCCGGCCAGTCCTGCACCAGCATGCCGATGCTGCCGGTACGGCGGATATCACCGGAAGCGGGCCCCGCCAGGCCGGCAACCATACGCAAAAGAGTGGATTTCCCGGAGCCGTTGCGGCCGACGAGGCCGACGCGCTCGCGGCCTATCGAAAGGCTGAGATCGCTGAAAAGAAGCTGGTGTTCAGGAGGCTGGGCAGAAACGGAATCGAGCGTGAGAAAGGCAGTCATGGGAACCCGTGCGATCGGATGAAACAAGGCGACTTGCGGTTTTCATCCGGTCGTTCATCGGGCCAACTCCTTCACGCGTAAGAGCCTCTACCTAGGCAACGAAGAAGCATAGTGCAACAGTGCGGGCGTCCCATTCGCCCCGCACCGACCTCCAGACCGACGCTCGCGCGCCAGCTTTTTTCCAATTCCAGAAATCTGGCGGCGGCCGGCCTGCCGTCAGCCCAGCGCTTGCAGCAGGCGGACAGCGGCCAGGAAATCACGGTGGCGGGCGTTGCGGCGGGCGACCGCCTCGGCGTCCTGCCCCCATTGCTCGATCTGCCAGTCCTCGTCGACATGGGCGGCGCGCCATGCGGCCTCGGCGTCCACTTCGCCCGCTTCCACCGCCAGCGCCAGCAGTGCCGAGCCGGTCAGCGAGGTCATCAGGTGCAGGGCCGCCAGCCGCATCGGCTCGCTGCGCTGCCTGAGATGCGCGCCGAGCACGGCGATCGATTCGCGCGGCTGCTCGACGTGGATCACCCCCTCGGCAAGATTAAAGCGCGCCCCGAGGGTCGAGCGCACCCAGTCGAGCACCGGGTCCCAGTGGGTGTTCTGGCGCTCCACCAACCCTTGCGGCGTATCGGCCCGGTAGCAGAGCATGTCGGTCGAGGCGAAGCGCAGGATGTCTTCCAGCACCGCCTGCGGCTCGTTGGCGACGCCGTCCAGCGCGGTGTTGACCAGCCGCATCACCGGCATCACCACCGGGTCGATCACCTCTTTCTGCGCCTCGAACTCCGCCGCCACCAGCGAAGCCGCTTCCTGCGTCGGCAGCGCCAGCAGGGCCTTGGCCGGCGTGCGCACCGGCCTGCCGTCGAGTTGGACGGCAAAGGCGTCCTCCACCGGCGCAACCGCAACGGCCTTGTAGAAGCGCTTGGGCAGATGCGTCTTCATCTGGATCTGCGCGCGGCGCACCGGATCGGGGTCGGACAAATGCGGGCCGTCTTCCAGATCGTTCAGAATCTCGCGCATGAGCGCCTCCTTTCAGACCGGAACCGTGCGGCGCGGCGGCCGGTTGACGACGATGAGGCCGGCGGCGATCAGCGCCAGCGCCAGGAAAAGCCGCGGCGTCAGGGGCTCGCCGAGAAACAGCGCTCCGCACAATACGCCGAAGGCTGGACTGAGGAAAGCGAAGCTCGCCAGGCCGGACGCCGGATAGCGGCCAAGCAGCCAGAACCACACGACGTAGGTGAAGGCGACGATGTAGGTGCCCTGGAACAGCAAGGCAAGGACCGGAACGGCCGCCACGTCCCGGATCGGAGGCCCCGAAAACGGCATCACCAGGATGCCGACCACTGCCGCGCCGGCCAGTTGATAGAGCAGCAGTTTCTCGGCGCTGGTGCGGGCAAGGCTGGTGGAGCGCTTGATGACGAGGTTGGACAGCGCCCACAGCACGCCGGCCCCGAGGCTGAGCACATCCCCGAGCAGGGTCGCCTCGCCGCCGCCGCTGCTCAGCTTGTCGGAAAACACGACGACCAGCCCGGCAAAGGCCAGCAGCAGCCCCGTCAGCTTTCGCAGGGTGAAATGCTCGCCCAGCAGGAAATGCGCGCCAAGCAGCATCCAGAACGGCATGGCATTGACCAGCAGCGTGTTGCGCACCACCGTGGTGCGTTCGAGGCCGATATAGAGCAGCAGGAACTCCAGCCCGAACAGGACGCCGACGACCATGCCGGCGACAAGCGTCCCGTCTCGCCGGAACAGCGGGATGCCGCGCCACAGGCACCAGAGGAAAACTAGCGAGCCGCCGATCGCCGAGCGGGCGATCGAGATGAACACCGGATCGAAGCCGATATAGGACAGCTTGGCCGCGACGTAGTTCAGCCCCCACGAAAAGGTCAGGCCGACCATGATGAGGGCGGCTGCCGTATCGACGGCGTCGCGGCGATCGAGCGCGGCGGAGGAATGGCTCATGGCTCGTGTCCCACCAGGGTCAGTCCTCGGCGCTCGCCTCGTCGAAGCCGAGCAGGTTCCAGCTCTGGCGCATGTGCGGCGGCATCGGCGCCGTCACGTCGATGACGCCCTTGTCCGGATGCGGAATGACGATGCGGCGCGCATGCAGGTGCAGGCGGTTCTGGATGCCACCCGGAAATTCCCAGTTGGTGTCGGCCTCGAAATATTTCGGATCGCCGATGATCGGGCAGCCAAGGAAGGCGGCATGGACGCGAAGCTGGTGGGTGCGGCCGGTATAGGGCTGCATTTCCAGCCAGGTCAGCGCCTGCGCCGCCTGCTCGACGATGCGGTAGAAGGAAATGGCATGGTCGGCGCCCTTTTCGCCATGCCTGGCGATGCGCATGCGGTCGCCGTCCAGGGTCTGCTCCTTGATCAGCCAGGTGGAAATCTTGTCCTCGCGCTTGGGCGGGACGCCCTTGACCAGCGCCCAGTAGGTCTTTTCCGTCTCGCGGGCGCGGAACGCCTCGGCGAGTTTCATCGCCGCAAGCCGCGTGCGGGCGACGACCAGCACGCCCGAGGTGTCGCGGTCGAGGCGGTGGACGAGGCGCGGCTTCTCGCCTTTCCTGTTGCGCCAGGCTTCCAGCATGTCGTCGACGTTGCGGGTAACGCCAGAGCCGCCCTGCACCGCCAGCCCGGCCGGCTTGTTGAGGACAAAAACCTTGTCGTCCTCGTGCAGCAGCATTTTCTGCAGCACGTCGGCATCGCCCTGGTTGCGGATCGAATGGCCGGTGAGGTTTTCGTCGGCCCCCTTCTTGTCGACGTCGAGCGGCGGGATGCGCACCACCTGCCCCGGCTCGACGCGCGTATCGGTCTTGGCGCGACCGCCGTCGATGCGCACCTGGCCGGAGCGCAGCAGCTTTTGCAGATGGCCGAAGCCGAGGCCCGGATAATGGGCCTTGAACCAGCGGTCGAGCCGCATGCCCGCCTCGCCGGCCTCCACCGTGATCTGTTCTACCCCTGCCATTCTTCTTTAAATCCGTTTCAAACATTTCCGGCCGGGCGGCCGCTGCCGCCCTGATGCCGGCGTCGCCTGTTCAGTGCTGCCTGGCCCGCACCAGATAGGCGTCGATGGTGGTTTCGCCCAGCCATTTCGCCGCCTCCAGCCGGTGCAGCCCCTCGACCAGGACGTAGCGCTTGCCGTCGTTGCGCACCTGGATCGGCATCTTCATGCCGTTTTCCAGAATGTCCTCCGCCAGATGCCGCACCGTTTCGGGATGCAGGGTCTTGCGGCGCGCCGTCGGCACATAGATGTCGTCGATCCTGACCTTCTCCACTCTCAGCATGCCGGCTCCGTCGAAGAGGGCTTGTTCCTGATAGGGTGTTTAACGTTGCTGCCGCAACATGGCGATGATGCGATGGACGCTTTCCAGCGTCTCGTCAATCTCGCTGGCCGTGTTGTAGTGCGCAATACCGATGCGCACGACGCCATCTTCAGCCGGAATACCGAGATGGTGGACGACCTCCCACGCGTAATTGTGGCCCGACCATACGAATATCCCTTCCGCATTCATCTGCCGCACGATGGTTTCCGGCACGATTCCCTCGACGGTGAAGGAAACGGTCGGAACCCGCTCGGCGATGCGCGCGGGGTCGGTGATGCCGTGGATGGTCAGCCCGGGTATGTCCGAAAGCCCGTCGATCAGACGCATCGCCAGTTCGTTCTCGTAGGCAATCGAGGCGGCGTAGGCGGCGGCGATCTTCTGCCGCCGCGACCCCATTTCGCCGGTTGCCGCGCCGAGTTTCTCGAAATGGCCCACGGCCGCCGACAGGCCAGCCAACAACTCGATCTGGAGCGTGCCGAGTTCGAACCGATCCGGCAGGGCGTCGGATGAACAACGGCACTTGTACGGCTGCAACGCCGCGACGACGTCGCGCCGGCCCCACAGCACGCCCATATGCGGCCCGAAGAACTTGTAGGCTGAGCAGGCGAGGAAATCGCAGCCGATATCCTGCACGTCGACGAGGCCGTGCGGCGCGAACTGCACCGAGTCGACATAGACCAGCGCGCCGGCCTTCTTGGCGATGGCCGTCAGCGCCTTCACCCGGTTGATCGAGCCGGTCAGGTTGCTGGCGTGGTTCAGCGCCACCAGCCGGGTCTTTTCGTTGAGCAATTCGGCGAGGGCCGCCTCCTCCACCTGCCACGTTTCCCGGTCGAACGGCAGGAAGCGCACGACCAGCCCCTTGTCCTCGGCCAGTTGCAGCCAGGGCGAGACGTTGCCCTCGTGGTCCATGCGGGTCAGGACGATCTCGTCGCCCGGCATGAAGCCGCGGCCGAGCGTGCGCGACATATGATAGGTCAGCGTCGTCATGTTGGGGCCGATGATCACTTCCTCGGGCGAGGCCGCTCCCAGGAAATCGGCCATCGCCTGATGGGCGTCGTCGACGATCTTTTGCGCGGCAAGCGTCGTGGTGAAGAAGCCGCCGAGATTGGCGTTGGTGGCAAGCAGGCAGTCCGATACGGCGTCAGCCACAGCGCGCGGCACCTGCGTGCCTGCGGGATTATCCAGATAGATGCGCCGGCGACCTTCGTCGTTGAGGCCAAGCGCCGGAAAATCCTTGCGCACGCTGTCGACGGGAAATGCCATGAAATACCCCTCAGTGATGGCCGGCGCCACGCGCCCCTGCCGCCTTCATAGCGCAGGAAGCGCCGGTCGAGCAGCCATGCCAGCGGGGATTTGCTTGTGGGACAGTTACCGGCGCTTAGCCGCCAGAGCCTTACGCCTGGCGTCGTCGATCAGCATGTTGGCGATCTGCATGCGCACCATGGCGCGTTGGCGCAGATGCGGCGCCACGCGGTCGGGATGGTTGGAAAACGCGAAGCTGCGGCGAAGCAGGCTGAAATCGACCGGCGTGGCGGCCCCGCCGAGCCCCAGTTCGGCGGCGATCGATTCGGCGTCGACCGGCGGCAGCTTTTCCTCGGGCTGGCCGGGCCCGGCCTCGGCGAAGGGCTGCATGCGGTCCAGGAAGGCGGCAAACTCGGACGCGAGGTCGGACATGGCCTGCGCATTCTCGCGGTATTCGGCATCCAGCCCGTCGGTGGAAACCGTTATGCGTCCCGAATGCAGTTCGTCGGCAACCGCCAGATAGTCCAGCCGCACGGACGGGCCGGCATCGGCCTGCTCGACCAGTTCGCGGGCCTGAAAAAGGCCGTCGAGGACGGCCGCGAAATTCTCACCCCTGCTGGCTATTCCAGCCTCCTCTTGCACCCCGCTGCGCCGGTGGCAGACGCACCCTCGCGACGGATAGAGCCTCGCCGTTAAGAATGGATACGCGGCCTTGCGAAAAATTTAACGATCGCGACCTATGCTGCACTGCACAATCGTCACAAAGCGCCTATATGCGAGGCACGGGAGGAACAACACGGAGCCTAGACATGGCGTTCCTCACTGAATTGTTTTCCCGCCCCCGCCCGCAGGACGAAGCGCGCTACCGCGCCGCCCTTGCGCTGCTGAACGCGATGAGCAACGCCGAGCGCACCGACATCCGGGTCAAGCCCGCCGATTTTCCGCGCATCGCCCGTGAAACGGCGATGCGCGGCTAGTGCTGGGGCAAGGGCTGCTCAACGCGTACCGAGATAGTCGCCCTTGCCGATCGGCACCCCGTTATGACGCAGGATGTCGTAGGCGGTGGTGACGTGG
Source organism: Aquamicrobium soli (assembly GCF_042646345.1). Taxonomy (NCBI): domain Bacteria; kingdom Pseudomonadati; phylum Pseudomonadota; class Alphaproteobacteria; order Hyphomicrobiales; family Phyllobacteriaceae; genus Aquamicrobium; species Aquamicrobium soli. Next base: position 38,909 of record NZ_JBHRTK010000035.1, on the reverse strand, counting down.
AAGTAGAAATTCGGCATCGCGACGTCGAGCAGGTAGCGCAGGCCGGTCAGGGTCATTTCCTGGCCACCGAGCTTGAGGCTGACCGACTTGCCGTCCGAACCGTCGATGTCCTTCGCCGAGAAGGTGGCCAGATGGGCAAGCGTCTTTTCGATGCGCGCCTGCAGGTCGGCGAAGGTGGTTTCGCTGTCCTCGTATTTCGGCACCTCGCGGCCGGCCAGCCGCGAGGGTGCGCCCTTGGCGTGGTCGGTCGCGATCTGCACCTGCCGTGCCAGCGCGAACATGTCGGGCGCCAGCCGAGCACCGATGAACACCTGCGGATCGATCTTGCGGTCGGCGGCATTCTTCTCGGCAATCGCCAGCACCTTCGAAAGGGCCTTCAGGCGGGTGGAAAATACAGGCACGCTGGCCTCGTACATGGAAATGGTCACGGTAATTTCTCCTGATGCGGCTTGCTTCGCCGCCGCCTCGTCGTAGCGCTTTGGGGCCTGATCCTTCAAGCGCCACGGCCACGCCGCAATCGGCATTACCATCGGACGGACACAGCGGAGATTCGCGATGAACAATCCCCTCGCCGCATCCTTGGCCACAGCGCTCGGCCTGATGGCGGCAACGCCAGTCCTGGCGGCCGAACTGCCCTATCTGGACGACCGCTCCACACCGGAGGCGGTGCTGAACTCGCTCTACAACGCGGTCAACCGCCACGAATACGCCCGCGCCTGGGACTATTTCGGCGAGGACAAGCCAGCCAAGGATTTCGACACCTACATCAAGGGGTTCGATGGCACCGACCATGTCGACATCAAGACCGGCGGCGAGGCCAGCGAGGGGGCGGCCGGCAGCATCTATTTCACCGTTCCGGTCGCCGTGCGCGCCGTCGCCTCCGACGGCAGCGAAAAGATATTCGCCGGCTGCTACACGCTGCGGCAGGTCAATGGCGAGATCCAGAGCCCGCCGTTCAACCCGATCCATATCGAAAAGGGCGAACTGAAGCCCTCGACCGCCGCCTTCGAGGACGCCGTCCCCACCACCTGCGGCGACGGGCCGCCGCTGCCCAAGAAGGATACGGTGCTGGAGCGCGCCAAGGCGATGTTTGCCATCGACTATGCCAGCCAGTGCGACGCGACACGGCCCGATGGTTCGGCCGCCGGCGAGCCCGAGGAACATGTCATCCACTACACCGACACCGCTGGCGACGGCAGCGGCAACGACGAGAAGGCGGCGCGCCTGTTCCGCTTCTTCTGCTCCATGGGCGCCTATAACGAAAGCGCCGTCTACTACCTCTCGACCGATGCCGACACCTTGCGGCAGGTGCAGTTCGCCACGCCGGAACTCGATATCCGCTATGAGAACCCCGACAATCAGGAAAAGGTCGAGTCGGTCGGCATCGTCGGCTTCCAGGCCGACGAGCGGCTGGTCAATTCCAGCTATGACGACGCCACCAGGTCGATCACCTCGAACAACAAATGGCGCGGCGTCGGCGATGCCGGGACCTCGGGTACCTGGCTGTTCAGAAACGGCCAGTTCTCGCTGGTGCAGTTCGACGTAGACGCCTCGTTCGACGGCCAGAACAACCCCGAAACCGTGCTCGACTACAATACCCCGCCCTGAGCCTCAGGGCGCGGCCGACAGCATCCAGTTCAGTGTCTCGCGCCAGTCGGTCATGCGGATCGGCGTGCCGTGCGTGCCGGTTTCGAACCGCACGAAGCGCGTCGGATAGGCTTTCGACTTCGCCAGAATGGAACGGAAGAAGGCTTCCTGGTTCTCGACCGGGAATACCGTGTCCTTGCTGCCCTGGCCGAAAAACACCGGCACCTTGCGCCTGAAGGCGGGGCTGGAAAAGAAGCTCTCGTCCCACAGCGAGCCGAGCAGCATCAGCCCGCTGATGCGGCCGCCGGTGTCTTTGCGCCCGGCGAGCTTCCAGCACAGCGCCCCGCCCATCGAGCCGCAGGCGACGATGATCTTCGCGCCGGGCGATTGCCCGGCATAGTGGTCGATGAGGGCGGCGATCTCGGCCGCGCCCTTGTCTCCGAAATCGGAAAAATCCGGCGACAGATAGAGCCCGCCGTTCGCCGCCATCAGGTTCTTGATGCGGTTGAAATTGCCGCCGAAGGTGAAGTCGTCCACGCCCTGCTTGCGCGAACCGCCCTGCCCGTGCAGGTAAAGCACGATGACGGCAGCCCCGGCGCTTTTGCCTACCGCGACGTGGCGGACGGCGCCCGAATCCGTGTTGAGGACAAGGTCCTTCTGCACCGAGCGTACGCCGGTATCGACATATTTCGCCCATGCCCGCCGCTCGGGGACCTGATCGCGCTCGTTGATGTCGCGCAACTCGCGATAGTCGATCACCCGATAGCGGCCGCTGTCGCCGCTCGACAGTTCCGCGGGATAGGCGAACAGGGCGTCCTTGAAGGGTTTTAGCGCTTCGGCCGAAGCCGGGGCGGCCGAGAATGCCAGCAGCGCGGACACGGCCAAGGCTGCGATCCTTCGCGCGCGCCGGCTGACTTGCCGGTTTTTGCCGGGCGAAAGTGTAGCTGCGCCGGTCCTTACCCCCACCCCTGCCCCCTCCCCACAAGGGGGAAGGGGAAGGCGCTGCGGCCCTACCGGTGCCGATTTGCGGGAATGGGCAACGGAAGACCGTACCGGATTCCCCGCCCCCTTGTGGGGAGGGGTCAGGGGTGGGGGTAAACTGCCGTCCACAAGGCCGCCAGAGCCGGAAACGAAAAAGCGCATGGCCAACGCATGCGTTGGCGGCGCGCGCTTGTCAACGCGCGAAGATCACCCTTGCAGTATGCCGCCGGCGCGGCTCATCGCCTCGGGCGTATCGACATCGACCGCCGCCGCCTCGCCGATCTCCACGTCGATGACGTCGAGCCCTTCCGCCTCGACCAGATGGCGCGCGCCGGTATCGCCTTCCAGATGCGCGACCGCGCCGAACAGGCTTCGCGGCAGGATGACGGGGTTGCCGCGCCGGCCCTCATGCGTGGCGCGCACCACCGACTTGCCCTCGCCCTTGGCGAAAGCGCGGATCAGCCGGTTGATGTCCATATCGGCGATGCCCGGCATGTCGCCGAGCACGATCATCGCCCCGGTGGCGTCCTGGGGCACATTGGCGATCCCCGCCTTCAGCGACGACGCCAGCCCGGTGGCGAAATCCGGATTGTAGGCGAAGCTCACGCCTAGCCCCGCCAGGGCTTCTTCCACCCGCTCGCGCTGGTGGCCGGTGACGACGACGACCCCCGCTGCCTTCGAAGCGAGCGCGGTCTCGGCCGCGCGGCGGACCAGCGGCTTGCCATCGAACGAGGCGAGCAGCTTGTTCGGCCCTCCCATGCGGCTGGAGCGGCCGGCGGCCAGCAGCACCACCGGCACCTGCGGGCGCAGCGGCACCGGCAGCGGCTCGCGCGGCTGCGGCCGGGTCGGAATTTCCATCAGCAGGCCGCCGACGCCCATGCCGGCGATATCGTCGGCGGTAAGGCCGAGGCGCGCGGTCAGGCGGTCCAGCACCCAGTCGAAGCCGTTGGCCTTGGGGCTTCGCGCGCAACCCGGCGCGCCCCAGACCGGCTTGCCCTCGCGCTCGCCCAGCACGAACAGGTTGCCCGGGTCGACCGGCATGCCGGAGCGGTAGACATGGCCGCCCGATGCCTTGATCGCGGCCGGGATGACGTCGTCCTCCGGGTCACTCATGGCGGAAGCGCCGAACACCAGCACCATGTCGCTTTGCGGCGCAAGCTCCTCGATGGCGCGGGCGACATCGGCGGCGGCATGCAGCGTACGCTTCTCAACAACGACCGAACTGCCGGAGCGCGCCAGCCTTTCCTCGGTCACCCGCAGCGTCTTGTCGAGCACGCTCGCCTTGATCGAGGGCAGCACCGTCTGCACCACCGCGACCGACAGCGGCCGGTAGGCGTGGACGGCGAAGGCCTGCCGGCCGCCGGCCAGTTCGAGCACCTTGTCCAGCACCGGCTGCTTGACGGCGAAGGGGATGATCTTCACCGTCGCCACCATCTGGCCGGCAACCACGGGCGCGAATTCGGCAAGCGTCGCCAACGTCACGTCCGGATCGACGCGGTTCACCGCATCGACCAGCGCCCGGTCCACGGTGAAGATGCCGTCGGTGTCGGCGAAGATGTTGACGCGGCCGGTGGCGGCCGGCTTGGCCGTCGCGCCGGAAAAGCTCAGGACCTCGGTCAAGCGATCGGCGGCGGCGTTCTCCTCGATGTCGTCGTCGTCGAGCACGGCGACGATGACCTCCTCGAACCCCGCCTCACGCAGGATTTCGACGTCCTCGGCGGTCAGCAGGTGCGCCTTGCGGTAGCGCTTGGCGCCGGCAACGGTGGAATGCGCGAGGATGGCGCCTTCGGCTTCCCCGACCGGCACTGGCCCGAACTTCATGCCGCTTCTCCCTTGGCCTCGCGCTGGCCGTCGAGGCCGCGCGTGCGCAGCGCCCGGATCGCCTGCGCCAGGACGGCGACCGCGATCTCGGCCGGGCTGGCGGCGCCGATGTCGAGCCCGATCGGCGCATGGATACGTTCGATCTGCTCGGCCGTGGCACCCATGGCGGTGAGGCGCGAAACCCGCTTGGCGTGGGTCTTGCGGCTACCGAGCGCACCGATATAGAAGCAGCCGGCATCAAGCCCGGCCTTCAGCGGAAAATCGTCGATCTTGGGGTCGTGGGTGACGAGAACCAGCCCGGTATAGGCATCGAGCGGCCGCTTTTCGAGCACATCCTGCGGCCATTCGGGATAGAGCGCGATGCCGGGGAACCGCTCCTCGCTGGCAAAGGCGGTGCGCGGATCGATGATCTCGACCGGATAGCCGGCGATCTCCGCCATCGGCGCCAGCGCTTGGCTGATATGCACCGCGCCGATGATGACGAGGCGCGCATGCGGCAGGTGCGCATTGAGGAAAAAGCTCTTGCCGTCGGCCTCGACCACGCCCGACTTGCCGCTGCGGAACGCACTTTTCACCGCTTCGCCGAGTTCGCCGGCAACCGTGTCGCCCTCGTGCACGATGCGGTCGCCGCCGTCGGTGAGGTCGGTCACCAGCACCACCGCGCGGCGGGCGCGGCGCTCCGCATTGACGGTTTTCAGTGTCGCAACATCCATCTCAACCTCCCGCAAAACGCACCCGGCAAAACCACCTGCCGGATCCTATCCCAGCCGCTCGACATAGACCTTGATGGTGCCGCCGCAGGAAAGCCCGACCTGGATGGCGGTTTCGTCGGCGACGCCGAATTCGAGCATGCGCGCCTTGCCGCTTTCCAGCACCTCCATCGCCTCGGTCACCACCGCGCCCTCGACGCAGCCGCCGGAAACCGAGCCCTCGAAATTGCCTTCGGCATCGATGACCAGATGCGAGCCGACCGGGCGCGGCGCCGAGCCCCAGGTCTGCACCACGGTAGCGATCGCCACCTGACGGCCGGCATCCAGCCAGTTCTCCGCGATCACCAGCGGATCGCGGGCTTCGTCCAGGGCTGCATTGTTTTCCATATCCGTTCTCCCAAAGGAAACAGCACTTTATGCCGCGAACCTCGCCGCAGGCTCCAGCCAGCGGCGGGGATCGACCGCCTGCGCCGAACGCTTGTCCAGCGAGGCGACGAGGTCGGCCAGCGCATCGAGATTGTGGACGGCGCGGAACTCGTCGACATGCGGCAGCATGGCGCGCACGCCGCGCGCTCGCGGCTCGAAGCCGTCGAAGCGCAGCAGCGGGTTCAGCCAGATCAGCCGCCGGCACGATTTGTGCAGCCGCTCCACCTCGCCGGCCAGCCCCTCGACATCGTCGCGCTCCAGCCCGTCGGTGATCAAAAGCACGATGGCGCCCTGCCCCAGCACGCGGCGCGACCACAGCCGGTTGAACTCGGCCAGCGCCTCGCCGATGCGGGTGCCGCCCGACCAGTCCTTGACCGCCAGCGCGCAGTCGGCCAGCGCCTCGTCCGGGTCGCGGTGGCGCATCTGGCGGCTGAGGTTGGTCAGCCGGGTGCCGAAGACGAAGGCGTGCACACGCCGCCGCTTTTCGGTGAGCGCGTGCAGGAAATGCAGGAAGATGCGGCTGTACTGGCTCATCGAGCCGGAAATGTCGGCCAGCACCACCAGCGGGGGATGCACCTGCCGGGTCGAGCGGAATTTCGGCAGGATCAGTTCGCCGCCCATTCGCGACGCCGAGCGCATCATGGCGCGCGGATCGACGCGGCGGCCATGCGGGTCCGGCTTGAAGCGCCGGGTCATGACCATGTCGAAGGGCAGCCGCAGTTCTGAGATCGCCTTCTTCGCCTGGGCGATCTCGGCGGCGCTCATCTGCGCGAAATCCTTGCCGCGCAGCACCTCGTCGCCCGAGACCGTAAAGCGCGCATCGACCTCGATCTCCGGCACCTCGCGCGGCGGCCGGTTTTTCTGCTGCCCCTCGAACAGCGCCTGGCTGACGCGGTTTTCGGCGGCGCGCGGCTTCACCCGCTCGCGCCTGTCGGGAGCGACCGGCGAAAACATCGCCAGCATCTTTTCGACCAGTTCGCGCGACTTCCAGTAAAGGCGAAACGCCTCGTCGAAGACGGCATGGTCCTCATGGCGCGAAACCAGCACGGAATGCAGCGTCCAGTAGAAATCGTCGCGGTCGCCGATGCCGGCCGCCAGCACCGCCTCGATGGCATCCTTGACGGAAGCCGGGCCGACCCGCATGCCGGCCTTGCGCAGCGCCCGCGCGAAATAGACGATGTTGTCGGCCATACGGCCTTCGGGATCGGGCCGTGCGACGGTGATGGGTGCAGCGCCTGTCATGCCCCTACCCCTAACCCCTCCCCACAAGGGAGAGAGAAATCGCAAGCGCCGCACCAGAATCCCCCTCCCCCTTGTAGGGAGGGGTCAAGGGTGGGGGTAACAGCCTGCCGCGAACCGGAGCCATGGCCTACTCCGCCGCCGCAAGCTCGGCCTTGACCTCGTCGAGGATGCGGTGGCCTTCGCCCTGGCCGATGCGGGCGATGTCGTCCTGGTATTTGAGCAGTACGCCGATGGTATCGGAGATGGTTTCGGGATCGAGCGCGATCTTGTCGAGTTCGGTCAGCGCACCAGCCCAGTCGATGGTCTCGGCGACGCCCGGCACCTTGAACAGGTCGATCTGGCGCAGCCTCTGCACGAAGGAAACCACCTGCGCCGACAGGCGGCTGTTTGCCTGCGGCACCTTGGCGCGCACGATTTCCAGTTCGCGCGCCGCATCGGGATAATCGACCCAGTGATAGAGACAGCGGCGCTTCAGGGCGTCGTGGATTTCGCGGGTGCGGTTGGTGGTGATGATGACGATCGGCGGTTCCTCCGCCCGGATGGTACCGAGTTCCGGCACGGTGACCTGGAAATCGGAGAGGATTTCAAGGAGAAACGCCTCGAACGCCTCGTCGGTACGGTCGAGTTCGTCGATCAGGAATACCGGGGCCGCACCTGCCTTGCCGGTCAGCGCGTCGAGGACGGGGCGGCGGATCAGGTATTTTTCGGAAAAGACGTTACGCTCCATGGCCGAGCGCTCGACCGCACCGGAGGCTTCCTCCATGCGGATCTCGATCATCTGCGCGGCGTAGTTCCACTCGTAGACGGCCGAGGAGACGTCGAGGCCCTCATAGCATTGCAGGCGGATCAGCCGGCGCCCCAGCGTCTCGGCCAGCACCTTAGCGATCTCCGTCTTGCCGACGCCGGCCTCGCCTTCGAGGAAAAGCGGCCGCTTCATGCGCAGGCTCAGGAACAGCACCGTCGCCAGCGCGCGATCCGCCACGTAGTTCGAGGCGGTCAGCAAATCGAGCGTTTCGTCGATGGATTGGGGTAGCCCGCGCGGCTTCAGTTCAGTCATCGTCTCTCCCGGGCGCCGTCCATGCTAGAGGACGTGATAATCCCGGCCATGGTAGATCAGCGGCTTGACGTTATCCCCGGTGCGCAGGCCTGTCACCTTGCCAAAAAGCACACGATGGGTGGCCAGGTCCTTGGTATCGATCACTTCGCAATCGAAGACCACCAGCGCATCGGCCAGCGTCGGCGCGCCGGTGGCGATGGTGTCCCAGCGGCCGAGTTCGAAGCGCTTTTCCATGCCGAGGCCGGTCAGGCCGGAAAAGGCGACCGACAGGGCCTTGTGATGCGAGGTGAGCGTGTTGAGCGCGAAGCGGCCGTTTTCGACGAACAGGTCGTTGCGGGGGTTCTCGCGGTTGAGGCACACCAGCACCGTCGGCGGCGTGTCCGACACCGAACAGGCTGCGATCACCGTGGTGCCGCGCCTGCCGGCGGGACCGTCGGTGGTCACGATGTGGACGTGTCCGGCAAACAGGCTCATCGCATCGCGATAGGCCTGCGGCCCAATGTCATTTTTTACCAGCACCGGTAATTTCCCGCTATACGCCGTACCCGTTATATACGGCGCGTACCCATCGGCTACAAGCACGGTGCCGTCGGCCACCGGAATTGGCGTGTTGCGCCAGACCCATCCAGCCGTTACCTCTTGCTGCAGGATAGCCAGTTCCGGCTAAAGGAATGTTACCCCGATGCATCTTGCCAAAGCCGTGACATCGGTGCTCGCCGGCCTTCTTCCAGGCATCGCGGCGGCACAGTCGGGCACGATCGGCGTGGCCGCGCCCCTGTCGGGACCGTCGGAACTGCTCGGCCGGCAGATCGAAGCCGGGGCCAGCCTCGCGGCCAATGCCAACGGCGCCACGCTCATGGTCGCCGACGACGCCTGCACGGCCGAGGGCGGAAGTGCTGCGGCGCAGAAATTCGCCGAGGCCAAGGCCAGCGTCGTCGTCGGCTTCCTCTGCACCGAGGCGATCGAGGCGGCGCTGCCGATCCTGAAGGAAGCCGGCATCCCGGTGATCACGGTCGGCGTGCGCACCGAAAGCCTGACCGACCAGCGCGAGAAGACCGGCTGGCCGCTGTTCCGGCTGGCGGCGCGCGGCGACGACGAGCGCAACGCCGCCGCCGCTATCGTGACCCGGCTATGGCGCGACGACCTGTTCGCGGTCATCGACGACGGCACCATCTATGGCCGCGAGCTTGCCGAAACCGTCCGCGCCACGGCCGAACAGGCGGCGCTGAAGCCGGCCTTCGTCGACACGTTCCGGCCGCAGATGGACAACCAGATCGGCCTCGTCGGACGGCTGAGGAAGGCCGGCGCGACGAAAGCCTTCGTCGGCGGCGACGGCAGCGACGTCGCCATCATGGGACGCGATGCGCAGCAACTTGGCGCCGACATCGTGTTTGCCGGCGGCGAGGCGCTGCGCGCTGCCCATGGCGACGTGCCCTACGCCACCGGAACGCTGATGATCGCGCAGCCGGAGTGGGCCGAGGTGGCCGACAAGATGGTGCTCGACGCCTTCGCCGCCGCCGAGATCGAGCCGGACGGCTATGCCTTGCCGGCCTATGCGGCGGTGCAGATCGCCGTCGCGGCCGAAGCGTCCGCGAACGGCAACCTCAGCGAAACGCTTTCCAGCAGCGACTTCTCCACGGCGATCGGCCCGGTCCGCTTCGACAAGAAGGGCGACCTCACCCAGAACCCCTACCGCGTCTACCGCTTCGACGGAACGCGCTTCGTGGCGATGGAGACGAACTGATGGTGCGCACGGGGCCGAAGAACCTGATTACCGACGTCGCTGGCCTTCGCGTCGGCAACGCCGCCGATGCCCGGCTGAAATCCGGCGTCACCGCCATCCTGTGCGACGAGCCGACGGTGGCTTCCGTGCAGGTGCTGGGCGGCGCGCCGGGCACGCGCGAGACCGACCTGCTTGCGCCGCACAACACGGTCGAGGCCGTGCATGCACTGGTGCTGTCGGGCGGATCGGCCTTCGGCCTCGACGCCGCTTCCGGCGTGCAGGCCTGGCTGCGCGAACAAGGTGTCGGCTTCGAGGTCGCCGGCTTTCGCGTGCCGATCGTGCCGGCCGCGATCCTGTTCGACCTCGCCAATGGCGGCGACAAGGCATGGGACCGCTATCCGCCCTATCGCGACCTTGGCTACGAGGCGGCCCGGAATGCCGTGACCGATTTCGCCATCGGCACGGAAGGCGCGGGAACGGGCGCGCTGACGGCCAGCCTCAAGGGCGGGCTGGGCTCGGCTTCGACGGTGCTGGAGAACGGCGTAACCATCGGCGCGCTGGTGGCCGCCAACCCGGTGGGGTCGGTGACCATTGGCGAGACGAGACATTTCTGGGCCGCCCCGTTCGAGGTCGGTGGTGAGTTCGGCGGCCTCTCCTACCCTTCGCCTATGCCGGACGACGCACGCACGCTTCGCACCAAGTTCAATGCCCGCCAGGCCGGGGCGAATACGACGATCGCCGTCATCGCCACCGACGCGGTGCTGCCCAAGGCGACGGCGAAGCGGCTCGCCATCGCCGCCCATGACGGCTTCGCGCGCGCCATCTGGCCGACGCACACGCCGTTCGACGGCGACCTCGTCTTCGCGCTGGCCACCGGCAAGAGCGGCGTGGCGCTGTCGGCCGAGGCCGCCATCCACCTCTATGCCGAAGCCGGCGCGACCATGGCCCGCGCCATCAGCCGCGGCGTCTTTGCCGCCACCCCGGCAGAAGGCGACCTTTTTCCAGCGTGGTCGTCGCTCTGACCCGGTCAGGTCGGATCGTTCTTTTCTTCCTCGAACTCATCGGCGACGACATCGGCGTTGGCCGACAGCCACACCTTGTCGCCGTCGACCTCCGCGATCAGGCTGGCGGGGATGTAATGGTGATGCCCCCGGTGCGAGCCCTGGCCGCTGTCCTTCTTCGTCAGCTTGATTCGGTCGCCTTCGATGCCGTCGACGGTGCCGAGATGGACGCCGTCGGCGCCGACTACTTCCATATGCTCGCGAATGCTCGATGTATCGGCCATGATCGTTCTCCGTTGGAATTTGCGTGTCACAACGGTTGAGCTAGTAATTGGATGCATCGGATCGAAGGACGCGCGCAACCATGACCCCAGCAAGAACCCCAGCAAGAACCAGGCACCTTCTCGCCCTGGCCGGAATCGCGGCTCTGATAGTGGCGAGCATGGGCGGCGCGGCCGGGGCCGGCGATGCGGCGGAGCTCGAAATCCTCGGCTTCAGCAAGGACGGCGGCGTCTTCGCCTTCGAGGAATACGGCATCCAGGACGGCTCGGGCTTTCCCTACGCCAACCGCTATTACATCGACACGGCCACCGACACCTTCGTGAAGGGAACGCCGATCCGCGTGCGCGTCGACGACGAGGCAGCCTCGCTTGCTGATGCGCGCAGGCAGGCCCGCGACAAGGGCGAGGCGGTGGTCAAACAGGCCGAGCTTGCGGCCAATCCGGGCTATACGGCCGGGTTTAACGCGATCACCGAACTGTCCGCCGACCCGTACCGCATGGCGGTCAACCCGCGGCCCGTCTTCCCCGCCATCGACAAGCCGCTCGAATTCCGGCTCGAAGTTCTATCCTTCGGCGAGGCCGAGCAATGCCACGGCATGGGCGAGGCCGCCGGCCTGCGCCTGCTGCGCGTGGACGCCAGCGACGGCGGCAGGACTGTGATCGTGCACGAGGACAAGGCGCTGCCGCAAAGCCGCAACTGCCCGACCGGCTATTCGATCGGGGCTATCCAGACCTTTTCGACGCAAAACCGGCTGAGCCACTATGCCGTTCTGATTGCCGTGCGACAGGTCGGCTTCGAGGGGCCGAACCATCGCTGGATGGCGGTGACCGGCAAATTCTGAGCCCGGCCCGTGCATGGAGCCCGCCAAGGGCCGCATCGCGCGTTGAGCATTGCCGCCCGCTCTGTTAGGAGGCAGGCGACTTTCCGACAAGCTTGAGGACGTAGAGATGATCCCGCGTTATTCCCGGCCCGAAATGGTTGCCATCTGGTCGCCGGAAACGCGTTTCCGCATCTGGTTCGAGATCGAGGCACATGCCTGCGACGCGCTGGCCGAACTGGGCGTGATCCCGAAGGAAGCGGCAAAGACGATCTGGGAAAAGGGTGGCGCGGCGACGTTCGACGTGGAGCGCATCGACGAGATCGAGCGCGTGACCAAGCATGACGTCATCGCCTTCCTCACCCATCTTGCCGAATTCGTCGGGCCCGACGCGCGCTTCATCCACCAGGGCATGACGTCCTCGGACGTGCTGGACACCTGCCTTGCCGTGCAGTTGACGCGCGCCAGCGACCTGCTGCTCGCCGACCTCGACGCGCTGCTCGCGGCGCTGAAGCGGCGCGCCTTCGAGCACAAGGACACCGTCACCATCGGCCGCAGCCACGGCATTCATGCCGAGCCGACCACCTTCGGCGTCAAGCTGGCGGAAGCCTATGCCGAGTTCTCGCGAGCCCGCGAACGGCTGGTGCACGCGCGCGAAGACATCGCCACCTGCGCGATCTCCGGCGCGGTCGGCACCTTCGCCAACATCGACCCGTACGTCGAAGAGCACGTCGCGAAAAAGCTCGGGCTGAAGCCGGAGCCGGTTTCCACGCAGGTCATCCCGCGCGACCGTCACGCCATGTTCTTCGCCACGCTCGGCGTCATCGCCTCATCCATCGAGCGGCTGTCGATCGAAATCCGCCATCTCCAGCGCACCGAAGTGCTCGAGGCGGAAGAGTATTTCTCGCCGGGCCAGAAGGGCTCGTCGGCGATGCCGCACAAGCGCAACCCGGTGCTAACCGAAAACCTGACCGGCCTCGCCCGCATGGTGCGCTCCTACGCCATGCCGGCGATGGAGAACGTGGCGCTGTGGCACGAACGCGACATCTCGCACTCCTCGGTCGAGCGCATGATCGGTCCAGACGCTACCGTCACGCTCGATTTCGCGCTGGCGCGGCTGACCGGCGTGGTCGACAAGCTGTTGGTCTACCCCGACAACATGCTGAAGAACATGAACAAGTTCCGCGGGCTCGTCCACTCGCAGCGCGTGCTGCTGGCGCTGACGCAGGCCGGCGTTTCGCGCGAGGATGCCTACCGGCTGGTCCAGCGCAACGCCATGAAGGTGTGGGAACAGGGCAAGGATTTCCTGGAGGAACTGCTGGCCGACAAGGAAGTCACCGCCGCACTTCCCGAAGCCGAAATCCGCGAGAAATTCGACCTCGGCTACCACACCAAGCACGTGGACACGATCTTCAAGCGCGTGTTCGGGTAGAGAAGGCAGCCGCCCGTTCTTCTCCCCGTTCGCGGGGAGAAGGTGGCTCGAAGGGCCGGATGAGGGGCAACGCCGGGATCCGGCAAGTGAGCGCCACCCCTCCCCTACCTGCCGGCATCCTCTCCCCGTAAATGGGGTGAGGAAAGCAACTCAAGCCGCGGCCACAGCTTTGTCCGCCACCGTCCTGATCACGGTACCCCAGGGGTCGCGCTTTTCGCCGGCGAGCGATGCATCGGCCGACCGCAACTCGACCCACGACAGGCCGCTGCGCGAGGGGTCGCGGGGTCCGGCGCCGGGGCTTTGCCAGATGTTGCCGGCGATGTGGTGGTGATAGCCGCCGGAGGACAGGAACACCGCCTGCTCGCCGTATTTCGCCACCGTGTCGAAGCCGAACGCCTGGTGCCAGAAGTTTTCCGCCTCGTTCGGGTTGCCGACGCGCAGGTGTACGTGGCCGACGACGGTGTTTTCCGGCGCGCCCTGCCAGCCGCTGTCGCCGGCGGGAATGGAGCCGACGACGCCCGGAACGTCCATGCGCGCGGTCGCCATCTCGACCATGCCGTCGTTCCAGGCCCAGCCTTCATGCGGCCGGTCGGCATAGATTTCGATGCCGTTGCCCTCCGGGTCGGTCAGGTAAAGCGCCTCGCTGACGATATGGTCCGAAGCGCCCTCGATGCGGATGCCGTCGGCGATCGCGTGGTTGATGAAGCGGCCGAGATCGGCGCGCGAAGGCAGCAGGAATGCCGTGTGGAACAGGCCGGCGCCGCGCGGATCGTCCGGCCTGGCGGCAGCGTCGCGCTCCAGCACCAGCAGCGGCCGGCCAGGCGAGCCCAGCGTGATCGTCTCGCCGTCGCGCGACAATTCCTGCAGGCCGACGACGGTCCGGTAGAAATTCGCGAGGCTGTCGGCATCGCGGGCCTTGAGCCCGACGCGGGCGACGCTGACGGGCGTGGTAGCGGCAAAAGGCAGTTGGCTCATGACGGGCTCCTTGGGCAGCACGCCCATTGCGCCACCCCCATGGGTAGCTCCTTGCCCCTTTAGATCGACCATCGCCAGCGTTCACACAAGATAGCTAAAAGCGAACATCGTGTTCACCTTTTTGCCATCCTCATCGAGACCGGCGTTGCGCGCCACCCATCGGGCGGCTACATGCGCGCCATGAAAGTCAAGGACGCAGACATCCTCATCGTGCCGGGCTACACCAATTCCGGCCCGGATCACTGGCAGACCCGTTGGCAAGGACGGCTCTCCACCGCGCGCCGCGTCGAGCAGGCCGAATGGTCGAAGCCCGTGGTCGCCGACTGGACGGCCAATGTAGCCAAGGCGGTGAACGAAGCCGTCAAGCCTGTGGTCGTCGTCGCCCATTCGCTCGGCGTGCCGGCAGTCATCCAGGCGCTGCCGCAACTCTCCAACGCCATCGCCGGCGCGTTGCTGGTGGCGCCGCCCGACGTCGCCAACCCGGCTATCCGGCCGCGCCACCTGATGACCTTCGGCCCCTACCCGCGCGGCAGGCTGCCGTTTCCGTCGATCATGATCGCCAGCCGCAACGATCCCTTCTGCGGCTTCGAGGTGGCGCACAACCTTTCGAAGGCGTGGGGATCGCTGTTCATCGATGCCGGCGAGGCCGGCCACATCAACACCGCCTCCGGCCACGGCCCATGGCCGGAAGGGTCGATGGTGTTCGCGCAATTCATGGCGCAACTGTAGCCGGCAGCGGCTTCTTCCGGCCGCCGGCCGCTATTTGCCGTTCACCGATTTCCTGACATCGGCCAGCAGCGTCCTGGCGCCGATCTCGATCAGCGTATGTTCCGCGCCCATGGCCAGCAGCCCATAGCCCATCTTCGCCATCCGGCCGGCAATCGCCGGGTTGACGATGTAGATCGCGGTGTATTTTTCGGCCGCCTTCGCCCGCGCGGCAATCGTGGCGACCGTCTCCATCATGGCTTCCAGCGTCGAATCGACGGTGCCGCCATTGGTCCAGGCGATGGACAGGTCGGACGGGCCGACGAAGATGCCGTCGATGCCCGGAACGGCGAGAATGTCGTCCAGCGCATCCAGAGCGGCGCGCGTCTCGATCATGGCGAAGGCCAGCGTGCGGTGGTTGCTTTCGTGCAGCCACTCGGCCTGGTCGCCCCGGCCGTGGCGCGGGAAGGCAAAGGTCGGCCCCCAGGAGCGCCCGCCGAGCGGCGGATATTTCATGGCGGCGGCGAGGGCCTGGGCATCGGCCACCGAATTCACCATCGGGGCGATCACCGCCTCGGCGCCGAAATCGAGCGCTCGGCTCGCCATGTCGAAGCGCCCGACCGGAATGCGCACCAGCACCGGCTTGCCCGCCGCCTGGAGCACCGGGACCGAACGCAGCACGCTGTCTTCGGTATGGCCGCCATGCTGCATGTCGAGGGTAATGGCATCAAACCCCTGCCGGGCGACGATTTCCACCGTCAGGGCATCGGGCACGCCCGACCAGGCCGTGTAAAGGGTTTCACCGGCCGCCAGCCGTGCTTTCAGCGTCATGTTCGTCTTCCTCGTGAGCCTGGCCTTCCTGAATTGATTCCAGTTTCGCCCGGAAAACCATGGAAAGGCAAAGAAAAACCGCCCGCTAGATGCGGGCGGTGATTGAGCCAGGCAACGACCGCCAGGCGGCCGGGCCGGTTCAGGCGTTCCTGATCTGCTCGACTGCGGTCGCCATCAGTTCCTCCATGGTGCGGCGGATCTGATGGTCCGACTGCGCGACCCCGGCGGCGTCGAAATCCTTGCGGATCTTGCGGAAGACGTCGTGATCGCCGGCTTCCTCGAAGTCGGAATTGATCACTTCCTTGGCGTAGGCGTCGGCTTCGGCGCCGCTCTTGCCAAGCTTTTCGGCGGCCCACAGGCCAAGCAGCTTGTTGCGCCGGGCGACAGCCCGGAATCTCTGTTCCTCGTCCAGCACGAACTTGCGCTCGAAACCCTCCTGGCGGTCTTTCATGTCGTTCATGATGCGGCACTCCAGCTGCTTGCGATTCGGTGACGATAGATATGGTGCTTCAATCAAAAACCAAAAGGCCGCCGATCGGTCAATACGCCCGTGGTGCGCGGTGTCTCGTCTTTGGCCACCGAAAGCGGTGCGTGGGCCCAATTGCCGATTGAGCAAACCGTGCGTTTGGGCTAGACCGCCGATTGAAATACGCCGCCGCATCCATATTTCATGCAAGGCGCCGTCCGTTCGGCGCCTGCCCAGACCTCAGAGACAATTATGAAAAATCGCCGCCGCATTTATGAAGGCAAGGCCAAGGTTCTCTATGAAGGACCCGAGCCGGGAACGCTTATCCAGTTCTTCAAGGACGACGCGACGGCTTTCAACGCCAAAAAGCACGAAATCGTCGACGGCAAGGGTGTGCTCAACAACCGCATTTCCGAGTACATCTTCAACCACCTCAACCGGATGGGCATCCCCACTCATTTCATCCGCCGCCTCAACATGCGCGAGCAGTTGATCAAGGAGGTGGAGATCATCCCGCTCGAAGTCGTGGTGCGTAACGTCGCCGCCGGCTCGCTGGCCAAGCGCCTCGGCATCGACGAGGGCACGATCCTGCCGCGCTCGATCATCGAGTTCTACTACAAGGCCGACGCGCTCGACGATCCGATGGTGTCGGAAGAGCATATCACCGCTTTCGGCTGGGCTTCCCCGCAGGAACTGGACGACATCATGGCGCTCGCCATCCGCGTCAACGACTTCCTCTCGGGGCTGTTCCTGGGCGTCGGCATCCAGCTCGTCGATTTCAAGATCGAATGCGGCCGGCTGTTCGAGGGCGACATGATGCGCATCGTCGTCGCCGACGAGATTTCGCCCGACTGCTGCCGCCTGTGGGACGTGGCGACGCAGGACAAGATGGACAAGGACCGCTTTCGCCGCGACATGGGCGGGCTGGTCGAGGCCTACCAGGAAGTGGCGCGCCGGCTCGGCATCATGAACGAGAACGAGCCGCCCCGCCCGGCCGGCCCGGTGCTGGTCTCGTCCAGCGACGCGCCGAAGGGCACCAAGCATTGAACGGCAACGCGACAGGAAAGTTGAACAGCGTGATCAAGGCCCGTGTCATCGTAACCCTCAAGAACGGCGTTCTCGACCCGCAGGGCAAGGCGATCGAGCACGCGCTGTCGGGCCTCGGGTTCGACGGCGTCGGCTCCGCCCGCCAGGGCAAGGTGTTCGACCTCGAGCTTTCCGGCACCGACAGGGCCAAGGCCGAGGCCGACCTCAAAGCCATGTGCGACAAGCTGCTGGCGAACACGGTCATCGAGAACTACGCGGTGGAGATAGCCTGAATTGAAATCAGCCGTCGTCCTCCTCCCCGGCCTCAATCGCGACCGCGACCTGATCGCGGCGCTGACCAAGATTTCCGGCACGCCGCCGGTCACCGTCTGGCAGACCGACACGGAAATTCCGGACGTGGACCTGATCGCCATCCCGGGCGGCTTCTCCTATGGCGACTACCTGCGCTGCGGGGCGATCGCGGCGCGCATGCCGGTGCTGAAAGCCGTCGCCGAGAAGGCGGCCAAGGGCGTCATGGTAATCGGCGTGTGCAACGGCTTCCAGATCCTGGTCGAGGCAGGCCTTTTGCCCGGCGCGCTGATGCGCAACGCCTCGCTCAAATTCGTCTGCCGGCAGGTGAAACTCCAGGTTGCCAACGCCAACACGGCCTTTACCCGCAACTACCAGCCCGGCCAGGTCATCCGCTGCCCGGTGGCGCACCATGACGGCAACTATTTCGCCGACGCCGAGACGCTGGCCCGCATCGAGGGCGAGGGCCAGGTCGTGTTCCGCTACGCCGAAGGCACCAACCCCAACGGCTCGATCAACGACATCGCCGGCATCGTCAACGCACGCGGCAACGTGCTCGGCCTGATGCCGCACCCCGAGAACCTCATCGAGCATGCCCATGGCGGCTCCGACGGGCGGGCGCTGTTCGAAGGCGCGCTGGGGATCGCGGCTTGAAGGCCATCATCGACAGCCAACGGCCCAGCGCGGGTGCAGCAATGAAGAAATCGCTTTTCGCCCTGCCGGCTGCCGCCGCGCTTGCCGCGCTCGCTCTCGCCGGCTGCCAGTCGAAGTCGAGCCACACGCCCGCCCCGCCTGGCAAGAGCGCCTCGCTGCGGGCCATGGAGCAGGTGGCGATCGCAGCGCACAAATGCTGGATCGCCTCCAAGGACCCGGCTTTCAAGGCCTACCAGATGGCCAACGAGCTGAACAATTTCGGCGGCACGCCGCGCTTCCTGCTGGTGCCGGCCAAGCACTATGGCGGCAAGCCGCTGCTGGTGGTGCAGGCGACGGGCGGCTCCAGCCGTGTCGAGGTGTTCGGACCCCTGATGTCCGAACCGCTCGGCGCGCGCATCGGCGCCGACATCGCCCGCTGGCAGGCCGGCGGCAGCGATTGCGGATCGAGCGCCTAGCCGATGTCGCGGGTGTTGCAGATCGCCGGACTGGCCGCGGGGCTGATCGGGCTCGTCCTGCAGTTCTTCATAACCATACCCATGTCGATGGACGCCGGACGCAGCCTTTCGGGTTCCGTCGTGTTCTATTTCAGCTTCTTCACCATCCTCACCAATATCGCCGCCGTCCTGGTCCATATGTCGCTGTTGTCGCCGGCCGGCTATGCCTGGCTTCCCGCCTTCGCCGGTCCGAAAGTTCGCGCCGGTACAGCGGTGTCGATCACGCTCGTGTTCATCGTCTATGTGACCATGCTGGCGCGGCTTTGGGCGCCCGAGGGGCTGTTCCTCGTCTGCGACATCCTGCTGCACTACGTCACGCCGCTGCTGTTCGTTCTGTGGTGGCTGCTTGACGGCACGGACGGCTCCACGCGCTGGGCCGACATTCCCTTTTGGATGCTTTATCCGGTCGCCTATCTCGTCTACGCACTGGCGCGAGGGAGAATAGCCGGTGAGGTGCCCTACCCGTTCCTCGACGTGGCAACCAACGGCGTTGCGGGCGTCGCGATCTCCGCTGCGCTGGTGACGGCGCTTTTTCTTGTGCTGTGCGTTCTCGCCGTCCTTGCGGACCGTGGCATTTCCCGCTTTAGGGCGGCCTAGGATCAAATGGAAAGTCCAATGACCGTTTCCAACACCGCTCCGATCACTCCCGAACTGATCGCCGCCCATGGGCTGAAGCCCGACGAATACCAGCGCATCCTCGACCTGGTCGGGCGCGAGCCGACCTTTACCGAGCTCGGCATCTTCTCGGCGATGTGGAACGAGCACTGTTCCTACAAGTCGTCGAAGAAGTGGCTGCGCACGCTGCCGACCACGGGCGACGTCGTCATCCAGGGGCCGGGCGAGAATGCCGGCGTGGTCGACATCGGCGACGGCGATTGCGTGGTCTTCAAGATGGAGAGCCACAACCACCCCTCATACATCGAGCCCTACCAGGGCGCGGCGACCGGCGTCGGCGGCATCCTGCGCGACGTGTTCACCATGGGCGCGCGCCCGATCGCGGCGATGAACGCGCTGCGCTTCGGCGCACCCGACCATCCCAAGACCCGGCATCTGGTGGCCGGCGTCGTCTCCGGCATCGGCGGCTACGGCAACGCCTTCGGCGTGCCGACGGTCGGCGGCGAGGTCAATTTCGATGCCCGCTATAACGGCAACATCCTGGTCAACGCCTTCGCGGCGGGACTGGCGAAAACCAACGCCATCTTCCTTTCGGAAGCCAAGGGCGTCGGCCTGCCGGTCGTCTATCTCGGGGCCAAGACCGGGCGCGACGGCGTCGGCGGCGCCACCATGGCCTCGGCCGAATTCGACGATTCGATCGACGAAAAGCGCCCGACCGTGCAGGTCGGCGATCCCTTCACCGAAAAGTGCTTGCTGGAAGCGAGCCTCGAACTGATGGCTTCCGGCGCGGTCATCGCCATCCAGGACATGGGGGCCGCCGGCCTTACCTGCTCGGCGGTGGAAATGGGCGCCAAGGGCAATCTCGGAATCCTGCTCGACCTCGACACCGTGCCGGTGCGCGAGGATCGCATGAGCGCCTATGAGATGATGCTCTCGGAAAGCCAGGAGCGCATGCTCATGGTGCTCTCCCCTGAAAAGGAGGCCGAGGCCAAGGCGATCTTCGTCAAGTGGGGCCTGGATTTCGCCATCGTCGGCAAGACCACGGACGACCTGCGCTTCCGCGTCGTGCACCAGGGCGAAGAGGTCGCCAACCTGCCGATCAAGGATCTGGGCGACAAGGCTCCCGAATATGACCGCCCCTGGGTCGAGCCGGCAAAGCCGCAATCGCTTGCCGCCGGCGACGTGCCGCAAGCCGATGTCGCCGACGCGCTGCTGAAGATGCTGAACGGGCCGGACCTGTCGTCGCGGCGCTGGGTGTGGGAACAGTATGACACGCTGATCCAGGGCAATTCGCTGCAACTGCCGGGCGGCGACGCCGGCGTGGTGCGCGTGGAAGGCCACGCCGCCAAGGCGCTCGCCTTCTCCTCCGACGTGACGCCGCGCTATTGCGAGGCCGATCCGTTCGAAGGCGGCAAGCAGGCGGTGGCCGAGTGCTGGCGCAACCTGACGGCGACGGGCGCCCTGCCCCTTGCCGCTACCGACAACCTCAATTTCGGCAATCCCGAGCGCCCCGAGATCATGGGCCAGCTGGTCGCGGCGATCCGCGGCATCGGCGAGGCCTGCCGCGCGCTCGATTTCCCGATCGTGTCGGGCAACGTCTCGCTCTATAACGAGACCAACGGCCAAGGCATCCTGCCGACCCCGACCATCGGCGGCGTCGGCCTGATCCCGGACTGGTCGAAGATGGCGCGCATCGGATTTACCGGCGAAGACCAGCCGATCCTGCTCGTCGGCGCGCCGGAGGGACGCTGGGGTTCGCATCTCGGCCAATCGATCTACATGCGCGATCTCCACGACCGGGGCGACGGCGCGCCGCCGCCGGTCGACCTCGCCCACGAAAAGAAGGTCGGCGATTTCGTGCGCGGCCTGATCCGCAACGGCGACACGGCGGCCGTGCACGACCTTTCCGACGGCGGGCTGGCGGTGGCGCTCGCCGAAATGGCGATGGCTTCCGGCATCGGCGCAACCATTAGCCAGCCGGAAGGAGGCGACGCGATCGCCGAATTCTTCGGCGAGGACCAGGGCCGCTACCTGGTGGCGTTGGCGTTCCCGACCTCGGACAGGCGCTTCGCCGATCTTGAAGCGCGCGCCAAAGAGTTGGGCATATCCGCCACCGTCATCGGCACCACCGGCGGCCGCGAATTGAAACTCGGCAAGGCGCATGCGATATCTCTGGGAGAACTGAGCACCGCTCACGAATCCTGGTTCCCCCGCTTCATGGGAAATTGATCGAGGAATAAACGCATGGCCATGGACGCGCGCGACATCGAAAAAATGATCAGGGAAGGCATTCCGGACGCCAAGGTGACGATCCGCGACCTTGCCGGCGATGGCGAGCACTACGCGGCGGAAGTAGTGGCCGAAAGCTTTCGCGGCAAGAGCCGCGTGCAGCAGCACCAGATGGTCTACGAGGCCCTGAAGGGCAACATGGGCGGCGCCCTGCACGCGCTCGCCCTGCAGACCAGCGCGCCGGACTGACAGCCAGCCTGCTCCAGCACGGCTCTGTTTTCACCAAGTGAGCAGAGCCGCGCTATCTCTTTGTTTTAGCCGTATTTCCAGGCGCAAGTCCGTTCACGCTTTTGCTGGAAACGCTTCAGCCGGAGAGGGCGGAGGTGACCTTTTGCGAGGGCGCCGGCGCTATCGAGCCGTCCGCTTCCAGCGGCGCAAGGTTATCGGCCGAGAACCTCGCGAAATCCTGCGCGGCGAAGGGGCCGGCGGTCATTAGGGTAAAATCATAGGTGGCGCGCCGATCCGGGCCGAGCACGTACTGGCGGTGCATGCGCAAGAAATCCCGCTTGATGCGGCGATAGCGCTCGGGCGTCACCATGTGCTTGAAGCGGATGAACAGGATTTTGGCCTGCGGCAGCGCCGCGAAGCCGGCCGCCTTCACAACTTCGGTCCTGTAGAAGCTGATGACGTCGGTCAGGCACTGCACCTCCAGCCAGAAGACGTCGGGACACTGCGCGATGACGCCGACGCGGCGGCGCAACTCGGTGGCCGGGCCCAGCAGCGAACATTGAAGCACCGCCCCGCCCAGCGTGGCGAACACGACCTTCTTGCCGGCAAGAAGCTGCGGCTCCCGCTCCAGCAGCATTCCGATGGCGTGCACGGCGACGGACGAGCCCATGCTGTGCGAGGTGACCACATATTCGTCCGCCTCTTCCTGGAACGCAGCGCGGGCAGCCGCCACGCATTCCTCCAGCCGGGCATTGGGCGGCGCGTCGTCCAGCCTGGCCAGCGAAACGGCGAGGCCCCAGTCGTCGAACTGGTGCAGGGTATGGATGTTTTCCGCAACCGGCAGAAACACCCGGAAGAACAGCAGCCCGGCCGCCGGCAGCGACCAGAGGAAATTCCACGCCGGAAAGCCAAGCAGCACCGGCAGCGACGCCAGCAACAGCAACGCTGCCGCCCCCAGCGCGACCAGCAGGAAGGGGAACAGGAAAAACAGGCCGAAGCGCCAGGCGTGACGGAAATAGCCGAACATGCCGCGATGCCAGATCACCTGCGCGGCACTCCGGTAGCCGGCGAGAACGCGTGCGAGCGGCGAGCGCGAGCGCAACGCCAGAATCAGCTCGTTATGGTCCAGCACATGGATCCGGCTTTCGGTCCGCCAGTTCGGGCCCGTCGCATCGACGCTGAAGGACGGCGCGAGCGGATTGCCGCCGAGCGGCGCGGTCTCCACGCGAAAGTTCCAGACCTGGGCGCTTTGCATGGCCGAGCGCGCGTAGCGGCTGCGATGGGCCTCGGCGTCCAGCGGCTCGAAGCCGGGAAAATGCAGGACGACCCGTTTCCTGATATGCGGCATGATGCCCCTTGGGTTGAACATCGACGCACAGCCCGTCGAGGCCTTCTTCCACTCTCCGGCGATTATCTGGTTCTTTTCCGCCTGGAAAGCAACGTATCTGTTCGCGCCTTGAAAATAGCGGCGAAAAGGGCGCGCGAGCGCCTTCCATCAGGGTTTTTGATCCGTCGAAAACCAAAATGCTATGGAATTACCGAGGCTACATGTTATCTAAGGGGCAATCATGCAACCCGGGCCTTGAACCCGGACGATCAAGGGATTCTGCCATGAGCGCCATCAGCGATTATATCGACAGCCAGGTGAAGAGCAGCGACGTCGTGCTGTTCATGAAGGGTACGCCGGGCTTCCCGCAGTGCGGCTTCTCGGGTCAGGTCGTCCAGATCCTCGACCACATCGGTGCCGACTACAAGGGCGTCAACGTTCTCGATTCGAACGAGCTGCGCCAGGGTATCAAGGAATATTCCAACTGGCCGACCATTCCGCAGCTCTACGTCAAGGGCGAGTTCGTCGGCGGCTGCGACATCGTGCGCGAGATGTTCCAGTCGGGTGAATTGCAGAGTTTTCTGACCGAAAAGGGTGTCAGCCTCAAGGGCGCGGCATAAGCAATCGATCGGGCGCCCCCACCCGATCTACGCTTCACTCCCCTTTCGGGACAGACGATGCGCCGGCCAACCGGCGCATTTTCATTTGAAGAATTGGACCGGTTATGGATCAGCGACCGCAAGCGCCGCAACAAGAGACGAGACTGCCTATTCCGCGCTGGGAATTCATCGCGCTGTGTGCGGCGCTGATGGCGCTCAACGCGCTGGCGATCGACATCATGCTTCCCGGCCTGCAACAGATCGGGGCCGCACTTGGCGTCGAGAACCCCAATCACCGGCAGTATGTCATCACCGCCTATATCATCGCCTTCGGCATCGCGCAGTTGGGCTTCGGGCCGATCTCGGACCGGTACGGCCGGCGCGGCCCGCTGCTGATCGGGCTCGGCATCTACATCCTGGCGGCGTTCGCGGCGGCCATATCGACCGACTTCTGGACCTTGCTGGCCTGCCGCTTCATGCAAGGGGCCGGTGCGGCGGCAACGCGGGTGATCGCCATCTCCGTCATCCGCGACTCCTTCGGCGGGCGGCGCATGGCCGAGATCATGTCGCTGGTGTTCATGGTGTTCATGGCCGTCCCCGTGGTCGCGCCCGGCCTGGGCCAGATCATCATGATCTTCTCTACCTGGCACCTGATCTTCGCCGCGATGGGCGGCGGCGCGCTCTTGATCACCTTGTGGACGTTCCTGCGGCTGCCCGAGACGCTGCACCCAGAGTTCCGGCGTGCGCTGACCGTGCAGGCCATCACCGGCGGCTTCGGCATCGTGCTCTCCGACCGGGCCGCGCTTTGCTACACGCTGGCCGGCATGTTCACCTTCGGCGCGCTGTTCGGCTTCATCAACTCCGCCCAGCAGGTCTATGTCGACATCTACGGGCTGGGCGCGTGGTTCCCGGTCATCTTCGCCGCCGTCGCCAGCCTGATGGCGGTCTCCAACTTCCTCAACTCGCGGCTGGTGGGGCGCTTCGGCATGCGCCGGCTGTCCCAGGGCGCGCTACTGGCCTTCATCGCCGTCAGCGCGCTGTGGTTCGTGCTTTCGCTCATCGGCCCGGTGCCGTTCCCGATCTTCATCACGCTGTTCACGCTCGACATGCTGCTGTTCGGCCTGCTCGGCTCGAACTTCAACGCGCTCGCCATGGAGCCGCTCGGCCATGTCGCCGGTACGGCTTCTTCTGTTCTGGGGTTCACGCAGACCTTCGGCGGCGGCGTCATCGGCACCTTCATCGGCCAGATGTTCGACGGCACCGTGATGCCGCTGGCGGCCGGCTTCTGCGGGGTTTCGATCGTGGCCTTCCTGATGGTCGTGCTCGCCGAGCGCGGAAAGCTGTTCCAGCCGCATAACCCCGCGGTCTGAGCCGCTGTCAGCCGGGCAATGCCAGCCCGGCGAAGTCGAACAGGCCTCGGTCGAGCAGATGCGAGGGCCGCACGTTGGTCAGCGCGCGGATCATCGTATCCTTGCGGCCCGGCATCTTCTTCTCGATGTCGTCCAGCATCGCCTTCATGATGTTGCGCTGCAAGCCGTCCTGCGAGCCGCACAGGTCGCAGGGGATGATCGGAAAGCGCATGGCCGCCGCGAGCCTAGCGAGATCGGCCTCCGCGCAATAGCTGAGCGGGCGCAGCACCATCACGTCGCCCTCGTCGTTCAGTAGCTTGGGCGGCATGGCGGCAAGCCGGCCGCCGTGAAACAGGTTCATGAAGAAGGTTTCGAGAATGTCCTCGCGATGGTGGCCGAGCACCAGCGCGGCACAGCCCTCCTCGCGGGCGATGCGGTAGAGATGGCCGCGCCGAAGCCGCGAGCAGAGCGAGCAATAGGTGGTGTTTTCCGCCAGCTTGTCGGTGACGATGGAATAGGTGTCCTGATACTCTATACGATGCGCGACCGCGTTTGCGTTCAGGTAATCGGGCAGGATGTGCTTGGGAAAATTGGGCTGTCCCTGGTCGAGGTTGCAGGCAAGCAGGTCTACCGGCAGCAGGCCGCGCCATTTGAGGTCGAGCAAAAGAGCGAGCAGCCCGTAGGAGTCCTTGCCGCCCGACAGCGCCACCAGCCAGCGCTCCCCCGGCCGCACCATGGCAAAATCTTCGAGCGCCTGGCGCACCTGCCTGAGCAGGCGCTTGCGCAGCTTGTTGAACTCTACCGAGGCCGGAGCCTGCGCAAACATCGGGTGAAAGCCGCCCTCCCCTTCAAGGATGCCTTCATGCTTCACCGTTCGTGCTCTCTCTTCTCGTGCTGAAATAGGCCAGGATCGCCAAGGCGGCAAAGATGGATATCCCCATTTCCAGCGTCTCTTCCACTTTTTCAAGGAATTCAGCATTCGCGACGCTGATCGGAAGGCCAATTCTCTCAAGAGTGCCATAGGCGCCGTCCAGGCCTTCCGACAGCAGGATCATGGCAATCGACAGTGCGGCGGCAACGCCTACCGGGTCGAACCGGCGCAGACGCGCGACGAAAGTCCGGCCATGCACGAAGATGACGTGGAGCACCGCCAGGCCGATCAAGGCCAGAGCAAGAAACGCCAGAACCTTCTCCTGGAGCGGCACGTCGCCGGACAGGAAAAAGCGCGTTTTGGTAATGCTCATCGTGGTGAAGCGTGTGTGGAAATCGAGTTCCCGCAACATCATCGCCAACAGCACCACCATCAGGCTGAGAGCCCGCGTGAAAGCGAACTTCACACCGCCCAGCGCGACGATCAGCACCATGCACAAGGCATAGCCGATCGGCGAAAGCGCTTCGATCGGTCCGCTTTCCCGGAACAGCGGATTGAGGTGGCCGCCGACATCCGAGGGATTCAGGATGATGATCAGCAACTGTACGGCCAACAGCCCCGCCATCAGGGCGAAGTAACGGCCCATGCCCTTATCCAGATTGTCCATTCGATTCAGAATCCTCGCCACCCGCAAACCGGGGCCAGCGACCATGTTTCAGATAAGCCGGCAACAAAATAGTCGATAGTCGACAGGCTTATAAACGACAAAAGCCGCCTTGCGGCGGCTTTTGCACTGGAACCCTATTCCAGCCGAAACGATCAGCGCGAATAGAATTCGACGACCAGGTTCGGCTCCATCTGCACCGCGAACGGCACGTCGGACAGGCTCGGCACGCGCGCATAGGTCGCGGTCATCTTGTTGTGGTCGGCTTCGATGTAGTCCGGCACGTCGCGCTCGGCGAGGCTGACGGCCTCGAGCACGATGGTCAGCTGCTTGGACTTCTCGCGGACCTCGATGACGTCGCCCGGCTTGCAGCGGTAGGAACCGATATTGGTGCGCTTGCCGTTGACGTTGACATGGCCGTGGTTGACGAACTGGCGCGCGGCGAAGATCGTCGGCACGAACTTGGCGCGGTAGACGATGGCGTCGAGACGCGACTCGAGCAGGCCGATCAGGTTCTCCGAGGTGTCGCCCTTGCGGCGGTTGGCCTCGTCATAGGCCTTGCGGAACTGCTTTTCCGACATGTCGCCGTAGTGGCCCTTCAGCTTCTGCTTGGCGCGCAGCTGCAGGCCGAAGTCGGAAAGCTTGCCCTTGCGGCGCTGGCCATGCTGGCCGGGGCCGTATTCACGCTTGTTGACCGGGGACTTCGGGCGGCCCCAGATGTTTTCGCCAAGACGGCGGTCAATCTTGTATTTCGCGGATTCGCGCTTGCTCATCGCATTCCCTTTTCAAAACGGTGCACCCGAAACCTCATGTTTCCGGGTGAAGGAAACGCGCCCTCCTCTGGCCTCCGTTTTCGAGACCTGACAGGGCTTTCACCGCGCGCAGCGGCCAAAACCCACGGGACACGTCAAAAGAAAGCGCCGAGCGCGATGGCCCGGTGCTGGCGGGTGGATAGACTGCCCGCCCGTTCGTGTCAAGCGTATCCGGCAGGTTCGGCAACCGCCGCGGGCGACCGGAATGGTCAGTCGTCCTTCTTCTTCTTCGGCAGCCCCTTGCGCTTGGTTTCGGCGAATTCCTCGAGCTGCTTTTCGCTCATGGATTCGTACATCTCGCGCGAGGCGCCTTTCAGTTCGCTCTTCTTGGTCTCGCCGCGCTTGGCGGAAAGGGCCGCGCCGGCGGCCATCTGCTGGGCCTTGGAGGTGGCAGGCATGGGTTTTCTCCCTTGCTGTTGAGCAAGGGAAACGCCCGGCCCCGTGTGACGTTCCGTGAAAATCAGGCCGGCTTCAACCCGAAGCCATGGATCAGCCGGCGGGTGGCGAAATCCAGCGTCCCCGAGGTGAAGACCGCGATGTCGTCGCCGGCATGGGAGATGCTGGTCGGGCGGCGGCCGCCGAGCAGCGACAGCGCGCGCCGCGCGATGGCTTCCGCCGGGTCCAGCCAGTCCACCGGCCAGGGCGCGGTCTTGCGCATGCGGTTGACGAGAAACGGATAATGCGTGCAGGCGAGCACGACGATGTCCGTGCGCCGCCCGTCCTGCTCGATGAAGCAGGGCGCGATTTCCTGCCGCACCAGATCCTCGTCGACGAAGCCGTCGCGCAGGTAGATCTCGGCAAGGCGGGCCAGGTTCTGGCTGCCGACCAGCCGGACATGGCATTTCGAGGCCCATTGCGTGATCAGGTCGCGCGTATACTGGCGCTTGACCGTGCCTGGCGTGGCCAGCACGGAAACCAGCCCGGAGCGCGTGCGCTCCGCCGCCGGCTTGATCGCCGGCACCGTGCCGACGAACGGCGTTGCCGGGTAGGCCTCGCGCACATCGGCCAGCACCAGCGTCGAGGCGGTGTTGCAGGGGATGACGAACAGCTCGGGGTCGTATTCGCCGATCAGTTCGCCGACCAGTTTCACGATCCGCGTCCGCAGCGCGCCTTCCTCCCAATCGCCATAGGGAAAGGCGGCGTCGTCGGCGACATAGACGAAGCGGCGATCCGGCATCAGCACCCGCGCCTCGCGCAGCACGGTGAGGCCGCCGACACCGGAATCGAACATCAGGATCGGCTTGTCAGCCACGGCTCTTGTCCTTCTCCCCGGAGGGCTCGCCGTCGCCACCGGCCCTGCGCCCGCCCACCGTGCCGCGCGGCGCGTTGGGCGAAAAGCGATCGAGCGAAGCGACGATGCCGTGCAGCACCTTCAGTTCCGGCTCGGCAAAGCCGGGGCGCGTCAGCACGGCGCGCAGGTTGTCCACCATCTTCGGTTTCTTGGTGGGCGGGCGGAAATAGCCGCGCGCATCGAGCGCGGCCTCCAGATGGTCGAACAGGCTGTGCAGTTGGGCCTTGGTGGCGGGCTGCATTTCGGGGGTGGCGAAATTGGTGTCCGTTTCGGTTTCGAGCCCGGCCTTGCGCCACTCATAGGACATCAACAGAACCGCCTGGGCGATGTTGAGCGAGGAAAAGCCGGGATCGACCGGAAAGGTGACGATCTCGTCGGCCAGCGCCACCTCTTCGTTATAGAGCCCGAAGCGCTCGCGCCCGAACAGGATGCCGGTGCGCTCCCCGGCCCTGTCATGGGCCCGCAGCATCCGCCCCGCCTCCACCGGCCCGCGCACTTCCTTGAAGCCGTCGCGCTGGCGCGCCGTGGTGGCGAAGACAAAGTTGAGGTCGGCCACCGCCGTTTCGAGATCCTCGAAAACCCGCGTGCCGTCGATGACATGATCGGCCCGGCTGGCGGAGGCGCGGGCCTTGTCGCTCGGCCAGCCGTCGCGCGGATTGACCAGCCGCAGTTCGGCCAGCCCGAAATTGGCCATGGCGCGCGCCACCATGCCGATGTTTTCGCCGAGTTGCGGCTCGACGAGGATGATGGCCGGTCCGGCGGCCGGCGTTTCAATGGAAGCTTCAGTGGCTGGCATGATGTTCAGAAGACTGCAAATTGCGGCGTTTCGACGTTCCCTGCCACATTCGGCCGTGAAAATGAAGCTTTTGCAAAAGCTGGCGCCCGTGGCCTGCCGGTCGTTCAAAATTTAGGCTGCCGAAGCGGCAAATCTTTACGGCTCGGCGATAGGACCGGGCCATGGCAGATGACATGACGAGCCCTGTCGCCTATCGCCGCCTGGCCCGGCCGTCGTGGCAGACCGGATTCGGTCCGTATCTGCTTGTCGAATCCATGCCCTGGCTTTTCCTGGCCATGACCATGCGAACGATCGCCGTCGCCCAACCGACCCCGGTAGCCTGGCTGCTTTTCATCGGAGCCCAGTTCGTGTTGCTGGTGGCGTTTTCGATCGCCAGCGGGCGAATGATCGCCATTGCGGGCGGCATCACCATGCTGCGCAGCCTTTCGATGCGCGAGCAGTGGCTACTTTCATGGGCCGTGGTCTGGCGCACGTTCGTGGTCGGGATGATCGCAAACTATATCGCGAGGCGGGCCGGCATGAACGTGAACGAGGCCGGACAGCTCGTGTTCGGCTTCGACGGAGTAGCCTTCAACAGGCATTTCGACGTGATGCTGTTGTGGAGCCCCGTGGTAGCTTCGCTCGCCTTCCTGCTGGTGGTCGAAAAAGGCATGGGCAGGCGGGCTACGCTTCGGGGCAGCCTGCGTTCGCTGCTGACGCGCTGGCGCCATATGCTGGCCGCCGTTTTAATCATCATACCCTGCGTTTTTATCCTCAACCTGCTGCAGCGTTTCGTCGGGCCTGGCGTCGGCCGATTCGTGAACGGGTTCCTGCCCGACAGGCTCATCGTCTTCGCCGTAATCTGTTTCCTGTTCGTGTTCGCCTTCGCACGGCTGTGGCTAACGGTCGCCCTGCTCACTTATGCCTTGCGCCGGTCCTACCGCGAAGCGGGCCGAGACAAGCCGGAACAATAGCGCCGCCCTCGCACTTCGTTGCGTTTGCGCCTGCCCGGACGCTTTGCTATAGGGGCCTCACCCTCGGTCAGCCCCTTCCCCGGAAAGACCGTTCCGTTCTCCTTTTTTCAGACAACGAGGCAATTTTTCATGGCGAAGATAAAGGTGGCGAACCCGGTCGTCGAACTCGACGGCGACGAGATGACCCGTATCATCTGGCAGCTCATCAAGGACAAGCTGATCCACCCCTATCTCGACATCAACCTCGACTATTACGACCTCAGCGTCGAGCATCGCGACGCCACCAACGACAAGGTCACCGTCGATGCGGCGCACGCCATCCAGAAACACGGCGTCGGCGTGAAATGCGCCACCATCACGCCGGACGAGGCGCGCGTGGAAGAGTTCAAGCTGAAGCAGATGTGGAAGTCGCCGAACGGCACCATCCGCAACATCCTCGGCGGCACCATCTTCCGCGAGCCGATCATCATGAAGAACGTGCCGCGGCTGGTGCCGGGCTGGACCAAGCCGATCATCGTCGGCCGCCACGCCTTCGGCGACCAATACAAGGCGACCGACTTCCGCTTCCCCGGCAAGGGCAAGCTCTCGATCAAGTTCGTCGGCGAGGACGGCAAGGTCATCGAGCACGATGTTTTCGACGCGCCCGGCGCCGGTGTGGCCATGGCCATGTACAACCTCGACGAATCGATCCGCGAATTCGCCCGCGCCTCGATGAACTACGGCCTGCTGCGCGGCTATCCGGTCTACCTTTCGACCAAGAACACCATCCTCAAGGCCTATGACGGCCGCTTCAAGGACCTGTTCCAAGAAGTCTACGACGCCGAGTTCAAGGCCGAGTTCGAGAAGCGCAAGCTGACCTACGAGCACCGGCTGATCGACGACATGGTGGCGTCGAGCCTGAAGTGGTCGGGCGGCTATGTGTGGGCCTGCAAGAACTACGACGGCGACGTGCAATCCGACACGGTGGCGCAGGGTTTCGGCTCGCTCGGCCTGATGACCTCGGTATTGATGACGCCGGACGGCAAGACCGTGGAGGCCGAGGCCGCGCACGGCACCGTGACCCGGCACTATCGCCAGCACCAGAAGGGCCAGGAGACCTCGACCAATTCGATCGCCTCGATCTTCGCCTGGACGCGCGGGCTCGCCCACCGCGCCAAGCTGGACGACAACGCCGACCTGAAGCGCTTCTCCGAGACACTGGAAAGGGTCTGTATCCAGACGGTCGAGGGCGGCTTCATGACCAAGGACCTGTCGCTGCTGATCGGCCCCGACCAGCCGTGGCTTTCCACCACCGGCTTCCTCGACAAGATCGACGAGAACCTACAGAAGGCCATGGCCTGACCGGCCGGCCTGGCCGCAACGCAAAGCCCCGGAGCGATCCGGGGCTTTTTTCATGAATAGAGCTTTGCTCTGTGAAGGCGCCGACCGGCCATGCGGGCAGCAGGATGCGCCGGCGCACCTCCATAGGTGTGCTTCCCGCCTGCCTCGACTCAGGGTAGCCTCCATAAGGTAAACCCGCCTTTGAGGAGGAAACATGCAAAAGAAGATAGCAGCCGAGTTTCTCGGCACTTTCTGGCTTGTGTTTTGTGGTTGCGGTAGCGCCGTTCTGGCAGCGGCGTTTCCTGATGTCGGCATCGGCCTTCTGGGTGTCGCGCTCGCCTTCGGCCTGACAGTGGTTACCATGGCGTACGCCGTCGGCGGCATTTCCGGCGGCCATTTCAATCCGGCCGTGTCGGTGGGCATGGTCGCGGGCGGGCGCATGCCGGCCGGCGAGCTTCCCGCCTACATCATCGCCCAGGTGGTCGGCGCCGTGGTGGCGGCCACCGTTCTCTATGTCATCGCCTCGGGCAAGGCCGACTTCAGCGCCGGCGGTTTCGCCTCGAACGGCTATGGCGATCTATCGCCGGGCAAATACTCGCTGCTGGCGGGCCTGATGATGGAAATCGTGATGACGGGTTTCTTCATCTTCGTCATCCTGGCGGTGACCAGCCCGCGTAACCCCTCCCCCGGCTTTGCCCCGCTGACGATCGGGCTCACGCTGACGCTTATCCACCTGGTGTCGATCCCGGTGACGAATACGTCGGTCAACCCGGCCCGCTCGACCGGCGTCGCCCTGTTCGCACAGACCGGCGCCGTGGGGCAGCTCTGGCTGTTCTGGCTCGCGCCGATCGTCGGCGCGATCATCGGCGCGCTGGTGTGGCGGTCAGTCTTCGACGATCCGGCCGAGGCCAGCCTGGGCGTCGCGCCGGCGGAATGAACGAGGCCGTTCCGCCAGAGCCAAACGATCTTAGGTCGAATCGACCTGAGATCTGAATCCGTCTCTGAAAGGATGCCCTGAACAAACCGGGAGGCGGCCTGCCGCCTCCCTTTTCTTTTTCAGGCCGACAACGCCGCCTTGACGGCATCGATGGCGGCCTGCGCCTTGGATGCATCGGGCCCGCCGGCCTGCGCCATGTCGGGCCGGCCGCCGCCGCCCTGGCCACCGAGCGCGGCGGACGCAAGCCGCACCAAGTCGACGGCGTTGAAGCGGCCGGTCAGGTCGGCGGTGACGCCGACCACGACGCTGGCCTTGCCTTCGGTATCGCCGACCAGCACGACCACGCCGGACCCCAGCTTGCCCTTGCCTTCGTCTGCGAGCGACTTCAGGTCCTTCGGCGCGACGCCGGAAACGGCCTTGCCGAGGAAACCGACGTCGCCGACCTTCTCGGTCTCCGCGCCGCCCTGTTCCGCGCTGCCACCGCCCATGGCGAGCTTCTTGCGGGCATCGGCAAGTTCGCGCTCCAGCCGCTTGCGCTCGTCCAGCAACGCCTCGACCCGCGCCGGCACCTCGGCCGGCGAAATCTTCAGCACCGCCGCCGTCTGCTTCAGCCGGCGCTCCTGTTCGTCGAGATGGTGGCGCGCGGCCTCGCCGGTCAGCGCCTCGATACGGCGTACGCCTGCGGCGACCGGGCTGTCGGAAACGATGCGCACCAGGCCGATATCGCCGGTGGCCGAGACATGGGTGCCGCCGCACAGCTCGATCGAGTAAGGCCGGTTGGCCTTGTCGCCATGGAGGGCCGTGCCCATCGACACCACGCGCACCTCGTCGCCGTATTTCTCGCCGAACAGCGCCATCGCCCCCTCGGCGCGCGCGTCGTCCACCGACATCAGCCGCGTGGTGACCGGGCCGTTCTGGACGACGATCTCGTTGGCGGTCTGCTCGACCTTTTCCATTTCCTCGGCCGAAATCGGCTTGTTGTGCGAAATGTCGAAGCGCAGCCGCTCCGGCGCCACCAGCGAGCCCTTCTGCGCCACATGGGTGCCCAGCACCTCGCGCAGCGCCTCGTGGATCAGGTGCGTGGCCGAATGGTTGGCCCGCAACCGCGAGCGGCGGGCGTGGTCGACTTCCAGCTCGACCGCCGCGCCAGCCTTCACCGTGCCGCTCACTACCTTGCCGAAATGAATGAACAGGCCGTCGGCCTTCTTCTGCGTGTCGGTGACCTCGATCGAAAAACCGTCGCCGGCGATGCGGCCCGTATCGCCCATCTGGCCGCCGGACTCGCCGTAGAACGGCGTCTGGTTGACGATGACGGCAACGGTGCCGCCGGCCGTGGCCGCGTCGACTTCCTTGCCGTCGCCGACCAGCGCCAGCACCACGCCTTCGGCCTTCTCGGTGTCGTAGCCGAGGAATTCGGTGGCGCCCAGCTTCTCGCGCAGAGCGAACCAGATCGTTTCCGTCGCCGCTTCGCCCGAGCCCGCCCAGTTGGCGCGGGCCTCGGCGCGCTGGCGCTGCATGGCATCGTTGAAGCCGTCGAGGTTGACGGAGATGCTACGCTGGCGCAGCGCATCCTGCGTCAGGTCGAGCGGGAAGCCGTAGGTGTCGTAGAGCTTGAACGCCGTCTCGCCGTCCAGCATCTCGCCGGCCGCCATGCCTTCGGACGCCTCTTCCAGCAAATGAAGGCCACGCGCCAGCGTCTTGCGGAAGCGCGTCTCCTCCAGCTTCAGCGTCTCGGTGATCAGCGCCTCGCCGCGCACCAGCTCGGGATAGGCCTGGCCCATTTCGCGCAGCAGCGCCGGCACCAGCTTCCACATCAGCGGCTCGCCGGCGCCCAGCAACTGGCCGTGGCGCATGGCGCGGCGCATGATGCGGCGCAATACGTAGCCCCTGCCCTCGTTGGACGGCAGCACCCCATCGGCGATGAGGAAGCAGGACGAGCGCAGGTGGTCGGCGATGACGCGGAACGACGCGGTGTTTTCCTTGTCCGGGCCGCGGCCGAGAGCGGAAGCCGTCGCGTCGATCAGGTGGCGGAAAAGGTCCGTCTCGAAAACGGCATCGACGCCCTGCATGATCGAAGCCATGCGCTCCAGCCCCATGCCGGTATCGATGGACGGACGCGGCAGGTCGACACGCTCCTCCTTCGTGACCTGCTCGTACTGCATGAAGACGAGGTTCCAGAACTCCAGGAAGCGGTCGCCGTCCTCCTCCGGGCTGCCGGGCGGGCCGCCCCAGATGTGCTCGCCGCGGTCGATGAAGATTTCCGAACAGGGGCCGCAAGGCCCGGTGTCGCCCATCGCCCAGAAATTGTCCGAGGTCGGGATGCGGATGATGCGGTCGTCGGAAAAGCCGGCGATCTTGTGCCAAAGGCGCGCGGCCTCGTCGTCGGTGTGGTAGACGGTGACCAGCAGCTTGTCCTTGGCGAGACCGAATTCCCGCGTGATCAGGTTCCAGGCGAGCTCGATCGCGCGTTCCTTGAAATAATCACCAAAGGAGAAATTGCCGAGCATCTCGAAATAGGTGAGATGGCGCGCGGTGTAGCCGACATTGTCGAGGTCGTTGTGCTTGCCACCGGCGCGAACGCATTTCTGCGCCGTGGTGGCGCGCGAATAGGCGCGCTTCTCAAGGCCGGTGAAGACGTTCTTGAATTGGACCATGCCGGCATTGGTGAACATCAATGTCGGGTCGTTGCGCGGCACCAGCGGGCTCGACGATACGACCTCGTGGCCTTCCTTGCGGAAATAGTCGAGGAAGGTCGACCGGATATCGTTCACGCCACTCATAAGATGCCGTCCTGTTCGAGAAACCGCCTTCAGCCGGCGGAAATGACAGGGCCTTTTAGCGGGCGCACCGCACCCTGTCCAGAAACACGAAACCGGCCGGCCCGACCGAGCGCAACGGATGCCGCAAAAGCAAACCGCCGACCAAGGCCGGCGGTGCGCACAGTGCAATCATCGGGGAAGGAGCCAGCCGGCAGGCGCTACATCGCGCCGGCATCTCCTTCAAAATCGTCGCCGTCGTCCCTCTCCGGCCCGCCGTTCTCCAGGAATTTTTCGGCGATCAGCCCGGCGTTCTGGCGGATGGCCAATTCGACCTCGCGCGCCGTGTCGGGATTGTCGCGCAGGAACTGCTTGGCGTTCTCGCGCCCCTGCCCCAACCGCTGAGAATTATAGGAGAACCAGGCGCCCGACTTCTCGACGATGCCGGCCTTGACGCCGAGGTCGATCAGTTCGCCGGTCTTGGAGACGCCCTCGCCATACATGATGTCGAACTCGATCACCTTGAAGGGCGGCGCCAGCTTGTTCTTGACCACCTTGACGCGGGTCTGGTTGCCGACGACCTCGTCGCGGTCCTTGATCGAGCCGATGCGGCGGATGTCGAGGCGCACCGAGGCGTAGAACTTCAGGGCGTTACCGCCCGTGGTGGTTTCGGGCGAGCCGAACATGACGCCGATCTTCATGCGGATCTGGTTGATGAAAATGACCATGGTGTTGGAGCGCGAGATGGAGGCGGTCAGCTTACGCAGCGCCTGGCTCATCAGGCGGGCCTGCAGGCCGGGCAGCGAATCGCCCATCTCGCCCTCGATTTCGGCGCGCGGCGTCAGCGCCGCCACCGAGTCCACCACCAGCACGTCGATGGCGCCGGAACGCACCAGCGTATCGCAAATCTCCAGAGCCTGCTCGCCGGTGTCCGGCTGCGAGATCAGGAGGTCCTCGAGATTGACGCCGAGCTTGCGGGCATAGACGGGGTCGAGCGCGTGTTCGGCATCGACGAAAGCGCAGATGCCTCCCTTCTTCTGGGCTTCAGCCACCGTATGCAGGGCAAGCGTCGTCTTGCCCGAGCTTTCCGGCCCGTAGATTTCAATGATGCGGCCGCGCGGCAGGCCGCCGACGCCGAGCGCGATGTCGAGACCCAGCGAGCCGGTCGGCACCGTCTCCACCTCGACGACCTCGTTGGCGCCGAGCCGCATGATCGAGCCCTTGCCGAATGCGCGCTCGATCTGCGACAGCGCCGCGTCCAGAGCCTTCGATTTGTCCACTGCTTTGTCCTCTACAAGCCGCAAAGTATTCTGAGCCATGATACATCACCCCGTGATCGTCAATGAAGGCCGGACAGCGCCGTGAACCTGCCTTTTATGTACTCTTTTTGTTCTCATCTGGCAAGAGATGCCAAGTCATTGATTTTGCATATTTATCAAGATTTGTTCTTTTTTTGTTTGCCGCAACTGCGGCCGATTGGCCGGGGAAGCGGGCGATGACGGCCATCCGAATCGCGTGCCATGCACCGCAGAATCGCTCGCGTGCCGAGGCCACCGAAGAGGCGTCGACGGCATGACAAGGTCCCCTCGCCTGCTGGCGTTCGGCGGCGCCCATATCGACCGGCGCGGCCGTGTGTCGGGCGCCTATGTGCCGGCCGCTTCCAATCCCGGCACGCTGCGCGAGGAGGTCGGCGGCGGCACGTTCAACGCGCTGCGCTGGGCCGTCCGGCGCGGGCTGGCGGCATCGCTCTGCTCGATACGGGGCGGCGACGATGCCGGCGATCGCGTGGCGCGCGCCATCGAGGCCGCAAGCATCCGCGACCTGTCGGCGGTCTTCCTCGATCGGACGACGCCGAGCTATACCGCCCTCATCGACGCCGAGGGCGAACTGATCGCCGGGCTTGCCGACATGGGGCTGTATGATCTCGCCTTCCCTAAGCAGATGCGGCGATCCAAGCTGAGGGAAGCGGCCGCGGGCGCGGATGCGCTGTTGTGCGACGCCAACCTGCCCACCGCCGCGCTGGAACGGTGCCTGGACCTCGCCGGCGGCAAGCCCTGTTTCGGTATTGCCATTTCTCCGGCCAAGATCGTCCGTTTCGTTCCCCTTCTCGACCGGCTGTCCATACTGTTCATGAACCGCCGGGAGGCAGCGGCCCTGACCGGGCAGGCTCTCGACACTCCGGGAGCGGAGTTGGTCGCGGCATTGCGCAAGCTCGATCTTGAGAGAGCCGTGGTCACCGGCGGCAGCGGGCCTCTGCTGGCATATGAGGCGGAAGGCGCTTTCACGATCACGCCGCCGGCGCTGCCCGCCATCGCCGACGTCACCGGTGCGGGCGACGCGCTGGCGGGAACCACGATTGCCGCGCTGATGCAGGGACAGGCCTTGCGCCCGGCCCTGCGCGAAGGCATTGCGGCGTCAATGCTCACGCTGGCGAGCACCGACGCTGCCCCGGGCTTTACCCCGGCTGCCTTTGCCAGGGCGCTCGCCCTTGTGCCCGAACCCGTGGAAGTGGCATGAAGGCGGCAGAACGGAGTTCCCATGGTCCCTGACACCGCACGCCCCTTCATCGATATTCTTGCCCCGGTAGCCGACGCG
This sequence comes from Aquamicrobium soli, assembly GCF_042646345.1. Classification (NCBI taxonomy): domain Bacteria; kingdom Pseudomonadati; phylum Pseudomonadota; class Alphaproteobacteria; order Hyphomicrobiales; family Phyllobacteriaceae; genus Aquamicrobium; species Aquamicrobium soli. The sequence continues at coordinate 1,028 of NZ_JBHRTK010000035.1, read as the reverse complement.
CTCGCCGCCGGCCGGCCGGTGGTGGCGCTGGAATCGACCATCATCACGCACGGAATGCCCTACCCCGACAACGCCGCCATGGCGGCGAGGGTCGAGGCAATCGTCGCGGAAGAAGGCGCGCTCGCCGCCACGATCGCGGTGGTGGACGGCCGCATCAAGATCGGCCTGTCGGACAGCGAGCGCGAGGCGCTGGCGAAGAGCCGCGACGCGATGAAACTGTCGCGCGCCGATCTCGGCTTCGCCGTCTCGCAGGGGCGCACCGGCGGAACCACCGTCGCCGCCACCATGATCTGCGCGGCGCTGGCCGGCATCAAGGTGTTCGCCACCGGCGGCATCGGCGGCGTCCACAAGGGGGCCGAGACCAGCTTCGACATTTCCGCCGACCTCGACGAATTGGCGCGAACGCCGGTGATCGTGGTTTCGGCAGGCGCCAAGGCGATCCTCGACATCGAAAAGACGCTGGAAGTGCTGGAAACGCGCGGCGTGCCGGTGATCGGCCACGGGACCGAGGTCATGCCGGCGTTCTGGTCGCGGCAGTCGCCCTATCGCGCCCCGCTGACGCTTCATTCGGCGAGGGAGATCGCTGACCTGTTCACGACCCGGCGGGCGCTGGGGCTGGAGGGCGGCATGCTGGTTGCCAACCCGGTGCCCGAGGCGGACGAGATTCCGGCTGCCGAAATGGCCGGCACCATCGCGGCCGCGCAGAAGGCGGCCGAGGAAGAGCACGTCGCCGGCAAGGCGGTGACACCGTTCCTCCTGTCGAAGATCCTCGAATTGACCGATGGCCGCAGCCTGAAAACCAACATCGCGCTGGTGGAAAACAACGCCCGGCTGGCGGCGCGGATCGCCAAGGCGCTGTAGCCGGAAGCAGGAGCGGCGCGGGACTTACGAACCCACGAAGACGCTGTCGGACAAGGAAATCTGCGAGTTCCGTGGGCTTCAGTACTCCCACCCCTCCCCACGAGGGGGCAGTGTTTACATTGGACTCGTGATGAGGTGTCTGTTGAAGAACAGGGCGAGGGTTATGT
>NZ_JBHRTK010000034.1:0-143897 GCF_042646345.1 Aquamicrobium soli | reverse complement strand
TGGCTTTATCTGGTCACGCTTCGAATTGACGAGAACATTCACACCTGGATGCTTTCGCATCCGGTAGACTATTCTCACCAGAAACGTGTCCGCCAAAGTCTCGTTCGAACCAAACCATCCCTAAGAATGGCCGGCTCAGCAGGACTCTGCCGCCCACGTTTCTCTTTCTTCACTATTCAATTGTCAAAGAACTGACGTCCATAAAACGTCGCCGATCCATCCGCATCCGCGCTCTAGACCGTGTGAGTGTCACTTGCGTGGCTCTCGTGATTTCGTCCAACCAAGCAACCCTTAGAGCGAACTCCGTGGCCGCCAGCAGCGTCGCCGCCGTCGTTGGTGTGGCGTATATAGTCGCCGCTCCCTCGGACTGTCAACAGCGAAAAAAACTTTTATTCACATTCCCGTCGAAAGCCGGAAAATCCACCGCCGGCCGCAGATCGGCCGTCCCCGTCAGGGCGCATTCCCGAGCGGGTTGTCCTGCTTCAGGATCACCATGGTCGTGGTCTCCGCCACCGCCGGGATCGACTGCAACACGTCCCGGATGAAGGTGCCGAGCGCATCGAGATCGCGCGCCCAGATACGCAGCACATAGTCGACGTCGCCCGCCACCAGCAGGCACTCCGTGATTTCCGGCCGCTTGGCGATCGCCGACAGGAACTGCTCCGTCCCTTCGGTGCCATGATGGCGCAATCTCACCGAGCAGAGCACGCTGACGGTCAGGCCGAGCGCCGCCGGATCGATCCGCGCGGCATAGCCCTTGATGATTCCGGCATCTTCCATGCGCTTGACGCGCCGGCCGCACGGCGTCGGCGAAAGGCCCACGCGCTCCGCCAGATCCAGCATGGAAATCCGACCGTCCCGACGCAGGACGTCAAGAATCCGCTGATCCATCGAATCCAGAACGGACATGAGTGAAAAACTCTCGGGATTTAGTTTGACATAGCGATATCATGCACATTCACCGGGGTGAATGCCGCAAATGGCCGGGTTTCGCCAGCGCGTTCAGGATAGCATCCGCCGATCCTGGAACCGGAGGTTCGATCGTGCCCGCCTATTTCGCCTGCGCCGTGATCCTGCAGACGTCGCGCCGCCGGTCGGGTATCCGGAACCACTGGTCAGGCGGCCGCCGCAATGGCAGGCTTTCGAATTCAATCTGAGGAGTAACCATGGCGCATTCCGTGCAGCGTCCTAAACTGGCCCGTTGGCTGGCCGAAACCAATGACGTGACCCAGACCTTCCTGTCGGCGGGGCTGATTCCCGGCCTGATCAACATGGCCGGCGGCCTGCCCGAACCCACGACATGGCCGGCTTCCGACCTGTCGACGCTGGCCGCCAAGGCCGTTAGCGAACATCCCGGCGATACGCTGGCCTACGGACCGCTCGAGGGACTGCCGATCCTGCGCGACCTGATCGCGGCACGGTTCAGCGCTCCGGGCCTGTCGCTTACCCGCGAGAACGTCCTCATCACCACCGGCGGGATGCAGGCTCTTGACCTGATCGGCAAGGTGCTTCTCGACCAGGGCGGGTTGATCGCGGCGCAAAGCCCCGCCTATCTCGGCGCCCTGGACGCCTGGAAGCCACGTCACCCGACCTATCGCCCGATGTATCTGGAAAGGGAGGGCTTCGATCCGGTCGCGGCGCTTCGCGGGGCGCAATTCGCCTATACGGTACCGAATTTTTCGAACCCGACCGGGCGGCTGGTCGGGCTGGAGGATCGGCACCAGCTCGTCGCGGCGGCCGAAGCCACCGGCACCTGGCTGGTCGAGGACGATCCCTATGGCACGCTCTATTACGACGGCGCGCCCCTGCCCCGCATGCTGACGCTGTCGGGCAAGGGCGATTCGACCTATGAGGGTCCGGTCGTCTATCTCGGCACGTTGTCGAAGGAACTGGCGCCCGGTTTCCGTATCGGCTGGGCCATCGCCGCGCCGGAAGTCATCCGGGCGCTGGTCACGGCCAAGCAGGGCTCGGACATGTGCACCTCGGGCCTGTGCCAGCGCATCGCCCACGACGCTTTCGCCGCCGGGCTGACCGAGCGCATCCTGCCGAACGTGCTCGCGCTCTACCGGTTGCGCCGCGACGCGCTATGCGCCGCGATGGCCGACCATCTGCACGGACTTTTCGACTGGGAAGTTCCTTCGGGCGGCATGTTCGTCTGGGCGACGGCGCGCGACCCGGAACTGAACACCGATGTCCTGCTGCGCGAAGCGCTTGCGCACGGGGTCTGCATCACGCCGTCGAGCGTCTTCGACCCGGAAGGACGCAACCGCCGGTCGATCCGCATCAACTTCACCCTCAACGATCCCGACAAACTCGCCGAAGGGGTGCGCCGGCTGGCCAAGGCCACGCTCGCGGCCTCCGCCAAGGCGGCCTGATTCGAGAAACAGGCACGCGATCCCGGCACCGTTTCCATCGGCAGGCTCTGCCGGTGGAGGCGCAAGGGCAGTACGAATCGCTGCGCCGCTGTCCTTGCTGCCGGCTGCGAATCAGCACCGGCCGGCTGGAATCAGATCGACCACAAGGCGCCGCCGTCGCAGGCAACCGCCTGCCCGGTGATGTAGCCGGCCCGGTTGGAGGCGAGGAACGTCGCCAGTGCGGCGAATTCTTCCGGCTGGCCGATGCGGCCCATCGGGATCATTCCGGCGACCTTCTGCAGGTCGAGCTTCGCCTCGGCCAGCCGCTCCGTCATCGTATAGCCGGGCATCAGCGCATTGACGGTGATGCCGCTGGCGGCGAACTCGCGGCTCAGCGTCTTCGTCAGGCCGTGGAGGCCTGCCCGAAGCGCATTCGAGATGGTGAAATTGTTGATCGGCTCCTTCGCGGCGATGGACGTCACGAGAAGGATGCGCCCCCAGCCGCGCTCGCGCATGCCGGGTATCGCCGCGCCGATGGCATCGGTCGCGCTCATGAACAAGCCGTCGAAGGCATTGCGCCAGTCGTCGGAGGAGATGCTCTCGAACGGCATGGTCGGCGGGCCGCCGGTGTTGACGACGAGGATGTCGACCCCGCCGAGGGCATCGGCCGCCTGCTCGACCAGCCGGCGCCCTTCCTTGGGCTGTCGCAAATCGCCGACCAGCGCCGTCGCGCCGAGCGATTCGGCGGCCTTGCGGAGGCGGTCTTCGTCGCGCGCGCAGATGGCGATTTTCGCGCCTTCGGCGGCGAGTTCCTTCGCCACGGCGAAACCGAGGCCCTTCGATGCGCCCATGACGAGGGCGGACTTGCCGCGCAATCCGAAGTCCATGGCATAGTCTCCTTCTTCACTTCACCGCATGGCGGCAGGCGGGATCAGGCCCCGCTGACCTCGACGCTGCCGATGCCGGACACATCGAAGCGATAGCTGAACGCCTTGGTCGGGAACCGCGTGGTGACGATGCTGCCGGTCATGACGACATCGCCCTTGCGCAGCATCTGCCCGGAGGCGGCGAGATGGTTGGCCAGCCAGGCGAGCGGTACGAACGGATGGCCGAGCGCATCGGCGCCCTTGCCGCGCGCCAGTTCCACGCCGTCCTCATAGGCGATGCCTTCCACCTGATCCAGATTGGCCGGCGGCGGCACGAAGGTTCCGACGATGATGCCTGCGTTCCAGGAATTGTCGGCGACCAGCGTTTCGCAATGTAGCACGCTGTAGTCGGCGTTGCGGTCTTCAACCAGCTCGATGGCGGGGGCAACCGCATCCACCGCCTCGCCGGCGCTTTCCGGCGTGAACGGAACCCCGGTCGGCGCCAGGTCACGGCCGAGCCGAACGCAGATCTCGAACTCCAGGCCGAGACGGTGATAATCCGCCAGCGACAGCCGTGCGCCGGAACCCTTGACGAGACCGGTGAAGATCGTTCCCCGGATCGGCTGGTCGATCCCGCACATTTCCTGCATGCGCTTCGACGTCAGGCCGATCTTGTAGCCGGCCGTGCCGTTGTCGCCGATGATCGAATCGACATAGACGGCCTGCACCTTGTAGGCGGTGTCCAGATCCTCCACGCCGTCCAGCCTGTGGAACCTGGTGCCGTTGCGGTGCTCGGCAACCAGCGTCCGGGCGATGTCTTCGATGACCTCGGTCAAATCCTTGCTCCCTTCATTCCGGCATTCAGCCGATCCGCCAGGCTCGCGATCGCAGCCTGGCCGATGTGTTCCTATCAGGCCGAGCGCCGGGCGGTCAGCAGCCGGCCAAGGGCTGTGATGCCCTTGACGATAGCCTCGTCCGTCTGTGTCGAATAGCTGAGGCGCGCGTGGTTGGCTTCCTGCTGAAGCGGGAAGAACGTTGCGCCAGGAACATAGGCGACCCTGGCTTCAGGCAGCGCATGTTCGGCCATGAAGCGGGTGGTGTCAAAACCCTCCGGGAAGGTCAGCCAGGTGAACAGGCCGCCGCTGGGCTCGGTGAACGCGACATCCTGCGGGAAGGCGCGCCGGATCGTGTCCAGCATCAGGTCCTTCTTGCGGCGATAGGTCTGGCGAAGCGCCGCGATGTGCTCGTCGATATCGTAGGTGTCGAGGAACAGCGAAACCGCCGCCATGTTCAGCGTGCTGCACTGCGTGTCGGCGGCAAGCTTGAGCAGGCCGAGCTGCTGGATGATCTCCTCGGAAGCGACGGCCCAGCCCAACCGCAGGCTAGGCGCAAGAATCTTGGAGAAGCTGCCGAGATAGATGACGCGACCCTGGGTATCGAAGCTCTTGATGGGCGGAAGCGGCTCGCCCTGATAGCGGATTTCGCGATACGGCGTGTCTTCCAGGATGACGAAGTCGAACTTGTTGGCCAGTTCGACCAGCCGCTTGCGGCGCTCCAGGCTGAGCGTCACGCCGGTCGGATTCTGGAAATCGGGCACGGTGTAGAGAAGCTTTGCCCCCGGATTGCGCGCAAGCGTCCGCTCGAGATCGTCCATGTCCATGCCGTCCTCGTCCATGCGGACGGTGGCATAGCGCGGCTCGCAGGGGTTGAAGGCAATCAGCGCGCCGAGGAAGGTCGGGTTTTCGGTGATGATGACATCGCCCTTGTCGACCAGCATCTTGGCGACCAGATCGAGCCCCTGCTGGGCGCCCTGCAGGATCAGCACGTTCTCGGCGTCGCAATCGACACCGCCGCGCGTCATCCTCGCCGCAACCTGCTCGCGCAATTTCGGGCTGCCGCTGGAGACGGTATATTGCAGCGTGTCGCTGCCGTTCTCGGCGATCGCGGTGCGGAAGACCGATTCCAGGCGATCGAGCGGAAACAGCGACGCGTCCGGATAGCCGCCGCCGAAGGAAATGATGCTGGGGTCCGCGCCGAGCATCAAAAGCTCGCGAATCGCGGACGGCTTCACTTGGGACATGCGCTCGGCGAGCCGGATGTTCATCTGCACTCTCGTTTCATGAATAGGCACGGCACCGGCGCTGTCGGACGCCCGCGCCGCGGGTGGAAAAGTGCGGCGCGGCGAGCCTGGGCCCGCCGCGCCGGCATGGCTTATTTCATTTGGGTCTCGACCGCCCAGTCGTCGCCCTCGACCCGGAACAGGGCATAGCTGCCGGGAACGTCGCCGTTGGCGTCGAAGTTGAGCTCGCCGGAAGCGCCCTTGTAGTCGATCGCCTTGCCGGCATCGATCAGTTCCTTGGCCTTCTTCCACTCGCCGGGGAAGATCGGCTCGCCCTCCCCGTTCGAGACGGCGCGCAGCGATTCCGACAGCTTGGCCTTGTCGCCGCCGGCCTTCTCGATGGCGAGCGCCATCAGGAACACGGCGTCGTAGGAAGGACCGACATAGCTGGAATTGATGTCGCCGCCGGCTTCGGTGAAGGCCTTGTTGAAGATGTCGAGCGCTTCCGACTTCGAGCTGACCGGCGCGGACGCCATGAAGGTCTTGAGGTTGTCGGCACCGATCGCCTTGATCGGGGCGGAGGTCTTCATGCCCTCGGCACCGACGAAGTTCTCGAAGAAGCCGTTTTCGATCGATTCACGCAGGACGGTGAGGCCGGACGTATCGCCGTAATCGAGCAGCACCAGCGTGTCGGCGCCCCCCTGGGCCAGCCCCGCGAGGTCGGCGCGGTAGGACGACTTGTTTTCTTCATGCGCCTCGTAGCCGGCGATCTCGCCGCCCTTGGCTTCGAATTCCTTCTTGAACGCTTCGGCGATGCCCTTGCCGTAGTCGTTGTTGATGTAGGAGACGGCCACCTTCTTGGTGCCGCGATCCAGCAGCGTGCGCGCCAGCGCCTGGCCCTGGTACTCGTCCGACGGAATGGTGCGGAACACCAGGTCGTTGTCCTTGAGCGAGGTGATCTCGGGCGAGGTCGCCGCAGGCGAGATCAGGAGGACGCCGGCGGGGATGGTCGCCGAATTGGTGGCCGCCATCAGCGCGCCCGAGCACAGCGGGCCGACGACGCCGATCACCTGCGTGACGTTGACGAGCTTGGTGGCCGCGTCGGCCGCGACCTGCGGGCTGCAACCGGCGTCGGCGAGGGTGCCGACCAGTTTCTCACCCTTGAGCAGGCCGCCCTGATCGTTGATCTGCGACACCGCGAACTGGTACGACTTGGTGATTTCCGGCGCCATGGCGGCAGCGCCGCCGGTGATGCCGTTGAGAAGGCCGATGTTGACGTCGGCAAGCGTCGGCGTGGCCAGGGCGCTGGCGCCCAGCAACAGCGAAGCCGCCAAGATACGCTTCATTTTCATTCCATCCTCCGTTGTTGTCGGGTCGGCGATCCATTCGCCTTGCCGGGTAAACTCAATTGACGCCCTTGCCTGTAGCCGATGAGGCCGCGCCTTGCTTCTCCGCCGGCCGGTCCTGGTCGCGCGGGTCCTTCCGCAGCCGTTCGGGCAACAGCCCCTCCGGCCGGAAGCGCAGCACGAGCTGCAGCAAAAGCCCGATCAGGAACATGCGGCCATACTTGGCCTTCAGCGCGTATTCCGACGGCAGCTGGTCGGTCACGATCTCCGACATGGACCAGATGATCCAGACGATGATCGCCCCGAGAAGAACGCCCCGGTTGTTTCCCGATCCGCCCAGAATGACCATGATCCAGACCAGGAAGGTGACCAGCATCGGATCGATGGCGTCCGGCGTGATGGTGCGGGCGAGATGCACATACAGCGCACCCGCCAGGCCCATCAGCGCCGAGCCCAGGATGAAGGCTTCGAGGCGGCGATAGGGCACGTCCTTGCCCATGGCCCGGGCGGCGCTTTCATTGTCGCGGATGGCGCGCATCATGCGTCCCCAGGGCGAGACGGCCTGGCGTTCGACCAGCCCATAGGCGACGAGCAGGATCAGCGCCGTGATGCCCAGGTAGATCAGCTGCGCCCGCCCGTAAGGCAGGTCGCCGAAGGGCCGCGGGATGCCGCTGATGCCGCGGGCGGAGTTGGTCAGCCATTCCTCGGAGCGCGCGACGAGGCGGATGCCTTCCGCCACGCCGATGGTGACGATCGCCAGATAGTCGGACTGGAAGCGCAGGCATATCTTGCCGATCGGCCAGGCGAGCAGGCCGGCCAGCAGCATCGCCCCGACGAGACCGACGGCAAACGGCATATCGAAGCCGCCAAGGCGGCCTTCGGCCCAGGGCGAGGTGAGGATCGCCGACGTATAGGCGCCGATCGCGAAGAAGCCGGCGACGCCGGCGTTGAAAAGGCCGGCATAGCCCCACTGGATGTTGAGCCCGATGGCGAGGCAGCCATAGATGCAGATGAAGATCGCCAGGTAGATCGGATAGTTGAGGACGGTGATCCATTCCATGACGCGCCCTCCCCTACAGAACCTTGCCGCGGAACAGGCCGGTCGGGCGGAACAGCAGCACGAGGAGCAGAATCCCGAAGGCGCTCATCACCTTGTATTCGCCCGGAATGACCAGGACGGACAATTCTTCCGCGATCCCGACCAGCAGCCCGCCGACGATCGCGCCTTCGATGCGCCCTACGCCACCTAGGATGGCGGCGGCAAAGGTCGGCAAAAGGATGTTCCAGCCCATCACCGACTTGAGCTCGGTGTTGAGGCCGAGGAAAAAGCCGGACGCCGCGCACAGGCCCCCGGCGATGATCCAGGTCAGCGAGATGACCTTGGCGTTGTCGACGCCCGAAAACAGCGCCAGTTCCGGGTTGTCGGACATGGCGCGCATGGCCTTGCCCCATTTGTTCCGGGTCAGGAACAGGTGCAGCGCGACGACCAGCGCGATGGCGACCAGCAGCGTCACGATCTCATGGCTCTTGATGCGGATACCGAACCAGTTTTCCGGCCGGGTGATGCCGCGCGTATAGCTGGCCGTGTTCACGCCCCACACGACCTGCACGAAGGAGCGCAGCATCAGCGCCACGCCGAAGGAAGCGATCGTGGTGATGATCTTGGGCAGGGCGCGCAGATGCGCGTAGAACACCCGGTCGATGACGATGGCGAAGACACCGGTCGCCACCACCGCGAGCGGCAGCGCCGCATAGGGCGACAGGCCAAGCGTGGCGGTGAAGGCCAGCGCGATGAAGGCGCCGAAGGTGGCGAGGTCGCCATGGGCGAAGTGGCCGTAGCGCATGATGGCGAACACCAGCGTGATGCCGATCGCGCCCAGTGCGTAGATCGAGCCCTGCACGATGCCGGGCAGCAGGAAGAAATTGACGAAGCTGTGGATGTCCATCGCGATTGCCGCCTATCCGCCCAGGAACATTTCAGCGATATGCCGATCGGCCAAGAGCTCGGCGGCCGGGCCTTCGTGCCGGTTGCGGCCGGCGGCAAGCACGTAGCCGCGATCGGCAAAGGCCAGCGCCTGCTTGGCGTGCTGCTCGACCAGGAGGATCGCCACGCCGCTGTCGCGCACGTCGCGGCTGATCTGGAAGATCTGCTCCATGTATTTCGGCGAGAGGCCGGCGGTCGGCTCGTCCAGCAGCAGCACCTGCGGGTCCAGCATCAGCGCGCGCCCCATGGCGACCATCTGGCGCTGCCCGCCCGACAGGCTGCCGGCCGTCGTCTTGCGCTTCGCCTTGAGATCGGGGAAGAGGCGATAGACGCGGTCGAGCGCGGCGCTGTAGTCGCCCTTGCGCAGGAACGCCCCCATCTCGAAATTCTCGTGCACCGTCATCTCGCTGAAGATGTTCTTGACCTGCGGCACGTAGCAGATGCCAGCCTTGACGATGCGGTTCGGCGCCCAGCCGGTAATGTCGGTGTCGCCGATGGCGATCGAGCCGCCGCGGATATCGAGCAGGCCGAAGATCGACTTCATGGCCGTGGACTTGCCTGCGCCGTTCGGCCCGACGATGGCGACGATCTCGCCCCGCGCAACCTCCATGGAAAGATCGAACAGGATATCTGCGTCGCCATAGCCGGCGCGGAGGTTCTTCATGGTCAGCAGGGCCGTCATGTCGCGGCCCCCTGCCTCTCGCCGAGATACGCCTCGAGCACGCGCGGGTCGGAGCGCACGGTGTGGAAATCGCCCTCGATGAGCACCTTGCCCTCGGCCATGCAGATGACCGGGTCGCACAGCCGCTCGATCATTTCCATGTCGTGCTCGATCAGGATGAAGGTGTAGCCGCGCTCGCGGTTGAGATATTCGATCTTCTCTTCCAGCTTTCTCAGCAGCGTGCGGTTGACGCCGGCGGCCGGCTCGTCGAGCAGGACCAGTTCGGCATCCGTCATGATGGTGCGGCCCAGTTCCAGGAGCTTCTTCTGGCCGCCCGATATCTGGCCCGCCCGCTGGTGGGCGACATGCGTCAGTTCGAGAAATTCCAGCGCGTCCCAGGCCCGCCGCGAGGTCTGCGCCTCCGCTCCCCGCACCTTCGCCGGGCGGATCCAGTTGCTCAGCAGCGATTCCCCCGGCTGGCCCCGAACCACCATCATCAGGTTCTCGAGCACGGACAGGTGATGGAATTCATGCGGAATCTGGAAGGTGCGCACGACGCCCTTGTGGAACCGCCGGTCAGGCGCGAGCGCGGTTATGTCCTCGCCGCGATAGACGATGCGGCCGCCGCTCGGCCGCAAGGCGCCGGCGATCATGTTGAAAACCGTGGTCTTGCCCGCCCCGTTGGGGCCGACGAGGCCGGTGATGGAGCCTTTCGCGACCGAAAACGAACAACCGTCGACGGCCCGGAAGGAGCCGAAGTCCATGATCAGGTTCTCGCAGGAAAGGATCGGGGAGCTGGCCGTCACGATACCTCGCCGGCTCCGCCAGATCGGGCTAGCCCGGCAACTGCACGACACAGAGCAGCGAACGGAATGCCGCCCGCGCGTTCAGGCCGGCTCGACGGCGAACCGCCGCCGGCAAGGCGCCTTGCCCTTTCCGCATGCCGCGTCGTCATGGTTCTGCGCTTCCCCCCTCGCCTGTCATCCCTGGCGTTCAGTGCGGACGGCTTGCCCTTTGCCGCTTATTCGCAAAGACACCATATCTTTCCATCCGGAGCTTTTCTCCAGACGGTCAGAAATATCATACGCAGGCCATCGCATGAAAGCGTCGCCGCCTTCAACCCCTTCCTGGCAATGGCTTCAGCTATCGGCCTTCCGGGCCATATCGAGCGCGACGTCGACGATCATGTCCTCCTGTCCGCCGATCAGGCGCCGGCGGCCGATCTCGACCAGGATCGCGCGCGGATCGAGGCCGTATTCCTCGGCCGCCCTCTCCGCATGGCGCAGGAAACTGGAATAGACATTGCCGTAGCCGAGGGTGAGCGTCTCGCGATCCACCCGAACCGGGCGGTCCTGGATCGGGCGCACGAGGTCGTCGGCCGCGTCCTGCAGCTTGAACAAATCGCAGCCATGCTCCCAGCCATAGAGATTGGCCACGGCGACGAAAGCCTCGATCGGGCAGTTGCCGGCGCCCGCACCCATGCCGGCCAGCGAGGCGTCGACCCTGGTCGCGCCGTTCTCCACGGCGGTGACCGAATTCGCCACCGACAGGGAGAGGTTTTCGTGGGCATGGATGGCGCGCTGCGTGCCGGCCTTGAGCACGGCATCGAAGGCCTGGAAGCGCTCGGCTATGGTTCGCATGGTCAGGCCACCCGCCGAGTCGGCGATATAGACGCAGTCCGCGCCATAGCTTTCCATCAGCCGCGCCTGCCCGGCCAGCCGCTTGGGAGAATTGGCCGAGGACATCATCAGGAAGCCCGAAACGTCGAGCCCCATCTCCTTGGCGGCCGCGATGTGCTGGGCGGAGACGTCCGCCTCCGTGCTGTGCGTGGCGATGCGGACGGATTGTATGCCGATATCGCGCGCCCGCTTCAGATCCTCGATCGTGCCGATGCCGGGAAGCAGGACGGTGGTCAGCCTGGCGCGCTTGCAGACCTTCGCGGCCTCCTCGATATAGGCGAGATCGGTATGGCGGCTGAACCCGTAGGCGATGCTAGAGCCGTCGAGCCCATCGCCGTGGCCGACCTCGATGCCGTCGACGCCGGCCTCGTCGAGCGCGCTGGCGATTTCACGGACATGGCCGAGATCGTACTGATGGCGGATCGCATGCATGCCGTCGCGCAGCGTCACGTCGAGGATATACAGTCTTGGCATCGGTCAGTTCCACTTCCGAAGTTCGACCAGGCGCTCGGCGGTCCGCAGCGCCGCCGACGTCATGATATCGAGATTGCCGGCATAGGCCGGCAGGTAGTGCGCGGCCCCTTCCACTTCGAGGAAAACGGAGACTTTGAGACCGGTGAACGGCGCATTGCTTTGCGGCATGCGCAGCGGCGCATCCGCCCCCACGCGCTGGACCTGCACGTCCTGCTTCAGCCGGTAGCCCGGCACATATTCCTGCACGGAACGGACCATGCGTTCGACGGACGCCCTTATCGCCCCCTCGTCGGCCGCATCGCAGAGGCAAAACACCGTATCGCGCATGATCAGCGGCGGCTCGGCCGGGTTCAGCACGATGATCGCCTTGCCACGCACCGCGCCGCCGACGCTTTCCAGCGCGCGCGAGGTCGTCTCGGTGAATTCGTCGACATTGGCGCGCGTGCCGGGGCCGGCCGACTTGGAGGCGATCGACGCCACGATCTCGGCATAATGCACCTTCGCGACCTGGCTGACCGCCGCCACGATGGGAATCGTCGCCTGCCCGCCGCAGGTGACCATGTTGATGTTTTGGGTATCGAGATGGCTGTCGAGGTTCACCGGCGGCACCACATAGGGGCCGATGGCGGCCGGCGTGAGGTCGATGACCTGCTTGCCATGCTGGCGCAACGCCGCGTCGTGCCTGGCGTGCGCGGCGGCCGAAGTCGCGTCGAAGACGATGCGGATATCCTGGAACTCGGGCATGCGCAGCAGGCCCTCGATCCCTTCATGGCTCGTCGCCACGCCAAGCCGCGCCGCGCGCGCCAGACCGTCCGAGGACGGATCGACGCCGATGAGCGCGGCGACCTCCAGGCTGGCGGAGTTGCGCATGATCTTGATCATCAGGTCGGTGCCGATGTTGCCCGAACCGATTATCGCTGACTTTACCTTTGGCATCCCGCTTCTTCCCTAGCGCGCCGACGTCGGCTGCCCTTGGCACGGCAGGCGCCCGATGTCCGGCAATTTTCCCAAACTAGCCGTATGGGCGCGCCCGCGCTTCCTTGAACGAGCCATTTTTGACAGGAAATCGCCACTCGACGCGCCGGCTGCGGCAAGGCGCGCTTATTGCCTAGTACCGGCGTTACGCTTATCAACACGGCTGGCGCGGGAAGGCGCGCGGCTCATCTCGGTGGCAGGGAAGCCCGATGCAAATGAACAGTCCGTCAGGGCCTTCGGTGCCGACCAGCGCATGGAGCGACTATTCGCATTATTACCAGGGGTCGGGCTACGCGAAATTCCCCCAGGAACATCGCCGCCCCAAGGGGCGGCTGGCGTTTCGCATGATCCTGGTCGAACAGGGGCCGCACGACTTCTTCGACCCCTCCTTTACCGAGACCATTCTTGCCCTTCCCCTCGAGGTGGAAAGGGACTGTAACTGGGGCTGGAGGATCGGCGACTATCGCCATCGCCAGAAGCTTCACGCCGGCCAGATGCTCGTCGTCCCGTCCGAGACCGAAAGCAAATGGGACGTGGACGGCAACCGCAAGATCCTCGTCCTGGCCGTGCCCAACGAGACGGTCCGCAGCATTCTCGGGCCCGCGTGCCCGCGCCACATCAGCGGGGCCTTCTGGAAGCTGTGCGAGCATACATGGGCCGACCCGTTCATCGAAGTGCTGATGAACCGGTTGTGGGAGAGCACCGCCGGCGACGAGATCGCGCACGACTACCTGGCGGACGGGCTGCTGACGTCGATCCTTTCGCAACTGCTGATCCTGGCCGGCACGGAGCTTCAGCCCAACACGGCAATCGCGCTGCCGCAGTGGCGGCTCAAACGCGTCAAGGAATTCGTCGACAGCAACCTCGGCAGCGAGATCAGCCTGGAGCACCTGGCCGCCGCCGCCGGCCTCAGTCGCAGGCATTTCGCGCGCAGCTTCTACCAGGAACTGGGCAAGACCCCGCATCGCTGGCTGATGCAGGAGCGCCTGGAAAAGGCCAAGAAACTTCTCGCCGGCAGCAACGCCTCCATCTGCGAGATCGCCGAGAACTGCGGCTTTTCCAGCCAGAGCCACTTCACCACGACGCTGAAACAGGCCACCGGCATGACGCCGCATCGCTGGCGCCAGCATTTCCGCCCATGACGTAACGGCGGCCTCCCGGCGAGCCTGCCTGGCCTATCCTTTGCGGACAAGGAACCGCCGAGCCGAGTGGCTGGACATTCGCTCCTATTGTATGCAGTTTGGACCGCTGATCTTGGACACCCGGAGGAGCGCGCATGGAAAGAAAGGCCGCCAATGGCCGTCGTTCGCAGGCCGTTCACCGCGCGCTGAAAAGGGCCATCCTGGACCAGGCACTGGCGCCCGGCTCCAAACTGCCGGAAGACTCGATCGGCGAACGCATGGGCGTAAGCCGCACCCTCGTCCGGGAGGCGCTCGTGCGCCTGAGCGAGGAGGGGCTGGTGGACCTGCGCCCCAACAAGGGCGCGACCGTCGCGCAGCCGACCCTCGAGGAAGGGCGCGACCTGTTCCTGACGCGGACGGCGCTGGAGCGCCTGGTCGTGGAAACGCTTTCGGGCAAGCTGACCAAAGAACAGATCGACGAGCTTTCCGCGCATATCGACGCCGAGGAGGCGGCCCGGGCCGAGCGGACGATTTCGATCCGCCTGTCCGGCGAGTTCCACACCCTGCTCGCGCAGATGACCAACAACGCCAGCTTGATCCGCTATGTCAACGATCTCGTCGCGCGCAGTTCGCTGATCCTGACGATGTACGGCCGGCCGCACTCGTCCGAATGCGCGGTGTCCGAGCATCGAGAGCTTCTCGAAAAGCTGGTTTCCGGCGATACCGCGGCGGCCGAGGCGCTGATGATCCATCACCTCGATTCCATCACGACGCGCGCGCTGCTTCCCAAGGAAGGCCGCAACATCCGGGACGTGCTTTCCGCCTATGCCGCGGCCGAGGGCCTGAACCAAGGCAGTTGACCGCAGGCCATCGGGTTGCGCCTGGGGCACGCCTGATTGTCCGCATTGCCGAGGACCTTACGTATGCACAATCCGTCTGCCGAAGCAGATTGTGCGAGCCTGCAAGATCGCACACGCGTCAGTTCAACGGCCCGTGCAGGCCCAATTCGTCGAGCAGGGCGGCGAGGCGGTTGGCGTCGGCCATGAAACGCCGAGCGGCAGCCGGGTCGACGGGGAGACCGTTGCCCGCTTGCTGGCGCTCCTGGAGAAACGTTGCCATGCCGTCGGCGGCGGACAGGAGCCGGGAAAGGTTTTCTCCCGCCAGGCGGTTTGACAGGTCATCGGCCGTCACTGCGCCGATCCCGTTGATCGCACGATCCCGCCCCAGCGAGAAGCCCGCCGGCAGGTCGCCCTTGAGGTTCGAGACCTTGCGCTCCCGGATAACGTCGAGAATCTGGTCGACGGCCTGCTTGGCTCCCGCCACCCGCGAGGGGTGATCGGTGTCGGCAGCGGCATGCGGCAGCAACAGCACGCGGCCGGGATAGCGTTCGGCAACGGGCAGGTACGGCGCCAGCGGGCCGCTGGCCCCCTTCCCTTCGGCAAGAAAGATGTCCGCGTCGATGGCTGCAAAGGCGACCTTGCCGCTCGCCATCGCCCGTTCGAGCGCCGCGATCTCGACCACTTCGCCGCGGTCGAAATTGACGAGAACGGCGCCGTCGGCCGCGGCCGTCAAGATGGCTTCGTCGACGAAGCCGGCATTCGCATACGCCCCCTTGCCCATGTCCAACGGTCCAAGCCCGATATGCACGGAAAGGGCATCGGCGCCGGCCGCCGCTTCCTGCGGGGTCTCGCAGAACTCGAAGCCCTCGGCCTCGATCCATTCGCGATGGCGCGGCCGGGCGAAGATGCGGACCTCCATGAGGAAGGCCTTGGCCAACCGCGCGACCTCCCGGCCGATATTGCCGTAGCCGATCACGGCCAGGCGCTTGCCTTCCAGCTTCTCGGTCGGGAACCGCCAAAGATCCTTGCCGGTGTCGAAGGCGCCGTCCATGACGAGCTTGTGCAGGGCATCCAGCGGCAGGTCGGGCCGGACCTTCAGAAGCGTGCGCATCACCATCTGCGCCGTGGCGCGGCTGTTGATGCCGGGCGTGTTCATGAGGACGGCATTGCCGCCCCGGCCGTCGCCGCCACCCCAGGAAGCGGATTGCATGTTTCCGGTTCCCGCGCCGATTCTCACGCCCGCAAGCCTGAACGGGCTCTGCTTCGGAATGACCGTCGCCGCCGCGATGACGCCGTCATAGCGCTGGCCGGCGGTTTCCTCCAGCAGCTCCAATTCCGTACTGAGGTGCGGAAGATAGAAGAAATGAACGCGATCAGGATCGAGTTCGCCGGCATCGGCCGCGCTGCCCGTATGGAAAACCCCGCCCTTGTCCTCGATATGCTTGCGGACCTCGCGGCAATCCGGCACGCCGTTTTCGTCCAGCTTCAGCCCGACGAAATCGCAGATCAGCACCCGACAGGGGCCCTGCGCGCCCGCCGTATTTTCTTCAGCCATGGATATTCTCTTGTCAGTCGACGGGTTATCAGGTTGTGGCCGATCCAATCACAGATCGGCCCGCGGTTCCATGGAAATAGCGGCGGCGATCGCAACCGATCACCGCCGCCGTCTTGATGCCATTCGGATCAGGCCCGGTTATTCCGGCCCCGGAGAGTTCGCGCGGCGGCTACGCCGCCCGGCCTTCCGGGCGCGGCGCGAGGCCGGCCGCCTGCTCGCACACCTCGATGTGCTTGGCCAGCGCCTGGTTCGACAGCACCGCGCTGATGGTGGTGATGTCGCGCCCCTGGTAGCGCGGCATTTTCTGGATTTCCTTGAGCCGTTCCAGAAGTGAGATGCGGGTCATGGCTTTGCTCCTTTGCTGATCATGGCGCGCCGGCCGGCTGGCCGGCGCTCGTTGTCCCCCATGTGCTAAAAAGCAGATCGGAAAGCGGCCGGTCAGGCCGCCTTCTTTCGTGCGGCCGTCTTGGCGGCGTTGAACGGAATCTCGACGTCGACCGCCAGTGTCGATACCTGCTCGCCGCGCTCCATCTTCACGCTCACCTTGTCCTGGTCGATGTGCATGTGCTTGGAGATGACGCGCATGATCTCGTCGCGCAGCTTGGCCACGAGATCCGAATCGCCGACGCTGGCGCGCTCATGGGCGAGCAGGACCTGCAGGCGCTCGCGCGCGGCCGGCGCCGACTGGGGCTTGGAAAAGAGTCCAAACAGCTTCATGCCGCTTTCCTCCCGAAGAACTTGCCGAAGAAGCCCCGCCTCTCGCCATGCACGGTGACCGGCAGGGCCTCGCCCTTGAGGCGGCGCACCGCGTCGAAATAGGCCCTGGCCGGGGCGCTCGCTTCGTCGGCCAGCGTGACCGGCGAGCCGAGGTTGGAGGCGCGCAGCACGTCCATGCTTTCCGGGATGATGCCGAGCAGCGGGATCGACAGGATCTCCAGCACGTCCTCGACCTTCAGCATGTCGCCGCGCTCGGCGCGGGTGGGGTCGTAACGGGTGAGCAGCAGGTGCTTTTCGATGCGCTCGCCGTTCTCCGCCTTGAAGGTCTTGGAATCGAGCAGGCCGATGATGCGGTCCGAATCGCGCACCGAGGAGACTTCCGGGTTGGTCACGACGATGGCCACGTCCGCGTGGCGCATGGCCAGCGTGGCGCCCCGCTCGATGCCGGCCGGGCTGTCGCAGATCACCCAGTCGAAGGCCTTCTTCAGCGCCGCGATGACCTTTTCCACGCCCTCGGGCGTGAGGTTGTCCTTGTCGCGCGTCTGCGAGGCCGGCAGCAGGTAGAGCGTCTCGATGCGCTTGTCACGGATCAGCGCCTGGGGAAGTTTCGCTTCGCCCTGGATGACGTTGACGATGTCGTAGACGACGCGGCGCTCCGCCCCCATGACGAGGTCGAGATTGCGCAGGCCGACGTCGAAATCGACGACCACGACCTTCTCGCCGTTCTGCGCCAGGGCGGCGCCCAGTGCGGCGGCGGAAGTGGTCTTGCCCACGCCGCCCTTGCCCGATGTCACCACGATAACCTTGCCCATTGACCTCTCCTGTAAGGGACCTTCGCTCGGGTCAGCCTAGAATTGCCGTCTTCAACGCCTGGTTTTCCAGCCAGGC
Source organism: Aquamicrobium soli (assembly GCF_042646345.1). Lineage (NCBI taxonomy): Bacteria > Pseudomonadati > Pseudomonadota > Alphaproteobacteria > Hyphomicrobiales > Phyllobacteriaceae > Aquamicrobium > Aquamicrobium soli. The sequence continues at coordinate 126,379 of NZ_JBHRTK010000034.1, read as the reverse complement.
CTGCACCGGCCGTCCGCGCAGGTCCGGTTCCATGTCCTCCGCCGTCAGGTAGAAACCGTCGATCGCCATCAGTTCGGCCTCCAGCTTGCGGCAGAAGATGCGCGCGGCGCCGTTGCCGGTGGTGCCGGCCAGCGCACGCCCCCTCAGCGTGCCGTAGACGTGGATCGACCCGCCGGCGACGACTTCCGCGCCCGAGGCGACCGAACCGACGATGGTGACGTCGCCCTCCGGGAAGAACAGCGACTGGCCCGAGCGCACCGGCTCGGTGACGACCAGCGAGGCGGTGACCTGCACGGGAACCGGGCGGGCGGCCGTGATCGTTTCCGCGGCCGGCGCGGGCTGCGCCTCGTCTTCTGCCGGCGGCTCGAAATCCGAGGCCGGGCGGCCGTCGTTCATGGCCGGCGGCATGTCGGGCCCCAGCAGCGAGGGCCGCGCGCCTTCGATGCCCATGATGCGGACGTTGCGCCGGCCGAGTTCGTCGACGAGCTTGCGCAGCTCCGTCTTGTCGATGTCGAGGCCGTCGATATCGAGCACTACCGGCCGCCGCAGGAAGAAGCCGGCGGAGCGGGCGGCGAGGTCGTCAAGGCTCGTCAGCCAGTCCTCGAAGGGCAACTCCGGGGCGAGCGACAGGGCAAGGAAGGACCGCCCCTTGAGGCGGATGGGCCGGGGTTTCGTTAACACGGTGGTGATCTTGGTTAATTTTCGGTTCTCAGGATGTACCGATGAAATGGTTAACGAAAAGTTAACGCGGCACTTCCGGGCCGGGATCGACAGGTTTGATCGAGGGGCCGAGCAGGCATCGGATTGACAGGCCGAATGGCTCCGCCGGGCCGATTTGGACCGCCCTCGCCCAGCCTCGGAACAGCCATTTCAGGGCGTTAAAAAATTTCTTTCCGGCCGCGAAAATCCGCGTCCGGATGCAAGAAAGCGCGGAAAGACCCTCGATCGGAGCGAGGCGACGCAGCCCTGATTCGGATCGGTGCGAACAGCGGGTCGGCGATTCCGTGGCCGTAGCACTGGCGATCAGCGATAGCGGAGTCGATGGACGGAGCGCGATCCAAGGGCACGACTAGCTCCGGAGTGGCAAGGCTGACGCCGACCGTCCTCAAAGCGCGCAAGCCCTCCCCAGAGACCGCCTCCCAGCTCGCCATTGATTTTGATCGATCGATTGATTAAAATAGCTGGATGTCGAAAGCGCACGATCCCGTCTCCAGCCGCAAGGCCGCCTCCCAGGCCGCCGGCGAGACGCGCGCGGCCCTGATCCAGGCGGCGCTCAGGCTGTTCGGCCAGAAAGGCTTCGACGGCACCTCGACGCGCGAGATCGCTACGGCGGCCGGCGCCAATATCGGCTCGATCGCCTATCACTTCGGCGGCAAGGAGGGGCTGCACACGGCCACGGCCGACCACATCGTCGAAACCATCCAGGTCGTCGCCGCGCAGGCGATCGGGCAGGCCAACGCCCCTGCGATCGATTCCACCGACGAACAGGCGGCGCGAGGCCAGTTGTTCACGCTGCTGGAACACATGATGGGCTTCTTCGTCATGCGGCCGGAAGCCGGCGACATCGCCCGCTTCGTCCTGCGTGAGATGTCGCAACCGTCCACGGCGCTCGACCGCATCTACGAGGGTGTGTTCGAACCCTTGCACAAGCGGCTCTGCCTCGCCTGGGAACGGGTAACCGGACAGCCGGCGGAAAGCGAGACGACCAAGCTGCTCGTATTCACGATGATCGGCCAGGTGGTCTATTTCCGCATCGCTCGCGAAGTGGTGATGCAGCGCATGGGCTGGAACGACATGGGCGACCAGGAGGCGGCCAAGTTGCTCGGCATTGTCCGCGACAATCTCGACGCCATTCTTACCTCACGAAAGGACGGGAAACCATGAGCCTGCTCTGCTCACTCCCGCTGGCCGCATCGCTGTTCTCCGCCTGCGCCGCACCGGCGCCGCTGGCGGTCGGCTATGTCGAGGGCGACTATGTGCTGCTGGCCCCGGTCGAGACGGCACAGGTGACGAGGGTGCTGGTGCGGCGCGGCGACCGCGTCGAGCCGGGCGAACCGGTCGTGGCGCTGGAAAGCTCCGACAGCGAGATCGCCGTCGCCCAGGCGACAGCGGCCCTGGCGCAGGCCGAGGCGCAACTGGCGGACCTGAAGATCGGCAAGCGGCCGGAAGAGATCGCCGTGCTGGAGGCCGCCGTCCGTTCCGCCCATGCCCAGGCCAACGAGGCGCGGCGCACGGCGGAACGCACGGCCAACCTGTCCCGGCAGGGCATCGCCACGCAGGCGCAGCTCGACGAGGCCAACACCGCCGTCGATGTCGCGGATGCGCAGATCGGCCAGAGCGAAGCCAACCTCGCCGTCGCCCACCTGCCCGCGCGGCCGGAAGAGATCAAGGCCGCCAGCGGCCAGGTGGAACAGGCAAAGGCGGCGCTGAACCAGGCGAAGTGGCGGCTGGCGAAGCGCTCGCTGGCGGCCCCCTCGCCCGGCCGCGTCAGCGACGTGATCCGCAATCCCGGCGACATGGCCGGGCCGGCCGCGCCGGTGGTTTCGATCCTGCCGGACGGCGGGATGAAGCTCGTGGTCTATATCCCGCAGCGCGCCTTCTCCTCGATCCGGGTCGGCACGCAACTTGCCGTCCATTGCGACGGCTGCGCGGAGGGACTCAAAGCGCGGGTAAGCTACGTCTCCCCCGATCCGGAATTCACCCCGCCGGTGATCTACTCGCTCGATAGCCGGCAGAAGCTCGTCTACCTCGTCGAGGCGCGGCCGGAAGGCGATGCAACCGCGCTGCAACCGGGCCAGATCGTCGATGTCAGGCTGGCGGCGGACCAATGAACGCCATCGACGTCCGTGGGCTGGTGAAGCGCTTCGGCGACAAGACGGTGGTCGACCACGTCACCATGGCGGTGGCCGAGGGCGAGATCGTCGGCTTCCTCGGTCCCAACGGCTCGGGCAAGACCACCACCATCCGCATCATGTGCGGCCTGCTCACCCCCGACGAGGGCGAGGGCACGGTGCTTGGCTACGACCTGCGCAAGGACGGCCTGAAGATCAAGCGCGAAGTCGGCTACATGACGCAGAGATTCTCCTTCTACGAGGACCTGACGATTGCCGAAAATCTCGAATTCGTGGCGCGGCTCTACCAGTTGCGGCCGGTGAAGACCTATGTCGACGACACGCTGGCCGATCTCGGCCTGACCTCGCGCCGCAAGCAGCTTGCCGGCACGCTGTCTGGCGGGTGGAAGCAGCGGCTGGCGCTCGCCGCCTGCATCATGCACAAGCCGAAGCTTCTCCTGCTCGACGAGCCGACGGCCGGCGTGGACCCGAAGGCGCGGCGTGAGTTCTGGGACGAGATCCACCTTTTGGCCAGCGGCGGCCTGACGGTGCTGGTTTCCACCCACTACATGGACGAAGCCGAGCGCTGCCACCGCATCAGCTATATTTCCTACGGCAAGATGCTGGCGACCGGCACGGTCGACGAGGTGGTGAAGAACGCCGGCCTGACCACCTTCATCGTCCAGGGCCGGGGGCTGGACAAGGTGGCCGCGTCGCTTGCCGGCAAGCCGGGCGTCGAGCAGGTGGCGCCCTTCGGCGCCACGCTGCATGTCGTCGGTTCCGACAAGGCCGCGTTGCAGGCCACGCTGGCCGCCGCCGAAAAGGCCCATCCCGGCGTGAGGGTATCGCCCGGCGAGACCAGCCTCGAAGACGTCTTCATCCAGTTCATGGCCGGCGCAAAGGACAACATGGGATGAAGATCGCCGGCATCTTCTCGCTCGCGCGGCTGAATGCGCTGCTGGCGAAGGAATTCATCCAGATGCGGCGCGACCGCGTCACCTTCGCCATGATGCTCGGCGTGCCGCTGATGCTCCTGGTGCTGTTCGGCTTCGCCATCAACAACGATCCGAAGCGGTTGCCATCGGCGCTGATGGCCGCGGGCAACGACGTCTATGCGCGCGCGGTGGTGAGCGCACTGGAGAACACCAACTACTACCGCTTCGACTACATCGCCGCTACCGAGGCGGAAGCGGACGCGCTGATGGCCAGCGGCAAGGTGACGTTCGTCGTCACCATTCCGGCCGACTTCGGCAAGCGGGTGGAACGCGGCGACCGGCCGCAAATCCTGATCGAGGCGGATGCCACCGACCCGGCCGTGGCGACCGGCGCCTTGTCGACGCTCGCCACCACGGCCAGCCAGGCGCTGCTGCGGGCGCAGGGGCAGCAGGCGGCGGCCAAGCAGCAGATGCAAAGCCAGCTCGATATCGTGGTGCACCGGCGCTACAACCCCGAGGGCATTTCCCAGTACAACATCGTGCCCGGCCTCCTCGGCGTCATCCTGCAAATGACCATGGTGATGATGACCTCGATCGCGCTGACGCGCGAGATAGAGCGCGGCACGATGGAGAACCTGCTCGCCATGCCGTCCTCCCCGCTGGAGATCATGCTGGGCAAGGTGCTGCCCTATGCCGGCGTCGGCGCGGTCCAGGTCGTGGTCGTGCTGATCGTGGCAAAGCTTTTGTTCTTCATCCCCTTCGTCGGCAGCATGACGCTGCTGCTCGCCTCCATTTTCGTGTTCGTGCTCGGGCTGGTGCTGCTCGGCTATTCCATCTCGACGGTCGCGCGGACGCAGATGCAGGCAATGCAGCTGACGGTCTTTTTCTTCCTGCCGTCGATCCTGTTGTCCGGCTTCATGTTCCCCTTCAGCGGCATGCCGGTATGGGCGCAATGGCTGGGCGAGATCTTTCCCCTCACCCACTTCCTGCGCATCGTGCGCGCGGTGATGCTGAAGGGCGCGGGGCTGCCGGCCATCGCCACCGAGGTGAACTGGCTGCTCGGCTTCGTGCTGCTGGTTTCGGCGCTGGCGCTGATGCGCTTCCGGCGAACGCTCGACTGAGCGTCGGCGCGAAATCCTCGGCTACCCTGCCGCCCGATCGAACACGCCGACCAGGAAATCCAGGAAGGCGCGAAGTTTCGGGGCGACGTGCTGCCGCGAAGGATAGACCGCATAGAGCGTCGTTTCGACCGTGCTCCAGTCCTCCAGGGCCGATTGCAGCCGCCCGTCCCGCAGATCGTCCTCGACATAGGGGCGCGGCATCAGGCTGATGCCGAAGCCGGCGCGCAATGCATCGCGCACCGCAAGGCTCGACGAGACGGAGTAGCGCGCGGCGACCGCAATCCGCTCCGTGCGGCCTTCCCTTGTAAAATCCCAAGTGTCCGCGTGGCCGGACAGGCTGAAGCGGATGTGGTCGAGGCCTTTCAGGTCGGCGGGCGTTCCGGGCTTGCCATGCTTCTGGAAATAGGACGGCGCGGCGCACAGCGCATGCGGCATGACCGCCAGCTTGCGGGCGATCAGGCTGGAATCCTCGAGGTTGTCGCTGCCGCGAATGGCGAGGTCGAAACCTTCCCGCACGATATCGACCCGGCGGTCGTCGAGATGGAGATCGAGCTTCAACTCGGGATGGTGTGCCAGAAACCCGGGAATGGCCTGCGACAGCCGCGTCAGGGTAACGGTCATCGGCGCGCTGACGCGCAACGTGCCGCTCGGAGCGGTCTTGATCGGGCACAGGACCTGGTCGGCTTCGGCGAGCGCATCCAGCCCGCGCGTGACATGTTCCAGGTAAAGCCGGCCCTCTTCCGTCAGGGCCATGCGCCGCGTCGTCCGGTTGATGAGCCGTGCGCCCACATGCGCTTCGAGTTCCGCGATGTTCTTGCTGATGGCGGCGGGCGAAAGCCCGAGCCTGCGCCCGGCCTCGGCAAAGCTGCCCAGTTCCGCCACATGCCGGAAGACCTTCAAGGCCGTCAGCCGATCCATTCGATCATTCCCTATCAGTGAATAGTATCTTCTAATTGTCGCATATTATCTCCATCAGGTGAATGTCCTATCTGGTTCCGAAATCATTCAATTCGGAACGACAACATGACCCACCCAGCCATCTCCCTCATCGAGCAGCGCATGTCCGCCAATCGGTTCGACGCCTCCCATGCGCTGACCAACGCCGAGATCGAGGAACTGGTGCGCCTGGCGACCCGCGCGCCCACCGCCTACAACCTGCAGAACTGGCGGTTCATCGCGGTTCGCACGGCCGAGGCGAAAGGCCGCTTGCGGGCGCTGGCCTGGGGCCAGCCAAAGGTCGAGGATGCCGCCGTCACCTTCATCGTCTGCGGCGTGCTGCCCGACGCGCAGTCCCTTCCCGACCGGCTGCAGCCATCGGTCGCCGCCGGCTATATGCCGGCCGACATGCCCTCGGCGTGGCGGACCGCGGCCATCGCCCAATATGCCGACCCACGGACCGCCCGCGACGAGGCGGTGCGCTCGGCAACGCTGGGCGCGGCGACGCTGATCCATGCCGCCGCGGCGCTCGGCCTCGCCTCCGGCCCGATGGCCGGCTTCGATGCAGAGGGCGTCGCGCGAGCCTTCGGCCTGCCGGAAAACGAAGTGCCGGTCCTGCTCGTCGCGGTCGGCCGCGCCGCACCCGGCAACTGGCCGCAAAAACCGCGGCGCCCGCTCGCGGAGGTGCTGGAAATCTCATGACCACGCGCACCTCCGACCTGCTTGCCACGGCAATGGCGCCCGTCATCTGGGGCAGCACCTACAGCGTCACCACCGAGTTCCTGCCGGAGTTCTCGCCGATGACCGTGGCGTTGCTGCGGGCCCTGCCCGCCGGCCTGCTGCTGCTTCTCATCGTGCGGCAGCTTCCACGCGGCATCTGGTGGGCGCGCATCCTCCTCCTCGGCGCGCTCAATTTCTCGATCTTCTGGAGCCTGCTGTTCGTCGCTGCCTACCGCCTGCCCGGCGGCGTGGCGGCGACGGTGGGCGCGGTGCAACCGCTGGCCGTCGTCTTCATCGCCGCTGCCCTGCTCGGCAACAAGGTGCGGCTGATGTCGGTCGCCGCCGCAATCGTCGGGCTCGGCGGCGTCGCGTTGCTGGTGCTGTCTCCCGAGGCGACGCTGGACGCCATCGGCGTCGCCGCAGGCCTTGGCGGCGCGGTCTCCATGGCGCTCGGAACCGTGTTGACCCGCAAATGGCAACCGCCCGTTTCGCTGCTCACCTTCACCGCGTGGCAACTGACGGCCGGCGGCTTCCTGCTGGTCCCCCTCGCCCTGCTGTTCGAACCGGCGATGCCGGTGCCCTCGACGGCCAACCTGTTCGGCCTGGCTTGGCTCGGGCTGGTCGGCGCGGCACTGACCTATGTCCTCTGGTTCCGGGGTGTCGCCCGCATCGAGCCGGCGGCGGTCTCCCTGCTGGGGTTCTTCAGCCCGGCGACGGCCGTGCTGCTCGGCTGGCTGTTCCTCGGCCAGTCGCTGGCCCCGCTCCAGGTCATCGGCGTACTGTTGGTGGCCGGCAGCATCTGGATCGGCCAGCGCGCGGGTGCAGGCCACAGCGCCGGTCGCACTTCCGATCTTGCAAACGCCTGAAATCGGGCGATGACTGGCAGCGGCAATCCAGCCTTCGCAATTGACGCGAGATCAACGGACCTTTTCGAATGTACGAGCTTTATATCGCCAACAAGAACTACTCCTCATGGTCGCTGCGCTCATGGATCCTGATGAAGACGGTGGGCATTCCCTTCGTCGAAAAACTCATTCCGTTCGGCAGCAAGGCAACGCCGTTCACCGATTTTTCGCCGACGGGCAAGGTACCCTGCCTGGTCTCCGGCGATACCGTGGTCTGGGATTCGCTTGCCATCGTCGAGTTCCTCGCCGAGCGGCATCCGGGCGTCTGGGCGGCCGACCCGCAGGTGCGCGCCTGGTCGCGGTCGGCCTCGGCGGAAATGCATTCCGGTTTCTTCGCCTTGCGTGACCTGTTCACCATGAATGTCGGGCTGCGCGTCGAGCCGAAGCCGTACAGCGAGGGCCTGAAACGCGACCTCGCCCGCGTCGAGGCGATCTGGGTCGAGGGCCTGGCGAGGTCCGGCGGGCCGTTTCTGACCGGCGAACACTTCACCGCAGTGGACGCCTTCTACTGCCCGGTCGCGTTCCGCTTCAGGACCTATGCGCCAGATCTTGGGCCGGAAGCTCGCGCCTATGCCGAGCGCCTGTGCGAACTTCCCTACATGCAGGAGTGGTATGAGGCCTCGCTGAAGGAAACGTGGCGCGACGAAGGTCACGACGCCGAGGCCCGAGCGGCCGGCAAATGGCTCGCCGACCTGCGCGCCACCGAATAGCGCGACAGGTTTCAAGGGCGTCGGGATCGAGCCTATTGGGCGGGATCGGTCAGGCCGATACCGCGTCCCGCGCCGCGTCACCGGCGTTGGTGCCGCCGGCGAGCGACTCGCCGCCGTCGGCCACCAGCGCGTGGCCGGTCATGTAGGACGAGCGGTCCGAGACCATGAACAGGATGACCTCCGCGATTTCCTCCGCGGTGGCGAAGCGGCCCATCGGCACGACGTTGGAGATCGCGTGCTCCAGCGCGTCGCGGCCGCCCATCTGTTGCGTGTAGGGGTCGTTGAAAGGGGTATCGACCCAACCAGGGCACAGCGCGTTCACCCGGATGGCGAAGGGCGCCACGTCGAGGGCGATCTGCCGGGTCATGGTGATCGAGGCCGCCTTGCTGGTGATGTAGGCCGTCATCTGCCGGTCGAGGAAGACGCCGGAATTGGACGAGGTGTTGAGGATGACGCCGCCGCCCTGCTTCTTCATGATCGGGATCACTGCCTGGCAGGCGACGAACTGGGCGTGGACGTTGACCGCCCATGACTTGTCGAAGCCGGCGGCCTCCACCTGCTCGATGCTGCCGGCGACCTGGACGCCGGCATGGTTGTGCAGGATATCGATGCGGCCCCGCGTTCTCGCGACGTCCTCGACCAGGGAAAGAATCGCCGCGTCGTCGGTAACGTCCAGAGCACGAGCCTCCGCCCGGCCGCCGGCCTGAGTGATCAGGCCGACCGTCTTGCTGGCTGCCTCGAAATCCCGGTCGGTGACGACGACGAAGGCATCTTCGCGCGCCATCGCAATAGAACCGGCGCGGCCGATCCCTGAACCAGCGGCGGTGACGATTGCCGTTCTATCCTGAAGAATCATCGATATTTCCCTCTAAAAATCAGTATCGGCGGCGCAGAAGACCGCGCCGGGCATAGACCGCGACGGCCTCGTCGATCAGCGCGGCGATGGCTGCCGCGCCGTAGTCGCGCCGCAGCATCTCGGCCCGGGCCGTCAACAGCGCCGGGTCGGTCACGCGACCGGGCCGCAGCATCTCGTAGGTTTCGAGGATCACGTCCTGCGGCACCGAAACCAGTTCGGCGCCGCGCTCGAAATTCAGCGCCAGCCGGTCGCGCCCGGCGGAGCGCGCGATATCGGCCTGGAGTCTCAGCGCCTCGGCGGAGATGCGGATGTCGGCGGCGGCGACGCCGCCCGACAGCACTTCGTCGAGGGTCAGCCGCTCCAGCGGCATCCCGGACGCCGATACGGCAAGCTCCGGCGCATTCTCGGAGATGGGATAGAGGTCGAGGGGATCGGTCATGTCGGGATACCCCCTTGGCCGAGCGTCATGGACAATTCGAGCGGCGGCGCATCCGCCACCACCAGCCCGGTTTCGATGGCGTAGAGCATCGCCACGCGCACATGGTAGCGCGCGGCAAGCGATTGACCGTCCACCGGAACGACAATGGGCTCGGGCGCCTCGCCTTTGGCGTAGCGCGCCGCATTGCGCCCCATTGCCCGGTAATGCTCCAGCGTCGTTACCGGCGCATTGGAGAACAGCTCGATGTTCATGTGCGGCAGCCGGTCGGCGCGATGGATCACCGCCGTGCCCTTGGCCTGGATGCCGATGCCGTAGCCCGAGCCCGAAAGCCGCGCGGCCGTCAGGCCGAGAAACGACGTATCCGCCGTATGGCGCATCCGCACCAGCCGCGGTGTCCCGCCGCCTTCCCGAACGCCTTCGGTGAGAGCGAGCACCACGTCGATCAGGTCGTGCCCGGCCGTGGTGCGGGTCAGTTCCACGCCAAAGGCGGGGCTGAGCCCGATGACGATGTCGCGCGGATCGTCGCCCTTCACCGCCTCGCCCTTCGCCACCAGCCAGGGGGTGGCGGTGGGGTCATGACGGCGCTCGCGCTCCAGTACGGTGGCGCGGGTCTGCAAGCCCCGCACCTCGCGCACGGCGTGCCAGCGCGCGTCGGACATGCGATAGCCGCTTCCCGGCCCCTGATAGTCGTTGGGATCGTTGAGGGCGCTGACGACCTTGCCGTCCCGCAGGATGGCCGAGGTCTGGAGATAGTCGCCGGAAATGCGCTGGCGCAGCATGAACAACAGGTTTTCCGCCTCCTCGCCAAAACCCCTCTTGGAGAGCGCACGAACCACGTCGAGGGCGCTCAGGCCGCGCTTGCGGATCGCCTCGCTGATGCGCGTGACTTCGCCGGGCGTGAAGCTGTCTGTTTCCTGCGAGCCGGACGCAGCCGCCACCGACTGCACCCATTCCTCCGGGACCTTTTTCAGGTCCAGTTCCTCGAACACGGCCGCGATGGCGCGGATGGCGCGCATGCGCAGTTGCTCGACGCTGCTTTCGGTGATCGGGGTCAGGCCGCCGTCAGCCTGGAAGTCGCGCTGCAGCGTCAAATAGTCCTCGATCTCCTCGCCGTTGAACAGGGACGGGTTGAAGGTGTTGTCGTATTTGCGGATCGAGCCGAAGCCCGAGCAGATCAGGTCGGAGCCGGCCATCAGGTAGGGCGTGATCTTGGCGCCGACGCGGATTTCCGACTCGCTGACGCGGGTGTCGTTGCCGGAGGCGCATTCGAGCCCGAGCCAGACCGCGATCAGGTTCTCCGCCATCAGTTCGCGCATGCCCCCCGCCATCGAGGAGGTCAGCGGCGCGCCATCGATGCCGCCGTTCTGGGTGCCCTGCACGCCCATGGCGCGTTGCAGGCACAGGCAGCGCGCTTCCAGGTAAAGCACCGACTGGCGCTCATGGAAGCCCATCAGCAGTTCGGCCGACGCGCCCGAAGTGCAGCGCGCCTTGATGCCCCGCGACGCATAGGCGGCGGTTAGGAAAGCCTTCGACCAGGGCGTGTCGTCGCCGTCGACGAAGGCCGCCTCGGTGCCGTAGACGGAAACCGTCTCGGCGTAGGAGGTGAAGCCGGCCATGCCGATCTGCAACTCTTCCGCCTCTTCGATCGAGCACTGGAAGAGCACGCCGCCGCGTCCTACGGCGGCGCCGACCGCGCAGGCCATGGCGTTGGCCCAGGAGTTCGACGCCACCCGCATCGTAGTCTCGATCTCGTCGAAACCGAGCGCGACGGCGAAGGCGGCGTCGGCCGCAAGCTGCAGCGGGTCGTCCTTGGCGTTGGTGACATGCGCCTGGTTGCCGGGCGTGCGGCGCTGGCGCATCTTGGAGTAAGCGAAGGCGATCTCGAGCGACGACATGGCCGTGACCACCGACACCAGCTTGGCCGGCGTCATGCCGCGCGCCAGGCGCTCGAGCTTTTCGCGCGGGACGTTGATGTCGACCAGCATCCGCGCCACCTCGACCGGGTCCATCGCCATCGCCTCGTCGATCACCTCGGGGTCGAGGTGGTGCGCGGCGATATAGGCATCGAGGATATCGAAGTCCTTTTCGCCCTTGCCATCGATCTCCACCACGCGCCCGTTCTCGACGCGGGCGGAAGGCGCTGGGTCCCACGGGCTGTGGAAGGTGGCGAAGCCCGCCTCCACGTCTTCGGCGGCAAACAGGTCGTGGCGTAGCTGGCGGCTATCCCATTCGTCGAAACGCCGCCAGCGCGGGGTGGAAGTCATCTCGCCTCTCCTTCCCTGTCCGTTCGAGCCAAAGCCGCCTCCCTCATGCCGTCGCGATCAGAACCAGCGCAGCCACAGCAGCTGGATGAGGATCAGGACGATGACGTCCCAGAAGATCACCTCGCCGATGGTGAACCATCCGCGCTTGCGGTTGACGCGCCAGAAGCCGAACCAGACGACCGCCGACAGCAGGATGGGGACGAAGCCGACGAGCGTCACCGCAGCCTCTCCCCGGTGCTGGCATCGAAATAGTGCAAAGCCTCGCGTGGAAAACGCAGGCCGACCGGCTGCCCGACCTCGATATGGTCGCAGTTCTTCTGCGTCCGCACCGTGAACGCGCCCGCCCCGGTCTGGAAAATGAGCAGCGTGTCGGGTTCGATCAGTTCCCTGACATCGACGGCAAGGGTGATCGCACCCTCGCTTCCGGCTTCCACCAGTTCGACCTGTTCCGGCCGGATGCCGAGCGTCACCGGCCCATCGGGGCGCTCGACGGGACAAGCGATGTTGCCCGCACGGAAGATGCCGTCCGTGACGGTACCCTCGATCGTGTTCATGGCCGGCCGGCCCATGAACTCCGCCACGAACCTGTTGGCCGGCTCGCGATAGATCGTGCGCGGCTCGTCGAACTGCACCAGCTTGCCGTCCTTCAGCACCGCGATGCGCGTCGCCAGCGTCATCGCCTCTTCCTGGTCGTGCGTGACGAAGACGAAGGTCTTGCCGAGGCGCCGGTAGAGCCGGTTGAGCTCTGTGCGCATATGCAGGCGCAGCAGCGCGTCGAGGTTGGAGAGCGGCTCGTCCATGACGCAGATGGTCGGCTCCCAGACCAGCGCCCGCGCCACCGCCACGCGCTGCGCCTGCCCGCCCGAAAGCTGGGCCGGCTTGCGATGCAGGTAGTTGCCGATCTGCAGCAGTTCGGCGATGGCGCCAACGCGGCTTTCGATGTCGGCATTGCCGACTTTGCGGATGCGCAGCGGATAGGCGATGTTCTCGAACACGCTCTTGTGGCTGTAGAGGGCGTAGTTCTGGAACACCATGCCGATGCCGCGCATGCGCGGCGGCAGGTGGGTGATGTCCTTGCCGTCGATCTCGATGCGGCCTTCCGAGGACGTTTCGAGCCCGGCCAGCAGCCGGCAGGCCGTCGTCTTGCCCGAGCCCGACGGTCCGAGCAGGACGATGAACTCGCCCTGGTCGAACTCGAGGTTCAGCCTGTCGAGGGCCTTGGTCCCGTCGGAAAATTTCTTGGTGACTTCTCTGAACGAGACACCCATGGGTAACTCCGTGAATTCTTGCGGGCTCAGCCCTTGACCGCGCCGAAGGTGAGGCCGCGGACAAGGTGCTTCTGCACCAGGAACGTGAAGACGAGGATCGGCAGGGTGGCGACGACGGCGACGGCCGCCACCTGCCCCCACAGCGTCCCGTGCGGCGTGATCAGCCCGGGGATGCCGACCGTCAGCGGACGGCCCTCGAACGCCACGAGGATGAAGGCGTAGAGGAACTCGTTCCACGACAGGATGAAACAGAGCACGGCCGTGGCCGCCATGCCGGGGGCGGCCATGGGTACCACGACGCGCACGAAGGCGCCGAGCTTGGAACGCCCGTCCATCATCGCCGCCTCGTCGATTTCCCGCGGGATCTCCGCGAAGAAGCCCCGCATCATCCAAACGACCAGCGAGAGGTTGAAGCTCGTATGCGCGATCACCACGGCGTAGATCGTGTCGGTCAGCCCAAGTGCCGTAAAGAACATGAACAGCGGCACCGCGATGGAGATGGGCGGGGCCATGCGCGTGGTGAGGAAGAAGAAGAACAGGTCTTCCTTGCCGGCGAAATCGGTGCGCGCGAACACATAGGCCGCCGGCACGCCGATGCCGATCGACAGCACCGTCGACGAAATGGAGATGATCAGCGAGTTCAGCACCAGCGGCAGGTAGTCCTTGCCGAGGAAAACCTCCGGATAGTTGCTGAAGGTCGGCGTGAAGAACCAGCGCGGATCGGGCGACAGGATATCCAGGCGTCCTTTGAAGGACGTCAGCAGGATCCACAGATAGGGTGTCAGTGCGATGACCAGCACGCAGGCAAGGATGCCGATGGCCAGTATCTTCCAGGACTTGTTCATGGCCGCCCCCTACGCCTTGCCGACCGGCGACTTCCAGTACACGGCCTTGTAGAAGATCGAGCACAGGATCAGCACGACGAGGTAGACCATGAAGGCCACCGTCGCGCCGTAGCCGAGGTTCCAGTTCTTGAAATTGACGCGGTAGGCGTAGATCGACAGCAGTTCGGAAACGGTGCCGGGGCCCCCGCCGGTCAGGATGAACACCTTGTCGAATTCCTTGAAGGCATCGATGCCGCGCAGGAGCAGGACAAGGGCGATGATCGGCCTGAGCAGGGGCAGCATGATGTCGACGAACTGCCGCCACGGCCCGGCGCCGTCCATGGTCGCAGCCTCGAAGGGCGCCTTCGGCAGGCTCATCAGGCCGGCCAGGATGATCAGCGTGACGAACGGCGTCCATTGCCACACATCGATGGCGATGATCGTCGGCATCACGAGATAGGGCGTGGAAAAGACCGCGCTCTGCTGGGACAACAGCCCCACCGCCCGCAGGTAGTAGCTGACCATGCCGAAGTCGCCCTGCAGCAGAAGCCGCCAGATCAGGCCAACGGCGACGGGCGCCAGCATCATGGGAACCAGAAGCAGCGTGGTCAGCAGCCGCTGGCGTTCGATGAAGCGCCAGATCAGCCAGGCCAGCGCGAAGCCGAGCGCGAATTCGATCGTCACGCTCGCCACGACGAAGCGGATGGTCAGCCAGAACGAATCCCAGAAGACGGGATCGTTGCGCACCAGCTGCCGGAAATTGTCCAGCCCGATGAAGGCGCCGTTCTGGTCCGGATTGGCGTAGCTGAGGTCGGTCATGGCCGTGTAGGCCATGTAGCCGAACGGCCCCACCAGGAAGACCAGCACGAGCAACGTCGCCGGCAGCAACAAGGGCAGCGACGCTCCCCTGTCCAGCAGGAATCGCCCGCGAGAAAGCTGTTTTACTGTATTCATGACCACCGCTCATGCTTCCCCGTGAGCGGTCTCACGGGGAAGGGTTTGCCTTGACGAAGGGATTACTCGACCGGGTACTTCATCGGGGCGCAGGAGCCGAGCAGGGTGGAAATGTCCTGCGCCGACCTGTCGAGCGCTTCCTTCGCCGTCTTTTCGTCGGCGAGATAGGAAGAAAGCTCGCGCACAAGGATGTCGGTCATCTCGCCCGACAGCGGCACGGTCGGCTTGGGCTTGGCCACGGCGTTGGAGTCCATGGACGCCTTGGAATAAGGCAGCTTCTGCACCTCCTCGGAGGAATAGACGTCCGGGCGCGCCGTCGCACCGCCGTTAAGGTGCTGGTTGAGCTGCTGGTCGTAGTCCATCATCCACTGGATGAAGAGGTAGGCGGCTTCCTTGTTCTTGGACGAGGTCGGCATCAGATAGGACCAGCCCTCGACCTGGGCGACCTTGCCGCCTTCCCCCTGCGGCACGATGTCGAAGCCCATCTTGCCGACCACCGTCGAAGCCGATTCATCGACGGCGACCGCGTAGGTCGAATCGTTCCACATGATGAGCTGGGCGACTTCTCCCTGCTGCATCAGGGCCATCACGTCGTCCCAGAAATAGTTGAGCGTATCGGGCGGCGAGAACGCCTTGAGGCTCTTGTAGTATTCCGTCGCGGCAATGGCCTGCGGGCTGTTGACGATGACCGGGCCGCATTCCGAGCCCGACTTCGTATCGAGCATGTCGCCGCCGAAGGAATAGTGGAAGTTCAGCCACTCGTACCACAGCGCCTCGTGGCGCTTGCCCTGCAAGGCGGTGCCGTAGAGCCGCTGGTCAGGGCGCGTGAACCATTCGGCGATATCGCGATACTGCTTCCAGTCCTGCGCCGGGGCGAGGTCGTAGCCGTACTTGGCCTTGAAGCCTTCCTTCTCCTTCTCGTCCGAGAGGAGATCGGAGCGGTACCACATGTACATGCTGAGCGCGGTGAACGGGAAGCCGTAGACCTTGCCGTCGTACCAGGAGATTTCCTTCCACAGGCGCGGATAAAGCTGTTCCTCGGGCTTGAACTCCGGGTCGCGCAACTCGGCGCTGTCGAGATATTTCTCCAGCGGCTCCAGATGGCCGTTGGTCACGAACTTGCCGAGTTCGCGGTGGGGCTGGATGATGAAGTCGTAGCGGCCGCGCTTGGAATTGAGATCGAGCATGACCTTGTTGACGGCCTCCGAGTGCTCGTACATCTCGATCTCGACCTTGATGCCGGTGCGCTTCTCGAATTCCGGCGCGAGCTTCTTCATGGCTTCGAGCGGCGGCAGGGCCTCGCCGATCGTGCGGATGGTGGCGCCCTTGTAAGGGGCGGCCGCTTCCTCCAGCGACCAGGCGGCGGCGGTGGAAACCTGGCTCATCACGGTGGTCGTGCCCAGCGCGACAGCGATCATCGCTGCGCCCAGGGTTCGTCTGGTCAATCTATTCGCAAGCATCTCAACTCCCCTTTTTGTTTGTTTGCGGTACTTGGACATCCATCGGGCCGGGCCTGGCTCATGCGCCGACGCGCCATCTGTCCTGTGGATGCGCGCAACGCCGTCGTGACTTGTTCGGAAAATGGCCTCGTTCGAGCGGTCCGAAATTCTCGCCCGCGCAAGTGCGACGGCTTAATTTCGACAGGACCGTTCGACTGGCAAAGTGCAGGCACGGAATGGGCCTGCCAAAAATTCTCCTCCCTTGTTGCCGGAAAGGCCCCAGGCTTTCCGGCGTCTCCCTCGCCGAGGCGCATTTGACGCTGAATTTGGCAGCCGGCGGTTTCCGGCTCCAATCCTCGTATTCAGCGATATATGCCTCGGACTACCCTTTCAGTCATACGGTGCGACGTCCAGAGCATATCCCACGATCAGGAAAAATCTTATACATACGTTGCGTTTATGGGATATTCCCCATTTAGCATAAGCTGGAGAGCATATTACTTTTGGGATAGGGATGGCTGTGAGGGAAAAGAATTCGCAGGTCGTCGTGGGCAGGAAACTTCTCTCGCAACCGCAATGGTATATCGCATTGAGCGATCTGCTGTCACTCGTGGGCGACCCGGGTTTTCCGGACGCGTTGGCGGCGACGATCCGCAGTCTGGTACAGTTCGACTATACGGTCACCTTTGCCTATAACGGCCCGGACGTCCCCATCTGCCTGCATCATACGTTCCAGCCGAAGCAGTACGAGATCCACGTCGACGAATATCGTATCGGGCCCTACCTGCTCGACCCGTTCTACAAGGCCGCCGCCACGGGAACGCGATCCGGCCTCTATCGCCTCGCCGAGGTGGCGCCGGACCAGTTCTACAAGAGCGAGTACTATCGCTCCTACTATGTGCAGACCGGCCCGGTGGACGAGATCGCGCTGTTCGTTCCCGGCAACGGAGACTGGACCGTCGTCATCTCGCTGATGCGCGCGCCGACCCAGCCCGCCTTTTCCGCGCATGATTTGCGGACGCTGCGCTGCATCGAACCCTTGTTGAGGGGCATCGCGCAGATGCACTGGAAGGCCGACGAACGCCTCGTGGGCGTCGAACCTACAGAGGACGAGAAGGAAGTGCTGCGGCGGACCGTCCAGGAGGCGCTGAGCACGCGCGGCATGCCGGCGCTGACACCGCGCGAACTGGAAGTGGTCGGCTCGGTGCTCGAGGGGCATTCGTCGGAATCGATCTCCAATCTCCTCGGCATTTCGGCAGGAACCGTCCGCATCCACCGCAAGAACATCTATGCCAAGATGCGGATCTCTTCCCAGAGGGAACTGTTCGCCATTTTCATGAAGTCGCCGGTCACGGGCGCCAAGCCGCAGCCTTAGGCCGGCCCGATGCCCCCGCGCGATCCCTTCGAAGGGAAGAGACCGCGCGGAAGGCCCTTAACCGGCAGCAGCAGGCGTCAGCGACGGTCGGCCTCCGCCTTGACGCTTTCTTCCCAATAGGCGTGAAGGGCCGCTATGTCGCCACTGGTAAGGATCGGCATTGCCTCCCGGAGCCGGTCTTCCGGCCAGTCCCACCATTTCAGTTCGAGCAGCCTGGCGATATCGGCTTCGCCGAAGCGCTTGCGGATGACCTTGGCGGGGTTGCCTCCGACGATGGCGTAAGGCTCCACGTCACGAGTCACCAGCGCGCGCGTGCCGATCACCGCGCCGTCGCCGATCTTTACGCCGGGCATGACGATCGCTTCCGAGCCGATCCAGACGTCGTTGCCGATGACGGTATCGCCTGCCGGCCGATATCCGTTCTCGGCGCCCGCGAAGGCCGGCACTTCCGACATGAAGAAGAACGGGAAAGTGCTGATCCAGTCGTTCCTATGACCCTGGTTGCCGGCCATGATGAAGGCCGCGCCCGACCCGATCGAGCAGAAGCTGCCGATGATGAGTTTATCCGCGCCGGCGTCCGGAAGCAGGAAACGGGCGCAGTCGTCGAAGCCGTGGCCGTGATAGTAGCCTGAATAGTAGCTGTAGCGCCCGACGACGATGTTGGGATTGGTGACCTGACGGTCGAGGGTGATGCCCTTGAACGGGCTGTCGAAATAATTGCTCATGAAAGTACCCACTGAATGATGGCCGCGTTCGCGGCGACGGCTTGCCTGTAAAGGATGCGCAAGCACCTACGACCGGCCGATTGAATCGGCCGGCGCTACGGCTTCTCGCGCCAAGGCGCGGAAGCGGATTCAGGTGGTACAGTCTGCGGACTTCATGGCCGGCACCATGCGCCGGATGCCCGCCGGAACGCAAGAGGACGTTGTCGGCGCATAGTCCCTCAGTCGACGATGAATAGCCTGGCGCCGTCCCTGGTGGAGGACCGGTGGGCCGCGTCGCCATGGTCGGAAACCTGATAGCTCATGCCCGCCTTGAGCGTGAAGCGCCTTCCGTCCCTGAGTTCCGTTTCGAGTTCACCTTCCAGCACATAGAGAATATGGCCGCGGTCGCACCAGTGATCGGCGAGATAGCCCGGGCTGTACTCCACAACGCGAACGCGGATATCGCCGATCGTCAGCGTCCGCCAATAGGCCACGCCGGTGTCGCCCGCATGCTCGGTTACGGGCAGCGTCGACCAGTCGGTCGTGGTGAAAGCGAGTTCGGGAATTTTCATGGTCGTCTCCAGGACGGCGGCAAGGCCGCCAGTTTCTGCTACGCCAGCGCGGCGGCCGACCGGGCAGCCTGATCGTAGTATCCCGACAACGCGCGGAGCACCGCGGCGATCTCGGAGAGATTTTGTTCCTCGTATCCCGCCGAGGTGGTCCCGGTTACCAGAAGCTGCTCGCGCAGTTCCGCGTAGCGGGCGCACACCTCCACCCCGGCCCTGGTCGCGCTGACCAGCTTTTCCTTGCCCTGCCGGCCGACCTCGACAAGGCCCGCCCGCTCCAGCTTGCGCACGGCATAGGTGACGACGTGCATGTCCTCCATGCCGAGAACCAGGCAGATGTCGGCGAAGCGCTTGGGCCGGTCGCGATGGCGCACGGTGTGCAGGATCATCACCTCCGTCGGCTGCATGCCGGAAACGCCGGCCGCCGCCATGCCCCGGCTCATCCAGCGCGAAAACGCATGGTGGGCGACGATCAACCCATATTCGATTTCGGACAGGGCCGGCGAGCCTCCGGCGGCGAGATGTTCCGACGACACGACCGGGCGCGAGCGCCGGGCCGGAGCGTCGGCCTGCGCCGCCTTGCTTCCTTCTGCATCGCCGCCAAATTTCATCGAGGGCCTTTCAATCCCGTTGCGATATGTTACCGATGATTTATCGACGATTTATGTATAAAATACAAGTTACGGCTTTCTGAGCGAGGCATCCGTGGGTACGTGGGATTTCTGGATCGACCGGGGCGGCACCTTCACCGACGTGGTGGCCCGCACGCCCGAGGGAACGTTTGCGGCGCGCAAGCTGCTGTCGGATAACCCGCTCGCCTATTCGGATGCCGCCGTCCAGGGCATTCGCGACCATCTCGGACTAGCCCGGAACGAGCCGATCCCGGCCGGCATCATCGGCGACGTCCGCATGGGCACCACGGTCGCGACCAACGCCCTGCTCGAACGGAAGGGCGAGCGCACGCTTCTGGTCACGACCCGCGGTTTTCGCGATGCCCTGCGCATCGGCTACCAGGCGCGCCCCGACATCTTCGCCAAGGCGATCGCCAAGCCGGAGGAACTGTACGGCAAGGTGATCGAGGTCGCCGAGCGGGTTCTCGCCGACGGCACGGTCGAACTGCCGCTAGACAAGGCCGCCCTGAGCGCGGACCTCGCGAAGGCCCGCGCCGAAGGCTTCGAGGCGGTCGCGATCGTCTTCATGCACGCTTTCCGCTATCCCGACCACGAGCGGCAGGCGGCGGAGATCGCCCGCGAAGCCGGCTTCCCGCAGGTGTCGGTCTCCCATGAGGTCAGCCCCCTCATCAAGCTCGTCGGCCGGGGCGACACGACCGTCGTCGACGCCTATCTGTCCCCGATCCTCAAGCGCTACGTCGGGCGGGTCGAGCGGGAACTGGAACCGGCGCGCACCGGCGCACGGCTGATGTTCATGACCTCGGCCGGCGGATTGACGGCGGCGGAGCTTTTCCGCGGCAAGGACGCCATCCTTTCCGGCCCTGCCGGCGGCGTCGTCGGCATGGCGGAAACCGCCCTCCAGGCCGGCTTCGACCACGTCATCGGCTTCGACATGGGCGGCACCTCCACCGACGTGACCCACTTCGCCGGCGCCTTCGAGCGCGAGTTCGAAACGGAGGTCGCCGGCGTGCGGATGCGCGCGCCGATGATGCTCATCCACACCGTCGCCGCCGGCGGCGGTTCCATCCTGCATTTCGACGGTGCCCGCTTTCGGGCCGGCCCGGATTCGGCCGGCGCCAATCCCGGCCCGAAATGTTACCGGCAGGACGGGCCGCTGGCCGTCACCGACGCCAATGTGATGGTGGGCAAGCTGATGCCGGAATTCTTCCCGAGCATCTTCGGCCCGCAGCAGGACCAGCCCATCGATGTGGACGCCGTCCGCGACGCCTTCGCGGAAATCGCGCGCGAGATCGACGACGGCCGCAGCGCGGAGGAGGTGGCCGACGGCTTCCTGCAGGTGGCGGTGGCCAACATGGCCAACGCCATCAAGAAAATATCCGTGCAGCGCGGCTATGACGTCAGGCGATATGTGCTCAACTGCTTCGGCGGCGCGGGCGGGCAGCACGCCTGCCTGGTCGCCGACGCGCTCGGCATGACGCGCGTGCTGATCCATCCCTTCTCGGGCCTGTTGTCCGCCTACGGCATGGGATTGGCCGACATCCGCGCCGGTCGCCAGAGCGCGCTAGACCTGCCGCTGGAAGCCTCGCGCGAAGCGATCATGGAGGCCGGCCTTCATCTCGGCCGGCAATGCCACGACGAGGTGGCCAGGCAGGGCGTGGCTGAAAGCGCCATCGAGATCCACGTCCATGCCCATATCCGCTACCAGGGCACGGATACCACGCTGGACATTCCAGCCTATGTCGCTGAGGCAGGGAAAGAACCGGCATTCGACCTTGCCGTCCTGAAGCCGGCCTTCGAGAAGGCCCACCGCCGGCGCTTCGGCTTCATTGACCAGAGCAAGGAGATCGTCGTCGAGGCGGTTTCGGTCGAAGCGATCGGCAGGGCCGCGCGCACGGTTTCGACCGCCGCGCTGGACGAGGCGGCCGGCGCGCCCGAAGCCGCCTGCTCGACGCGCATGTTCTCCGGCGGCGCCTGGCACGACACGCAGGTCTACCGTCGCGAAGCGATCGAGCCGGGGCAGAGCCTGGCCGGCCCGGCCATCATCATCGAGCCCAACCAGACCATCGTGGTGGAGGACGGCTGGAAGGCCACGCTGACGCCGAAGGACCATCTCCTGCTGGAGCGGTTCGTGCCGCTACCGTCGCGGGTGGCGATCGGCACCCAGGTCGACCCGATCATGCTGGAGATCTTCAACAACCTGTTCATGTCGATCGCCGAGCAGATGGGCACGACGCTGCAGAACACCGCCTATTCGGTCAACATCAAGGAGCGCCTCGATTTCTCCTGCGCCGTGTTCGACCGTCATGGCCGGCTGGTCGCCAACGCGCCGCACGTGCCCGTGCATCTGGGCTCGATGGACCGTTCCGTCGAGACCGTCATCCAGCAGAACGAGACCATCCGCCCGGGCGACGTATTCGTGCTGAACGCACCTTATAACGGCGGCACCCACCTTCCCGACATCACCGTGTGCAGCCCCGTCTTCGACGAGGCGGGTGAAAACATCCTGTTCTGGGTGGCGAGCCGCGGCCACCATGCCGATGTCGGCGGCGTCGCGCCGGGCTCGATGTCGCCGCGCGCCACGCGCATCGAGGAGGAAGGCGTCTATATCGACAATTTCAAGCTGGTCGACCAGGGGCGCTTCTGCGAACCGGAACTGATGGCCGTGCTGACCGGCGGCCCGTACCCGGTGCGCAACGTCGTGCAGAACGTGAACGACCTCAAGGCGCAGATCGCGGCCAACGCGATGGGCATCTCGGCCCTGCTCGACATGATCTCGCAGTTCGGGCTGGAGGTGGTGCAGGCCTATATGGGCCATGTGCAGGACAACGCCGCCGAGAGCGTGCGCCGGGTTCTCGACCGCCTCGACGACTGCGCCTTCGACTACGAGATGGACCAGGGCTGCCGCATCAGGGTGAAGATTTCCGTCGACCGGGAAAACCGCAAGGTCACGGTCGATTTCACCGGAACCTCCGAACAACGCCCGGACAATTTCAATGCGCCGGAACCGGTTACGCGCGCGGCGGTGCTCTACGTGTTCAGGGTCATGGTGGACGACACCATCCCGATGAACGCCGGATGCCTCGAGCCCGTCGAGATCATCGTTCCGGACGGATCGATGCTGAAGCCGCGCTATCCCGCCGCCGTCGTTGCCGGCAATGTCGAGGTCAGCCAGGCCGTCACCAACTGCCTGTTCGGCGCGCTCGGCGCGCTTGGGTCGTCGCAGGGGACCATGAACAACCTGACCTTCGGAAACGATGTTTATCAATACTACGAGACGATCTGCTCAGGTTCTCCCGCAGGTCCGGGATTCGACGGTACCCCCGCGGTGCAGGTGCACATGACCAATTCGCGTCTCACCGATCCCGAGATACTGGAAACCCGCTTCCCCGTCGTGCTGGAGGATTTTCGCATCCGCGCCGGCTCCGGCGGAAAGGGCCGGTGGAGCGCCGGCGACGGCACCAGCCGCACCATCCGCTTCAGGCAGGCCATGGAATGCACCATCCTGTCGTCCCATCGTCGCGTGCCGCCGTTCGGCGTCGACGGCGGCGAGCCCGGCGAGGTGGGGCGCACGCTGGTGCGCCGAAACGACGGCACGACGCAGACCCTTGGCGGTTGCGACCAGGTGTTCTTGGAAGCCGGAGAGGCGGTAACCGTCATCACGCCAACGGGCGGCGGTTTCGGCCACCGCTGACGGAGGTAGAGGAAGGGGCTGACTAGGCCCCTGCCCCAAACCGCGACGCCTGCCAGCGCCGCGGCAGATTGCAGGCCTATCCCTACGGGATGAGGACCGTCGCGCCGACCGTGCGGCGTGCCTCCAGGTCGGCATGTACCGCCGCCGCTTCCTGGAGCGGCCGCCGTGCGACCGTATCGGCGCGCACCTCGCCGCTGGTCAGCCGCGCGAACAGGTCGGCCGAGCGTCGCTCAAGTTCGGCGCGCGTCGCGATATAGTCGAACAGCGTCGGCCGGCAGGCCGAGAGCGAGCCGGCGGCGAGATCGGAGAGCGCGAAGTCGCGGATCAGGCCGGACGACTGGCCGAAATTGGCGAACATGCCGAAGCGCTTCAGGCATTTCAGCGAGCCGCGCCAGGTATCGTGGCCGACGCTGTCGTAGACGACCTCGCAGCCGCTCCCGCCGGTAATCTCCTTGACCCGCGCCACGAAATCCTCGGTGCGGTAGTTGATGACGTGGCTGTAGCCGTGCTTGCGGGCCAGTTCGACCTTTTCGGCGGAACCGGCGGTGCCGATGGCGGTCGCGCCGATCGCCTTCAGCCATTGGCCGAGAAGCAGCCCTACCCCGCCGGCCGCGGCATGCACCAGCACCGTATCGCCGGCCTTGACCGGATAGGTCGAGGTCACGAGATACTGGGCCGTCAGCCCCTTCAGCATGATGCTTGCCGCCGTCGCGTCATCGATCGCATCGGGCAGCTTGACCAGATGGGCGGCATCCAGCGTGCGCCGCTCGCGATAGGCGCCGGTCCTCAGCACATAGGCGACGCGGTCGCCGACGGCGAGGCCGCTCACCCCTGCCCCGATCGCCTCGACGACGCCGGCCGCCTCACCGCCCGGAATCATCGTCGCTTCCGGCCACGGATAGACCCCCTTGCGGAAATAGACGTCGAGAAAATTGACGCCGACGGCGGTGTGCCGAAGCGTCACCTCGCCCGCGCCGGGCGCCGGCGTCTCGACATCCGTCCAAACCAGAACCTCCGGGCCACCCGGCTTGGAGGCTACCAATCCCTTGCTCATCGTATCGTTCCTCAGCTCTTGACCTCGAAGGCCTCGTCGATCGGAATCTGCAGCGCGGTCGCCAGATGGTTGGTCTGCGCGGCGAGCCCGACGATGGCCACCAGTTCGGCATGCTGCGCGTCGCTCATGCCCTTGGCGCGCGCCGCCGCTGTATGCGAATGGACGCAATAGGAGCAGTTGTTGGCCGTCGAGACGGCGATGTAGATCATCTCGCGCACCAGCGGGTCTAGCGCGCCCGGCCCGCCCATGATCTCCTTCAATTGCCCCCATACGCGGGCAAGATGCGCCGGATCGTTGGCCATGCCGCGCCAGAAATTATTCACGAAGTCGGATTTGCGCGTCGCGCGGATGTCGTCGAACACCGCCTTGACCGCGGGGTTGGCCTCGACCTCGGCATCGGTCCACAGTTTTACGGTTGCCATGGTTGATCCTTCCTGCTCAGGCGTGTGCCCATTCCCAGTAGAGCGCGCGCGCCTTCTTCGCGAGCGGCCCGAATTCCAGCTTCTTGTCGTCGAAGGCGGTGATCGGCACGACCTTGCTCATGTTGCCGGAGGAGAAGATCTCGTCGGCCTCGCGGAAGTCCTGTATCGACAGCGTCGTCTCGTGGACGGTGACGCCCGCCTGCCGCAGCAGCGAAATGACCCGCTGGCGGGTGATGCCGTTGAGGAAGGTGCCGTTGGGAACCGGCGTGAAGACCTCGCCGCCGCGCGCCATGAACACGTTGGAGGTGGCGGTTTCGGCGACGTTGCCGAGCATGTCGGTGACCAGCGCGTTATGGAAGCCCTTGGCCTTGGCCTCGCGCATCATGCGCGCATTGTTGGGGTAGAGGCAGGCCGCCTTGGCGTTGACCGGCATCACTTCGAGCGTCGGGCGGCGAAACGAGGTCGTGGTCACGGTAAAGCCGGTCGGGGCCGCCATCGGAATGGCCTCGAGGCAGAGCGCGAAAGCCGTCGAGGAGGCCAGCGGCGGCACGGTGCCGGCATCGCTCTCCTCGGCCCAGTACATCGGCCGGATATAGACGTCGGTGCCGGGGCTGAACTTCTCCAGCCCCTCGCGGGTCAGCGCCTCGATGTCGCCGGCCGACAGCGTCGGCTCCAGGCCGAGCGCGCGCGCCGAATCGTTGATGCGCGCCGCATGCAGGTCGAGGTCGGGCGCGACGCCTTCGAACAGCCGTGCGCCGTCGAAGACCAGCGAGCCGAGCCAGGTGGCGTGGGAGGCCGCCCCCAGGATACGCACGTCGCCTTCCTGCCAGCGTCCGTCATAATAGGTCCAGGTCGCGCTTTTGGCGTTCATTCTTCTTTCCTTTCGTTTCAGGTCTCGGGACGCGCCGGGGGTCAGTGCACCGCGGCGTACATGATCTTTTCTTCGGTCGCCTCGGCGGGCGAGAATTCCTCCACGATGCGGCCCTGCCGGCACACGAGGATTCGGTCGGAGAGGTTCATGATCTCCGGCAGATAGGAGGAAATGACGACGACAGCGAGGCCGTCGTCGGCAAGCTGGCGGATCAGCTGGTGGATTTCGGCGATGGCGCCGACATCGACGCCGCGCGTCGGCTCGTCGAAGATGACGAGGCGCGGCTGCTGCACCAGTCCCTTGCCGATCACCACCTTCTGCTGGTTGCCGCCCGACAGCTCTACCACGCGCGCATTGTCGTTGATGGCGCGCACGCCGAGATGTTTCGTCCATTCGGCCGACAGCGCCTGCATCTCCTTCATGCTGACGATGCGCGACTTTTCACGCCCGCTGGCGAGAAGGCCGCCGAACAGGTTCTCGGCAATGCCCATGGTTTCGAAGAAGCCTTCGCTCTTGCGGTCCTCGGTGATGTAGACGATGCCGTCCTTCACCGCCTCGCGCGGCACCAGGTAGCGGACCGGCTCGCCGTCGAGTTCGATGGTGCCGCCGCGCAGGAAGTCGCGCTTGTAGATGCCGGAGACGATCTTGAACGTCTCGGTGCGGCCGGAGCCGATCAGCCCGAACACGCCGGTGATCTGGCCGTCGAAGATCGAGAACGAATTGTTCCGCACGATCTTGCTCATCGACACGTCCTGCACCGACAGGATCTTCTTGCCCGGCTTGCGCAGTGCCGTCTCGTCGCGCTTCTGGTAAAGCTCGCCCGAAAGCGTACGCCCCACCATCGCGGCGATGATCGAGGCGCGGTCGAAATCGGCCGCCGGGCCGCTCGCCACCAGTTCGCCGTCGCGCAGCACGGTGATGCGGTCGGAAATCAGCAGCGCCTCCTCCAGCGCGTGGCTGATGAAGACGATGGAAACGCCGTCCGCCTTCAGCCGCCGCACCAGCGCGAAGAAATGCCGCTTCTCCTCGGGCGTCAGCGTCGCGGTCGGCTCGTCGAAGATGATGACTTCCGCGTTGTGGTGGACGGCGCGCGCGATCTCCACCATCTGCCGCTTGGCCGCTCCCAGCGTCTCGACCATGGCGGCCGGATCGACGGGAAAATTCAGCGACTGCAGGAACTGCTGGGCCGAAATATAGATGCCGCGCAACCGGTTGAGGAATTTTTCCGAACCGAGATAGAGGTTCTGCGCCACCGTCATCGACGGCACCAGGCTGGTCTCCTGGAACACCATGGCGATGCCGGCGTTAAGCGCCTCGTTGGGCGAGGCGAAGCGCACCTCGTTGCCATGGTGGACGATGCGGCCCGAGGTCGGCTCGACCGCGCCCGCCATCATTTTCGTAAGCGTTGACTTACCGGCGCCGTTCTCGCCCAGAAGCGCGTGGACTTCGCCGCGCCTCAGGTCGAAGTCGACATTGCGCACCGCAGGCGCGCCACGATAGGCCTTGGTGACGCCTTCGAGCCGGATGATGACATCGGAAACGGAGGGTTCCATTCAGCGCGCCTCCCTTGCGAGATCGGCGAGGTCGATGTCGAGAACGCAATCGCCGCCGCGCGAAGCAACCCACAGCCTGCCCGCTTCCTCGACAACGCTGCATACGCCGTGGCGCGTGCCATTGGCGCGGCTGTGCAGGCTGAACAGCGGCCGCATCTTTTCGTCCAGCCGCACCGCCAGGCCATAGGACCGGCTCGGCGACCACGGCTTGTGCACGCCCATCGTCCTGATGCCGCCGCACTGGAGCGGCTCCAGAAAGCTGCGCCCGGACGAGAACGCCGGCGCGATCCAGTAGGACGGCGGCACCGTCGCCAGCATGTCGAGCCGGTAGTGCTCCTCCTGCAGGACGAATTCGATCAGCCGGTTGCGCGGCGCAAACAGGCAGAGCCATGCGCCACCGCCAGGGGCCGGCGACAGGCGCGCCGGATAGCCGGGCAGCTTGGCGAGCAGCTCGGCCGGCGCGCCCGTGCCGATGCGAAGCAGCCGGTGGCGCCAGCTTTCCGAAACGACGACGCCGCCATCGACCGGCAGCAGCCCATAGGGAAAGGCCAGTCCGTCGGCGACGCGCTCGAAGGCCGTGGCGCCCGCCGGCCGTTTCCACACCGACCCGGACGAGCCGTGCAGCATGAGGTCCTGCGACCATTGCGAACGGGCGTGAGCGGCCGAGCCGTTGGCCAGCCACAGCGCTCCGTCGGGGCCATAGGCCAGCGCCGTGACGCAGCCGATCCCGGCATGGGGCTTTTCTTCCCTGTCGCCGACATGGAGCGCGCCGGTTTCGGTCGCGACCGCCAGTTCCCCCGACGGCGAGACGTCGACGGCCGCCACCGGTGCGCCGAAACTTCTGAACGGGACTGGCTCCTTGCCGGCCTCGATCCGGTAGAGCGCATTGCCGCTGCTGGCGACGAGACCGTCCGGCAGGCGCGCGAGGTTGTCGGCCTCGGCAAGGGTTGCGGCGGCATCGGCGTCGTCGAGCCGCGTGTTGGGCCGGAACGCGCCGTCGAACGGCGGGATGGTGACGGCCTTGCCGCGGAACAGGTCGAGGACGGGATCGAGGATCATTTCGCGCCTCCCCAATAGGAGGCCGGGCTGGTCCAGTTCTCGTCGGCGCCGGCGATGCGGAAGCGGCCTATGCGGTTGTTGAGGATGCCGCCCACAAACAGGTAGCCTCTGTGCTCGCGCATCGAGGTGACCATCGGATGCGCCTCGCCGGAAAGGTCGCCCAGCGTGTCGAGAATGCGCCCACTCTCGTCGAACTTGACGACGCCGCCGGTGTTGATGTTGGGAAACAGCCAGTCGTCCTGCGGCAGGCGGCGCGTCATGCGCTTGCGCATGCCGGGGTGGCGCAGCGACAGGTCGAAGCTCGGCGTGCGCATGCCGAGCCAGGCCATCCAGTAGCCGCCGTCCGAGGCGCGGTTGATGTTGTCCGGGTAGCCGGGCATGTCCTTGATGACGCATTCGGCGGTGCCCGCCTTCGGCCCTTCCAGCCAGTAGCGGTGGACGCGGCAGGCCCAGCTTTCAGCGAAGAACAGCGACTTGCCGTCATGCGCCATGCATACGCCGTTGGTGTAGCGGTAGCCGTCGAGCAGCGTTTTCGTCGAGCCGTCCTTCGGATCGTAGACCAGAAGGCGGCCGGTCGGCCGGTTCTCGATGGAATCCAGCGCCCAGTCATGCGCGTCGTAGCGCTTGGTCGAGTCGGTGAAGTAGATGCGGCCGTCCGGCGCGATGTCGCAGTCGTTGGGGTCGCGCAGGCGGGCGTCGTCCACCACCGAGGTCAGCGAGCGCGCCGTCTCGGCCGAGAGTTTCGTCACCTTGCGCTCCGGCGAAATCGAATAGAGCCCCATGGCGCCGACGCAGGAGATGAGGTTGCCGTCACGGTCGAAGGCGAGACCCAGCGGGAAGCCGCCGACATGGGCGAACACTTCGGAGCGCTTGTAGTCGGGGGCGAAGAAACGCACGATCTCGCCGTGGCGCGTGCCGCAGTACAGATGGTCGTCGCGGTCGAGGATGACGTCTTCCGGCCCCTCCAGTTCGCCGAGCCCGATATGCCGGGCCGCCGACAGCCGGTTGTCGAGTTGGTAGGGCGTGCCGGAGTCCGGCTCGGCCGATTGCGCCTCGCCCATCTTCAGGTAGACCGGCGCGACATAGACCTCGTTCAGCACCTTGTGGCGGTTCTTCAGCCAGCGGATGTCGATGGTGACGGCGGCGGCCAGCATCAGGCCGAGCACCATTTGCGTGGTGCCGGTGCCGTAGCCGAGGCGGATCAGGCCGTTGGTCATCACCAGAACGATGATGGCGCCCATGATGCCCTTGACGATCGACCCGCGCCCGCCGCCGAGGCTGACGCCGCCGACGACCGCCGCCGTCAGCGCCATGATCTCGAGGTTCTGGCCGGTGCCCGGCCCGGCCCCGGAAAGCCGGCAGGCGACGAGAAAGCCGCCGAGGGCGGAGCACAGGCCGGAAAACACATAGGTAAAGAAGACGGTGCTGCCGACGCGGATGCCGGCATTATGCGCCGAGCGGCGCGAGCCGCCGACCGCCAGCACATGCCAGCCCGGCCGCGAGCGGGTCAGCGCGATATGGGTCACGACGGCGAAGACGATGGCGAGCCAGACTGAGACCGCCAGCCCGAAGAAGGTGCCGTCGCCGATATAGTCGAGGATCGGCGATTCCGCGTCCGACAGTTGCACTTGCGCGGCATAGGCGGTGACCAGGATGTCGAACAGCGCGCGACCGAAGATCAGCGTCACCAGCGTGGTGAGGAAGGCCCTGAGCTTCAGGTAGCCGACCAGATAGCCGTTGACGGCGCCGAAAACGAGGCCGGTGGCGATGGAAGCGGCCAGCGCCAGCCAGATCGACTGCTCCATGATGAAGAAGACGAAGACGGCCGAGAAGCAGGCGAGGCCGAAGATCGCGCCCACCGAAAGGTCGATGCCGCCGCCCAGCATCACCACCGTCACGCCGGTGACGACCAGGGAGAACTCGCCGAGCTGGCGGCTCGAGGCCTGCAGCGCCGACGGCTTGAAGAAGCCGGAAATGGACGTGCCGAAGATCGCCAGCGTCACCACCAGCGCCAGGAAGGGGATGGCGTTGTCGGTCCAGCGCTTGGTCAGGATCTCGCCGATCAGGTGGCTGGGGATGCGGTTGTAGCGCCAGGCCTGCCAGCGTTCGCGAAAAGACATCGGGTGCTGCTTTTAACGGTTCCGGAATGGAAGGTGGCCGGCAAGCCGGCCACCCGATGTGTAGCATTCGGCCGACGCTTACTTCGCGGCGGCGGCTTCCGCCTGCAACGCCTTGAGATCCCAGCAGGAGTCCGGCTTCAGGTCGGCCTTGGTGGTCGCCTGCAGCAGCGTGTAGATGTAAGTGTGCGAGGTGCCGGCCGGCTGGCCGCTCTGCAGCAGGAACTTGATGATGGCGTTGATGTCGGCCGTCTCGCGGGCGAGGTCGGTCATCACCACGGCGCCATAGGTGCCGTCTTCCAGCTTGTCGCAGTCGGCTGCCTTCTCGCCGCCGCCCGTGGTCACCAGGAACACCTTGCCGTCGAGCTTGGCGTCGCGGATCGCGGCCGAAGCGCCGGTGGCGTCACCGTCCCAGAAGTCGATGATGGCGCAGATGTCGGGATGCTGCTGCAGCATCGTCGTGGTGACGTTGCGCGAGGTGGTGGCGTCCCAGTTGGAGTCCGGCTTGGCGACGATCTGGAAGTCGGGGTTCTTCTCCATCACCTTCATGATGCCGGCATACTGGTAGAGGCTCGACGAGTTGGCCTGATCGCCCTGCACCAGCCCGATCTTCTTCGAGGAATTCGCGCCGCAGCCCTTGATGGCGGCTTCGGCTTCGAGCTGGCCGAGGCGGTCCCAGTCGGAGCCGACGAAGGCGTCGGCCGGGAAGTTCGCCGGGTTGTCGACCAGGATGATGTAGGTGCCGGCCTTCTGCGCCTTCTTCATCAGCTTGGAATAGGAGTTGAGGTCCGGCGAATGGATGATGAGGACGTCGGGCCGGGTGTCGGAGGAGATGGCGTCGGTGATCGCCTGTGCGCCGGCGTCGAGATTCCAGTTCGGGTCACGCGTCTCGAAGGTGCCGCCCCAGGCTTCCACCTCCTTCTTGAGGTAGTGCGACCAGCCCTGCGCCAGGTCGAAGCCCATGGCCAGCGGCACCAGCATGACGCGCTTGCCGTTCATGGCCTTGGCGTAAGCGGCCGGACCCGGGTCCTCCGCGACGCCTTCGGCGAAGCTGTTCGCGGTAAAGGCGCAGATGCCGAGCGCGGCCGCCGCCGTCATGAATGTCTTCAGGATTTTCATTGTCATTTCCCCTGTGTTTGATGCCTGTGCCCGTTTGAGATTTCTCAGATGTCGCCCTGCTGCGCGGTCTGCTCGTCGCGGGGGTTGAGAATGCCGTCGATGATGATGGCGCCGAGCAGGATCGCCGCCTTGATCAGGTTCTGGTAGAGCGTCGGGATATCGACGATGGTCATGGCGTTGAGCAGGATGCCGATCAGGGCAGCGCCCACCAGCACGTTGCGCACGCCGCCGCGCCCGCCCGACAGGCCGATGCCGCCGATGACGGCAACCAGCACGATGTCGTAGAGCAGGTTGGAATTGACGATGCGCGTGTTGATCGAATGCAGGCTGGCGGCCGTCAGCAGGCCAGCGATGAAGGAAATCAGCGCCGCCAGCACATAGCGCAGCACCTGCATGGGGCGCACCGGTATGCCGATGTTGCGCGCCGCCATCGGGTTGTCGCCCTCGTAATAGACGAAGCGCCCCCATTTCGTGAAGCGCAGGAACAGGAAGGTCAGCACCGCGAGCCCGGCAAAGATGAAGACCTCGACCGGAATGTCGAAATAGCGCACCCCGCCGAACATCTCGATCCAGTGGCCCTGCGGAACGGCGACGGCATCCTGCGTGATGAGCTGCGAGCGCACATAGCCGAAGACGAAGGAGCCGCTGGCCAGCGTGACGAAGATCGCCGGCACGTCGGCATAGGCGACAAGCACGCCGTTGAGCACGCCGATGCCGATGACGGCGGCCAGCACCAGCAGGAAGGCCAGCCCGTCGCTCATGCCGCCGTTGAGCAGTTGCAGGTACCAGGCGACCGACATCGCCATGATGGCGACCATCGACAGGTCGATGCCGCGGCCGATGATGACGATGGCCATGCCGAAGGCGAGGATGCCGAGCACCGAGACCGAGCGCACGATGGCGATCAGGTTGTCGGGCGCGAGAAAGCCCGGCAGGCCGATGGCGGCCACCGCGAATAGCAGGACGGCCAGGACGAGGACGATCCGTTCCTGATTGAG
The DNA here is from genome assembly GCF_042646345.1 of Aquamicrobium soli. Taxonomy (NCBI): domain Bacteria; kingdom Pseudomonadati; phylum Pseudomonadota; class Alphaproteobacteria; order Hyphomicrobiales; family Phyllobacteriaceae; genus Aquamicrobium; species Aquamicrobium soli. Next base: position 94,016 of record NZ_JBHRTK010000034.1, on the reverse strand, counting down.
GCTGCTCCAGCCGATACCGCGCATAAGTTCTGTTGTCCTGTCGTGCCCTGGATCGCGGCGGCGGATGAACGACTGACCGTGCAGCCCCGATGCGCGTCATCTTCGCCGGTTACGGCGGAAAGGCGAAGGTAGCCGTCACAAAACCAATCGGTCCAATGAATAATAATTCTTCATACCGATGCGCATTTGGAATGGGTTGTCAGGCAACCCGGCGGCGCGCGGGGACGATCTGCGGCGGCATGCGCTCCCTTTCATTCTCCGCCTGGATGGAGGCGCGCAGCGCCTCCACGAAGCGCTGGCCGTAGACGGGAAGCGGCGCGGTGTTGCTCCACATGGCGCAGATGTCAAACTCGATCCGCTGGCCGCGCAGCGTCACGGGCTTGCGCACCAGCCCGTCCGGGAAGGAACGGGCCGAGGACGGCACGATGGCGACGCCGTTGCCGGCGGCGGCCATGGAAAACAGCGTATGCGGCGAATAGCTTTCGAGCTTGATCAGCGGCAGCGCGCCGGCCAGCTTGCAGGCCGCGTCGAAGACCTCGCGCGAGGCGTGGCGCCTGTTCAGCGTCAGGATGGGGTAACGCAGCAGTTCGGCGATTTCGACCGGCTCGCCGGAATTTGAAAGGAACTCCCCGGTGGCCAGCGCCACGAACCCCAGCTTGTCCAGAAGCAGGGTCTCGAACAGGTCGATGGGCGTCGACGGGCGGGCGCTGACGGTCAGGTGCACCGTACCGGCGCGCAGCTTGTCGGCGAGTTCGGGCCCGCCACCGTCCTCGATGCGGATGTCGATGCCGGGATGCCGCTCGCTCCAGGATTTGAGGAAACCGGGAAGGTAGCGCTCGATAAGCTGCGAGCAGGCGCCGATCTTCAGGACACCGGTTTCGCCGCGCCCGAGGTCTTCCGCGCTCATGCGCAGGCTGCGATCCGCCTGCAGCACGTCGTTGACCTTGGCGAACAGGGCCTGGCCGGCAGCCGTCAGCCGGACGTTGCGCCCAGCCTTTTCGAACAGCTCGACCCCGAGATAGGCTTCGAGCGTCCGGATCTGCCGCGACAGGGCGGACTGCGTGATGTTCAGCCGCCGCGCCGCCAGCGTGAAGTTCATCAGCTCGGCCGCGGTCACGAACCCGGTGAAATTGCGGATATCCATCGTTCTACTCTCTCCAGCCTCCTGCGGCCGGCATCCAGGCTTCCAGCCGAAAGCCTAGCCTGTTTCGCAGGGCGAGGGAATTGCCGCTTCGATCATGTGCCATGCCGGCCGGCCATGCTATGGAAGGCAGCGTCAAGCGGAGGCGAGCAGCGTTGACCCTTACCAATCGCGACCTGGTGGAACTGACGGCATGGCGGCGCAAGCTGCATCGGCAGCCTGAGCTTTCCAACGAGGAGGCGAAGACGGCCGGCGAAGTCGTTGATTTCCTTTCCGGCACGAACCCGGACCGGGTGCTGGCCAGGCTCGGCGGGCATGGCGTGGCGATGGTCTACGACAGCGAGGTGGCCGGCCCGACGGTGTTGTTCCGCTCGGAACTCGACGCGCTACCCATCCAGGAACTCACGGAGGTCGCGCATGCCTCTCTGGTGCCCGGCAAATCGCATATGTGCGGCCATGACGGGCACACGGCGATCCTGGCGGCGCTGGGCCGCCAGTTGGGGCGGCAGAGGCCGGCGCGCGGCCGCGTCGTGCTGATGTTCCAGCCGGCGGAAGAAACCGGCAATGGCGCGGCCGGCGTCGTCGCCGATCCCCGCTTCAAGGAGATCGCGCCCGATTTCGCCTTTTCGCTGCATAACCTGCCCGGCGTCCCGTTCGGCGAGGTCCGGCTCAGAGCCGGCGTGGTCAATTGCGCCTCGCGCGGCATCCGCATCATGCTGGAGGGCAAGACGGCTCATTCCTCGATGCCGGAAACCGGCGTCTCGCCGATGCCGGCCGTCAGCCGGATCATGCCGGCGCTGCCGGCGCTCGGCCGCGGAACCTTCGCCGACGACGCGTTCGCCATGGTGACCGTTACCCATGCCGCGATGGGCGAGGCCGTGTTCGGCATCGCGCCGGGCTACGCCGAGGTCTGGGCGACGCTGCGCACCCGCCGCGACGAACACATGGCGGAACTGTGCGCCGCCGTCGAAGCGCTGGCCGCCGACATCGGCAGCCGGCATGGCCTTTCCGTCCGCCACGACTATCACGAGATCTTCGTCGCCAGCGTCAACGCGCCGGAAGCGGTCGGGCACCTGCGGCAAGCTCTCGACGACGAAGGAATCGCGCACGGCGAAGACGGCCTGCCGATGCGGGCTTCGGAGGATTTCGGCATTTTCGGCCATGGCGCGCCGTCGGCGATGTTCTTTCTCGGCGCCGGGGAAGGACACCCCGCCCTGCATAATCCGGACTATGACTTTCCCGACGACCTGATCCCGATCGGCTCGAGGATCTTCATGCGCACCTTGCGAAACCTCCTCGGCTGACACGCATCTTCCACGCATAGTTCGACGGCCCTGCCCTGCGCGTCCGGGATCCTTGCCGATTTCGTGAGGCCTTTCGCGTGAACTTGACGCTGGAACCGGCCGCTCCAGATATTTCCGCACGGGCCAGGGGTGGGTTGAACGACACGCCACGCTGCTTCCTATCGTGATCCAACCGATGAATGCCCGCCGAAAGGAGTTAATCGTGAAGAACAAATCGCTTATCGCGCTGGGCGCATCCCTTGCCTGCGGGCTCATGCTTTCCTTCGCAGCACCGCTCCCGGCGATGGCGGCGGGCGGCACCAATCTCGTCGTCGGCGCCGACACCACCTTCCCGCCCTTCGAGTCCGAGACGAACGGTGAGGTCACCGGCTTCGATATCGACATGATCCAGGCGATCGCCAAGGCTGAGGACATGACCGTCAGCCTGAAAACGCTGCCGTTCAACGGCATCATCCCCAGCCTGCAGGCCGGTTCGATCGACGCGGCGGTGGCCGGCATCACGATCAAGACCAGCCGGCTGCAGAACGTCGACTTCAGCGATGCCTACTACAAGTCCGGCCTTTCGATCCTGGTCAAGGAGGACTCCGACATCAAGGGCTTCGACGACCTGAAAGGCCATGTGGTCGCGACCAAGAAGGCCACCTCCTCGGTCGATTACCTCACCGAGCACCAGTTCTCGGCCGATTATATCAAGCAGTTCCAGAACATCGACGCCGCCTACCAGGCGCTGATGACCGGCGGTGCCGACGCCGTCATCTTCGACAATCCGGTCAATATCGACTTCAAGACCAAGCACAAGGGCGTGAAGACGGTCGGGCCGCTGCTGACGGGCGAGTATTACGGCGTCGCCATCAGCAAGAAGAAGCCCGAGCTGGCCGCCAAGATCAACGACGGCCTCGCCAAGATCAAGGAGAACGGCGAGTACAAGAAGCTGTTCGAGAAATATTTCGGCGGCGATCTGAGCGGCGCCGTCGAGGGCGTGGTCAAGCCGACGGACGTCGCCGTCAAGGACTGAGCGCGTGGCCGGCTGCTGATCGGCCCTGGAAAGGCGTGCTGCCTGAAAGCGGTCTGGCGCGCCTTCCCGTCCATCGATGCGAGAGAAGGATAATCGGGGGCAGGCTTCATGGACGTCATCTGGCAAAACCTACCCGTCATCCTGGTCGGGCTTCGCCTGACCATCCAGTATTCGATCGTCGCCATCGTGCTGATGGTGATCATCGGCCTGATCGCGGCGCTGATGCGGCTTTCGCGGTTCGCGCCACTGCGCTGGATCGCCACCGCCTATGTCGAGATCTTCCGCTCGACGCCGCTCCTGGTGCAGCTCTTCTTCATCGTGCTGGGCCTGCCGGCCATCCTGCCGGTCAACCAATGGTTCGGTCAGTTGCTCTACCCGATCCTCGCGGCCGCGCTGACACTCAGCCTCAACGAGGGCGCCTACGTCACCGAGATCATCCGCGCCGGCATCCTGGGCGTCGACCGGGGGCAGAAGGAAGCCGCGCAGAGCATCGGCATGAACGGCCTGCAGACGATGCGCTACATCGTCCTGCCGCAGGCGTTCAAGCGCATGATCCCGCCGCTGGTCAACCAGGCGGCCCAGACGATCAAGGATACCTCGCTGCTCGCCCCCGTCGGCATCGCCGAACTTGTCTACAAGGGCGAGATCGTGATCGCCGAAACCTTCGCGTCTTTCGCGATCTGGGGGCTGATCGCGGTGCTTTATTTCATCCTCATCTTCTCGCTGTCGAAGTTCTCGGCCTATCTGGAGAGGAGACTTCAGGTTGATAAACGTTAAAGACCTGCACAAATCCTTCGGCGCCACCGAAATCCTCAAGGGGATCACCACCCGTGTGGACGAACAGGAGGTCGTCGTCGTCATCGGCCCTTCGGGCAGCGGCAAGAGCACCTTCCTGCGTTGCCTGAACGGGCTGGAGACGGCGACCAGCGGTGAGATCGAGATCGCCGGGATGACACTGACCGACCCGAGGACCAACATCCACCAGCTGCGCCAGCATGTCGGCATGGTGTTCCAGCAGTTCAACCTGTTCAAGCACCTGACCATCCTGGAAAACATCACCATCGGCCCGCGCAAGGTGAAGAAAATCCCGGCCGGGCAGGCCGACGACGTGGCGCGCACGCTCCTCGCCAAGGTCGGCCTCGTCGGCAAGGAAGCGAGCTATCCGGACGAGCTTTCCGGCGGCCAGCAGCAGCGCGTGGCCATCGCCCGCGCGCTCGCCATGGAGCCGGCCGTCATGCTCTTCGACGAGCCGACCTCCGCGCTCGACCCGGAGATGGTCGGCGAGGTGCTTCAGGTCATGAAGGCGCTCGCGGTCGAGGGAATGACGATGGTGGTCGTCACCCACGAGATGGGGTTTGCCCGCGAGGTGGGTCACCGGGTGATCTTCATGGACGATGGCCTCATCCTGGAGGAAGGCCCGCCGAAGGAGCTTTTCTCGAACCCGCAGCACAACCGGACGAAAAGCTTCCTCGCGAAGATTTTGTAATGCAGCCCGTGCTCGACGAGGGCCGACGTGAGCTCCTTCAGGACTTCGCCGCCCTGAGCAGCATGCCGAACAGGTCGCGCGGCTCGTCGGGATCGGCGAGCAGGTCGAGTTCCTCGTAGAGACCGGTCGAGGCCAGCTTGTCGCGAACGTAGCGCAGGGCCGAAAAATCCTCGGTGGCGAAGCCGACGGAATCGAACAGCGTGATCTGCTTGGGCCCTCGCCGGCCCTCGGCCTTGCCGGTCATCACCTGCCACAGCTCCGTCACCGGATGGTCCGGCGCGAGCTGCTGGATCTCGCCCTCGATGCGCGTCTGCGGCGGATACTCCACGAAGATGTCGGAGCGTAGCAGGATATCCCGGTGCAGTTCGGTCTTGCCGGGACAGTCGCCGCCCACCGCGTTGATGTGCACGCCCGCCCCAACCATGTTGTCGGTGAGGATGGTGGCGTACTGCTTGTCCGCCGTCACCGTGGTGATGATCTCGGCGCCCTCCACAGCCTGCTCGGCGGACGCGCAGATGGTCGTTTCCAGCCCGAGGCCGGCGAGGTTGCGCACGACCTTTTCCGAGGCGGAGCGGTCGATGTCGTAGAGCCGGATGCGCTCGATCCCGAGCAGCGCCTTGAAGGCGGTCGCCTGGAACTCCGACTGCGCGCCGTTGCCGATCAGCGCCATGGTGCGCGCGCCCCTCGGCGCCAGGTATTTTGCCGCCACCACGGAGGTCGCCGCCGTGCGCAGCGCGGTCAGGATGGTCATTTCGGTCAGCAGCATCGGATAGCCGGAACCGACATCGGCCAGCATGCCGAAGGCGGTCACCGTCTGCAGCCCCTGCCTCATGTTCTTGGGGTGGCCGTTGACATATTTGAAGCCGTAGAGCGTGCCGTCCGAGGTCGGCATCAGTTCGATGACGCCGTCATGGCTGTGCGAGGCGACGCGCGGCGTCTTGTCGAAGGCTTCCCAGCGCCGGAAATCCTCCTCGACGTAGCCGGCGAGCTCGGTCAGGAATCGCTCGATCCCCACCGCCAGTACCAGTTTCATCATCGAATCGACGCTGACGAAAGGAACGATGTTCAGCTTCGGTGCGGCCATGGTCAGAAACTCCTTGTCGGGCGATCCATGATGCGGCGACCCATCAGGCTCGCCGCCAGGTCAACCAGCAGAATGGCGGTTCGCCCGCGCTCGTCGAGAAAGGGGTTGAGCTCGACGATGTCGAGGCTGGTGACCAGCCCGCTGTCGCTCAGCATCTCCATCGCCAGATGCGCCTCGCGGAAGGTGGCGCCGCCGGGAACGGTGGTGCCGACGGCGGGCGCGATGGAAGGGTCGAGGAAATCGACGTCGAGGCTGACATGCAGCATGCCGTTGGCCTTCGCCACCCGGTCGAGGAAGGCCCTGAGCAGCGTGCCTATGCCGTGCTCGTCGATGGCGCGCATGTCGTGCACGGTGACGCCGGCCTCGCTGAGCGCCCTGCGCTCGGCCGGATCGACGCTGCGCAGACCGAGCGTGCAGACATGCTTGGGATCGACCGTCGCAGCCAATTCCGGGAAATAGCCCTCGAAGCCTGGCAGGCCGGTGGCATAGGCCAGCGGCACGCCATGCAGATTGCCGCTTTCCGTCGTGTCCAGCGTGTGGAAATCGGGATGCGCGTCCAGCCACAGCACGAACAGCGGCCGCTTCAGCTCGGCCGCGCGCTGGACAACGCCGGAGAGCGTACCCGCCGCCATGGAATGGTCGCCGCCGAGAAAGATCGGCATCGCCTCGTCGCTGGCCCTGAAGGCCGCCTCGGAGATCGCCGCCGTCCAGGCCGAGATTTCCGGCAGCGCCTTCACCGCCGCATTCCCATGCGCCTGCGGCCGTGCCGGCCCAGGCACGACGACGCCGAGATCCTCGACGTCGTGCCCCAGTTGCCGCAGCGTCGATACGATGCCGGCGGCCCGCAGGCTGCTCGGCCCCATGTCACAGCCGGGATAGGAGTTTCCCTCCTGCACCGGCGCCCCGATTATCCTGCATCGCATCGTTTCGATCCCCGTCATGCCGGGGATAATCGACCACGGAGCGATGCCGATTTGAACGCATGATTTTGTCTATTCGAACGGCAATTCTTGCAAAATGATAAGCAATCCTGCCATTATGGCAGGATGGACGCCCTGGACCAGAAACTGATCGCGCTGCTTCGCCACAATGCCCGCCGCAGCGTTTCCGACCTTGCGGTCGACCTCGGCGTCTCCCGAGCCACGGTCAAGGCGCGCATGGAGCGGCTGGAGAAATCGGGCGACATCGTCGGCTACACGGTGATCCTGCGCGCCGATGCGGTGGACCAGCGGATACGCGGCGTCATGATGATCGAGATCGAGGGCCACGCCGCCGACCGGGTGGTGCGCGCGCTGGGCGGCTTCTCCGAGGTTTCAACCATCCACACCACCAACGGGCGCTGGGACCTCGTGGTCGAACTCGGCACGGCGGGCCTCACCGAGTTTGACGCGGTGCTGCGCCGCATCCGCCTCATTCCCGGCATCACCGGCAGCGAGACGAGCCTGCTCCTGGCAACGCCGCGCAGCACCAAGGCCTGGATATAAGGCTCGCGCCCTTTATTTCGGGCGCTTCCTTTCCTTGGGCTTGCGGGCGTGATCGCCGGCCGAGCTTTTCCCCCGATGTGCCGGCTTCTTTCCCGGCTTCGCACCCTTGTCGAATTTCGGCTTTGAGCGCCGCGGCGCTCCCCACGCCTCTCCCGCCGGGGCGATGACGATCCCTCGTTCGACGCTGCCCGGCCGGCCGATCTGCTCCGCGAAACCGGCCGCCTTGTCGGCGGCGATCTCGAAGCGCGTTTCCCTGTCGTCGATCCGGATCGAGCCGACGTCGCGCTTCGAGACGCCGCCGGCCTTGCAGATCATCGGCAGCAGCCATTTCGGGTCGGCACGCTGCGCTCGGCCGAGCGACAGCGTGAACCAGACGCCGCCCTCCATGTCCGGCTTACGCGATTCGCGCGCAGCCATCGGGCCATGATCGTTCTCGGCCCACTTGTCGCGCCTGGGCTTCCGCGCCTGCATCTCGGCCACCGGCAACGGCAGCAGGTCCTCCGGCACCGGACGGGCGGCCAGTTGCTGGCGCAGGAAGGCGGCGGCGATGCGCCGCGGCGTTGCCTGCGCCAGCAGTTCGGCCACGAACGTCGCTTCCGCCTCGTCCGGCTCGGCGGTCGAGAGAACGGCATCGAGGATTTGCCCGTGATTGCGTTTCTCGATCTCCGCAATGCCGGGCGCGGCGCGCACGGTCGCCGCCAGTTTGGCCAGCGCCAGCACGCGCTGCGCGGCACCTCGCCTGTTTTCGGGAACGATGAGAACGCAGACGCCCTTGCGCCCCGCGCGGCCCGTTCGGCCGGAACGGTGGAGCAGCGTCGCGGGATTGGACGGCACATCCGCATGGATCACGAGGTCGAGGTGCGGCAGGTCGATGCCGCGCGCCGCGACGTCGGTCGCCACGCAGACATGCGCGCGGCCGTCGCGCATGGATTGCAGCGCGTTCGAGCGTTCCGACTGCGCCATCTCGCCCGACAGCGAAACGACCGAGAATCCACGATTGGCGAGCCGCGCCGTCAGATGCCGCACCGCCTCGCGCGTATGGCAGAACACCAGGGCGCTCGTGCTGTCGGTGTCGAGCAACGCATTGATGACGGCATGTTCGCGCTCGTCGCGCCGCACCAGCATCATCTGGTACTCGATGTCGGCATGCTGCTCTGTGGAAGCGGATACGGCGATGCGCACCGCGTCCTTCTGAAAATCCTTGGCGAGTTCGGCGATGCCGCGCGGCACCGTAGCCGAAAACAGCAGCGTCCGGCGCTGGCGGGGAGCCGCGCCGAGGATGAATTCGAGGTCCTCGCGAAAGCCGAGGTCCAGCATTTCGTCGGCCTCGTCGAGCACCACGGCGCGGATCGCCCCGAGGTCGAGCGCGCCCTTGGTGATGTGGTCGCGCAGGCGCCCCGGCGTGCCGACGACGAGATGGGCGCCGCGTTCCAGCGCCCGGCGCTCCTTGCGCATGTCCATGCCGCCGACACAGGTCGTGGTCTCGATCTTCGCCGCCGCGTAGAGCCAGTCGAGTTCGCGCTGCACCTGGATCGCGAGTTCGCGCGTCGGCGCGATGACCAGCCCGAGCGGCCGCCCGGCCGTCTCGAACTGGTCGGCATCGCCGAGCAGCGTCGAGGCGATCGCGATTCCGAAGGCGACGGTCTTGCCCGACCCGGTCTGCGCCGACACCAGAAGGTCGGCATCGCCGTGATGCCCGCTCGCCATCTCCATCTGGACCGGAGTCAACTGGGCGTATCCCCTCGCCTCGAGGGATGAGGCAAGGGCGGGGTGGATGGCAGGGGTCATGATCACGGTCTCTGTTTCGAGGCCGCATACCACGGCACCCGCCCGGATAGCCAGCGAGCGCCTCGCTTTACCTGGCGCTTACTGCCGCTTTCCGTTCAGGGAGGCGTTCAGCGCCTGCCGGTATTTTTCGGCGTCCCAGCCGAGCAGTTCGGCATTCTCCGGATCGGTGAAGTAGCGTAGCCGTGCCGTTTCCGGGAGGCGGGCGGTCACGTCGGACAGGCAGCGCGCCATGGCCAGTGCGCCTTCGCTTATCGTCGTGGAAACGAGCACGCCCTTGCCGGGGAAAAGGATGGTGGGCGGCAGCGGCAGGCCGGCCGCGCCGAAGCGCCGCTCGACGTCGAGCGCGCTTTCGCCCGGCTGCGCGATCACCGAACCCTCGCCGAGAAAGATGACATGGTCGGGATAGAGGCTGCCGCCGCCGGCATGGCGGCAGGAGACGGCGTCGGTGGCAACGCCATGGACCGCCGGATCGGAGGGCAGACGATAGGCGCTGCCGACGGCGAGCCGTTCCAGCGACCCGAGGTCCGGCGCAACGAAAGCCCGCGCGGCCAGGGCCAGGCGGCGGCGCACTTTGGCCAGCAGGGCCTCGGCGTCGGCCACTGCCTCGCCCGCAACCGTCAGCCCGTGATTGCCGAGAACGAGGATGCGGGTGCCCGCATCGATGCGGCGCATGATCGCCTGCGTCAGGGGCAGGCCGGGGCGCGCATAGGGCACGAAGGCATAAGGCAGGCCGGCAAGGCGCTCGGCGACCAGCGCTTCGCCATCCACCTGCACGGCATGGGCGATGGTGTCGACGCAATGGACATGCACCACCACCTTCGGCGCAAGCAGCGCATGCATCGTGGTTTCGATGGACGGCCGCAGCCCGCTGGGATTCCTGTCGTCCATCACAAAGGCTTGCGGCTTCTCCGTCGACGGATCGCCGCGCCGCAGCGCGTCGAGCAGCGGCTCCAGCGCCACCGGCACCATCAGCTCGCGCGCCAGCGCAGCGCGCAGCCACAGGCCGGAGGCCTTGATCCACAACGTGCCCTCCTCCTTGATGGAAGTGTTGCCGCCCGCGCCCTGCACCAGCGCCGGATCGGCGCCGACGCGGGCCGACAGGGAAAGAAGGGCGTCATATTCGGGGCTGCGCGTCATCATGCCGTCTTTCGTGTCGTCGTTGCCGGGCCTTCGAGCCACTGGGCGAAGGCCGCCTTTTCGGCCTCGCTCATGTAGAGGCCGTGCTTGGTGCGCCGCTCCAGGATATCCTCGGCGGTAAGCGCCCATTCGGTGGCGACAAGGAATTCCGCCTCGCGGGCGTAAAGGCGCGGACCGAAGGCGGAGCCGAGGTCGTCCGTCGAGGCCGCGTCCCCCAAAAGCGCATGGGCGCGTGTGCCGTAGAGCCTCGCATAATGCTTCGCCAGCGCCGCCGGAAGCCAGCGATAGCGCGCATGCAGTTCCCCGAGGAACAGGTCGAAATCCGCCTCCGGCATGTCGCCGCCGGGAAGCGTCGCCTTGCCGGTCCAGCCCGGCCCCATCGCCGGGAAGAACGGCTTGAGCTTTTCCAGCGCATGTTCGGAAAGCTTGCGGAATGTCGTGATCTTGCCGCCGAACACTGAAAGCAGGGGAGCCTGCCCACCCTGCTCCCCGGTGTCGATCTCGAAGATATAGTCGCGCGTCACCGCGCTCGGATTGGCGGAATGGTCGTCATAGAGCGGCCGCACGCCGGAAAAGGCGTGCACGATGTCGCTGGCCGCCAGCTGCCGCTTGAAATAGCGGTTCACCGATTTCAGCAGATAGGCGATCTCGTCGCCGTCGATGGCGACATCCTCCGGCCGGCCGTCATAGGGAATGTCGGTGGTGCCGATGAGGGCGAGGTCGTTCTGGTAGGGATTGATGAAGATGACGCGCTTGTCCGGGTTCTGCACCAGATAGGCCTGCCTGCCCTCCCAGAACTTCGGCACGACGATATGGCTGCCCTTGACGAGGCGCACATGCCGGTTCGAGCGCAGGCCGGCGACGCGGTCGATCACGTCGTTGACCCAAGGCCCGGCCGTGTTGACCAGGCAGCGCGCCTGCACGGTGCGCGTGGTGCCGCTGACGGCGTCGGTGAGTTCGACGCTCCACAGCGCGCCCTCGCGGCGCACGGCGGAACAGGCGGTGCGCACGGCGACCTCCGCGCCTTTCGCCGCCGCGTCCAGCGCATTGAGGACCACGAGGCGGGCGTCATCCACCCAGCAGTCGGAATATTCGAAGGCCTTGCGGTATTGCCGGGCGATCGGCGCGCCTTCCAGCGTGGTGGCGAGGTCGAGCACGCGCGTGCCGGGAAGGCGCTGGCGGCCGCCGAGATGGTCGTAGAGAAACAGGCCGAGCCGGACCAGCCAGGCCGGCCGGTCCGCCGGGTTGTGCGGCAGCACGAACCGCATCGGCCAGATGATGTGCGGCGCGGCCTTCAGCAGCACCTCGCGCTCGATTAGCGCCTCGCGCACCAGCCGGAACTCATAGTGCTCGAGATAGCGCAGCCCGCCATGCACCAGCTTGCCCGAGCGCGAACTGGTGCCTTCGGCGAGATCGCCCTTCTCGCACAGCAGCACCGAAAGCCCCCGGCCGGCGGCATCGCGTGCGATGCCGGCGCCGTTCACACCGCCGCCGATGACGAGCAGGTCGTAGATGGGGGAGGACTGCGCCGTCACTTTGCTTCTCCGTCGCCAGACCTTGCTCAGGCCGCCTTCTCGTCGTCCTGCCGGCCGTAGCTGGCAAAGCCCTTGATGACGCCGGCGATTTCTTCCTGGTCAAGCAGCACCGGGCCGCCGATCAACAGCGAATTGAAGTATTGCCGGGAAATCGTCTCCAGCTCGACCGCCGCCGCCATGGCCTTTTCCAGGGTGGGGCCGGTGGCGATCATGCCGTGATTGGCGAGCAGGCAGGCGCTGCGCCCTTCCATGGCCGCCAGCACGTTGCGCGAAAGTTCCGGCGTGCCGTAGCGGGCGTAATCGGCGACGCGTACGTCGTCGCCGCCGAACATCGCGATCATGTAGTGGCAGGCGGGGATCGGCTTGCGGGCGATGGCGAGCGTAGTCGCATACATGGAGTGGGTATGCACCACCGCGCCGACATCCGGCCGCGACTTCATGATGTCGAGATGGAAGCGCCATTCCACGGACGGCTTCTTCGGTCCCTCATAGGCGCCGTCGCTATCGAGCGACAGCGACGCGATCATGTCGGGCGTCGTCTTGTCATAGGGAATGCCGGACGGCGTGATCAGCATGCGCCCGCCCTGGCGTACGCTGATGTTGCCCGACGTGCCCTGGTTGAGGCCGGAGGCGTTCATGGCGCAGCAGTGATCGATGATCGACTGGCGGATGGCGGTTTCACTCATTTCGTTTCCTCGAAAAACAGGGGTCAGCAGGGATTGACCGGCGGCAGACCGGCGATGTAGCGGCGCACTTCCTCGGCCGCCATTTCGGCGGCATAGGTCACGGTGCGCACCGAGGCGCCCGCGATATGCGGCGTCAGCGTCACGTTGGGCAGTTGCAGCAGCGGCCAGTCGGCCGGCACCGGCTCGATGCCGAAGGTCTCCAGCATCGCCCCGCCGAGCTGGCCTTCGGTCAGCGCCGCATAGAGCGCGTCGTAGTCGCACAGCGGCCCGCGCGCGGTGTTCACGAACAGCGCGCCCGGCTTCATCTTTGCGAAGGTCTCGGCGTTCATCATGTGGCGCGTCTCCTCGCTGACGCGCGGATGCAGCGTGACGATGTCGGCTCGCCCCAGAAGATCGTCCAGCGCGACAAGCTCGACGCCGTCGTTGCGATCCTCGGCCGAAAGCTGGACATAGGGATCGTGGACGAGGACCTTGGCGCCGAAGGCGCGCAGCAGCCGCACCACCCGCGTGCCGATATTGCCGTAGCCGACGACACCCACCGTCATTTCGCGCAGCTCGCGGCCGGTCCTGTCGGCACGGTAGAGATCGCCGCGCCATTCGCCCTTGCGCAGCGATTCATGGCCGGTGCGGATGAGGCGGGTTTCGGCCAGGATCGCGCCGATGGTGAACTCGGCCACCGCCCCGGCATTGCGGCCGGGCGTGTTGACGACGGTGACGCCGGCCTCGCGGGCCGCCGCCATGTCGATATTGACCGGGCCGCCGCGCGACACCGCCACCAGCCGCAGCGCCGGCAGGCGGGCGAACATGGCCCGCGACAGCGGCGCCAGCTGGGTGACGAAAATCTCGGCGTCGCCGATGAAGTCGACGATCTCGTCGGCGGAGCCGAGATATTCCTTCAGCCCGTCCATGCCCTCGACCGCATAGCCGTGCTCCATCGGCACGTCCGGCCAGGGCAGTTCCAGAAGGCGGATGTCGTGCCCGTCGCCGCACGCCGCCGCCAGCTTGTCGGCAAAGACCTGCGGCAGCATGAAACGGTCGCCGGCAATGGCAATCTTCTTCGTCGTCATGGCAGCTTGTCCTGTTGTCCTGTAATCGTTTCCCATAAGGGAGACAGCGCCTCGCGCGAGGCCTTGTAGGCGGGGAAAACGCTATCGAAATGCCGAGAGAGCGTTGCATCGGCCGGCTCCGAAGCGCGCAGGCACGGCGTCACCCATTCCTTCGCGCACTCGTCCATCGAACCATAGAGGCCGAGCGACACGGCAGCGATCATGGCGGCGCCCGCCGCTCCCGCCTCTTCGCGCTCCGTGGTCTGGATATCGGCGCCGAGAGCGCCGGCGAGGATGCGCCGCAGCGAAGTGCTGCGCGCCGCACCGCCGGTGAGCCGCACCTGGCGCGGCAGCGGCCCCATGGCGAGGTAGCAATCGCGCGCGGCGAGCGCGAGCCCGTCGAAGACCGCCCTCACCATGTCGGCGAAACCGTTCGACGTGCTGAGGCCGAGGAAGGAAGCGCGCGCCGTCGCGTCCACGAAGGGGCCGCGCTCGCCGGCCTCTGAAATATAGGGATGGAAGAGCGGCGGCCGCTCCTTCGCCTCCGCCAGCCAGCCCTCGACATGGCCGAGCAGGTCGGCTTTCGAGCGCTCCACGCCGACGCTTTTGAGCAACCCGCCGGCGACAGCCAGGATCCAGTCGACATTGAGCGTCGCCGCCATGTTCGACTGCATCTGCGAATAGATGCCGGGCACAGGCATGCACATCGTGTAGCCGGTGCGGTCCTCGGTAAGGCGCACGTCGTCGGCCCCGCGCGCCAGCCGCATGTGCATGCCCGTGGAGCCGATGACCGAGCAGCCCGTCTCCGTTTCCAGGTCGTAGAGCCCGGCGCCGAGCGCGGTGCAGGCCACGTCGACATAGCCGAGCACCACAGGCGTGCCGGCGGTGAGGCCGGTGAGCGCCGCGGCGCTGTCGCTAAGCGGGTGATACGTCGTCGCCCCGTCGACGATCTCGGGGAAAAGGCCCTTGTGCGGCGCAAGCCCGAGGAAATCGATGACCTCGTCGCTGTAGCGGCGCTCGCTGAAATCGCCGAAGGTGAAACAGGCCTCGGACGGATCGGTCGCGCGCTTGCCGGTCAGCTTGAAATAGAGCCAGTCCTTGCAGTGGAAACCGGTCACCGCGCCGTGCATCATTTCCGGCGCATGCTCCAGCATCCAGCGCAACTGCGGCCCCTGCTGGCAGGCGGCGAGGCCGGAGCCGGTATGGCGGAAGCGCTCGGCGTCGCCGGTCTCGCCTCGCAGCCTCGTCACGATGTCGCCGGCGCGGGCATCGAGCCACAGCCAGCCCTTGCCGACCGGCTCGCCGACCCGGTCGATGAGCCAGGTGCCGTCGCCCTGCGCGGTGACGGCGATGGCCGCCACGCGCGACGCGAGGTTGTCGATCTTGCCGGCAAGGTCGGACAGCGTGCGTGCCGTATCGGCCCAGGTGCGCGCCATATCCTGCACCGCGCCGGTGCGCCCGATCGTCTCGTAGCTGTTGGGTATCGCCGCAGCGGCAAGCTGGCGCCCCTTCAGGTCGAAGGCGACGGATTTGATGACGGAAGTGCCCGCGTCTATGCCGATGAGCAGATCCCGCATTTCAGGCAAGCTCCGGCCCATGGCTGAGCGCCTGGCCGCTCTCGGCGTCGAAGACATGGAGCGCGCCGGCGTCAAGCTTCAGGCCGATCTCCTCGCCGGGGGCGAGGCGCACCCGGTCGTGCTCGACCAGCACCATGGTGCCGCCGGCGAAATCCGTGGCGATCTGCGTCTGGTCCCCGAGCCACTGGTTGACCGCAACCTTCGCGGCGACGCCGCGCTCGGCGCGGCGCACGGCATAGGGGCGGATGCCCAGCATCACCTTGCCGCGCCCGCGCAACTCGCCGAGGACGGCAGGCGAGAACTCGCCGGCCGCATATCTGAGCTGCACGCCCTGATCGAGGCCGAAGACGACGCCGTCACCCTCAAAGTCCACCGTCGCGGCAAAGACGTTCATCGGCGGCTCGCCGACGAAAGCGCCGGTGAACAGGTTCGCCGGACGCTGCTTGATCGTCTGCGGCGTATCGAACTGCAGCAGCACGCCGCCCTCCATCACCGCGATGCGGTCGGCAAGGGCGTTGGCTTCCGTCTGGTCGTGCGTGACGAGGATCGCGGTCAGGCCGCGCTCCTTGATGTAGTGCTTGATGCGCCCGCGCAGCACCGCGCGCAGCCGCGGCTCCAACTGGCCCATCGGCTCGTCGAGCAAGTGCAGAGCCGCGTCGCGCACCAGCGCCCGGCCGAGCGAGGCGCGCTGCTGCTGGCCGCCGGAAATCGAACTGGGATAGCGGTCGAGGATGTCCTCGATCTCCAGCAGCCGCGCGATGTCGCCGACCTTTTCATCGACTTTCGCCTGCGGCAGCTTCGACGCCTTGAGCGCAAAGGCGATGTTTTCGCGCACCGTCAGCGGCGGATAGAGCGAATAGCCCTCGAAGGCCATGGCGACGTTGCGCTTGACCGGCGGCAGCATATGCACCTCGCGCCCGTCGATCGCGATGCGCCCGCGCGAGACCTCCTCGAAGCCGGCGATCATGCGCAGCGTCGAAGTCTTGCCGCAGCCGGACGAGCCGAGCAGCGCGATGATCTCGCCCTTTTCGATATTGATCGACAGGTTCTTGACGGCGTGGACGCCGCGGTCGACGGCGCCGTAGAACTTGTCGACGCCGGTGATCTGAAGTGCCGCGCCGCTCATGCCGCCTCTCCCCGTTCGCCGGCGTCTTCGCCCATGCGTGCGATGCGCCTGCCCGTCTCCTTGTCGAACAGGAGCGCGTTCGTTCCGTCGACGGCAATGTGGGCCGGGCCGGATGCCGGCGCCGGCGTGCCGGCCGGCCGCGACACCAGCACCTCGCGGCCGTCGGTGGTCAGCACCAGCGACACCGTCTTTTCGTTGAGCGGCGTCTCGGCCTCGATGGTGACGGGGATCGCCCCCGCCGTTCCGGCCGCGACGAAGGCAAGCGATTCCGGCCGCAGCCCGATAAGGCAATCGCGGCCGACGGCCTCGGCAGCCGGTATGCCCGGAAGCGGGATTCGCACACCGGAAAGCTCGACCGCCACGCCGCCGGCCGCCGCTGTCGGCGCGACGTCCAGGAGGTTGATGGTTGGGTCGCCGAACAGCCTGGCGATTTCGATGAAGGCGGGCGCGTCGTAGATTTCTTCCGGCGTGCCGACCTGGCGGATGCGGCCGGCCGCCATCACCGCGATGCGGTCGCCAAGCGCCATGGCTTCCTTGTAGTCCTGCGTCACGTAGACGACCGTCGCCCCTTGCGCTGCAAGCAGGCGCGGCAGTTCGAGCCGCATCTCGAAGCGCAGCTTGGCGTCGACATTGCGCAGCGGATCGTCCAGCAGCAGAAGCGGAGGCGAGCCGACCAGCGCGCGGGCGAGCGCCGTGCGCTGCTTCTGGCCGTTGGACAGCGCCTTGGGTCGATGCGTCAGCACATGGTCGATGCGCAGGAGCTTCGCCACGCGGGCCACCCCTTCCTTGATCTTGTCGGCCGAGGAGCGGGAGGCTTCGAGCGGCGTGGCGATGTTCTGGAAGGCGTCCATGTGCGGGAACAGCGCGAAGTTCTGGAAGGCCATGCCGATGCCGCGATGTTCGGGTTCGACATCGCTCATGTCCTCGCCGTCAATCAGGACGTTGCCCTTGTCGGGCTCGATGACGCCGGCGACGAGGCGCAGCAGCACCGACTTGCCGGCACCGGAGGGGCCGAACAGCACCAGCGTCTCGCCGCTCGCCACTTCGAGCGAAAGGTCGTCGAGGACCGTATGGCTCTTGAAGCGCTTGACGATGTTTTGCAGTTGCAGCGTGGTCATGGCGTTACCCCTTCACCGCGCCAAGCGACAGACCTTCGACGAGGTAGCGCTGGGCATAAAGTGCCAGTGCGAGCGTCGGCGTGACGGACAGCACGATCGCCGCCGCGATCTGGCCGTACTGGATGCCCGAGGAGGTGACGAAGGCGAGCGCGCCCACCGTCACCGGCTGCTTGTCGGCCGAGGCCAGCACCAGGGCGAAGATGAAATTGTTCCAGGCAAAGATGAAGGCGAGCAGCCCGGCAGCGGCGATGCCCGGGCCGGCAAGCGGCAGCGCGATCTTGCGGAAGGTCGCGAACCAGGAATGCCCGGCGATGCGATAGGCATATTCGACGTCAGCCGAGATATCCTCGAAATAGCCGCGCACGATCCACAGGATGAGCGGCAGGCAGATGAGCTGGTAGACCCAGATCAGGCCGATATAGGTATTGGCCAGGCCCATCCACTGGAAATACTGGGTCAGCGGCAGCAGCACCAGAAGCGGCGGCGCGAAGCGGAAGGACAAGAGCGTGAAGGCGATGTCCTCGGAGCCGCGGAACTTGTGGCGTGCGAAGGCATAGGCCGCCGGCACGCCCAGCACCAGCGACAGCGCCACCGACGTCACCGACAGGAAGACCGAGTTGGCGAGGTTCTTCATGAAGGCGATGTCGAGCGTGCCGGCCGCCGTGGTCAGCTTGCCGGTGATCAGCGCCGTATAGTTGGACAGCGTCGGCTCGAAGATCACGGTCGGCGGGATGCGCAGGATCGTCTCGTTCGTCTGGAACGACATCAGGAAGATCCAGACGATCGGGAACATGAAGAAAACGACCACCAGCGTCAGCGCCAGCGCCCGAAGGGCCTTTTCCAGGGGGGAGACTGTTTCCATGACTCGGCCCTCACGCCTCGCTGCGTGCGCGTTCGCGCAGCCGCAGCCAGTTCTTGATGAAGATGTTGGACAGGAAGAAGGTGATCGCCCACAGGATGATCAACAGCGCGGCCGAGCGGCCGACATTGGTCGACTGGAAGAAGTTCAGATAGGCCTCGACCTGGAACACCGTCAGCGTATTGCCGGGGCCACCCTGGGTCATGGCGTAGATGATGTCGAACTGCTGGATGGAATCGAGCAGGCGGAACAGCGTCGCCGTCAGGATGTAGGGCGTCAGCATCGGCAGCGTGATGCGGAAGAAGACGAACAGGCGCGGCACGCCGTCGAGCGCCGCCGCCTCGAAGGGCTGGGTCGGCAGCGAGCGCAGGCCGGCCAGCAGCAGGATCATGATGAAGGGCGTGTAGACCCAGATATCCACCAGCACCACGGTCAGCAGCGCGGTCGAGGGCGAGGAGGCCCAGCGGAAGTCCTGCAAGCCGACGAGGCTCGCCAGATAGGAAAGCACGCCGAAGCCGGGGTTCGTCATCAGCTTCCACATCAGCGCCGCCAGCGCGGGCGCGATCATCAGCGGCAACAGCAGCATGATGGAGATGAAGTTGTTGACCGCCGTGCGGCGTTGCAGCAGCAGCGCGATGGCAAGGCCGAGCAGCAGTTCGAGAACCACCGTCAGGCCGGCATAAAGCAGCGATACCTTGAGCGTGTTCCAGAAGGCCTGGTCGGTGACCAGGTTGAGGTAGTTCTCGCCCCAGTTGAACTTGCGCGCCCATGGCTGCGACAGCCGGTAGCGCTGCAGCGAATAGACCAGCGCGGCGAAGAAGGGGATGAGAATGCCGATACAGACCAGCAGCGCCGGCAGGCTCAGCACATAAGGCAGCGCTTTCTTGCTGATCCGGAATCCGGACCGGCCGGTCCTGAGTTTTTCCGCTGACGCCATGACGAGTTCTCGTTCGGGTGTTGCAAACCGCACCGGCTGGCGCGATGGCGCAGGGCCATGCGTCCGGTCCGGCCGGTTCGGTGGTTTGGGACGCAGGGGCCCGGCGCGGCCGGACCCCTGCCCTGGCCTGGCCTCAGCCCAGGCCTGCTTCCTTGAACTGGCGGTCGATGCTCTCGGCCAGCTTGTCGAGGCCTTCGTCCACCGGCACTTCGTTCGCGACCATCTTCTGCAGGGTCGCCGCCCATTCGGTGGTGACGTCGAAGAACAGCGGCTGCGCGGTGAACTTGATCGAGGCGCCGGGAGCGGCGGCATCGAACATGTCCACGAAGCCCTGGTACTTGTTCTTGAGCTTGTCGCGGAAGGCTTCGTCCTTCCACACCGTCTGGCGGACCGGATCGACGAAGTCCATTTCGACGGCGCCGAACAGCGCATGCTCCAGGCCGGAGGCCCACTGCATGAAGTACCAGGTGGCGTCCTTGTCCTTGGAGAAGTTGGACATGGCCAGCGCCCAGATCCAGATGTTCGGCGTTGACTGCTTGGCATCGGGATTGGCGATGAAGTTGGCGAAGCCCAGTTCGCCCGCCATCTTGTTGTCGCCGCCGTTCATGAAGTAGCCGAGGCAGTCGGCATCGTAGATCATGGCCGAGGCGCCGGCGCCGAGGTCGGTGCCGACCTGGTACCAGGTATAGGTCGACCAGTCCTTGGGGCCGCTTTCGCGAACCAGCTTGACGAACTTCTCGTGATAGGCCTTGGAGCCGGCCGTGTTCATCGCCGCCGACAGCTTGCCGTCCGCGGAGACGTTGAGGTCCTTCTCGTTGAAGTTGGCATAGCCCGACAGGAAACCCGGGTGGATCGTCGCCCAGGAACGCGAGCCGCGCAGGCCGATGCCGTAGATGCCGGACACGTCCTTCTGCAGCTTGGCGGCCACCTCGATCATGTCGTCGAAGTTCTTCGGGATCGAGACGCCCGCCTTGTCGAACATCGCCCGGTTATAGGTGATGTTGTTCTGCTCGAACGCCCACGGGATACACCACTGCTTGGCGTCCGCCGAACCGAGCGCGCCGCCCGGCTGGCCGTTCCAGGCGCAGGAGCTGCGCACGCCCGGCAGGAAGTCGTCCCATGCATAGTTCGGGTTGGTCTTGGCCGGATCGTTGATCCATTCGTTGAGGTCGGTGACCCAGCCGGCGGGGCCGTAGGTCCAGGTCATGTAGGCGCCGGTCATGAAGGCGTCGTATTCCGACGAGCTCGACGACAGCGCCGCCGTCACCTTGTCGAAATAGACGTCCTCGGGGAACACGTCGTAGGTGACCTCGATGCCGGTCAGGTCCTTGAACGCCTTGAGGTTGGCGATCATGGCGTCGGCATAGGGGTGCTTGTTGAGCAGCAGCTTCAACGACTTGCCCTGGTGCGCCTTCCAGTCGAAGTCCGCCGCCAGCGCGTTGGTCATCATCATGTTGTAGAGCGTGCCGGCGCTCGCTGCCGTCATGCCCAAGGCGCCGATGCCCTTCAGCAACTCGCGCCGCCCCATCTGCCCGCGCATGAACGCGCCGATCAGGTCCTTTTCTCTATCGTACATTTCTACTCCTCCGTTACGGGTAGTTGGTGCGTTCTCAGTCTCTGTGCCGGCTACCCGAACCGGCGTCACGTCCGTTGGAGCGGGCGCGCACGCGTCCTGCCCCGACGGGGTCTCCATCGTCCTCGCCCGCCGCCAGCGCCAGCGCCGTCGTCTCGTCGGTGATGAGGCCGTTCAACAAGCCGCTCGCAAGCACCGCCCGCATCGCGTCGAGCTTCACCCGGCCGCCTGCCACCGCGACGATGCGGCGGCCGGCGAGCTGTTCGCGGCCGAGCGTGAAGGTGCGTTCCGACATCGGCGTGTCGACCGGGCGGCCTGCCTTGTCGAAGAAATGGCCGAGCACCTCGCCGACGGCGCCGGCCCGCCTGGCCTCCTCGATCTCGCTGCGCTCGATCATGCCGGTGGCGACCAGCGAGGCTTCCATCTGGGCGGTGCCGATGCCGACGATGAGCAGGTCCGCGCCGGCGGCCAGGTCGAACACCTCGCGAACGCCGCGCTGGCTGAACAGGATGTTGCGATCCTCGACCGAGTTGGCGAAGAAGGGGACCGGCATGAAATAGGCTTCCGCGCCGGTGCGCTCGGCCAGCCGGTGGATCACGTCGTGCGGATTGGCGGAGAACTTGCGCGTCAGGCCGCCAAGCAGCGAGACGAAGCGCACGCCGCTGGTGGTGGTGCGCGGCAGGTATTCGACGCAGGCGGCGAGCGTGCGCCCATGGCCGACGCCGATCAGCATCTCGTCGCCGCGTTCGATCTCGCGTTTCAGGAACTGCGCGCCGCCGATGCCGAGCGCCTTGAGGGGAAGTTCGTCCGGATCGAAGTCCGGCACGACCTGGCAATAATCAAGGCCGTAGCGAGAATGCAGGTCCTGCTCCAGCTTCACGCATTCCGACACTTCGCCGTCGATATAGACCTTCACCAACCCGTCGTGGTTGGCCTTCATGATGAGACGGTGGGCCTTGAGCGAGGTGAGACCGAGCCGCTTGGCGACCTCAGCCTGCGTCAGCCCGGCGGCATAGTGCAACCAGGCGGCGCGCGTCGCCATGCCTGTGCCGTCATCCCTGTGGAAGCCGTTGCCGCCTGCCACGTCCCCTCCATCCGCGCCAGCATTGCGGGCCTGTCGCCCACCCTGCGATCCATGCCTTACTGTGAAAAGTTTTTCATGTGCTGCAAAAAATGTCAAGTGCATCGGGTCGCACGGTCGGGAAGCCTGTGTGGAATCCATTGGCGCCGCGCCACCAGGATGGCACGCGATTTCCGGAGAGTCCGGGAACCGGCAGGCTTCAAATTCGCCGCGCCCCTCATGCGTCGAGCGCCAAGGGTTCAATCCGGCCAACGGGAGGCGAGATAAAGAAAGCGGCAGGTCGGTCGGCGGCTACCGCGCGGTGCGCGGACGGGGCACGTCGTTGGAGCCTTCCGCCTCGGGGCCGAGGCCGTAGCTCATGCGCCGCATCTGCTCCAGCACGCGGGCCATCTCCTCGTCCGACAGCACCGGCGGCTCGCCCAGCGTCAGCGCCTGCACATACATGCGCGACAGCGATTCCACCTCGATGGCGAGCCACAGCGCGGTCTCCATCGTCTTGCCAAGCGAAATCTGGCCGTGCTGGCCGAGCAGGCACGCCTTGCGGTCCTTCAGCGCCACCAGCGCATTGTCGGACAGCGCCTGCGTTCCGAAGGTGGCGTATTGCGCGCAGCGGATGTCGGTGCCGCCGGCAACGCCCGTCATGTAGTGGAAGCTCGGGATCGACCTGTGATGGCAGGCGAGCGTCGTGGCATAGATCGAATGGCAATGCAGGACGACGTCCACGTCGTCGCGCGCTTTCAGGATGTCGCGATGGAAGCGCCATTCCGACGACGGCCGACGCCCGACATAGGTACCGTCGAAATCCATCTCCACGATGTCCTGCGGCGTCATCGTATCGCAGGGAAGCCCCGACGGCGTGATCAGGAAGCCCTTGGCCAGCCGCACCGACAAATTGCCCGCCGTGCCCTGGTTGATGCCGCTCGAATTCATGCGCCGGCAGATGTTCACCATCTCCGCGCGCAGGGCCTGCTGGTCGCTCATGGCTTTTCCTGCCTCCAAACCGTGTTCAAACGATGCCGCCGCCGCTCGCCGCCACGGCGGGGCGCTCGCCCGCCACCTTCCTGCGGTAGCCGCTGGCGCGATAGGCGGCGACCGGGTCGATGGCGCCGCCATCGGCCAGGCGCGCCATGGCCAGGATCGGCTCGACATCGGTGCGAAACGCGACCTTCAGTGTCTGCGTGGCCATCAGCGCGTCGTTGTCTTCCTGGAAGCCTTCCAGCGCCTTGCGGTCCACCAGCAGCGCCTGCGCATAGGCGCGCTGCACTTCCGCCGCCGACAGCATCAGGCTCTCGATCGGGTCCGTCACATTGTGATTCTGGTCGAGCATATGGGCGGGGTTGAAGTCCTTCGCGCCGGACAGTTCGGCGTCTACGAGTTCGTTGAAGATCAGGAACAGGCGGTAGGGGTCGATCGCGCCGGCATCGAGATCGTCGTCGCCATACTTGCTGTCGTTGAAATGGAAGCCGCCCAGCTTGCCGAACTGGATGAGCCGCGACACGATCATCTCGATGTTCACGTTGGGCGCATGGTGGCCGAGGTCGACCAGGCAATAGGCCCGGTCGCCGAGTTCCTTCGCGGCGAGGTAGCTGGTGCCCCAGTCCTGTATCACCGTCGAATAAAAGGCCGGCTCGTACATCTTGTGTTCGGTGAACAGCCGCCAGTCGGGCGGCAGCGCCTCATAAATCTCCCGCGCCGACTCCAGATAGCGCTCGAAGGCGCGGGCGAAATTCACCTGGCCGGGAAAGTTGGAGCCGTCGCCGACCCACACCGTCAAGGCCTTGGAGCCCAACTCCTTGCCGATCTCGATGCATTCCACATTATGCTCGACGGCCTGCCGGCGCGTGGCGGCGTCGGCGTGGGAAAGCGAGCCGAACTTGTAGGAATTCTTCTGGCCCTCCGCGTCCGAAAACGTGTTGGAGTTCATCGCATCGAAGCCGAGGCCGAAACGGGACGCCGCCTGTTTCAGGCGCTGCGGATCGGCCTTGTCCCAAGGGATGTGCAGCGAGACGCTGGGGGTTGCCTGCGTCAGTTGCTGGATGACGGCGCAATCCTCGATCTTGTCGAAAATGTCGCGTGGCTCGCCGGGGCCGGGAAAGCGGGCAAAGCGCGTGCCGCCGGTCCCCACGCCCCAGGACGGAATGGCGACGCGGAACGCCCGGACCTTGTCCAGCGTCGCGCCGATATCGACGTTGCGCCGGGCCAGTTGCTCGCCGAGCGTGGCGTAGTCGGCGCGCAGGGCGGCCTCGCGCGCCTCGTTACTGGCCGCTACGACGTCCTCGTCGATCATGCATTCCATTGGGCTTCTCCCTGTCGTCAAAGGAGCGGGAAGGCGCAACGGTGCGCCTTCCCGCTGTCGGCGTCGATCAGAAATCGAAGTCGTTGATGTTGTCCTTGGTGAACACGGTCGGCGCGCCGAGCAGGATTTCCGAACCGTTGATGACCTGCAGCTCGCCGAGCTTGCCCGCCTTGACCGAGGTGTCGCCCGGCTTCAGGTCGCCGTCGGCGGTGGCGCGCAGCACATAGGCCGCCGCATAGCCGAGATCGACCGGGTTCCACAGCACCACCGACTTCACGCAGCCGGCATCGACATAGGGCTTCATGGCGTTCGGGGTGGCGAGGCCGACGACGGCGATGCTGCCGCATTTCTTGGCCTGCGTCACCGCCTCGGCCGCGGCCGGCGTCGCCACCGACGTCATGCCGAAGATGCCCTTGAGGTCGTCGCCATACTTGTTGATGAGCGTGTTGGACTGGTTGAAGGACAGGATGTTGTCTTCCTGCGCCTCGACCGTCTCCAGCCACTTCATGTCGGGATGGCACTTTTCCTGGTAGGCCTGCATCTCCGAGATCCAGCGCGCCTGGTTGGGCGTGGTGAAGGTCGAGGTGACGATGGCGAAGGAGCCGTCCTTGCCGATCTCGGCGGCCATGGAATCCATCATCGCCTTGGCGATGCCGTTGAATTCGGCCTGGTTGACGAACCACTGCCGCGCATCGGGCTGGGAGTTCGCATCGTAGCCGACGACGTTGATGCCTGCGGCCAGCGCCTTCTTCAGCACCGGCGAGATCGCCACCGGATCGTTGGCGGCGAACAGGATGCCGTCCACGCCGCTGGTGATGTAGTTGTCGATCAGCGTGATCTGGTCATCGATATTGGCCTTGCTCGGACCGTCGGTCTTGGCGTCCATGTTGCCCATCTCCTTGGCGGCATCGGCGATGCCCTTGGAGGTGGCGTTGAAATAGCCGATGCCGACCAGCTTCGGCACGTCGACCACTTTCAAGGTCTTGCCGTTGCGGTCGGGCGCGTTGGTCGGCTCGCCGCCATCATAGGGCTTGGCCGTGGCGGTCGCCGGCGTGGCGTCGCAGGCCAGCGGATTGGTCGGCAAGTCGTCGCCGCCCGTCCAGGGCGAAGCGGCAAAGCTCAGGCTGGTCGTGAACGACAACGCCATGAGCGTCGAGAGAACTATCCTACCCATTTCTTCCTCCACTATCGTGCGGTCACTTCAGAGCGGCAGTGAACGACGACATGCTCCTGATTATCGAGTGCCGCTCCTCTCGAAGAGATTGCTGGCGAGGATCGCCAGGATCAGTACCGCGCCGATCAGCATGATGGTGCCGTCGCCGGTGATACCGGCCAGGGACAGGCCGTTCTTGAGCGCCTGGATCAGGCAAAGCCCGATCACGGTGCCGAGGATGGTGCCGCGCCCGCCGAAGATGGAGGCGCCGCCCAGCACCACGGCGGTGATGGCGTCGAGCTCGATGCCCGTGCCCATGTCGGAGCGGGTAGTCGAGACGCGCGAGACGAAGATCACCGCCGCAAGGGCCGAGGTGAAGCCGGAGGCAGTGTAGAGCAGAAGCTTGGTCTTCTCGACCGAAAGGCCGGAAAAGCGCGCCGCGACCTCGTTGGAGCCGATGGCGTAGACGGTACGGCCCCAGCGCGTATAGGCCAGGATGATGGAGGCGACGACGGCGACGACCAGCAGCACCCACAGCTGCGTCGGCACGCCCAGCACCTCGCCCTGCCCCAGCACGTAGAACCAGTCGGGATATCCACGCACCGAGCGCGCCTGGCTGATGCCTTCCGCCAGCCCGCGATAGAGCGCCAGCGTCGCCAGCGTGGCGATCAGCGGCGGCACCCGGAAGCGGGTGATGATCAGCCCGTTGCCGAGGCCGGCCAGCGTGCCGACGGCGATGGCAGCCAGCGCCGCGACCGGCAGCGGCAGGCCGAGATTGTGCCAGAACACGCCGGTCATGATGGCCGCGAGGCCGAGGATGGAGCCGACCGAAAGGTCGATGCCGCCGGTCGCGATGATGAAGGTCATGGCGATGGCGATCAGCCCGGTCTCGGTCATCAGCCGGCCTTGGTTCAACAGGTTGGCGACGGTGAAGAAGCGATCCGACTGGAAGGAAAGCACGACCAGCGCCAGCACCAGCAGCAGCGCCAGCAGCGTTTCGTGGCGGATGAGGGAGCGAAGCGTCATCGGCCGGCCCTCACGCGCGCCCGCGGCGCAGCATGTCGGCCAGCACCGTCGCCAGGATGAGCAGGCCGATGACGGCGCGCAGCCAGTAGGCCGAGACGTTGACGAAGATCAGCGCCGAGCCGATCGTGGCGAACAGGATCGCCGCCAGCGTCGAGCCGATCACCGTGCCGCTGCCGCCCATGATCGACACGCCGCCGATGACGGAGGCGGTGATGATGGTGAGTTCGAGATTGGGCGGCACGGTGGACTGGATCACCTGCAGCTGGGTGGCGAACAGGATGGTCGCGAGCCCGGCGAAGAAGCCGTGGATGACGAAGACCGCCACCACCCGCCGCTCGGCCGGGATGCCGCTGGCCACCGCCGCCTCCGGATTGCCGCCCAGCGCATAGAGCGAGCGACCGTAGGGGAAATAGCGCATCCATAATGCGGCCAGAAGCGTCAGCACCACCATGGTGATGAGCGGAAAGGGGATGTCGAAAAACCGCTTCTGCGCGATCAGGAATTCCGGCGGCAGGTTGGAGATCCAGGTGCCGCCGGTGACGCTGATGAGCCCGCCGCGCAGGATGGAAAGCGCGCCCAGCGTCACCACGATCGACGGGATGCGGCCATAGGCGACGAGGATGCCGATCAGCCCGTTGATCGCCATGCCGACCAGCACGGGCACGAACCAGGCCACCCAGACCGGGTAGCCGGCGACCGCCAGCGTGCCCGAAATGGTCGCCAGCACGCCGATCAGCG
Source organism: Aquamicrobium soli (assembly GCF_042646345.1). NCBI lineage: Bacteria > Pseudomonadati > Pseudomonadota > Alphaproteobacteria > Hyphomicrobiales > Phyllobacteriaceae > Aquamicrobium > Aquamicrobium soli. Next base: position 66,826 of record NZ_JBHRTK010000034.1, on the reverse strand, counting down.
CCCCGACCGAAACGTCGATATTGCCGGTGACGATGACCATCGACATGCCGATGGCCGCCACCGCGATATAGGCGTTGCCGGAAAAGATCGAGGTCAGGTTATTGGCGCTGATGAAGCGCGGATTGACCATGGTGACGACGACAAACAGCGCGACGATGGCGGCGAACACCACGATCTCCTGCCCGTAGTCGGCCATCAGCCGCCGCAGCGCGCTTGGCCGGGCGCTTGTGCGCGGCCGCACCGGCGGCAGTTCCACACCCGTCAACGCCATCACCGGCCTCCCGCGACAGAGGGCGTGTCGACATAGGCGGTCATCGCCGCGCCGAGCCGCTCGGGTGTGGCGTCGGCCCGGTCAAGCACCTCGGTGACGCTGCCGCCACTCATCACCAGCACCCGGTCGCTCATGCCCACCACCTCCGGCAGTTCGCTGGAAATCATCAATATGGCCACGCCCTGCGCGACCAGTTCGCCCATGATGGCGTGGATCTCGGACTTGGCCCCGACATCGACGCCGCGCGTCGGCTCATCCAGGATCAGCACGCGCGGCGCGGTTTCCAGCCATTTGGCGATCACCACCTTCTGCTGGTTGCCGCCCGAAAGCTCGCCCACCGGCTGGTCGATGTGGCGGCACCGGATGGCGAGCCGCCTGACCGCGGCCAGCGCGCGCGAGGCTTCCGCCCGCGCCTTGATGAAGATGCCGCTCGACACCTCCTCCAGCGTCGCCATGGTCACGTTCTTGCGGATCGCCATCGGCTTCACCAGCCCCTGGAGTCCGCGATCCTCCGGCACATAGGCGATGCCGAGATCGCGCGCCTGCAGCGGCGAGCGGATCGAGGCCGGCTTGCCGTCGATGCGGATTTCACCGGAGGTCGCCGGCGTCATGCCGAACAGCGCCAGCGCCAGTTCGGTGCGGCCGGAGCCGACCAGTCCGGCGACGCCCAGGATTTCGCCCTTGCGCAGGGCGAAGGAAATGTCGCGCACCTGGCGGCCGCGATTGAGGTTCCTCACCTCCAGCACCGTCTCGCCGATCGGCACCTCGGCCTTGGGGAACAGGCTCTCGATGGGGCGGCCGACCATCAGCGAGACGAGCCGTGCCTCGTCGACCGCGCCGATGTCCTCCGTCGCCACGAAGGCGCCGTCGCGCAGCACCGTCACCCGATCGGCCAGCGCGAAGATTTCGGACATGCGGTGGCTGACATAGACGATGCCGACACCCCGGTCGCGCAGTTGGCGGATCACCGTCATCAGTTGTTGGACGTCGGAATCGACCAGCGAGGCGGTCGGCTCGTCCATGATCAGCACGCGCGCATTCTTCGACAGCGCCTTGGCGATCTCGACGCGCTGGCGCTGGGCGACCGACAGCGACAGTACCTTGGTGTCGACATCGAGATCGTAGGTCTCGAGCGAATCGAGCAGGTCGCGCGTGCGCCGGCGTACCTCGGCCCAGTCGATGATGCCGGAGGCGGTGCGCGGGTAATTGCCCAGGAACACGTTCTCGGCCACCGACAGCTCGGGAAACAGCAGAAGTTCCTGGTAGACGGTGGCGATGCCGGCGGCCGTCGCATCGCGGGTGGAGGCGAACTTCATCTCCTTGCCGTCGATGACGATGGTGCCGGCATCGGGCGTGTAGAGGCCCGACAGGATCTTGATGAGCGTGGATTTGCCGGCGCCGTTTTCGCCGAGCAGCGCGTGGATTTCGCCAGCGCGCACGTCGAAGCTGACGTCCTTCAGCACCTTCACGCTCGAAAAGGCTTTCGAGATGCCGGACAAGGCGACGAAGGGGATTGTCTCGCTCATGTGCCCTGCCCCCGCCCGGTGGCTTGCCGGGCCTTGCTGCGGGCGGCGTTGGCCAGTTCGCGCCATTTGTCCCGATAGGTTTCGAGCCCGGCGATGCTCTCGGCCGCCACCGCTACGGTCTCGTCCCTGAACGGCGACAGGCCGAGCGACTCGAAGGCAAGCGCCGCCGCGCCGGTCGCCGACCCCTCGCTCATCGAGCTGCGCAGCACGGGTTGCGCCGGGCGAAGCTGCGCCAGCATCGCCGTGTAGAGGCCGATGCGGGCAAGCCCGCCGTCGACCACGATCTTGTTCTCGGAGCGGATCAGGTCGAGCGACAGGTCGGTCATCATCACCACGTAGAGAGCTGCCGCCGCCGCCCGCTCCTCGCCTTCTACCTCGCCGCCGACGATCTCGCCGACGATCTCCGGAAACGGACCGTCGGGCGCCCAGGACGGCAGCACGAAGACGCCGCGCGCGATGACCGCCTCGACCGCCGAGCGGGAGATGGGCTCGCTCCAGTTTTCGCTGATACGGTCGTATTCGCGCCCACCCATGAAACGCAGCGAAGGCGCCGGCTCGCCCTTGACGGTGACGTTGGAGAGCATGTCGCGCTCCCGGTCGAGCGCCTCCAGCGGGCAGGACAGGTTGATGATGATGACCCAGGTGCCGGTCGAGACGATGGTGAAATCGTCCAGCCCGGTCATGCGGTAATAGGCCAGCGCGGCGTTGGAATCGTGCACGCCGTTGTGCACGGCGACGCTCCGTTCCTCGCCATTGGCCAAACGAACGGGCTTTTGGCCGATCACGACGCCGGCGGGCACGATTTCGGGAAGCTTGCCGCGCCAGCCCAACCGGCCGACCAACGAGCTGTAGTCGCCTGCGAGCGGCGCCCACATCTGCGTGTGCGCGCCGATATAGGAATATTCGCCGACCTGCCGGCCGGTGAACCGCCAGCCCCAATATTGCGGATAGCACAGGATGGCGTCGGCTTCGGCAAACGCCTCGGGCTCGTCCCGCTGCAGCCAGTAGACGTGGCGCGCCATGCAGAAGCCGAGGGTCAGATACGGCACGTAGGTTTCCGAAAACTCGGGCAGGATGGGGTCGATCTCGGCGGCGAGCCGGTCGGGGATCTCCTGCTCGTAGTCGAGGACCGGATGCAGCAGTTGCCCGGTGCCGCGCACCAGCGCGAAGGTGCAGCCATGCGCGGAGACGATCAGGCCCGTCACGCCGTGTTTCGCCACCACGTCCGCCAGTTCGCGGCCCATCCAGTCGAACAGAAGCTCGTCGTCCAGCACCGAGCGGCCCTTATGCGGACGCCACACCGGCTTCGTGCGCCGCTCGTCGAGCATCGCGCCCTCGGTCGAAAAGACGAACAGCTTCGAATTCGTCTTGCCGAGGTCGAAGACGGCGAGCGGTCCGGTCGGTGCCTGCGACCCGCTCATGGAACCGCCTCCCTGCCCGCCGGCCGGCACTGCCCGGCCTCCGGCGCCGATGCGATGCGCAGGCTGACGCCGGCATTCTCCAGCATGCGCGCGGCGGCATCGCTCAGCTTTTCATCCGTCACCAGCGTATCGATGCGCGTCAGCGGCAGCGAGATGTTGCGGGCGCGGATGGAGAATTTCCGGCTGTCGGCCAGGACGATGATCTGGTCGGCATTCTGGCTCATCTCCATGATAGAGCGCGACATGAGGGGATGGGATTCCTGCAACCCCTCCGGCCCGATGCCCTGGGCGCCGACGAAGAACTTCGAGGCATAGAACTGCGATTTTTGCGGCGAATAGAGTACGCGCGGCTCGCGATGCAGTTCGCCGCCCGCCACCGACAGGCTGCAACTGCCGTGCTCTCCCAGATAGGAGGCCAGCGGCATGGAATTGGTGAACAGGCGGATGCTGCGGTCGGCAAGCTTCACGCCGAGATGGAAACAGGTCGAGCCGCCATTGACGATGATGGCGTCGCCATCCTCCACCAGCGTGGCCGCCAGGTCGGCGATGCGCAGCTTGGCTTCCACGGCAAGGTCGCGGTTCTCGTCATAGGGCCGGGCGAGCGCCGCGCCGACCTGATGCGCGCCGTCCAGTGCCGAAATGCCGCCATAGACTTTCCGCGCCGTGCCCAGTTCATCGATCTTGCCGATGTCGCGCCGTATCGTGGCCGCCGAAACGCCGAGACGTTCCTGCAATTCGCGCACCGACGCGAACGGGCGGTCGCGCAGAAGCTCGATGATCTGTCGCTGGCGGGCCAAATCGCTCAATGCAGGCTTCCTCCCAAGCTATGCACAGCGCCGTGGTGATCCAAGTTACTCAAGAAAATCGCACAGGCAAGCGCAAACTGATGCAACCCGCTCATATTGCGGTGCATCTAAATCATATTGTGCTGCAACATGACGGAAATCGATCCTTTTTTGATTGACATTGCTCGCCGCGCTGGCATGAATCCCTATATCAGCGACATCTCAAGTCCCGCTACGGAGTAAGTTTCATGGCCGATGACCGCGCTGCGACGCGCCTTTCCAACCTGTGGGACGATGCGAAAGCCGGGGGCATGAGCGAGGCCGAGCGCCTGGTCTATCGCTCCAACATCCTGGGCTCCGACAAGCGCGTAACCAATTACGGCGGCGGCAACACCTCCTCCAAGATAAGGCAGAAGGACCCGCTGACCGGCGAAGAAGTCGAGGTGCTGTGGGTGAAGGGCTCGGGCGGCGACATCGCCACCATGAAGCTCGACGGCTTCGCCACGCTCTACATGGACAAGCTCAACGGGTTGAAGAAGCTCTATCGCGGCCTCGAGCATGAGGACGAGATGGTCGGCTTCCTGCCGCACTGCACCTTCAACCTCAATCCCCGCGCGGCCTCCATCGACACGCCGCTGCACGCCTTCGTGCCGCGGCGCTATGTCGACCATATGCATCCGGATGCCATCATCGCCATCGCGGCTTCTAGGGACTCCAAGGCGCTGACGCAGAAGATCTTCGGCGACGAGATCGGCTGGCTGCCCTGGAAGCGGCCCGGATTCGAACTCGGCCTGTGGCTGGAAAAATTCTGCGCCGAGCATCCAGAGGCAAAGGGCGTGGTGCTGGAAAGCCACGGCCTGTTCACCTGGGGCGACACGCCGAAGGCGTGCTACGAGACCACGATCGCCACGATCAACAAGGCGATGGCCTGGTTCGAGGAGCAGACCAGGGGCAAGCCGGCCTTCGGCGGCGCGGCCGTGAAATCGCTGGAGCCCGCCCAGCGCCGCACGCTCGCCGCGCAACTGATGCCGGTGATCCGTGGCCTGATCTCGCAGGACAGCCACAAGGTCGGCCATTTCGACGATTCCCAGGCGGTGCTCGACTTCGTCAATTCGAACGAACTGCGCCCGCTGGCGGCGCTGGGCACCTCGTGCCCGGACCATTTCCTGCGCACCAAGATCCGCCCGCTGGTCGTCGAGTTCGACCCGGCGAAACCGGATGTCGAGGCGCTCCTAGCCGGCCTGCCGGCCGCGATCGAGGCCTATCGCGACGGTTACAAGGCCTATTACGAGCGCTGCAAACGCGACAACTCGCCGGCGATGCGCGACCCCAACGCCGTCGTCTACCTGGTGCCCGGCGTCGGCATGCTCACCTTCGCCGCAGACAAGGCGACCGCGCGCATCTCAGGCGAGTTCTACGTCAACGCCATCAACGTGATGCGCGGCGCGTCCGCCGTCTCGACCTATGTCGGGCTGGCGGAGCAGGAAGCGTTCGACATCGAATACTGGCTGCTCGAGGAAGCCAAGCTGAAGCGCATGCCAGCGCCGAAGCCGCTGGCGGGCCGCGTCGCCTTCGTCACCGGCGGCGCCGGCGGCATCGGCAAGGCCACCGCCGTACGGCTGCTGCGCGAGGGCGCCTGCGTGGTGCTGGCAGACATCGACGAGGCCAGTCTCGCCAAGGCCGAGGAAGAACTGGGCTCCGCCTTCGGCGCGGATTTCGTGCGCCCGGTCAGGCTCGACGTGACCGACGAAGCCGGGGTGGCGAGCGCCTTCGCGGAAAGCGCGGTCGCCTATGGCGGCATCGACATCCTCGTTTCCAACGCCGGCATTTCCTCGTCGGCGCCCATCGAGGACACCGAGCTTTCGATGTGGAACCGCAATCTCGACATTCTGGCGAAGGGCTACTTCCTCGTCTCGCGCGAGGCGTTCCGCACCTTCAAGAAGCAGAAGATCGGCGGCAACATCGTCTTTATCGCTTCCAAGAACGGGCTGGCGGCTTCGCCCAACGCGGCCGCCTACTGCACCGCCAAGGCCGCCGAAATCCACCTCGCCCGCTGCCTCGCGCTGGAAGGCGCGGAGCACCAGATCCGCGTCAACACCGTCAACCCGGACGCGGTGCTGCGCGGCTCGAAAATCTGGACGGGCGAATGGCGCGCCCAGCGCGCGGCCGCCTACTCCATGCAGCCGGACGAACTGGAGGAGCACTACCGCAAGCGCTCGATGCTCAAGCGCGGGGTCTACCCGGAGGACGTCGCCGAGGCGGTCTACTTCCTGGCCTCGGAAATGTCGGCCAAATCGACCGGCAACATCATCAACGTGGACGCGGGCAACGCCCAAAGCTTCACGCGCTGATGGTTATGGGTTTCAGCGCCGCCCCGGCGTGACGCCGGGCGCGGCCGGAGACCCTTATCCTTTCGCGACGGCGGCGACGTGCCGCCCGAACTCGACGGTTTCCATCAGCGCCTTGCAGCGGCCGAAGCGGGTGTCGGCATAGGTACGGAAATCGTCGACCGGGTTGTCGTTGGCCAACTGGATCAGCCCCCACAGGGTCCACAACAGGTCGCACATCGCCTTGTAGATGACGATCCGGCCACGCTCGGCCGGTGTCGGCTCGCCGCCGAAATAGGCCTGGATCATCTCCTCGTCCTGCGCGGCATCGAACTGCCCTTCCACGCTGAGGTCGCCCAGGTCCCACATCGGGTCGTTCATGCCCGAATATTCCCAGTCGACGACCCACATGCGCTCGCCGGTGTCGAGGAAGTTCTCGCACAACGGGTCGCAGTGGCAGGTGGTGATCGGCAGCGGATGGGCGGCGAGCGCGGCCCGCACCACCTCGGCCTCGCGCACGACGTCGTGATAGCCGGCAGGCAGCGCAACGTCCTTGGTCGACAGGATTTTCAGGTAGTCGTCGATCATCGAGAACAACTCGAAGCGGAACGGGAATTTCGCGCCGCTGTCGTGCAGCTTGCGGAAGGCCTTTGCCGCACGGGCCGGGCTGCCCGACCGCCGCCTGAAGTTCTGCGGCGACATGGTTTCGGCGCCGGCGATGAAACGGGTCAGCATGACGCCGCTGCGGTCGTCGAAGTGCAGCACTTCGGGGCTGACGCCGGCCCGCGCCGCCTCGCGCGCCGCGACCGCCTCGTTGCTGCGGTCGATATATTCCTCCGTGCCCTTGCCCGGAATGCGCAGGCAATATTCGCCGAGCGCGAAGACGAGATTGGTGAGCCCGCCTAGGCGCACGATCTCGCCGCGATAGTCCTTCAGCAGCGGGATGTCGCGCAACGCCTCGCGGGCAAGAGCGAGGGAATCCGCATCGCTCATGCCTTCAGCCTTTCCATCTTCGCGTCGTAGAGGGTTCGCGGGCCGCGCGTCGCCTGGTAGGGCGTGCCGAAGGCCTCGATCTCGAACCCGGTCTCACCCGCCAGTTCGACCGGCAGGTAGCCGAAGGCGATCATCTTGCCGAGCGTGTAGCCATAGCCGGTGGACGAGGTGGAGCCCACCACCTTGCCGTCGTGCAGGATGGCCTCTCCGCCATGCAGCGGCGCGAACCCGTCTATGGTGAAGGAACAGAGCTTGCGCTTGACCCCTTCCGCCTTGATTTTCGCCAAGGCTGCGCGGCCGATGAACTCGCCCTTTTCCAGCGCGACGGCAAAGCCGAGCCCGGCTTCATACGGGTTGTAGTCGGGGCTGATGTCGCCCGACCAGTAGAGATAGCCCTTCTCCATGCGGCAGGCATCGACGGCGCGGTAGCCGGCATCGGCGATGCCATATGGCTCACCGGCCTGCCGTAGCGTCTCGTAGACATGGGCGGCAAATTCCTGCGGGATATAGAGCTCGTAGCCCAGTTCGCCGACATAGCCGACGCGCACGGCAAGCGCCGTCGCGTTGCCGATCTCGGTCCGGCGCGCGGCAAGGAACGGGAAGGCCGCGTTGGAAAGATCGTCGTCGCTCACCGATTGCAGGATGTCGCGCGCCCTGGGGCCGCACAGGTTGAGCGTCGCATACTGGTTGGTCACCTCGCGCATCGCGACGCCCGCCGGCAGGTGCCGAGAAATCCAATGGCTGTCATGGATGCCGAAGCCCGAGCCGGTGATGAGCAGGAAGCGGTCCTTGTCGACATGGACGATGGTGACGTCCGCCTCGATACCGCCCTTCTCGTTGCAAAGCTGGGTGTAGACGGCCTTGCCGGGCGGGCCCGACAGGTCGTTGGCGGCAACCGCCTGCAGCGCCTCGAAAGCCCCCTCGCCCGCGATCTCGAATTTCGAGAACGAGGTCTGGTCGATCAGCACCGCCCGCTCGCGGATGGCGCGGACTTCCTCGCCGACGGCATCGAACCAGCCGGGCTTTCCCTCGAAGCTGCTGCGTTCCTCCGAACCTTCGCGGGCAAACCAGTTCGGCCGCTCCCAGCCCGACTTGGAGCCGAACACCGCCCCGTTGTCGCGCAGGATCGCATGCAGCGGCGAGCGCCGAAGCCCGCGCCCGGCATGGGTTTCCTCCGCCGGCCAATGGATCTTGTAGTAGGCGCCGTAGGCCTCGATGGCGCGCTCCTCCAGATAGCGCCCCTGTGCCTGTGCGGGCGCGAAGCGGCGCACGTCGAAAGGCCACAGGTCCATGCCGGCATCGCCGTGCAGGATCATGTTGGACAGCGCCAGCCCGCCGCCGCCGGAGCCGGCGATGCCGGCGGTGAAGCCGCAGGCGACATAGAAATTGTCGAGTTCGGGCGCCAGCCCGAGGATAGGCTCGCCGTCGTAGGAAACCGGAATCGGGCCGTTGATGACGGTCTGGATGCCGACCTCGTTCAGCACCGGCAGGCGCTCGGCCGCCGGCAGCGCGAACAGTTCCAGCCGCTCCATGTTGGGAGCGAACAACTCACGGCCGAAATCGAGCGGCGGCTGCCCGCGCCAGCAGCCGTTGGAGCCGTCTTCCCAACCGCCGATGGCAAAGCTGCCGGTATCGGGCTTGAGGTAGAAATTGTTGTCCGGATCGCGCAGCGTGGTCAGGTCGGCGTCGAATTTCAGCGTCTTTTCGGTCAGGAAATACTGGTGCTCGACCACGCCGGTCGCCAGCGGCACGCCGGCCATGTTGCCGACGCGCTTGGCCCACAGGCCGGCGCAATTGACGAGGATGTCGCAGGAAATGTTGCCGCTATTGGTGACGACGCCGACGGCACGCCGGTTCTCGACCACGATCTCCTCGACGCAGACGCCCTCCTCGATGCGCACGCCGTTCTGGCGCGCGCCCTTGGCGTAGGCCATGGTCAGCGAATAGGGATCGATATAGCCGTCGCCCGGAATGAAGGCCGCGCCCTCAATGCCGTCCTTGACGATGAAGGGGAAGCGCTTCGCCGCTTCATCCGCCGACAGCGAATAGCACTCGACGCCGAAGCTTTTCGCCTGCCCCATCGAGCGGCGGATTTCGCTCCAGCGGTCGCGGCTGCCGGCGAGCCGGAGCGAGCCGACCTTCTTCCAGGAAATGGCCTGCCCCGTTTCCTCTTCCAGCCGGTCGAACACCGCGACCGAGTTCTGCATCAGCCGCGTCAGGTTGCGTTTTCCCCGCAATTGCCCGACGAGGCCCGCCGCATGCCAGGTGCAGCCATGGGTGAGCTGGGCCTTTTCGACCAGAAGCACGTCCTTGGCGCCGTCGCGGCCGAGGTGATAGGCGACGGACGTGCCGATGGCGCCGCCGCCGATGATGAGGATATGGACGTGGCGATCCGCGCGAAAACTCATGACTTTATCTTCTCCCCGGACGGGTCATAGAGAGGCTGAAGGTGAAGGTTGGCCGGCGTCGTCTTCATGGCGACGACCAGTTCGTAATTGCCCGAGGCAAGGAACTCGTCCGACACGCCGTCCGGCTCGCGCACATAGCCGTAGCCGATATTCCTGGCCATAGTGTAGCCGTAGCCGCCGCTGGTCAGGTAGCCGACCGGCCGGCCGTCGCGCAGGATGGTTTCACGGCCGAGCAGCACGATTTCCGGGTCGTCGACAGTGAAACCCACGAAGCGCTTGGCCGGCGTCGCCCCGTTCGCCTTTTCGAGCGCGCGGCGGCCGAGGAAATCCGTGTTCTTGCGCAGCTTGACCGCCCAGCCGAGGCCGGCTTCCTGCGGCGTATCGTTGGGGGTGATGTCGGAACCCCAGGCGCGGTAGCCCTTTTCCAGCCGCAGCGATTCCAGCGCCCGGTAGCCGATGGGGCGGATATCGTGCGGCTTGCCCGCTTCCATCAGCGCATCGAAGATCTCGCCGGTGGCCTCGATCGGCATATGCAACTCCCAGCCGAGTTCGCCGACATAGGTGACGCGCAGCGCCCTTACCCGGTGTCCCGAGATTTCGATCTCGCGTGCGTGGCCGAACGGGAAGCCGGCATTGGAGACATCGGCCGTAGTGACCGCCGCCAGAACGTCGCGCGCCTGCGGTCCCATCAGCGACAGCGTGCCGAACTTTTCCGTCACGTCCGTCAGGGTGACGTCGAGCCCCTCGCCGATGTGGTCGGCGATCCACGCCTTGTCGTGGGTGCGGAAGCCGGTGCCTGTGACGATATAGAATTTTTCCTCGCCAAGCCGCGCAACGGTGAGGTCGGCCTCGATGCCGCCGCGCGTGTTGAGAAGCTGGGTATAGGTCAGGCGGCCGACGGGCTTGTTGACGTCGTTGGCGCAGATCCAATCAAGCGCCTTCAGCGCATCCGGTCCCGACAGCTCGTATTTGGAGAAGGACGACTGGTCGAAGACGCCGACCTTCTCGCGCACGTGCCGGTGCTCCTCGCCGACCGGGCCGAACCAGTTCTGGCGGCCCATCGAATAGACGTCCTGCGGCTCCATGCCGGCCGGCGCGAACCAGTTCGGCCGCTCCCAGCCAAGCTTGGAGCCGAACACGCCGCGATGCTTTTTCAGCCGCTTGTAGAGCGGCGAGACGATGCGCGGCCGGCCGGAGGTATATTCCTCATGTGGAAAGCCGACCGTGTAGTGCTTGCCATAGGCCTCCAGCGTGCGGTCGCAGACCCATTTGCGGTCACGATGCATGTCGGAGAAGCGGCGGATATCGACCACCCACAGGTCGAGCGGCGCTTCCCCGTCCACTACCCACTGCGCCAGCACCCAGCCGGCGCCACCGCCGGACGCGATGCCGAAGGCATTGAAGCCGGCGCCGACGAACATGTTGGCGCATTCCGGCGCCGAGCCGAGGATGAAATTGCCGTCCGGGGTAAAGCTTTCAGGCCCGTTGATCATCTGCTTGACGCCGACATTGGCCAGCGCCGGCACGCGCTCGACAGCCTGCATCATGTGCTGTTCGAAATGATCGTAGTCGTCGTCGAACAGGCGGAACTCCCATTCGTCCGGGACGTCGCCGCCCGGCAGGCCCGTCTCCCACGCCTGCGGGTTCGGCTCGTAGCCGCCCATCACCAGCCCGCCGACCTCTTCCTTGAAATAGGTGCAGCGGTCGGGGTCGCGGATCGTCGGTGCATCGTTAGCGAGGCCGTCGATCTTCTCGGTGATGATGTACTGGTGCTTGACCGGCTGCAGCGGCACCTCGATACCGGCCATCGCCCCCACCTGCCGCGCCCATTGGCCGGCGCAGTTCACCACCTTCTCGCAGCGAACCGTGCCCTGGTCGGTGCGCACGGCGACGATGCGGCCGTCTTTCATGTCGAAGCCGGTGACGCGCACCTTCTCGAACAGCTTGGCGCCGTGCATGCGCGCGCCCTTGGCGAGCGACTGGGTGATGTCGGACGGGCTTGCCTGCCCGTCCGTCGGCAGCCAGGAGGCGCCGACGAGGTCGCCGGTTTCCATCAGCGGCCACATCTTCTTCACTTCGGCCGGCGACAGCAGGCCCATGTCCATGCCGAAGCTCTTTGCCGTCGTCGCGAGCCGCTTGAACTCGGTCCAGCGGTCCTCGTTGGTGGCGAGCCTGAGGCACCCGGTCATCTTCCAGCCGGTGGCAAGTCCGGTCTCAGCCTCCAGCCCCTTGTAGAGGTCGACGGAATATTTGAGCACGCGGGTGATCGAGGCCGACGAGCGCAACTGGCCGACCAGGCCCGCCGCGTGCCAGGTCGAGCCGGAGGTGATGCTGCCCTGTTCCAGCAGCACCACGTCGGCCTTGTGGTCGCGCGCCAGGTGGTAAGCGGTCGAGCAACCGATGATGCCGCCGCCGATGACGACGATCGCGGCGTGGGTAGGCAGTGTCATGATCGACGCATCCCATATTGAGTTCTGTAGCGGTCGAGAGCGGCTTCGAGCCGCTCCAGATTGTCGTGCGTGTAAGCCACGTAATCGGCGCCCGGTGCGTCGAGATAAAGCTCGGAGATCATGCTCCAGGTGGCTTCGCGCAGCAGCGAGGCGCATTGCATGGCGGCATGCGCCCGGCGGATCGCCGCAACCGGCTCATGACCGAAATAGGCGGCCAGCAACTGCCCCGCCTGTCCGTCGGACATGCCGGAATTGGAGGAAAGCCCGGCAAGGTCGAACATCGCCGTGTTGAAGCCGGCATATTCGAAATCGATCAGCCACAGCCTGTCGCCATCGTCGATGATATTGGCGGGCAGAAGGTCGTTGTGGCCGAAGACGATCGGCAGCGGCGCCTGCGCCGCCTCCAGTTCGTCGGCCAGCGCGAGGTAGCGCGGCAATTCGGCTCTCATGCGGCTGCCGCCCGCTTCGAGCAGGCGTGCATAGTCGCGAATGACGTGGAAGACCCAGAACATGAAGCCCGCGCCGGAAACATGGTGCGGCATCTCGCGATGGAAAGTGCGGATTAGCGCGGCGATGCGTTCGGCATTGGCGCGCACGTCGTCGCCGGTGAACGTCCTGCCGTCGATGTGCTGGAAAACCATCGCGCCGTTTCCGGCATATTCGACCGCCGGCGCGAAGCCGCAGGCGTGTGCCGCCCGTGCGCTCATCAGTTCGCGGTCGCGAAAGACGTGGTGGAAGGGAAAGTCGCGGCCAAGCCGCACCACGTGCTTGCCATTGGCGTCGCGCACCAGGAAATTGGCGTTGCTGAGGCCGCCGCCCAAGGGCTCGATCTCGACGCCGCCGTTCCAGCAAGGCAGCGCGCGCACCCTTTCCTCGATCGGCGGAACCGAGGCCTCCATCACGCGATCCCCAGCCGGACCTTGGCGCGGGCGGCACCGGCGGCGATCAGCCGGTCGGCGATGATGGCGATGAAGGCGACAGCGAGGCCCGCGACGAGGCCGCGTCCGGTGTCGGCCTTGGTCAGCGCGATGTAGACTTCCTGGCCGAGGTCGCGCGTGCCGACCAGCGCGGTGATGACCAGCATCGACAGCGCGAACATGATGGTCTGGTTGAGGCCGAGCATGATTTCCGGCAGCGCCAGCTTCAGCTTCACCTTGGTGAGAAGCTGCCAGCGCGTGCAGCCCATGGCGCGGCTGGCCTCGATCAGCCGGGGATCGACCTTGTGCAGGCCAAGTACGGTGTAGCGGATGGCCGGCGCCACCGCATAGGCGACGATGGCGATGAGCGCGGTGAAGTCGCCGACGCGAAACAGCATCACCACCGGCATCAGGTAGACGAAGGAGGGCAGCGTCTGCAGCGTGTCGATGACGACCTGCACCCAGCGCCACAGTTTTTCGCGCTCGGCTGCGAGGATGCCGACGGGGATGCCGATCAGCGAGGCGATCACCACCGAGATGCCGCACAGGTAGACGGTGATCATCGCCTTTTCCCACTGCCCGGTGGCGGCGACGAGGAAGGCGAGGGCTGCGACGGTGAAGGCCAGCCGCCAGCCGGCCAGCCGCCAGCCGGCAAAGGCCAGCAACGCGATCACCCCGAGCCATGGGAAGCTGCCCAGCAGCCGCTTGAACGGCACCAGCACGTTGAGGAGCAGCGCGTTCTTCACGGTTTCCAGAACGTCGAAGAAATTGACGTTGATCCAGCGCACCAGTTCGGAAAAAAAGCCGCCCGTCGAAATCTGCAGAGCCTCGGGATATCGCTGGAGGGCGGGCGAGACCAGGCCTAAAACGCCGGTGACGAGAACGATGGCGAGCGCCGCCAGCGAATAGGGATGGCGCTGGACGAAGCCGGTTCCCGGCCGCGCCGTTTCCGTCTTGCCGGCCTTGACCGCGTAGGCCTGCGAGAGGCGGTCGAGGGCGACGGCCAGCGCGACGATGGCGATGCCGGCCTCGAGGCCCGCGCCGATGTCGAGCCGCCGCAGGGCCGCGAGCACGTCGAAGCCGAGGCCGCCGGCACCGATCATCGAGGCAATGATGACCATGTTGAGCGACAGCATGATGACCTGGTTGACGCCCACCATCAGGCTGTCCTTGGCGGCGGGTACCAGCACGCGCCAGGTGAGTTGCCTGCGGGTGCAGCCGATCATCTTGCCGAGGTCGAGATATTCGGAGGGCACGGAGCGCAGCGCCAGCGTGGTGACGCGCGTCATCGGCGGCATGGCGTAGATCAGCGTCGCCACCACCGCCGCCGTCGGCCCGAAGCCGAACAGGAACAGGATCGGCACCAGGTAGGCGAAGACGGGGATCGTCTGCATCAGGTCGAGCACCGGCGTCAGCGTCCGCTCGAAGGCCGGCGAGCGATAGGCGGCGATGCCGAGCAGGACGCCGCCGACCACGCCGACCGGTGCGGCGATGAGGATCGAGGCCAGCGTCACCATGGAACTGGTCCACTGGCCGAAGACGGCGAGGAAGCCGAAGCAGGCGACCACGATGAGGGCAAGCTTGCGCCCGCCGGCGTGGTAGCCCATCAGTCCGACGATCGCGATCACGGCCAGCCAGGACAGCGGCGGCAGGATTTCCACCGCGGTCGAGCCCTGGCCCGACAGGAAGCCGGTGGAAAGCAGGCTGAGCGCCAGCTCGTAGGGCTTGTTGAGCACCCAGGCGATGAAGCGCGTCATGTCGGTGAAGGTGAAGAGTCCGAAGCTGGCGCTGTTGACCAGCCATTTCATGGCGTTGCCGATCCAGCGCTGGGCCGGAATCTGCCACGCCTTCGGGTAATCGAACGCCCATTTGAACTGGTCGCCGAACTGCCAAAACAGCACGAAGGCGACGATGGCCAGTGCCCACAGCACCTTGCCACGGTTCGACGCCGCCTGCTCCCGGTGCCTCGCCGGAACGTTGACCTCGAAGGGCGGCGCCTGCGTGCTCATTTCAGCCGCGCATCATCAGTTCGACCACGTCGGCGCGGTGCAGCACGCCGATGGTCCTGTCTTCGGCATCGACGACGCGAAGTTTTTCCTTGGCCTCGCCGAAGAGAGCGGCCGAGCCGGCGACCGTCGTGCGCGCCGGCACCGCGATCTCGCCGCCGATCGACGAGGCGTCGCCATCGACCGGCCGCATGACCGACGCGACCCGGATCACCTTGGCCTTGGAGACGTTGCGCGTGAATTCCGTCACGTAATCGGTGGCCGGGTTGAGCACGATGTCTTCCGGCGTCCCCGCCTGCACGACCTCGCCGTCCTTCATGATGGCGATGCGGTCGGCCAGCCGGATCGCCTCGTCGAAATCGTGCGTGATGAAGATGATGGTCTTTTGCAGTACCGATTGCAGGCGCATGAACTCGTCCTGCATCTCCCGCCGGATCAGCGGGTCAAGCGCCGAGAACGGCTCGTCGAGGAACCACAATTCCGGCTCGCCGGCGAGCGAACGGGCGATGCCGACGCGCTGCTGCTGGCCGCCGGACAGTTCGCGCGGGAAGAAGCGCTCCTTGTCGGAAAGGCCGACCAGCTCGATCATCTTGCGGGCGCGGGCCTCGCGCGTCGCCCGGTCGATGCCCTGGATCTCCAGTGGAAAGGCGACGTTGGCCAGCACCGTCATGTGCGGCAGCAGCGCGAAATGCTGGAACACCATACCCATCCGATGCCGCCGCAGTTCGATCATGCGCGCATCGTCGGCCGTCAGCAGGTTTTCGCCGTTGAACAGGATTTCGCCCGCAGTCGGCTCGACCAGCCGCGACAGGCAGCGCACCAGCGTCGACTTGCCCGACCCCGAAAGCCCCATGATGACGAAGATCTCGCCGGTGCGAACTTCCAGGTTGACCGCGCGCACGGCCCCGACGAGACCGTTGCGGGACAGTTCCTCGCTGCTGGCGACCGCTCCCGCCTTGTCGAGGAATTCCTTCGCTCCCGCGCCGAAGACCTTCCAGACATTGCGGCAAACGAGTTTCGGTTGCAGTTCGGCCATTGTCGCCCGCGCATCATCGTCCAGCGACCTCGCGGCCGCCGGCTTTCAGGAAAAACTGAGGAGGGCGGAGGCGACGGAGCGCCGCGGCCCGTCCCGGATTACTTCTTGATCCACTCAGACCAGCGCGCCTCGTTGGCGCCGATCCATTCGGCCACGACGTCGTCCAGCTTCTGCCCGTCGACGTCGACCTTGGAGATCATCTGGCCCATCTCCTCATTGTCGATGGTGAAGGCCTTGATGGCCTTGTAGGCATCGGGCCACTTGTCCTTCACGCCGGCCCAGCCGACCTTCCAGATATTGCCGTAGGGCTTGCCGCAGTCATAGGCGGCATCGGTGTTGATGCCCCAGCTCGGGTCTTCGTAGCATTCCTTGGTGTATTCGGGGAACTGGACCCATTCGCCCTTGTACTTGATCGGCGCCCAGTGCGGCGCATAGACCCACATGATGATCGGCGCCTTGCGCTGATAGGCGCTTTCCAGCTCGGCGAAGAGCGCGGCGTCGGTGCCGGCGTGAATGACTTCGAACGGCAGGTCGAGCGCTTCCACGCGCTCCTCGTCGAAGCCGCCCCAGGTCACGGCGCCGCCGAGATAGCGGCCCTTCGGCGCGGTTTCGGGCGTCGAGAACGCTTCCGCACAAGCTGGGTCCTTCAGCGCTTCCCAGTTCGGCAGGCCGGGACACTTTTCCTTCATGTATTCAGGGAACCACCATTCTTCCTTGGCCTGCAGGCCGCTCGGCCCGAAATTCTCGACCTTGCCGGTGGCGGTGGCCGCATCCATGGCCTCGCGCCCGGTGGTTTCCCACATCTCCATCGCCACATCGAGGTCGCCGGTTTCGAGGCCCGCGAACTGCGCCAGATAGTCGGCCTGCACATATTCCACGTTGTTGCCGGCCTTCTTCAGGATCTCGCCCATGAGATGGGTGGTGATGAGCTGGCCGGTCCAGTCATGTAGGGTGAGCTTGATCGGGTCGCTGGAATCCTCCGCCGAGGCGGGGGACAGCATAAGGGCGGTGCTCAGGGCCAATGCCCCAAGCGCGGCCTTGGTCACGTGGTTGCGCGAAAACATCTCTGGAGCCTCCCTGCTCGCTTACTGGCGTATCGGGGCCGTGCTGTCTTGCGCAGCATCGACCTCACCATCACCAGGCAGTGTCACCTTGGTTTCGTCGGCTGTCAACGCAATCCTGTGGTTTTTTTTGGGATTTTGACCGACCCACGCGAACAACCTTGCATCAGCGGGCAAATTCGCCCTAGAAACGGTCATGAACGCTCGTCGCCACAAGGCATGAAGCCGATGATCCACTCCAAGAGACACGGTGAAATCCTGCGGCTCCTGGGGGAGCAGGGTACCGTCACCATCACCGAACTGGCCGACCGGCTCGGCGTGTCGCCGGAAACGGTGCGCCGGGACGTCAAGCCGCTTACCGACGACGGCGTCGTGGTGAAGATGCATGGCGCCATCGGCCTGCCTTCGATGACCGGCGAAGCGCCGTTCGAGCGGCGCATGCGCGAAAATGCCGAAGCCAAGAAGGCGATCGCGCACATGGTGGCCGCGACCATCCGCGACGGCGAATCGATCATGCTCGACACCGGGACCACCACGAGTTTCCTCGCGCGCGAACTGCTCGGCCACCGGCGGCTCACCGTGGTCACCAACTCGTCGGATGTCGCCCGTACGCTGGCGACGGTCAACGACAACAAGGTCTACATGGCCGGCGGGGAGCTACGCAGCGATTCCGGGGCGGCCTTCGGCATTTCGGCCATCGAGTTCGTCAGCAATTTCAGCGTCACGCACGCGATCATCTCCACCGGCGGCGTCGACGCCAGTGTCGGGGTCATGGATCACGACCTCGCCGAAGCGGAATTCGCCCGCATGGTGCTGTCGCGCGGGCAGCGCTCCGTGGTCGTCACCGACCACACCAAGTTCGGCCGCCTCGGGCTGGTGCGGGTATGCGGCCTCGACGGCATTTCCGAACTGGCCACCGACCGGCCGCCGCCGGCCGACATCGTCGAAGCCCTCGCCGTCAGCGGCACGCGGCTGGCCGTCGCCGACCTGCCGGCATCGCCGGCCTCCAGCTAGGCCGGCGTTTCAGGCGGAGCGGATGGCGTTTCCGTCTGCCGCGAACCGGTAGATCTTATCTTCCTGCGGGGTGGCGTAGACGGCCTGGTCGGCAGCCAGATCATCGGCGGCCCCGACCTTGAGCGTTACCGTCTCCTCCGTATCGAGGATGACGTAGACGACCGCTTCGGCGCCGAGATGTTCGACCCGCTCGATCTTGCCCTGCCACTTGCCGGCGCTGTGCGAAAGGGCGACGGTCTCCGGCCGGATGCCGATCGTATGCGCCCCGTATTCGCCGGCCTTGACCCCCTTGATGAAATTCATCTTCGGCGAGCCGATGAAACCGGCCACGAACAGGTTCGCGGGGTTCCTGTAGAGCTCGAGCGGCGTATCGAACTGCTCGACACGGCCCGCGTTCATCACCGCGATGCGGTCGGCCATCGTCATGGCCTCGACTTGGTCGTGGGTGACATAGATCATGGTGCTGCGCAGACGGCCGTGCAGGTCCAGTATCTCCTTGCGCATGCTTACCCTGAGCGCGGCGTCCAGGTTGGACAGCGGCTCGTCGAACAGGAAACCCGTCGGCTGGCGGATGATTGCCCGGCCGATGGCTACCCGCTGGCGCTGGCCGCCCGAAAGGGCGCGTGGCCGCCGTTCCAGGTAGGGCAGGAGATCGAGGCTCTTGGCCACTTCATGCACGCGCGTCTTGATCAGGTCGGCCGAAGCACCCGCCATCTTGAGCGGAAAGGCGATGTTCTGCTGGACGGTCATATGCGGATAGAGCGCATAGGACTGGAACACCATCGCCAGCTTGCGCCGGGCCGGAGCGGCGTGGGTGACGTCCTGCCCGTCGATCAGGATCCGCCCTGCCGTCGGCTCCTCCAGGCCCGCGACCACGCGAAGCAGCGTGGACTTGCCGCAGCCCGAAGGGCCGACGAAGACTACGAACTCGCCGTTCTCGATCTCGAGGTCGGCGCCGGGAATGACGACCTGGTTGCCAAACGATTTCTTCAGGCCTTCGATCTTGATCGAACCCATGACAATGTCTCCTACTTCACGGCGCCGAAGGTCAGGCCGCGAACAAGCTGCTTCTGGCTGATCCAGCCGATAATGAGGATGGGGGCGATGGCCAGCGTCGAGGCGGCGGAAAGCTTGGCCCAGAAAAGCCCCTGCGGACTGGAATAGGAAGCGATGAAGGCCGTCAGCGGGGCAGCCTTCACGGCGGTCAGGCTCAGCGTCCAGAACGCCTCGTTCCATGCCAGGATGATGTTGAGCAGCATCGTCGAGGCGACGCCGGGCAGGCTCATCGGCAACAAGACGTAGACCAGTTCACCCAAGGTCGTCGCCCCGTCGATCCTGGCGGCCTCAAGGATATCGGAGGGAATCTCCTTGAAGTAGGTGTAGAGCATCCACACCATGATCGGCAGGTTGGCGGTAAGGATGACGAGCGTGATCCCCGGCAGCGTGTCCAGGAGCCCGACGCTCTTGAAGATGAGGAAGATCGGCACCAGCGCGCCGACCGCCGGCATCATCTTGGTGGAAAGCATCCACATCAGGATATGGCGGGTCCAGCTCGTCGGCTGGAACGCCATCGACCACGCCGCCGGAATGGCCAGCACCATGCCGATCACCGTCGAGCCCAGCGAGATGACGACCGAGTTCAGAAAGTGGGAAAAATACTCGGAACGCGCATGCACCTCGAAATAATTCTCGAGCGTCCACTGCGCGGGCAGGAAGACCGGCGGGAAGGCGATGGCCTCGACCTCGGTCTTGAAGCTGGTCAGCACGGTCCACAGGATCGGGAAGAACATCAGCATCGCCACCGTCCATCCGAGACAGGTGATGGCGGCCTTGAAGAGAATGGGGCGTAGCGATCTCATCGCGGGTTCCTCACGCTGTCAGGTTCTTGCCAGCAAGGCGGATGGCGAAAACGGCGACGATATTGGCCAGGATCACGGCGATGATCGCCCCGGCGGAGGCGGCGCCGACATCGAACTGCATCAGCGCCTGCACGTAGATCAGATACGGCAGGTTGGTCGAGGCGTAGCCCGGGCCGCCGCTGGTGGTCACGAAAATCTCGGCGAAGATGGCAAGGATGAAGATCGTCTCCATCAGGATCACCACGGCGATGGCGCGGCCGAGATGGGGCAGGATGAGATAGATGAAACGATCGATCGGCCCGGCGCCGTCCATCCGCGCCGCCTCCTGCTGCTCGTTGTCGAGCGACTGGAGCGCGGTGAGGAAGATCAGCGTGGCGAACGGAAGCCACTGCCAGGAAACGATGATGACGATGGAAAGCAGCGGATAGTTGCTCAGCCATTCCACCTGCGGGAGGCCGAGCTTCATCGAGATCCATGCGAATATCCCGTAGGCGGGATGCATGAACATGTTTTTCCAGACCAGCGCGGACACGGTCGGCATCACGAAGAAGGGCGCGATCACCAGCAGGCGGGTGAAGCCTCGCCCCCACATCGGCTGGTCGAATAGCAGGCCGAACAGGATACCGCCGACGACCGTGATCGCCAGCACGCCCCCCACCATCAGCAACGTGTTGACGATCGCCGGGAGGAAGGCCGGGTCCGTCAGGAAGAAGGCGTAGTTGCTCCAGCCGGCAAAGCCGTCGAGAGCCGGATTCATCAGGTTGTAGAGGCGGAAGGAAAGCCACAGCGTCGTCGCCAGGGGAACGATCATGCCGATGACGAGCAGCAACACTGACGGCGCGAGCGCGAGCCGATTCACTGTTTTCATCCGATGGCCAGACATTGCTTGTCCCGTCCTGTGTTCCTGTCCCCGCGGTTCCGGGAGGCCTTGCGGCCGCGAGCCATGGCTGGCTTGCGGCCGCAATTCCCGAACCCGTCGTTACTTCTTGTAGTAACCCGCGCGCTCCATAGTACGCTCGACATAGGTTTGCGACTCTTCGAGCGCCTGGTCCCCGGTCTTGGCTCCGGTCAGGGCGGCGGCGATGTTCTGGCCTACCGTCGTGCCGAGCGCCTGGAACTCGGGAATGTCGATGAAGCCGGCGCCCGTGTAGGGCACTTCATTGACGGTCGGCTTGGTCGGGTTGACCGCCGAGATCGCGGCAAGGACCTTGTCCGCGAACGGCTTTGCGACTTCCTGGTATTCCGGCAGCGCGTAGGTGGACTTACGCGTTCCCGGAGGGGCCAAGAGCCAGCCCTCGCTTTCGCCGACGAGGCGCGCATATTCCTTCGAGGTCGCCCATTCGACGAACTTCTTGGCAGCCGGCGCGTTGCTGGTGACGCTTGCCGGGATGGCGAGCGCCCAGGCGCCGCTCCAGCCGGCCGCCTGCGGGTTCTTGTCGGTGATCGGGAACGGCGCGAAGCCGGTGGTGTCGGAAACCTTCGATTCCTTCGGGTCGAGCAGGTAGCCGGCGGTGACCGTCGCGTCGATCCACATGCCGCACTTGCCGCTGCTGAACAGGACGCGGTTCTCGTTGTAGCCGTTGGTGGACGCACCCGCCGGGCCCGCCTTCTTCATCACGTCGAGGTACCAGTTCAGGCCCTGGCGCCACGGCTCGCTGGTCAGGCGCGGCTTCCACTCCATGTCGAACCATTCGCCGCCCAGCGCCGCCACGACGGTGGTGATCAGCGGCGTGTTCTCGCCCCAGCCCGGCTTGCCGCGCAGGCAGATGCCGCTGATGCCGTTTTCCCTGTCGGTGATCTTCTCGGCGAAGCTGGCGATATCGTCGAGCGTGGGCTTCTCCGGCATCTCGATGCCGGCCTTCTCGAACAGGTCCTTGCGGTAGAAGGTGATCAGGCTTTCGCCGTAGAACGGCGCGCCGTACATGACGCCGTCGACGCTGAGGCTCTGGCGTGTCGCCGGGATGAAGTCGTCATAATCGTAGCTGGTGCTGAAATCGTCGAGCTTGGTCAGCCAGCCCATCTTGGCCCAGAGCTGCGTCTGGTAGGAGTTGACCGAGATCACGTCGAACTGGCCGGCCTTGGTGGCGATGTCGGCCGCCAGGCGCTCGCGCAGCACGTTCTCTTCGAGCACGACCCAGCGCAATTTGATGCCGGTCTTGTCCTCGAATTCCTTCGACAGCTTCTGCATGATGATCATGTCGCCGTTGTTGACGGTCGCAATGACGATCTCTTCGGCGGAAGCCATCGATACGGCACTTCCCAAAGCCAGCGCGGTACCGAGCGCCGTCAGGATCTTACGCATTCCATTCCCTCCTCATTGTCCGGCCCTTCGAGCCGGTTCCGGTGAACGATGCCGCCGGTACAGCACCGGTGGCTTCTGAAAGCGGCCCACTTCGGTCCGCAACTCGGGTGGCCTTCTCAGCGATCGTCACCGATCGCCGAGAAAACCGGGTCCATGGGTTTCAACAGGCCGACACGCCTTTCGATCGCTTCGGCCGCGACAAGCAGGCGCTCTTCCTCGAACTGCGAAGCCATGAGCTGGACGCCCATCGGCACGCCGGCGACCGGGCCCGTCGGGACGGCCATCGACGGCAGGCCGAGCAGCGGCGGCACATGCAGCGGCGAAAGCTCCAGCACCATGGCCTCGGTCAGGGCGACAGGATCACGGTAGAAGTCGACCGGCTGCGGCTTGCGCCAGGCCGTGGGCGTCAGCACGAGCGGATAGTCGCGCATGAACAGGAGCCATTCGCGGATGATGGTCGTGCGTCGCGCCAGGCCTTCCCGGAACTGGTCGAAGTCCACCGGCGGCACCGCCCCGAGCAGGGCGCGGGCCTCGTTGATCTCTTCGGGCGGCGCATGCGCCTCGATCATTTCCAGCATGCCCTGCCGGATTTCGTGGATCAGCAGGCGATCGCGCAGGGCCGACGCCTCGGCAAAGCGCGGCGGCGTCACTTCCTCGACCTGGTAGCCGGCATCCGCCAGCCATGCGGCGGCCTGGCGAACGGCGGCGACCGTCTCAGGGTCCCGTTCCACGCCGGGCAGGTCCGCCAGCATGGCGACCTTGCTCGGACCCGGAGCCGGACCCCGCACCACCGGCTCGTGCACGGACCACGGATCGCGCGGGTCGTGCCCAGCCATGGCCCAAAGCGCCAGGCGCAGGTCGGCGACTGAGCGCGCGAACGGGCCGTTGACCACGGCAAGCTGCGACATGATCGGCAGGTCGGCCGGGGAGGTGCCGCTGTAATGGGCGACGCGCCCGAAGGTGGGGCGGATGCCGAATATGCCGCAGCAATAGGCCGGGTAGCGGATGGAGCCGCCGCTGTCGTTGCCGTGGGCGAGCGGAACCATGCCGGTGGCGACCGACACCGCCGCGCCGCCGCTCGACCCGCCGGGGGAAAGCTCGGCGTTCCACGGGTTCAGCGTGCGTCCGTAAAGGTTGTTGTTGGTGAACAGGCCGAACGACATCGCCGGTGTGTTGGTCCTGCCGACGACGATGGCGCCGGCGTCGCGCCACTTGCCCACCAGCGGCGAATCCTCCGTCGCGATACGGTCGGAGAAGGCGGCCACGCCATTGGTCGTCGCCCGGCCGGCGACGTCGATATTCACCTTGATGGTGACCGGCACTCCATGCAGCGGCCCAACGTCTTCTTGGCGCGCGAGGGCGGCGTCGGCTTCCAGCGCCGCTGCCCTGCCCTCGGCCTCCATCGTATCGACGATGGCGTTGACCGCCGGATTGACCTGCGAAACCCGCCGCTGGCAGCTTTCGAAAACCTCGAGGCAGGAAACGTCCTTCTTGCGAATGGCGGAGGCGATCTCCCCCGCGCCCCAGCGCCAGATTTCTTCACTCATGGAGGTCACCCCTCGCCATGCCCGATTCGCCGCGCGCACCGACGCCGCCATGGCCGGCATTGAGCAGCCGCAAGGCCTTCGACAGCACGCCGGCCTCGCTGTCGTCGATCGACAGGCTGCCGCCCTCCTCGTCCGCGCCGGGCGGCTGCAGGATAGCCAACTGGCTGCCGAGCAGTTCGATCGGCATGAAATGGCCGCGCCTGCCTTCCAGCCTGGCCCGGATGGTTTCCACCGAACCGGACAGGTGGACGATCGACAGCGGCCCCAGCGCTTGGCGCAGGACATCGCGGTAGCTTCGCTTCAGCGCGGAACAGGCGATGACGACGGGCCGGCCGTGCCGCTGCCTTTCGCGGCGCGCCGCTTCTGCAACCGTTTGCAGCCATGGCCACCGATGCGTGTCGCTCAAAGGCTCGCCGTTCGACATCAGGCGAATGTTTTCTGCCGGGTGATAATCGTCGGCCTCGATGAAGCCGGCCCCAATCCTGCCGGCCAAAGCCTTGCCGATCGTGGATTTTCCGGCTCCGCTTACGCCCATGACCAGTACATAGCTCGCCTTTTCGGCGGCATCGGCGGCGTTCGGCGTACCCTCTCCCACTCGGCTCTTCTCCTTCAAGTCAGGAAGCTTTACTGGATGAAAGCGCTTGCAGAGTCAATATCACTTTTCAAAATCCAAAATGAATGCGACAAGCGGTCGAGGTGGAGCGGAATGATCGAGGGACGGGTCAGGCTTTCGGATGTGGCGAGGATAGCCGGCGTCAGCGCGGCCACGGTGTCACGCGTGCTGCACCGGCCCGACATGGTGTCGGCGGACGTCTGCGAACGCGTCAACAAGATCGTCGAGGAACTGGGCTACATCGCCAATCCCGCCGCGCAGGCGCTGGCCTCGGCGCGAACGAACGTCATCGGCATCCTCGTTCCGTCGCTGACCAACAACGTCTTCGCCGACGTGCTGCGCGGCATCTACACGATCGCACAGGACAGCCCCTACGATGTCCAGTTCGGCAATACGCGTTACTCCAACCTGGAGGAGGAAAACCTTCTCCGCATCTTCCTGAACCAGAAGCCGGCCGGACTCATCATCGCCGGCACCGACCAGTCCGCCGCTTCCCGCGCCATGCTCGCCCAGGCGACCTGCCCGATCGTCCAGATCATGGAAATCGGCGAAGACCCCATAGACATGATGGTGGGTTTTTCCCATGTGGACGGCGCCTATGTGGCGACCGCCCACCTGGTCGAGCGCGGCTATAGGCGCATCGCATTCCTCGGCGCCCGCATGGACCCGCGAACGCAGCGCCGCCTGCAGGGCTACACCGCGGCCCTGGAACGGGCCGGCGTGTTCGACGAGCGGCTCATCGTCACCACGCCGCGCGCCTCGACTGTCACACTCGGCTGCGAGCTCCTTTGCCTGCTCCTGGAGAAGGACCTCGCTGCCGACGCGGTCTTCTGCAACAATGACGACCTCGCGCTGGGCGTCCTGTTCGAATGCCAGCGGCGCCGCATTCCGGTGCCCTCCAGGATGGGCATCTGCGGCTTCAACGACCTCGAGATGATGGCGGTCGCCAATCCGTCCGTGACCAGCGTCAAGACCTTCCGCCTCGAGATGGGAGAGGAAGCGATCCGCATCCTGATCGACAAGATCGAGGGGCGGCCGGTGCCCGAAGGCCCGATCGACCTGGGCTTCAAGCTGGTCGCCCGCCAAAGCACGCAGGGGCTGGCCCGCTAGGCCGGCATCGCCTTATCTTCGGGATCGTGGCGCAAATATCGATCAATGCAAATACGCTTTTCCATTGCCTCGATACATACCGAAATTACCTGGAAATATTTATTAATAAATTCCTAAATATCGATTTTTATATAACACATTTTCAGATGAACTGAACTTATCTAAAACACATCTAGATATTTCTGCGTTTCCATACTCCTGGCATCAATATCCGTACCTTTCTGGCTCCCCGCATTACAGCGGACGCTACTCGACTCTGATATCCCCCATGTTATGGTGGTCCATTGACTGCCAAAGGGAGGATACCAACATGGCGTTTCTACGCAGGAGTGTGCTTTCCATTGTAAGTGGGCTGGCATTGGCCGGCTTGGCGCACACAGCCAGTCTGGCGGATGTCAGCAGTGACGCCCTGCTCAAGGCGCAAGACAACGGTGGCGAGTGGCTGATGTACGGCCGCAATTACCTGAACCAGCGCTACAGTACCCTCGACAAGATCACCAAGGAAAACGTCTCGCAGTTGAAGCCGGTCTTCGGCTATTCCACCGGCGGCAAGTTCGCCGGGCTCGAGGCGACGCCGCTCTTCCATAACGGCACACTCTATTTCACCGCGGACTATGCACGCGTGTTCGCGCTCGATGCGCGCACCGGCACCGTGAAGTGGTACTGGGAGCCCGAATACGAGGACGGGCTTGAAGCGGTGCTGTGCTGCGGGCCGGTCAATCGCGGCCTCGCGATCTCCGGCGACAAGGTCTATGTCGGCACCCTCGATGCGCGTCTGGTCGCCCTCAACATCAAGGACGGCAGCGTCGCCTGGGAAAAGAAGATCGACGAGTGGCAGAACGCCTACGCCTCGACCGGCGCTCCGCTGGTGGTCAAGGGCAAGGTCATCGTCGGCATCGCCGGCGCCGAATACGGCGTGCGCGGTTACGTCCGGGCCTATGACGCGGAGACGGGCAAGGAGCTCTGGACCCGCCATACGATCCCGGGGCCGGGCGAACCCGAGCACGACACCTGGCCAGGGGAAACCTGGAAGACCGGCGGCGCCAGCACCTGGCAGACCGGCGCCTACGACCCCGAGACGAACCTGCTCTATTGGGGCACCGGCAATCCCGGCCCGTGGAACTCGGACCTGCGCAAGGGCGACAACAAATGGAGTTGCTCGCTGCTGGCGATCGATGTCGATACCGGCGAGATCAAATGGGGCTACCAGTATACGCCCAACGACGCCTGGGACTATGACGGCAACAACGCGCCGGTGCTGATGGACGTCACCATCGACGGCAAGCCGCGCAAGGTGGCGGTCCAGGCCAACCGGAACGGCTTCCTCTATGTGCTCGACCGCGTGACCGGCGAGTTCATCTATGCGTCGGCCACCGTCGAGGGCATCAACTGGACGAGCGGCCTCGACCCGAAGACGGGCCGTCCGACGGTCAACGAAGACAAGAGGCCCAAGAGCGGCGGCGACAAGGTGGAGCCCATCATTCCCGGCCTGGAGGGCGGCACCAACTGGTTCCCGATCGCTTCCAACCCGGACAAGGGCATCGTCTATCTCAATACCAACGACTGGGTCATGTCGCTCAAGGCCTGGAAGCCGGAAGACGTGGTCTACAAGGCCGGCTCCCTCTACATGGGCGTCGACTACCAGATGTACCGGCACAAGGATAAGACGGGCTACCTCAAAGCCTTCGACGTGGCGAACAAGAAGTGGCTGTGGGAACTGCCGAGCGCGCTTCCGATGTTCGCCGGCGTGCTGGCGACGAAGAACGGCCTGTTGTTCACCGGCGACCAGCTCGGCAACTTCATGGCTGTCGACGCCGACAGCGGCAAGCAGTTGTGGCGCTTCCAGACCGGCTCGGGCATCAACGCCTCGCCGATCACCTACGAGCTCGACGGCAAGCAGTATGTGGCGATCCTGTCCGGCCTCGGCGGCGATCCCAGCTTCTACTTCTCCGGGCCGAAGGGCGGCATGCTGTGGGTCTTCGCCGTCGACGGCGAGGTGAAGGACACCACGAGCTTCAACCCGCAACTCATCGAAACCGCGTTGCCCGTCTATGGCAAGCAATAGCAGGACGTGGCTTGCGGTGACTGGTGCCGGGTTAGCGGCTGCCGCCCTTGCGGCGGCGGTCGCTTCCCTCTCCTTCGACACCGCCGTTGCCGATGACGCCATCGTCAACCCCGTGCTCGGCCAGCCGGACGCGATCGCGGAAGGCCGGGTGATCTACCGGTCGCGCTGTTATATCTGCCACCTCGGCAAGGGCGGGCGCGGCCCCAACCTCTTCGCCTCGAAACTGAGCGACGAGCAGTTTCTGGAAACCGCCATCAACGGGCGCCGGACGATGCCGGCTCTCGGAACGCTGATGACCCCTGACGAGGTGTGGGCCGTCCACGCCTATGTGAAGTCGACGGATCACTACGAATGAAAGCACGCGCGGCCTTGGCTATCCTCCTGCTGGCAGGCTTCACGCTGCCTGCCAGCGCCGACGAACCGGCATCCGGCACGGCCACCATGCGCGACGCGGTTACGGTCGCGATGGGCGGCGCGCGTTACCGGCTGCAAGGCATCGATCCGCCGAAAGACGGCGTCGCCTGCGGCGAGCGGCCCTGCCTCGATGCGGCAATGGACGAGCTGACGCGGGTCATTTCCGGCCAGCGGATTACCTGCACCAAGCGCCAGCGGCTGGGGCACGGCTTCTTCCTCTCGACCTGCAAACTCGCCGACGGCACGGACGTGGGCAAGCACCTGCTCGAACAAGGCCTGGCCACGGTGGAAACCGATGCCAGCGCGGCCTATCGCACGGCGGCCGAGGAGGCGCAGGCGGCCTCGAAGGGGCTATGGGCGAAAGCCACCAATTAAGGCTTCCTGCCTCCGGCTCGAAACCCCAGCTGGGGTTTCAAGGCGAGGGTCCCTCCCGGTTACGCTCTTATTTCTGTAGCGAGAGCAGCCTCAACCGGGCGGCGTGAGGCGCGACGGCGCTGCGGTATCGCGCGCCCTGCTCGCGGATGGCGTCGAAATTGCCCATCTCCGCCCGCAGCATTTCTCGCGCCGCCTGCTTCTGCTGCGGTGTCATCTTGCCGAGTTCGCCGAGCTTGTCCGCGAATTCCTCCATCATCTGCTCCAGTTCGGCTTGTGGGATGGATGCGATGAAGCCCATCATCGTGTGGTCGAAGGCGGCCTTCCAGGTATCGTCGCTGAAACCCGCGGCCGGAATGAGTTGGGAGGATTCGTCATCGATCTCGAACCATTCCTGTGCGGCCTCCTCGTCGTAGAAAACGGTCTTCCCCGTTTCCGCCGACAGCTTTTCCAGGATAGTGACCACGGCCCCCGCCTCGCGCGCGTCCAGCGCCGCGGCGTCGGTGACGGCAAGGCCGAGGACGAACGCAGCCGCGACGGCCGCCTTTGAAAGCAGTTTCCGCATCATTGATAGCAATCCCGCATCATGGCGGCGCGCGCGCTGTTGGCCTGGCTGTTGGCGATCAGGCTGCCGCCGGTCGCAGCCACCTGGCCCGCGATCGCGCCTCCGTTGCCGGCAAAACCGCCAAGGCCGCCGGCCATGCCGAGCACGCTGCCCAGCATCGCGGCATTGGTCTGCGCCTGCATCGCTTGCTCGCAGGAGCCCTGTTTCGGGGCCGGTGTTTTCTGCGCCGCCCGCGCCGGTGATTTTGCACCGGCAGGCGTCGCGATCGCCGAACCGCTACTCGTCTGGCTGCAGCCGGCAAGTGCAAGGGCAAGGAAGCCCACTATTGCAGTGCGTCTCATGATCTTTCCCTGATTTATTGGAACGGGAGCCGCCCCGGCGTTTGCTCCGGGCGCCCCTTTCGTCGTCGGATTGGCTTGCCGGAGCGCCCTTAGGCCGAAAAATCACGGGCGGCCCCCTTCGTTCACAGGGGGCGGAAGAATTTTCGAAGACTAGAACGCCGAAACTGCTACCTGTTCAGGACTGCAGCTTTTTGACGGGAGGGTGGAAATTGCTTAACCGGTTCCTGGCCTTTCATGTGCAACGGGGCGCTTATCGTACGCTTCGGAACTTCATCGCACTGGGAATGCTGCTTACGGCTGGCGTCGCTCAATCATATGACTTCCCCCGGCCAACGGGACCGGTGCTGCTTACGGTCACCGGGATGCCCGGCGAGACCAACCCCGAGGGTGGCGTGGCCTTCGACGCCGCGATGCTCGCCGCCCTGCCCCAGCACCGGATCGAGACGTCGACGCCGTGGACGGACGGCAGGAATCTGTTCGAGGGCGTCCTCCTTGCGGACGTCATCGATTTCGTCGGCGCCGGCGACGCGCGATCGTTTCGCGCGCTCGCCCTCAACGACTACGAGATCGTCACGCCGGTTTCCGAGGCGATCGAAAACGGCGCTTTGCTCGCGATGCGCATGGACGGCAAGCCGCTGACCCGCCGCGACAAGGGACCGATCTGGATCGTCTATCCGCGCGACGACAACCCGGACATCCAGGACAAGCGCCATGACGCCAGGTGGGTCTGGCAACTCACCAGAATAGAGATCCGATGAGCCTCGCAACGAAGAAATGGACCTTGTCGGGCGTCACCATCGGGGCGGTGGTCGCCTGCGCCCTGCTGCTCGGCTTCGCGCTGCAACGGCTTATACAGACCGAAGCCGAACTCGCGAGCGGCTCCGGCGAAAGCCTCATCTACGCGCTGTTTCAGGCCCATGACGAGGAACAGCGCCTGATCCTCGACGCCTATGACTGGAACGGCGGCAGGCGGTCGGCAGACGACGCCGAGCGGCTTCGCCTGCAGATGGATCTGGCGGTCAGCCGCCTGGATGTCGTTTCGCACGGAACGCTCGGGCGTGCGCTGGCGGATGCGGGCGAGGACGCCACCATCGGTTCCGCGCACGGCAACCTCATGGCCTTCGACGAAACCCTTCAGGCTGCGCTCGGGCAGGCAGGCGCGATAGCGCCGGCGGCGCTGGAAGGGCTGCGAACCGATGTCGGCAAGCTGAAGGCAGCGACCACCCGGGTTTTCCTCGCGGAGCGGGAAAATATCGGCCGGCAGCGGGATCGATATTCATCGGTGCTATGGCAGGCCATCGTCGCCATCCTGCTCATCTTCGCTTGCGGCGTCTTCATTGTCGCCCGGTTGCTGGCCAGCTTGCGCAGCGCCGCACGCGCCGAGGAAGCGCTGCGCCGGGACAGGGATTTCTCGAACCTGCTGCTGGAATCGAGCGGAGACGGCGTGATCGCCTTCGATGCGGATGGCCGGTGCACGCACTGGAATTCGGTGATGGGCGAAATGTTTCCCGCGCCCTGTGGTTCCGACGTCGTCGGCCGCCTGATCAGCGAGACCTACCGGTTGCCGCGGGGGCATGTGATCCTGAACATGATGCGCGATACGCTGGCCGGGCAAAGCATTCACATGCCGGCCCATCCGACCCCGGACGGCGGCCGCTATATCGAAAAATTCACCTATCCGGTCAGGTCCGGCTCGGCGATCGTCGGCGGCGTCCTCATCATTCGCGACGTGACCGATGCGCACCTCGCCCGCATACAACTGGTCGAGCATCGCGACCGGCTGGAGACCACCGTCAAGGAACGCACCCGGGACCTCGAGGAGTCGCTGGAACGCGAGATGAGGCTGCGCGAGCTTTACAAGGGCTTCGTCTCCATGGTTTCGCACCAGTTCAGGACGCCGCTCTCCATCGTCGATTCCAGCGCCCAGCGCATGATCCGCCGGGGCAGGAAAATGAGCGAAGAAGAGATACGCGAACGCGCCGGGAAGATCAGGATGGCGATCCTGCGCCTGACGCGGCTGGTTTCCGGCACGCTCAACGCCACCAAGCTGGATGCGGGCGAAATCGACTTCGCCCCTCGCCGGTGCGACCTCGGCAAGCTCATCGTCGAAGCCTGCGAGCGGCAAAAGGAGACGACGCCCGACCGTCGCTTCGACATCGAACTGGACCGGCTCGCCGGCTGGGTATCGTGCGATCCGCTTCTGATCGACCAGGGTCTCGCCAATCTCATTTCCAATGCGGTCAAATATTCATCGCCGCCGGACCCGATCGAGATCGCCGCCGATGTCGACGAGCGCTGGGTCCATGTCACGGTCAGCGACCGTGGCGTCGGCATCCCCGACGACGAGCGCGACAAGCTGTTCGAGCGATTCTTTCGCGCCAGCAATACCGTCGGCATCGAGGGAACCGGCATCGGGCTGCATGTCGTGCGCGCCATTGCCCAGATGCACGGCGGTGACGTGAACGCCCTTCCGCGAGAGGGCGGCGGCTCGACCTTTGTTCTCAGGATTCCGAAAGAGGACGCGTTGGCAGCATGACTACGGCCCCTTCCCTTGAACCGGACATCGCTTCCGACCGGAGGAAAACCATTCTCTGCGTCGAGGACGAGGCCGACCTGCGCTCCGACATCGTCGAGGAACTCGTTTCGGCCGGCTACCATGTGGTCGAGGCGGGCAACGGCCGTGAAGCCCTGCTTGAACTGGAAGCGGTTCGCCCCGACCTCATCCTGTGCGACATCACCATGCCCGAGCTCGGAGGATATGAGCTGATGGCGCAGTTGCGGGCCAACCGGCCCGACCTCGCCGAGGTTCCCTTCATTTTCCTGACGGCGCTTGGCGACCGGGCCGACGTGCTGAACGGCAAGAGGGCCGGCGCAGACGACTATCTGGTGAAGCCCGTCGACTACGACGACCTGCTGGCGACCATCCGGTCGCGATTGCGACTGGTCGAACGCGTTCGCCAATCGCTGCTCGCCGATCTTTACGCCAGACAGCAACAGATGATCGAACAGGCCGTCCGGGACGGGGAGATCACGCTGGCGGCGCTGGCGGCGGCGCTGGATCGGCTCTCGATCGGAATATTCGTGCTGGAGGAGAGCGGCGAAGTGCGCATGATCAACGAGGCCGGCCGCCAGTTGGTCCGGCAGGCGGACGGACTTTCCCTGACATCGGCGGGCCTGCTTGCGCGGCTGGCGCGACCGCCACACTCCTTGAAGAACGCGCTCGCCGTCCTGCAGGCCGGCAGCGCCAGCCAGACCCTGGCCGTCGAACGGGAGGAAGGCCGCCCCCTGATCCTCCATCTTTCGTCGCTTGCCCTGCCGGGCAGCAACGGCCGGCACGCCATGGCGCTCGTGGTCGATCCCGACAGAGAGGCGGAAATCTCCGCCGAGGTGCTGGCGTCCCTGTTCGGCTGTACGGCGGCGGAGTCCCGGCTGGCAGCAGCCCTGGTGGCCGGAAAGCGGCTCGAAGAGATCGGGGAGGAATTCGGCGTCAAGCAGACGACCATTACCTTCCATCTGAAGAACCTGCTCCAGAAAACGCACACCCATCGCCAGGCCGATCTGGTCGCCCTGCTGATCCGGGCAACGCTTCCCTTGTCGATGAGCAGTGATTGACCCGTGCCCCCCTCTATTCGGAGGGGGCATCCTTCGATGAGCAGTGATAGCTCCGCCTGAAAATGGAGGCGGTGCGACCCATGCAATCGAAGATGCCCGGTTTCGTCGCAGGCGACGCCGCGACACGCAAGGCAACCGGCCGAGCATCGGGGGCTACGAAACCGATCGTCGCGCTCGCGATGCTGGCCGCGCTCGCAGCCTGCCAGGGCACGTCGAAATCGAGTTTCGACAACCCGATGTTTTCCGACGAGACACGCGCCCTGGAAAAGCAGCTCAATGCGGAAGCCGCCGCGGTAGGAACCGCGCAGGCGGTGATGAGCATGCCGGCGGCATGGGACCCGACCGGTGCGGCGAGCCTGGTGACCACGCCTGCCGGGCTCGCCATGCGGGAAGCCCAACGCAAGCGGGCTGACGCCATGATGGACGCCCAGCTCGCCAAAGACCAGGCCGCGTTCTACCGCAAATATGGCCTGAACCCCGACGGCAGCCCGACCGGGCGCAAGGGGCCGTTGTCCGTAGACTGACGAGGGTGTCCTTCAGACTGCCGAGGGCTTATAGGTCCGCACGCACAAAACTTAGCGAACCGGCGAAGTTTTTCCTTGCATGCCATGGCTACGGCATGGTACTTAGCTATATGGCTAAGCATGATCCTGATCTTTCGCTCCTGTTCCATGCGCTGGCGGACCAGACGCGGCGTTCGATCCTCTCCCGCCTGGCCACGGGGCCGGCGCGGGTGACGGATCTGGCCGAACCCACGGGGCTGCGCCTGCCGACGGTAATGCGCCACCTTTCCGTGCTGGAAGAAGCCGGATTGATCGTGACGTCGAAGGACGGACGGGTGCGCACCTGCGCCATCCGGCCCGAAGCCATGGAGCCGGCACGAAGCTGGATGGATGAACAGCGCGCCATATGGGAAGCGCGGCTGGATCGGCTGGATGCCTTTGTGATGGATGTGATGAAGGAGCGTGGAAAATGACGCAGAATCCGAAACAGGCGAGTGCGGCTGTTGCTCCGGCCCATGACGGCAGAAACCGATTTGCCACGCTGGCCTTCGAGCGGGACGTGGCCGCTCCGGCATCGGTGCTGTGGCAGGCATGGACCGCACCGGCTGCTCGCGCGGTATGGGCTGCTCCGACCCCGTCGGTCACGGTGGAATTCCTGGAGGCCGACACCAGGGTCGGCGGCCGCGAGATCTCGCTGTGCAAGGTCGAAGGCCAGCCCGACATCCGCTGCGAATGCGGCTGGCTGGAACTGCAGCCGGCTGAGCGCAGCGTGAACTACGAAGTGATCTCCTCCGAAGGCACGACGCAGTCGGCAGCGCTGGTCACGGCCGACTTCGTGGACCTCGGCGAAAAGAGCCGGCTGGCGGTGACGGTCCAGCTCTCCTCGCTGGCTGAAGACATGGAAGGCGGTTACCGCGAGGGCTTCGGTGCGGGGCTGGACAATCTCGCCAGCGCGGCCGGCCGCACCATGATCTTGCAGAAGCTTATACGAGCGCCGCGGGCCGTGGTCTGGAAAGCCTGGATGAACCCCAAAACCCTGCCGCAATGGTGGGGGCCGGACGGGTTCTCCTGCCGCACCAAGCGGATCGACCTGCGCCAGGGCGGCGAATGGGTCTTCGACATGATCGGACCGGATGGTACGGTCTTTCCGAACCATCATCTCTATGGCGAGGTCAGGACCGAAGAACGGCTCGGCTACGCGCTTCTGTGGCGCGAAAACGGCCCAAAACACGCCGATGCGTGGGCGTCGTTCGAGGACCAGGACGGGTTCACGAAAGTGACGCTGGGAATGGTCTTCAGCACGGCCGCCGAGTTCCAGGAAGCCAAGGGCTTCGGCGCGGTGGAACTGGGCCTGCAGACGCTGGGCAAGCTGGAGCGCTTCGTCACATCGCAGTGAACGTCACCCTTCGGACGAGGCCGATCGGCCGCCTCGCCCGGATCATGCCGGAACATAGGTGAGCCGGATCACGTCCTCGCCGATGCGATCGCTTCCGACGAGGCGCAGCCGAGGGCGCGGGCCGGCAAAGAACGGCTTGCCGCCGCCGAGCACGACGGGATGGATATACAGGCGATATTCGTCGACGAGACCGAGATCGCCCAGGCTAGCCGCCAGTTCCGGGCCGGACACTTCGATCGTGCCCTCGAGCCACGCCTTCAGTCGCGGTATCGCCGTGCCGATATCCCCCTCGACCAGGGTGGCGTTCGGCCCGACCGATTTCAGCGTGCGCGACACCACCCATTTCGGCTGGTTGCGCCACGCCGCCGCGTAGTCGCGCTCCGCCTCGTCCCATTCGGGGTGTTCTTCGTCCCAATACCGCATCACCTCATACATGCGGCGGCCGTAGATGGCGCCGGCCACGCCGCGCACGTCATCGATGAAGTGCCGAAAGAGCACCGGGTTCGGCGCGAATGCCATGTGGTCGACATAGCCGTCGAGCGACATGTTCAACGCAAAGACGAGTTTCGCCATGGGAAACACCTCCTTCCTGCCAAGATAGTCGCGGGATCATCGCCGCTCTCGCTGCGGTTTGCCATCTAAAAAGTCAGTCGGCGCCCTTGCGAGGCACCAGCGATGAAACAAGCTGGTCCGGGCTCAGGAAGATGCGGCCTTCGTTGGGGGATAGCCGGCGCAGCGTTTCAGCCAGGAAATCGCTTCGGGTACACCGCCCAGGCCGTAGGGAGCCAGGGTGTCGCCCTGCGGCCTGACGCGGATGGCGATGCCGCCGTCCTCGTTGATCGCCTGGAACCCGTTTTCGTCCGACGTATCGTCGCCGAGAAAAACCGGCCGCCTGCCGGTGAAGGCCGGGAGTTCCGTGAACCGGCGGATGGCAGCGCCCTTGGCGGCCTCCAGCGGCATCAGTTCCACGCCCGCGTTGCCGGGCAGCACGCGATAGCCAGGCGGAAGACGGTCCAGCGCCTGCTCCACCAGCCGGATCGCTCGCGCCAGCAGCTGTGGCGCGGCTCGCGTATGCAGCGCCAGGATCGGCCCCTTGCGCTCGATATAGACATTCGCCCCGTCGAATTCGGCCGCGATCTCCTCCGCCAGCGCGGCGATGTCGGCCGGCTCCCCTGCCGCCTCGACAGGGCCGTTCGCGCTCAACCGATGCTCGAGCCCGTAAAGGCCGGCGGCCGGCAACCTGAGCGGCGCAAACAGCCGGTCGACGGCAGCGATGGAGCGTCCGGTGACGAAGGCGAGCGCCCCGCCCAGTTGCCGCTCCGCCGCCTGGAGCAGCGCCAGCAGGTCGTCGTCGACCCTAACCGCGTCGGGATGGGCGGCGTGTTCCAGAAGAGTGCCGTCGA
Source organism: Aquamicrobium soli (assembly GCF_042646345.1). Lineage (NCBI taxonomy): Bacteria > Pseudomonadati > Pseudomonadota > Alphaproteobacteria > Hyphomicrobiales > Phyllobacteriaceae > Aquamicrobium > Aquamicrobium soli. The sequence goes on along the minus strand of NZ_JBHRTK010000034.1, from coordinate 30,509 downwards.
TGTCGAGGAAAAGCGCGAATTCGTCGGCCTCGAAATTCAGCGGCGGCGGTTGCGGCAATGCCTTCACAATGCCGACACCCGTCGCGCGAACATCGATATGACGTTGGCCTGCGGCGGGATATCGCCGCCGGTGACGCGGTCGAGGTCGCCCCGCTTGCGCAGCCGTGCCGCGTCGAGCAGCATCGAGCCGGCCCAGCGATAGACGTCGTTGTCGCGCACCACCTCGCGCATGCGGCGCATGCGCTCCGTCTGTTCCTGGCCGGGCATGGTCAGCGCCTGCAGCAGGGCCTCGCCCATCATGGCCGCGTCATAGGGATTGACGATCAGCGCCTCCAGAAGCTCCTTCGACGCCCCGGCAAAGGTCGACAGCAAGAGCACGCCCTGCTCGTCGTCCCGGGCCGCGACGAACTCCTTGGCGACCAGGTTCATGCCGTCGTGCAGGCTGGTCACCATGCAGATGTCGGCGGCGCGGTAGATCTCATAGACCTCCGCCTGGGTGTGATGCTGGGCCACCATCTCCACCGGCCTGTAGCCGTCCTTGCCGTAGCGCTGGTTGAGTTCGTCGGCCAGCGCCTCGCATTCGTCATGCAGCGCGCGGTAGGCCGGCAGGCTGCCCCTGCTCGGCGCGGCGATCTGCAGGAACACCAGCTTGCCGATCCATTCGGGATGCTGCGAAAACAGCGCGTCGAGCGCCTGGAAGCGGTCGAGGATGCCCTTGGTGTAGTCGAGCCGCTCGACCCCGACGCAAAGCTTCACGTCGTCGGCCAGCCCGAACCGGCGGCGTACCCGCGCACGGCACTCCTCCACCGGCGGCAGCTTGGCCAGAAGGTCTGGCGGCCATGCGATGGAGATCGGATAGGCATGAACCAGGCTGGTCTCGCCGCCATAGGAAATGGCCGAATCCTCGCGCTCGATCCGGCTTTCGAGGAAGCGGTCGACGCTCTCGACGAAGTTGCTGCAATGGAACCTCGTGTGAAAGCCGATGATGGAACTGCCCAACAACCCGTCGAGGATTTTTTCGCGCCAGGGGCAGATGCTGAACACTTCCGAATTCGGCCACGGAATGTGCCAGAAGGTGATGACGATGGCTTCCGGCAGGCGCTCGCGGATCATGCGCGGCAACAGGGCGAAGTGATAGTCCTGCACCAGCACGATCGGCCGTTCGTTGCGCGCCTCGGCCACCACGGTGTCGGCGAACTTGCGGTTGACGGCTTCATAGGTCTCCCAGTCCGAAGCGCGAAACAGCGGGCGGGTGAAGGCGATGTGGCAGAGCGGCCAAAGCCCTTCATTGGCAAAGCCGAGATAGTAGCCCTGATGCTCCTCCTCGCTCAGCCAGACACGCCGCAACGTATAGGAAGGGTTGTCGGGCGGCACCGCAATGCGGTCGTTCTCGTCGACGGTCAGGCGATCCGCCGTGCCGCCGCCATAGGCGATCCAGGTGCCGGCGCACGCGCGGGTAATCGGCTCCAGCGCCGAAACCAAGCCGCTGGCCGGCACCACCAGTTCGACCCCTTGCGACGACAGGTTGTGGATGTAGGGCTCGCGGTTGGAAACGACGATCACTTGCGCGTCCGGCAATTCGTCGGCGAGGACGGAGCGCAGCATCTGCGGCGACCAGTGGATCAGCGCCGCATCCGCGGAGTGACCGTTCTTCTGCGATTCCCGCATCACGTTGCGGGGTTCGGCGATCGCTTCCCGCATCGGGACGATACGGGCCGGCCGCCTGCGCCGCAAGCGCCGCACCGAAACGGCAACGGCCACTAGCGACAGCAGCAGGCTGGCCCCTGCCAGCATCCAGATGACCGAAAGGGAGTGGAAAATATCCGAACCGCCAACTGTCACCGGACCTGTCATAAGAATTCCAAAAGCCTCTTCCAAATGTTTCGAGCCGGAAGCCGGCCCAGACCATCCTGTTGAAGGAATTGCGTTGCGGTCGCGGACCGGCAACAGCGGGAACCCAACGCGCCACCAGCCGAAACGGTTCCGGTGTTTTCAGGTGGTGACGATCAGCGGCACCAGCCCTTCGTGGCGATCGGCCAGGAAAGCCGCGACCCGGTCGCCTACCCGCTCGAAGGTGAGGTCGACGCGGACCTGGCCGACCTGAAGGTGGCGCACCGTCAGGCTGTCGATGCCGATCGGCAAGCGTGGCCGGTCGACCCGGATTTCGCCCTTCCAGCCGTCGATTTCGATGCCGAGGCAGGCCTGCATCAGCATGAAGGCCGCACCTGCCGACCAGGCTTGTGGAAGGCAGGCGACCGGATAGGCGATCGGCGCCTCGCCCGGCGCGCGGGTAAAGCCGCAATAGAGTTCCGGCAACCGCATGTTGAAATGCACGGCGGCCTCGAAGGTGCCGCTCATCAGCCTCACCACATGGTCGCGAACGCCGTAGCGCGCCATTCCGGCCGTGCACAGGGCGGTGTCGTGCGGCCAGATCGAGCCGTTGTGGTAGGACATCGGGTTGAAGAATATGGCGTCGTCGGCCAGCGTGCGCAGGCCCCAGCCGGAATGGAACGAGGCCGAAAGCAACTGCTCGGCCACTTTCTGCGCCCGCTCCGAGGAGGGCAGGCCCATATACAGGAGATGGCCGGCGTTCGAGGTCCGCACCTTGCACGGCTCGCCATTGCCGTCGAGCGCCAGCGCATAGGTCTCGAGCTCGTCGATCCAGAAGGCGCGCTCGACCGCCTCGCGCATCTCCTCCGCCCGCGCCTCCAATCGGTCGGCGGCCTGCTCGTCGCCGCGCCGCCGGGCAAGCTTGCCGAGGCCCTTCAGCGCGGCAAAGACATAGCCCTGCACCTCTACCAGCGCGATCGGGCCTTTCGGGATACGGCCATCGGCATGGAAGACGGAATCGAAGCTGTCTTTCCAGCCCTGGTTGGCGAGGCCGGATTCGGCGGCACGCTGGTAGGTGAGGAAACCGGAGCGCTGGCTTGCCCTTTGCGTCCACTCCGCGGCCGCGCACAAGGAGGGCCACAGGCCGTCGATAAAGGCCATGTCGCCGGTGCGCTCGGCATAGGCGCAGGCCAGGTAGATGTAGAGCGGCGTGGTATCGACACCGCCGTAATAGCGGCCGAATGGCAATTCGCTCAGCGCCGCCATTTCGCCCTTGCGCGTCTCATGCATGATCTTGCCGGGCTCGGCATCGCTGAAGGGTGAGGTTTCGGTGGCCTGATGGTGCGCCAGGAAGGACAGCACCCCGCGCGCCAGGCCGGGGTTCAGCCACAGCATCTGCAGGGCCGAGATCACGCCGTCCCGGCCGAAAGCGGTGGAGAACCAGGGAATCCCCGCATAGGGATAAGGCCCGGTCGCGAGTTCGGTCGTGAGCAGGGCGACATCGGCACGGGCGCGTTCGACCCAGTCGTTGAAGACGCGGCCGGAACTGTGCAGCGTGGCGCCGTGGCGGCGCTTGGCGCGCATGGCGAAACGGGCGCGCGCCGCGGCGGCGCGAAAGCGCTGGCGGTCGGGCCGGTCCGCCAGTTCGGCGCCGACCTCGATGTAGAAGACCTTGCTGCTGCGCTTGGTCACGGCGATGAAGAAGTCGGCGCGGCCGGCCTCCAGCTGGTCCGGCGCCTGCGAGAACGAGATCACCGAACTGCGCACCAGCTTGTCCAGGCCCTCATAGCGGAGCACGACGGAATTCTCGTCCGTTTCGGCTGTGCGCGCGGTCCCGCGCTTCAGCCGGGTCGAGCCGCGAACCTCGAACATGTCGCGGAAGTCGGCGGCAAAGTGCAGGGAAAGCAGCAGGGTGGAATGCACCTGGCTGTAGTTCGAAAGCGTGATGCGCTCGAACAGGCGGTCTTGCCAGATCAGCCGCACCCGCTCGATATGGATGCCGCCCTGCGGGATGTCGCGGCCGCCGGCGCTGCGGATCGGCAGGTTGGTCAGGTTGGTGGTGAACAGCACGTTGTCCTGGCTGAGCGAAGCGCCCAGCAGCGAGGTCGAGCGCCCGCCTATGGTCAGCCTGAACTCCGACAGAACGCGGGTGTCGTCGCGGAAAAAGCCGTCGCCGACGCCGCGGATGTCGCCATAGGCGTCGGCGACCGCGAAACAGTCGCCATGCTTGAGCGCAAACAGCCGATGCGGCTCGCGCGGCGCGGTCTCGTCGAGCGCCGCCAGCGCAATAGCCGGATCGAGCTTGCGCTCGTCGAGCGGCAGGGCCTCGGTGCTGCCGGTCATGACATCTCCACCTGCGAACTTGCTCCGAGCAGGCGAGTGTAGGCATCAACGTAGTCGCGCACCATTCTTTTTGCCGAAAACCGCCGTTCGAACACCGAGCGCACGGCATGCCGGTCGAGGCGCAGCAGGTCGGGAACGCGGGAGGCCGCTTCCTCCACCGAGCCCACGACGAAGCCGGTCACGCCGTTATCGATGATTTCCGGCATCGCTCCGCAATTCCAGGCGATGATCGGCGTGCCGCAGGCCATCGCCTCGATGGCGGCGAGGCCGAACGGTTCCGGCCAGTCGATCGGAAACAGCAATCCCGCCGCGCCGCCCAGGAACTCGGCCTTTTGAGGCTCCTCGATCTCGCCCACATAGTCGATGCGGTCGCCGTCCAGCAGCGGTTCGACCGTCTCCTGGAAATAGGCGCGGTCGTCCACGCCGATCTTTGCCGCCAGCTTTATCTTCAGGCCGGCGCGCCGGGCGATTTCGATGGCCCGGTCCGGACGCTTGTCGCGCGAGAAGCGGCCGAGGAAGACCAGATAAGGGTCCCCGCGCCGCCGGAAGTCCGGCCGGTAGGCCTCCTCAGGCAGGCCATGATGGATCGTTGCCAGCCAGTTGGCCTCAGGCAGGCCGGCGCGCTGGCTGTGCGAAATGGAAATCAGCGGGAAGCGGGGAAAGCGACGATAGGCCGGCGCGAGATCGACATAGTCGAGCCGGCCATGCGGAGTCGTCACCGTCTTGCCGGCAATGTCGCGGAAGAATGAAAAATGCAGGAAGTGGCTGAGGTGAAAATGGATGACGTCGAATTCGCCGGCCTGCTGCCTGACCTCGTCCAGCATCGCAAGATGCGCGGCGATTTCCGACTTCACCGGGCGCGGATCGAGCCGCAGCGCCTGCTCCCGGCCAACCGCCAGTTTCGCCGACGTCCGGCTGTCGCCGCTGGCGAACAGCGTCACCTCGTGGCCGAGTTCGACCAGTCCTTCCGTGAGGTAGGAAACGATCCGCTCGGTACCGCCGTAAAGCATGGGGGGAACCGCCTCGTAAAGCGGCGCGACATGGGCGATTTTCATCGGCCAGCATTCTCTCGGGTCAAAGCTTGGTACCCTTTGCAAATGCTCCAGCCGCCGGATTGTTCCTGCCGGACCCGTTTCGGCATCCCATTCTGGGGAACTAATCGGGCCCCGCGGGCTTAGACGACCAGGGGCTTGATGCGACCCGACCACCGAGGCTTACCCATGCAAGCTGACAATCCCGCCGAGGCACCCGCCGCCACCGTGGACCCCGACTGGTGGCGCGGCGCCGTCATCTACCAGATCTATCCGCGCAGCTTCCAGGACACCAACGGCGACGGCGTGGGCGACCTCAAGGGCATTATCCGCCGCCTGCCCTACGTCGCGGAACTGGGCGTCGACGCCATCTGGATCTCGCCGTTCTTCAAATCGCCGATGAAGGACTTCGGCTACGACATCACCGATTATTGCGACGTCGATCCGCTGTTCGGCACGCTCGAGGATTTCGACGCGCTGATTGCGCAAGCGCACCGGCTCGGCCTCAAGGTGATGATCGACGAGGTCCTGTCGCACACCGCGGACGCGCATCCGTGGTTTCGCGAAAGCCGCTCCAGCCGCGACAACGCCAAGGCCGACTGGTACGTATGGGCCGACGCGAAGCCCGACGGCACCCCGCCCAACAACTGGCTGGCGATTTTCGGCGGTTCGGCGTGGCAGTGGGACACGAGGCGCGAGCAGTATTACCTGCACAATTTCCTGGCCGAACAGCCGGACCTCAACTTCCACAACCCCGAGGTCCAGGACGCGCTGCTTGCCATCACCCGCTTCTGGCTGGAGCGCGGCGTCGACGGGTTTCGCCTCGACACCATCAATTTCTACTTCCACTCGCAGGGGCTGGAGGACAACCCGGCACTGCCGCCCGAGCAGCGCAACGACCAGACCGCCCCCTCCGTCAATCCCTACAACTACCAGGACCATCTCTACGACAAGAGCCGGCCGGAGAACCTCGCTTTCCTCGAGCGCTTCCGCGCCCTTCTGGACGAGTACCCGGCGGCGGCCGCCATCGGCGAGGTCGGGGATTCGCAACGCGGCCTGGAAATCGTCGCCGCCTACACCGCCGGCGAAAAACGCGTCCACATGTGTTACGCCTTCGACTTCCTCGCGCCCGAAAAGATCAGCGCCGACAACGTGCGCGCCGTGCTGGAGCGCTTCGGCCGTGAGGCAAGCGACGGCTGGGCGTGCTGGGCTTTCTCCAACCACGACGTGATGCGCCACGCTTCGCGCTGGGCGGCCGACCAACAGGATCCGGCGGCCTATCTGAAGGTCATTTCAGCCCTGCTTCTGTCGCTGCGCGGTTCGGCCTGCCTCTACCAGGGCGAGGAACTGGGCCTTGGCGAAGCCGATCTCGCCTATGAGGACCTGCGCGACCCCTACGGCATCCGCTTCTGGCCCGAATTCAAGGGCCGCGACGGCTGCCGCACCCCGATGGTGTGGAACGGCGACACCCCGGCCGGCGGCTTTTCCACGGCCCGGCCATGGCTGCCTGTCCCTGCCGAGCATCTGCCGAAAGCGGTCGACCGGCAGCAAGGCAAGGCGGAGTCGCTGCTGGAGCATTACCGGCGCTTCCTCGCCTTCCGCCGCAGGAACCCGGTGCTCGTCAAGGGCGACATCGAATTCCTGGATGCGCCCGAAGATGTCGTCGCCTTCTCCCGCAGCGCGGGCAACAGCCGGATGCTCTGCGTCTTCAACCTCGGCCATTCGGCAAAGACGGTCAGCCTTGGAGCGGGCGACTGGCAGGCCGTGCCCGGCCACGGCTTTGTCGGTAAGCAGGACGGCGACATAATCGAGCTCGGCGCCTATCAGGCGTGGTTCGGCGCTCCTCCGTAAGAGCACACCCAGTCGGCTCTCACGGGGATAACGGCGGCCGACGAGACGTCAGCGCAGCGAGCTTCCTTGCCCGCGCCGTGATTCCAGCGCCACGGCGATCCCGCCATAGCCCACGGCCAGGGCGAACAGGATGAAGGCCGGCTGGCGCAAATCCGCCAGCGAAGCGCCCATCTGGCCGATCTGCACCAGCCCGTCGATCGCCGACGTGCTGGGCACCAGCCGCGCAAGCCACAGGATCGGAGTCGGCATCGCCTCGGCCGGCCAGGAGAACCCGGAGAGGAAGAACAGCGGCATGCCGATGGCGGCCATGGCGAGTTGCACCGCATAGGAGGTGCGGAAGGTGCCCGCCACCACCAGCCCGAGCGCACCCACCGCCAGCACGAAAAGCACCGCATAGGCGAGCAGCGGGAAAAGCCCGCCGATCCGGGGGATGCCGTAGAGATACGGCACCGCGACCAGGCAGAAAGGCACGACGAAGGCTTCCAGCGCCAGATAGGCGAGAAGCTTGCCGAGCACCCTGGCCAACGGCGTCGCCGGCGGCGGGGGACCGTCGCGCAAAAGCGTGCCGGCGAGCCCGACGCCGATCAGCAGGGTCTGCTGCAGGATGAGGATGAAGGCGGCGGGCAGCAGGTAGCTGGCATAGCCGCCCTGCGGATTGAACAGCGCGATGGCCGTCAGCGGCATCGGGTCGGCGACCCCCGCCGCCACCGCCACATCGGTGCCCTGCGCGACCAGCCGCTTCGCCATCACCTCGGCCCCGAGCGTGCGGGTCACGCCGCTGACGGCAAGCGCCACCTTCTGATAGATGAGGAAATAGCTCGCATCGGCATAGAGCGCGACCGGCGAAGGCCGGCCCGACAGCAGATCCCGCTCGAAGCCTTGCGGGATGACGACGATGCCGGATGCATCGCGCGCGAAGACCTGGCGCTGCGCTGCCGGATAGTCCGGCAGGACGGAGACCACGGCGACATCCGGGCTCGCGTCGATGCGGCGGGAAAGATCGCGGCTCGACACCGTCTGGTCCTGGTCGACCACCACCACCGCCACGTCGCGCAGCGCTTCGTTGAGATAGGGCTGCGGGTAGAACACCGAATAGAAGGCCACCGCCGCCACCAGCACCGAGAAAACCGGCCAGTTGGCGAAGATGCGCCGAAGTTCGTCGCGAAAAGTTGCCGCAAGCCCGCTCATGCCGCGCCTTCCCCGGCGACGGCCGCCCGCATGGCGCCCTCCTGCCGGGCGATGCGGCGGCGCATCAGGTCGAGGTAGAACACCGTCAGGGCGCCCAACACCAGCGCGAAGATCGCAAGGATGAGGACGGGCTTCAACGACAGGTCGAGCGGCGCGCCGCGCACCGTCTGGTCGATCCGCGCAGTCAGGAACCACGTGCCCGGCATCAGCGCGCCCCAGCCTTGCGAAAAGGCGTTCATGCCGAAGCGCGGAAAGCCGATGCCCATGAAGCCGAAGGCCGAAGCCGTCAACAGGGTCGCCAGGCTGACGGCGCTTGCCGTGTTCTTCAACAGGAGCGCCAGCAGCGCGCCGATGAACTGGCAAGTCAGGATGAAAAGGACGGCCGCGAGCACCAGCATCCAGCGGCTGCCCTGCAGCGGCATCCCGAACCAGCCGAACAACACCGCGTCCGCGAGCCCGAGCAGCAGCAGGAACAGCACGGTATAGGGCAGCAGCTTGCCCGCCAGCGCCGGAAACAGCCCGCCGCCGAGCCGCCCCAGCACGCGCAGCCGGTAGGGCGTTTCGACGTCAAGGCCGACCGAATAGGCGAGCGTCGTGGTCACGACGATCTGCAGGATGGCCGGCAGCAGCGCCGCCAGCAGGAAGAAGACATAGCTCAGCGTCGGATTGAACAGCGGGCTTATCTGCAACGGCACGGGCTGCAAGGCCGACTGCGCGCTCGCGGCCGGGATGCCCTGTGCAGTGAAGACGGAAAGCGTTATGCCGCTTGCGACGGTTGGGATCGCCGCGTTCACGCCCTTCAGCACGACGTTGCCCGCGGTCAGCATCTGGCTGTTGTAGAAGAACACCACTTCCGGGCGCCGGGCGCCGAGAACGTCGCGCTCCAGGTTCTTCGGCAGCATCAGCAGGCCGTAGACGCGGCCCGCCTCGATCAGGCGGCGGCCCTCCGCGAGGTCGGCGACGTGGCGCGCCACGCGCACGTCCGGCGTGGCATCCACCGTGCGCACGATCTGGCGCGACAGCTCCGAACCGTCGAGATCGAGGACGCCGACCGGCAGTTTCGTCGCCAGCCCCGCGCCGAACACCATCATCAGCAAGGCCATGATGGCGGCGGGAACGATCGTCGTCATGGCCAGGAGCAACGGCCGCCGCTTCAGCCAGCGCAGTTCGCGCCAGAACACCAGTTCGAAGCCGAAACTGATGTCGTCGCGCCGGCGCATGTCAGTTGCCCTGACGGGGCCATTCCGCCACGACGCTCATGCCCGGCCGCAATCCGTCGAGCTTTTCCTCGGGCGTCGCCCGCACCTCGAAGGTCCGCAGGTCGAAACCGCCGGTCGCCCGCGTCGCCCGCCAGGTGGCATACTGGCCCTGAACGTTGATCATCGTCACGCGCACCTTGACGTCGTCGCGCTTCAGCGCCGGCACGCTCACGGTTAAGCTGTCGCCCACCTTGAGGCCGCCGAGCAGGTCTTCACGCAGGTTGAAGGTGAACCAGAGATTGGTCATGTCGACCAGCGAGAACAGCGGCGAGCCCGCGCCGTAGTTCTCGCCCATCTCGGCAACCCGCGTGGTCACCTGCGCGGCAACAGGCGAGCGCACCGTGAGCTGGCCGATATCGGCCTGGCGCTGGCCGAGCGCGGCCTCCGCCTGCTTCACCTGCGCCGCCGCCAGCGCCCGCTCCTGCGGGCTGGCGCCCGCCTGCGCCAGCGCCAGCTGGGCCTGCGACGCTTCACGCTTGCGCAGCGCCGCCTCCAGGTTGCGCGCGGCCTGGTCCACCTGCGCCTGCGGCGTGGAACCACTGCGCACAAGCTGCGCCTGCCGGTTGTAGGCTTCCTGGTAGAGCTGCACGTCCGCCTCGGCCGCCGCGACCTCCGCCTTCTGCGCGGCGATGGTTTCCGGCCGCGTGCTTTCCACCCTGGCCAGGTCGGCGCGTGCCACGGCAACGGAAGCCTCGGCGGCGGCGAGCGCCGCCTTCAGTTCCGGGCTTTCGAGTTCCACCAGAACGGCATCCGCCTCGACATCGTCGCCGACATCGGCGGACAACCTGGCGACCTTCCCCGCCGCTCGCGCGCTGACATCGATGCGGTTCGCGGCAACCTCGCCCTGGACGACCAGCGGCGGCGGACGCGTCGCAAACCACAGCAATACGCCCAACGCGGCAATCACGAGAATGGCGAGCAACCAGCCCAGGCGACGCATAGACCCTCTCCCGATCCGTAAGAGGCCAGAACGGATACAACTATTTGGGCTAAACGGGATCAACGCAACCGAATTTTCGCGGCAGCGCCGACGGCCGGCGCTGCCTCAGTTCGACGCTCCCGTCTCCACGGCGAAGGCATGGAGGGAGCGCTTGACCAGTTCGGGGTCGAGGCCATCGACGATGAAGACGACGTGGGAGCGGCGGTCCTCGGAAGGCCAGTTTTCGAGATGCTGGGGCATATGCACCAAGCGCTGCACGCTGTGGATGGCGACCGGGCGCGCTTCGCCGGCGATACCGAGGATACCCTTGACCCTCAGCACCCGCTCGCCATGCCGGTTGAGCAGCATGGTCAGCCAGACGCCGAACGCGGTCCAGTCGATCGGCTTGTCGACCGTTATGGAGAAGGACGATATGCCGGCGGAATGCCGGCCGGCGCTCCGTTCGGGCAGGCCGGGCGGCTCCTCGCAGAAAAAGCCGCTCTGCGACAACGCCGTTCCGGCCCGCGTCGCCGAATTGTCGGCGACCAGTTGGGCGACGTCGAGGCGCTCGTCGGCGATGCTCAGCACGGCGTCCGGATTGAGCCTGCGCAGGCGCTGCGTCAGGCGCGCGACACCGCCCTCGCCGGCCAGGTCGACCTTGGTGACGACCAGATGGTCGGCGACCGCCACCTGGCGGTTGGACTCGACATAGTCGTCGAGTTCGGCGCCGGCGTTGATCGCATCCACCGTGGTGATTACCGTGCCTGGCACGAAGTGGTGCCGCAGCAGGGGGTCGGCCTTGATGGTGGACAGCACCGGAAACGGATCGGCCAGCCCGGTGCTCTCGACGATCACCCGGCGAAAGGGCGGCACCAGCCCGCGCTCGCGCCTGGAATGCAGGTCGCGGACGGCCTCCGCCAGTTCGCTGCGCACGGCGCAGCACAGGCACCCGGACGGCAGCAGCACCATCGTCTCGTCGATGCGTTCGACGAGGTGGTGATCGAGCCCGACCTCGCCGAATTCGTTGATGAGCACGGCGGCGTCGGCGAGCGCCGGCGCCGCGAGCATGCGCTTCAGCAAGGTCGTCTTGCCGGAGCCGAGGAAGCCGGTCAGCAGGTTGACGGGCGTGAACGCGGGAACCTCAGCCATCGGCAGCCGCTTCCATCCGGCCGATCAGGTCGGGGTCGAGCGGATCGCAGGCGCGGCCGGACAGGCGTTCGGCCGCCGCCCACAGGTGCCCGAGATCCTCGATGATCTCGCTTTTGCCCGTGAAGGTGGAGACGACGAAGGACGTGCCCTGCCAGTCGGCGAGCCGCATGTTGAAGGGCGCGAGAACGACGTTGGCCAGTTGCACGCGCCGCGCGCGCTCGCGGCGGCGCTCGATGCTTCCGGCATTGCGGGTATAGACGCCCGGACGCGCGACCGCGTCGGCCCAATGCTCGTTGACACCGAGGATACCGCAGAGCGAACACATCGGCCTGTTCCTAGAAATCTACCATGCGGCACGCGCACCGTGTCGGCCAGCCTTTAGACGGACTGGCCGAAGCCGCCGGCCGATCGCTGGCCACGGCTGGCGCAAAATCAGGACTTCGGGCGAGCGCTGCCCGAACGCGGGTAGCGCTTGGCGAAATCGGCCGCGATCTCTTCCATGGGCACGAACTTCACGCCGTCGAACTTCTTCATGTGGTTGAACACGCGTTCGTGCATCTTCAGCACATGCGGCTTTCCCGACACGTCGGGGTGGATCGTCAACGGGAACACCGCATAGTCGTAGTTCTCATAGACCCAGTCGAACTGGTCGCACCACATCTGCTCGATGTCGCGCGGGTTGACGAAGCCGTGGCTGTTCGGCGAGGCCTTGATGAACATCATCGGCGGCAGGTCGTCCAGGTACCAGGAGGCGGGGATTTCAATGAGGTCGGTCTCCTCGCCCCGCGTATAGGGCTTCATCCAGGTCGACGGATGCTTGGAATAGTCGATCTTGGTCCACTGGTCGCCGACCGTGACATAGTAGGGATGGTGGTCGTTGTGCATCAGCGAGTGGTCGTAGAGCAGGCCCTTCTGCTTCAGCAGCTCGTTGGTCTTGGAGCCGAATTCCCACCACGGGGCGACATAGCCACGCGGCGGCTTTCCGGAAAGCTTGGTGATCAGGTCGACGCATTTGTCGAAGATGGCTTCTTCCTGCTCCGGCGACATGGCGATCGGGTTCTCGTGGCTGTAGCCGTGCATGCCGATCTCATGGCCGGCATCGGCCACTTCCTTCATCTCGTCCCAAAAACTCTCGATGGAATGGCCGGGAACGAACCAGGTGGTCTTGATGCCCCATTTCTCGAACATCCGCAGCAGGCGCCGGCTGCCGACGTTGCCGGCGAAGGCGCCGCGGGAAATGTCGCAGGGGCTGTCCTCGCCGCCATAGGAGCCAAGCCAGCCGGCGACCGCGTCAACGTCCACTCCGTAGGACATGAAGATTTCCTTGGGCATATCTGTTCCTTTCCTGTTCGATCTTTACGGCCGGGGCGCGCCTAGGGCAGTTCGGAAGGCGGCAGGCCGGCCCGGCTGCCGGCCATGTTGATGTGCTTGCGCATGTAGTAGTTGGCGCCGTCGGGATCGCCCATGGCGATCGCCTCCAGGATGCGGTCGTGCTCCTGCACCGCGATCATCAGGCTGCCCCGCCTTTCGGTCGGCAGGCGCTGGCTTTCCAGGAGGATGCTCGAGAAGGTCCGGTGCATGTCCACCAGAAGCTTGTTGCGCGATATCCGCATGATGAGGTGGTGGAAGTCGAAATCGGCCTGCGCATAGGCGGCAAGGTCGCTGGCGCGCGCCGCCTTGCGGAAGGCGGCGATGGCCTGCCCGAGTTCGGCCACTTCCCCGTCGGTATGGCTGAGCGCTGCCAGCGCCGCGGCATGGCTCTCGACGATGTAGCGGAACTGATAGACCTCGCTCAGCGAGTAGCGCGCGGCAAAGCGCCAGGACGGCGTGGAGGAAGCGCCGGCAGGGTCGGCGCACAGGAAACCCTTGCCGCTGTCGCGCGCCACGATCTGGCCGATGGTGGCCAGGATGGACAGCGCCTCGCGCAGGGTCGCGCGGCTGACATTCAGGTCGCGCGCAAGGTCGCGCTGCGGAGGAAGGATATCGCCCGGCCGGAGCCGGCCGTCGCGGATCATCGTTTGCAGCGCGGCCACCGTGGCCTGGGCCACGCCGGCGTTCCTGCCGCGCTCGCGCGCCATCGCGGGTGGCGCGGCCGACGGCGTCTCCTCTATCGCCATACCGTTTTTCATCACGGTTTCATTCCAGTTTGCGCGAACCGTTATGGACAGACCATCATGCGGCCGAGCCGATTAATGCGCAGATTGGCCTGACCGTCAACGCCGCCTAACACCAAAAACCCGTTGATTATTGCATTTAAGATGAAATGATTGGATTTCTTGGCCTGACCAAAATATTCAACTCGAGAGCTGCCGGGAGATGAGCGGAATGCGCAGGATTTGTCTGATAACGACCGGGGGGACGATCGCGTCCAGGCGGGAATCGAAGAGCGGACATGTGGTCGCCAGCCTGAGCGGGCCGGACCTGCGCTCGATGTTGCACGATCCGCTCGAAGGCATCGAACTGACCGTGGACGAGTTCTGCAACATAGGCAGCTACGCCATCGACCTGCCGCTGTGCTTCAGGCTGGCGAAGCACATCCAGCGCAAGCTGGAAGAAGGTTTTGACGGCGTGGTGGTGACGCACGGCACCGACACCATGGAGGAAAGCGCCTACATGGCCGACCTGGTGGTCGAGGCGGGCAAGCCCGTCGTCTTTACCGGCGCACAGCGCGCCGCCGACGAGCCCGACCCGGACGGCCCCCGCAACCTGACGGATGCGATCAGGCTGGCCGCGTCCGATGAAGCCCATGGCCTCGGCGCCCTGATCTGCTTCGAGCAGGAATTCCACGCCGCGCGCGATGTCACCAAGTCCCATGCCTCGCGGGTAGACGCTTTCATCTCGCAGGAGCATGGCAAGCTCGGCGAGGTCGACGGCGATCGGATCGTCGTCCACCGCAGACCGGTCCTGCGCCGGACCTACCGGGCAAAAGACGTCGTGCCGCAGGTCGAACTGATCCGGATCGCACTCGGCATGGACGGCCGTTATCTGCGCTTTTGCGCCGGCAACGGCGCCACTGCGATCGTGCTGGAGGGGTTCGGCCGCGGCAACGCCCCGCCTGCACTGGGCGCGGCCGCGACCGAACTGGCCGGGCAAGGCCTTCCCGTCGTCATGACCAGCCGGTGCCAGCGCGGCCGCGTGAAGCCGGTCTACGGCAATGGCGGCGGCAAGACGCTCGCCGAAGGCGGCGTGATCTTCGCCGGCGACCTCAGCGGCCACAAGGCGCGCATCCTGGTCTCGGTGCTGCTCGGCGCTGGCTACGAAGGCCAGCGCCTGCGCGCGGAGATCGAATATCTCGGCGGCTGAAAAAGACTGCGCGGGGCCGGTCCGTCGGATTTGCCGCTCATCCCCCTGCCGGGACCTTGCCGGCCGGGTGCCCGCTGCTTGCGCAGCGACCCGGCGTTCGCTGACCTTTCATCGTGCGATCGGCACGATGAATTCGCTTCGCGAACCGGCTGCTCACCCCCGTAAACGGAGGGAAGGAGGCTGTCTGCAACACCCACGCCCCCTCTCCCCGCTTGCGGGGAGAGGGTAAGGGTGAGGGGTCAGAACACCTTGGTCCTCGGCAGCGTCCTCTTCAGTTGCTTGCCGCTTTTGCGTTTCTGCACGACGCCGTCCTCCATGACGGTGCGGCCCTTCATGATCGTGCGGACCGGCCACCCGGTCACCTCGATGCCTTCATAAGGGGTGTAGTCGCAGCCGTCCTGCAACAGTTTGTGCGTAATGGTGACCTTCTTCTTGTCGTCCCACAGCACGAGGTCCGCGTCGCTTCCGACCGCGATCGTTCCCTTGCGGGGATAGAGCCCGTAGCGCTTGGCATGATTGGTCGAGGTCAGGGCGACGAAGCGGTTCAGGCTGATGCGGCCCCTGCCCACCCCTTCCGAGAACAGGATCGGCATGCGTGTCGCGATCCCCGGTATGCCGTTGGGTACGTAGCGGAAGCTCGTCTTGCCCTTCGTGTTGGTCTTGCCGGCTTCGTCCTCGTAGCGATACGGGCAGTGGTCGGACGAGAAGACCTCGAACACGCCCTGCTGCAAGCCTTCCCAGCAGGCAAGCTGGCTGTCGGTGTCGCGCGGCGGCGGGCTGCAGACATATTTCGAGCCTTCCATGCCGGTGCGGTCCATGTCCTTCTCGGTGAGCACCAGATACTGGGGACACGTCTCGCCATAGATGGCTAGCCCGCGCTGCTGCGCCCGGCGGATTTCCTCCATCGCCTGCCGGTTGGAGACGTGGACGACCATGATGTCGGTGCCGACGATCTCGGCCAGGCTGATGGCGCGGTGCGTCGCCTCGCGCTCCACCGCCACGGGGCGCGAGGGGCCATGGAAGAACGGCGCCGTCTTTCCCTCCCGCTCCAGCTGGTCCGTCAGGAAGCGGATCGTGTCGTAACCCTCGGCGTGCACCATGACGAGTGCCCCGTGCCGGCGCGCGACGTCGAGCACTTCGAGGATTTCGCGGTCGCGCAGCACCAGGTCGTCATAGGTCATGAATATCTTGATCGAGGTGTATCCTTCCTCGATCAGCGCCGGCAGTTCCTGGCCCAGCACCTGCGGCGTCGGATCGCTGATGATGAGGTGGAAGGCCACGTCGACATAGCAGTTGCCCTCGGCTTTCCGCTCGTATTCGGTGATCGCCTCGCGCAGGGTCTGCCCCTTGGCCTGCAGGCAGAAGGGAAGGACGGTGGTGTTTCCGCCAATGGCGGCCGAACGCGTGCCGGTCTCGAAATTGTCCGCCATGACGATGCCGGGGCTGCCCGGCTGGTCGAGATGGACGTGGCTGTCGATGCCGCCCGGCATCACCAGCAGGCCGGCGGCATCGATGATCTCCGGCGCGTCTTCCAGGTTCCTGGCAAGGACGGCGATGCGGCCGCCCTCTATCCCGATATCGGCCTCGAAGCGATCCGTCGCCGTGACGATGGTGCCGCCTTTGATGATCGTGTCCAACTGCATCTCAAGAAGTCCCATTAAGGCGTTTCCGGCACGCCGCGCAGCGATCCGCCGCCGGAATACGTAGGTAAACAAACGAACGAGCGGCCCCGCCGGCCGTGTGGCGCGGGACCGCTCCGCGATCGGCTACAGGGAGAACTCGATGTCCTGCGCACCGTGCCAGAGAACCTTCTTGCCGAGCTCGGCAAGGTTTTCCTGGCCTTCGATGACCGTCAGGAAATGGTTGCCGGCAAGCTGTCCCATCTTGCTGGCGAAATTCACGCCGCCATAGGCCAGCAGGACTTCGGTCTCGCTGAACCCGCCCGGATAAAGGATGAACTGGCCGGGCGCGGGATAGCATGTGGCGTTCTCGAAGCTCACGCCGAAATCGGTCTCGCCCAGGGGAATCCAGCAACCCTCGCCGCTCCAGCGAACGTGGATGATGCGCTCCTTGTACGGCAGGAGAGACAGGAAAAGCGCGCAGGTCTTCGGCGCAAGCTCCTCTTCGAGCCTTGCCCGGAAGGCATATCCGCCCGCCTTGATGTTTATTGTTTTCATTCTCTGTTTCTCCGTACTTTCACGTTTGGAACACATTCAAAACAACGGACGCTGCATCCAGACTCGGCATGCGTATCGACCGTCTATCAGCAACCGGGCACCGGATCCGGCTTCGCCGCAATCCGGTGCCCGGAAGGATCGGTGTGCCTTCTCCGATGCCTCAGTTGGGCACGGGGATCGGCTTTACGAGATTGGGCTCCAGCCAGTCGGCCGGCGCGGTACAGTCGCTGCAGTTGATGCCCGGCAGCGTGTCGGCATATTTGACGGGCGGAAGCGGCTGGATCGTGGCGCCGGGCTTCGGATTGCCCGTCTGCACGGCGTCGATGCTCAGCTCAGGCAGCGTCTTGCCGTCGAGCGCGGTGTCGAGGAACAGCGGCGACACCTTGTCGGCCGGGAAGGTGTTGCAGCCGTCGACGAAGTCCTCGCCGGGGCAGACCTTCACGTCCTGCGGCTCGACCCAGGGCAGCGGGAACTCCACGTTCTGCTGCTCGAGCTTGGTCTTGCCGGTGACCACCTCCATCATCAGCTTGAAGGCATAGCCGCCGACGGAGGGACCGGAGCTGGACGAGACGCCCTTCAGGCCCTTGGCCTGCATCGCCGGGTCGGCAATGGCCAGGCGGTAGCCGTTGTTGGACTGGCCGGCCATGGTCACGAGGCGATCCGGACGGCCGTTGATGACGGCCTGCAGGGAACCGTAGCTGCCGTCTACGCTCCAGATCCCATCGATGTTGGGGTGCGCGGCAAGGATCTTCGCGACTTCCTCCTGCGAGGTCGCATCGTTCCAGTTGCCGTAGAAGTCGCCAACGATCTTGATGCCGGGATACTTCTTGAAGACGCCGTAGGCTTGTTCGTCATAGGTGTTGGTCACGGTCGTTCCGGCAACGCCGTGGTTGAACACGACCTCGCCCTTGCCGCCCATCTGGTTAACCATCCACTGGGCGGTGTTGGCGCCGTAGCGGGCGGTGATGGAGCTGACGTTGTGGGCGCATGCCTGCGTGACGGTGACGTCATAGGTGAAGACGGCGATGCCCTTCTCGCAGGCCTGCTTGACGACGCGGTTGAGGGCGGTCGGGGAAAGCGGATAGAAAAGGATCGCGTCGGCGCCGGCGGCGATCATGCTTTGCAGGTCGGAAATCTGGCGCTGCACGTCCGTGCCCGAGATCACCGTCTTGAACTCGACCATCTTGTCGTAGGGCGGCGTCGCCGCCAGCGCCTTGATGCCGTTGGCGGCCGCGGCCTGCCAGGAGTTGCCGCTGTAGCTCATGTTCAGGAACACCTTGTAGGTGTCCTTGGCCTGGGCCTGGCCCAGGGTAGCCATGCACAGGGCGGAAGCCAACACGGCTGCCGCCGCCTTGCCGATCCCCTTGCGTCCTCTCGTCCCTTCCATTTGCTCTTCCTCCGTTTTTGATTGTCGTTATCCGGTCAGCGCCTGGGCGCGGATCGATTGCTCTGGAGCAGCAGCGCTCCGATGATGATGCCGCCCTGGATGACGCTCCGCAGGCCCTGCGACAGGCTCAGGATCGTGATCACCGTCGAAAGCGTGCTCAGGAACAGGGCGCCGGCGAGCGTGCCGAGATAGATGCCGGCACCGCCGGTCACCCGCGCGCCGCCGATCACCACGGCCGCGATGGTCGGCATCAGCAAGGCGTTGCCCATGTCCAAGGTCGCGCTCGACGAGTAGCCGGCAAGCAGGATGCCCGCCATGCCGGCGCACAGCCCGCTGGCGCCGTAGACGACGATCGTCAGCAACGTGGTCGGCAGGCCGAGGACCCGCGCGGCGCCCGGGCTGCTGCCCATGGCGTAGAGCTTGCGCCCTCCGGCCGTGCCGTTCTGCAGCAAGGTGGCGAGCACCGCGAAGACGACCAGGAACCAGACCGGCAGGGGAATGCCGAGCCAGCTTCCGCTCATGAAATGTTGCAGGGCGGGCGCGACCGGCTGCTGCGAACTGCCTGCCGTCAGCGCCAGGCCGACGCCGAAGAAGGTGGTTCCCGAGGACAGCGTCATGATGAAGGGCGGCAGCTTGGCCACGGCGACGCCGATGCCGTTGATGACGCCGATCGCCGTGCAGCACAGCAGCGCCGTCGGCAACGCGTAGACAAGCATGTCGTCGCTGCCCCGCGTCATGCCCGCGATGATCATGCCGCCGATACCCATGACGACGCCGATCGACAGGTCGATGCCGCCGGTGAGGATGACGAGCCCCTGGCCGAACGAAGCGACCACGAGGAAGATCGAGGTGATCAGGATCGCGGCAAGCTGGGTCATCGACCCGAACGCCGGGTTGACGAGCTTCATGCTGACGATCAGCGCCAGGGTGGCGGCAAGCACGAGCGCGGCCGGCTTGGCGTCGGGGCGCAGCCACTGGCGGCCACGGACCTTCTCGGGCCCGGCCGCAGCACTTGCGGTGGTGGTCCTGTTGTCCTGCATCAGGCGGGCCTCCGGTGCGCGATCCTGGCGACGAGCGGCGAAAGCTGGCCGAAGAAGATCGCAGCGATCATGATCAACCCGTTGAAGATGTTGGTGTAATACTCGGCGACGCCAATGGCGAAGAGCATCTTCTGCATCACCGTCAGGATGCCGACGCCGACGAGCGTACCCAGGACGCCGCCGCGCCCTCCCATCAGGGAGGTTCCGCCGATGGCGACGGCCGCGAACATGTAGAGCAGGAAGGAGTCGCTGATGCGCGGATCGCCAGAGCCGATCTCGGCGCTGTAGACGAAGCCGGCCGCGCCGTAGCAGAGCCCGGCAAGGACCAGCGCCAGGAACTTGGTGGTGGGAACGTCGAGGCCGGACAGGCGCGAGGCGACGGGGTCCGCGCCCACGGCATAGACGGAGATGCCCCACCGCGTGTTCTTCAGGAAGGTCCAGCCCAGCGCGATGGCCACCATCATGATGCCGGCATACGGAATGCCGAATATGTCGCCCGTGACGCCGTCGATCGCCTCGGCGACTTCGCCGCCCGGCGCCGGCAGGATGATCAGCGCGATCCCCTGGCACACGATCAGCGAGCCGATGGTGACCGCCAGCGACTGCAGGCCGAGGATCGCGATGAGATAGGCGTTGACGAGACCGACCGCCAATCCGACCAGGAGCACGAAACCGAGGGTTCCCATGCTGCCGAGGCTGCCCATGCTCAAGGTCGCGGCAAGCACGTTGCAGATGGCGACGACGCCCGCGCCGGAAAGGTCGAACTCGCCCGTCAGCACCACGATGGTGAGGCCGGTGGCGGCGAGCGCCAGCACGATGGCGTTGTTGAGGAGGTTGCCGATGCCGAAGCTCGTCAGCGCGGACGGCTCATAGACCGCATAGACGGCAAGCATCAGTACAAGGAGCAGGATCGCCGGCAAGGCGCCGCCGCCCAGTCGTCGGTACCATGGCGAAGGCTGGGCCATCATTGGACATCCCCTACCCTGGAGGCCGGCATCGTGGCCGATCCCGGCCGGAAACCAGACGCGATGGACAGCAGCCGGTCCTGCGAAAGCTCCTCGCGCGGCACGTCGCCGGCGATGGCGTTCCGGTACATGACGAGGCAGCGGTCGCACAGGTGAACCAGCTCATCGAGTTCCGTCGAACAGAACAGCACGGAACCGCCGTCGCGCACGAAAGCCGTCATCATGGCGTAGATGTTCTGCTTGGCGCCGACATCGACGCCGCGCGTGGGATCGAACAGCAGCAGGCATTTGGCGCCGCTGATCAGCGCCCGCGCCAGGATCGCCTTCTGCTGGTTGCCGCCGGACAAGGCGCCGATGCCGTAGGAAAGGAAGCGGTCCGACAGGTTGACGGAAGGTGTCACCGCCGTCACCGCGCGGCGCTCCGCATTGCGGTCCACCAGGCCGAAGCGCGTCACGCTGTCGACGACCGGCATGGAGATGTTGGCCATGGTGGAGAGGTCGCTGAAAATGCCCTCGGATTTTCTTTCCTCCGGCACCAGCGTCACGCCGTGCTTCAGCGCCTCCCGGGGCGAATGAAGCGACACCTCGGTCCCGTCCACCAGGATCGTTCCCTCGGTGACCGGCGACAGGCCGACAAGCGCCTTGAACAGGTTGGACTGGCCATGCCCTTCCAGCCCCGCCACGCCGAGGCACTCGCCGGGCGCGAGCTTGAAGCTGACCTTCTCCAGGCCCGGCCCCTTCATCCCGCGAACCTCGAGCCGCGGCTTGGCGTCGACCCGGATCACCGACGCGCGGCTGGTAAAGGTTTCGACCGCCGAGCGACCGGCCATGTTGGTGAAAATCTGGTCGTCGGTCATGGACTTGACCTCGCTGTCCATGACCTTGTGCCCGTTGCGCAGGATGACGCAGCGGCTGCATAGCCGGCGTATCTCGTCCAGCTTGTGGCTGATGTAGAGGATCGATGTCCCCTCCGCGACGACCTTGTCGATGAGGCCGAACAGCCATTCGCGATCGGACAGCGCCGCCGTCGGCTCGTCCAGCAGCAGCACCGAGGGCTTGCGCATCATCGCGCGCACGATCTCGATGCGCTGGCGCACGCCGAGCGGCAGGTCGCCGATCAACGCCGACGGCCTGATCTCGCGAACGCCGTACTCCTCAAGTATTCCGGCAGCCTGCTGCTCGAGCTTGCGGGCCGGCACCAGGCCCAGCTTGTTGCGTTCGGGGTGGGGCAGGAACAGGTTGAGCGCGACCGACAGCGTCGGCACCAGGCTGAGTTCCTGGAATGCCGTCGACACGCCGCGCTGATTGCCCTCGACGATAGACTTCGGGCTGTAGGGTTCCCCGTTCAGCAGGATCTGGCCGCTATCGGGCCGGATGACGCCGCTGATCGACTTCACCAGCGTCGACTTGCCGGCCCCGTTTTCACCGAGCAGCCCGCAGACCTGGCCCCGCTCCAGTTGAAACGAAACGTCCTGAAGCGCGGCGGTCGCGCCGTAGCTCTTGCTGATGGCATTTACCTGGAGGGCTACGGGCAAGGTCAAACTCCGGCCCCGCAGCGGCTATCGAACACAGGATGCGAACCGTCCATCCGGAAGCCGCCGCCATCCAGCGACCCAACTTCCACGCAGGCAGCATCCATCAGCATGGCGCGACGCGTCGCGCTCATCCGCAAGCCAGTCATTATGTACATCCTCCACAATCTCAGACGGGCCGGTTTTCCCGGTTCGCCTGCAAGCGGCTAGCTCGCCCAGACCGCGAACTGCCTCTCCTCCCTCACGCTTCCGCGCTTATTGTGTCCTGTATTGTGTACAATGGATTTTTGCATTAGTTTGATTTTTATGTCAACTCATAATGAGGCTTCCATCGATATTTGTCGCAAACGGATTCGCAGATGACCGGGCTCGGAACAGTGCGAACTTTGAGTGCGCGAGTGCATGCCTGCAGAAAGCTGTGAAAGACTGGAACAAGCGAAGTCCTGCAAGAAAGACTACGATGTAATTTCTCGATAGTTCTTTTCGGGAAGCCCTTCTAAGAACACGAAAGAAAAGAATTCGAGGTCAAGCTCGGTGGAACGCCCCCCTCTTCGATTTGAAAAATCGCGCGGAAGGACCGAGGTCGAGATTCGCCGGCGCATACTTCAGGCGATATTCGAGCAGCGACTTCCACCGGGCGAGAAGATAACCGAAGAGCAGCTTGCGACCACCTTCGACGTCAGCCGCACGGTCGTGCGCCAGGCGATGGCCCGCCTCGCCCAGGACGGGATCCTCGTGAAGTCGCCCAATATCGGCTCGGCCATCGCGGCGCCCAGCAGGAAGGAAGCCCGCGACATCCTCGCCGTTCGCCGCATGGTCGAACCCGACATCGTGCGCATCCTTGCCAACGCTCCCGCCCGGGAGGAGGTCATCGCCCGCCTTAACCGGCATCTGGCGCTGGAGGACGAAGCCAGGAATTCCAGGAACCGGGGGCTGCAGGTCAGGCTTTCGGGCGAGTTCCACCTGCTCCTGGCGGAACTGGCGGGCAACCGCATCCTGGTGCGCCTGATGAACCAGCTCCAGGCCCTGACCTGCCTTGCCATCCTTCTCTATGCCGGCGGCGACGAAGCCTGCCTGCCCGACGAGCACAGCCGCATCGCGAGCGCCATCGCCGCAGGCGACCGCGCGGCCGCCGAGAAAGAGATGCTCCACCATCTGCATCACGTGGAAAAGGACATGAACCTAGACCGGGGGCCGGATACGGCCGGCTTCACGGAAGCGATCGAATGGCTGAGGGGTCATAGCGGGCACGGCGTGGAAGGCTAGGTCGTCCCCGGTCGCCCGACCGGGATTTCCCGAAAGCCGACGCTCCATGGCGGCAACCGGATGCGCGGGGCCGGGCGAAGCCGTCCGATCCCGCGACGCCGATCACACACCGATCGGCATATGCTCCGGCGAACGGTTGACGGCACGCGGCGCGGTGAGTTCCTTCCATGCCGTGAGCGCCTTGGCGAAGGCCGGGAAGGCCGGACGCTTGACGTGCTTGCCGCGGCCTGGCCGGGGTTCGTTGGCGCCTGCGCCCCACACCACCTCGCCGCGCGACAGCGTATAGCGTGGCAGGCCGTGGACCTGCTGGCACTCGAAGACGTTGTAGTCGATGATCGACTTCTGGTTCGCTGCCTTGATCGTCTTGGAGGCCTTCGGGTCCCACACCACGAGATCGGCGTCGGAGCCGGGCAGGATCGCCCCCTTTTGCGGATAGATGTTGAGGATTCGGGCGATGTTCGTGGACGTCACCGCCACGAATTCGTTGGGGGTCAGCCTGCCGGTCTCGACGCCGCGCGTCCACAGCATCGACAGCCGGTCCTCCAGGCCGCCGGTGCCGTTCGGGATCTTGGTGAAGTCCTTGAGGCCGAAACGCTTCTGCTCGGAGGTGAAGGCACAATGGTCGGTCGCCACGACCTGGAGCGAGCCGGACTGGAGGCCGGCCCAGAGCGAGTCCTGGTGCGCCTTGTCGCGGAAGGGCGGCGACATGACACGCCGCGCGGCATGGTCCCATTCCTGGTTGAAATACTCGCTTTCGTCGAGCGTGAGATGCTGGATCAGCGGCTCGCCGAACACGCGCATCCCCTTCTGGCGGGCGCGGCGGATCGCTTCATGCGCCTGCTCGCAGGAAACATGCACGATATAGACCGGGACGCCGGCGGCGTCGGCGATGGTGATGGCGCGGTTGGTCGCCTCGCCCTCCACCTCGGGCGGGCGCGAATAGGCGTGCGCCTCGGGGCCGGAAATGCCGGACGACATGAACTTCTGCTGCAGCGCGGCGACGAGGTCGCCGTTCTCGGCATGGACGAGCGGCAAGGCCCCGAGCGCCGCGCAGCGCTGGAACGAGGCGTACATCTCGTCGTCGTTCACCATCAGGGCGCCCTTATAGGCCATGAAGTGCTTGAACGTGTTGACGCCGCGGCTGACCGACGTGGCCATGTCCTCGAAAATCTGCTTCGACCAGCCGGTGATGGACATATGGAAGGAATAGTCGCTGCAGGCCTGGCGGGCGGCGCGCTCCTCCCACAGGTCGAGCGCTTTCATCATGCCGTCCTCGCCGGGAATGACGAAATCCACCACCAGGGTGGTACCGCCCGAAAGCGCGGCATAGGTGCCGCTCTCCCAGGTCTCGGCGGTGGTCGTGCCCATGAAGGGCATTTCGAGATGGGTGTGCGGATC
Organism: Aquamicrobium soli; assembly: GCF_042646345.1. Taxonomy (NCBI): domain Bacteria; kingdom Pseudomonadati; phylum Pseudomonadota; class Alphaproteobacteria; order Hyphomicrobiales; family Phyllobacteriaceae; genus Aquamicrobium; species Aquamicrobium soli. The sequence continues at coordinate 5,871 of NZ_JBHRTK010000034.1, read as the reverse complement.
GATGCCGCCCGGTATGATCAGCGCGCCTTCGGCATCGATCACCGTTTCGGCCGTCAGGCCCGCTCCGATGGCGGCGATCTTGTCGCCTTCGATGAGGATGTCGGCTTCGTAGCTGCGATCCGCCGCGACGATGGTGCCGCCTTTAATTACCTTGGACATGCTGTCAACCTCTGCTGTGAACTACCGTGGAACCCCGCCCTGTGCGCTCAATTCTCCGGCGGCGCGATCGCCCCCTTGCGCTCGACGATCAGCCGGTATGCCTCGGGCTCGCGATGCCGCGCGAAATCGAAGATCGTCTGGCGATAGCGCTTGCCTATGTCGAGGTCGCAATTGGCGGTGATGACCTCGTCCTCGAGCGTCGCCGCCATGGCCACGATCTCGCCGGACGGCGCGACGATGACGCTCTGCCCGACCATGCTCGACCCTTCCTCCTTGCCGCATTTGGCCGTGCCGATGACCCAGGTGGAATTCTGGTAGGCGCCCGCCTGCATGGACAGGTGGTTATGGAAGCTGGTCAGCCCATCGATATCGGCGTGGCCGGTGTGGTCGAAGGGGGTGTTGTAGCCGAGCATGATCATCTCGACGCCCTGCAGGCCCATGACCCGATAGGTTTCCGGCCAGCGCCTGTCGTTGCAGATGCACATGCCCATGACGCCGCCGAAAGCCCGCCATACACCGAAGCCGAGATTGCCCGGCTCGAAATAGCGCTTCTCCAGATGCTGGTGAACGCGCCCCGGCTGCGGCTCGGAATGGCCGGGCAGGTGCACCTTGCGGTACTTTCCGACGATCTCGCCATTGCGGTCGACGATGATGGAGGTGTTGAAGCGGCGGCGGCGGCCGCCCTCGTTCACCAGTTCGGCGTAGCTGACATAGAAGCCGACGCCGAGCTTCTTGGACTCCTCGAAGAGCGGCGCCGTTTCCGGGCCCGGCATCTCCGTCTCGTAATAGCTCTCGAGCTCGGCTTCGTCCTCGATCATCCAGCGCGGGAAGAAGGTGGTGAAGGCAAGCTCGGGAAAGACCACCAGTTCGGCGCCCCTGCCCTTGGCCTCGCGCATCATGGCCACCAGCCGGCTCACCGCTTGCTTGCGCGATTGCGACTTGGGGATCGGCCCCATCTGCGCCGATGCGGCTTTAACGATACGCGACATGTCCAGTCCTCCTCCGGGAAACGGTTACTCTCGGCCAGCAGGCCCGAAGCCGGGCAGGACGACAACGGCCGTCCCGCCCGGAAGATCATCAGCGCGCGGCGGCAGCCTCGATGGAGCGGATGTCGCCCTTGCTGAACTGCCAGTAGATGATCGCGCTGACGGCGACGCCGATCGGCCAGGCGAAGGGTGCGAATACGCCCAGCGACGGCGTGACGGACAGGCCGATGGTGAGGACGCCGGACACGATCAGCGCGGAAACCGCCTTCATGTTGTAGCCGCCGCTGTAATAGTACTTGCCCGAGGTCGAGTCGTCGAACAGCGCGTTGGTGTCGATGGCGCCGCGCCTGACCAGGTAGTAGTCGGTCATGATGATGCCGTAGAGCGGCCCCATCAGGGCGCCGACGCCGCCGATGAAGTGGTTCACGATCACCGGGTTGGAGAACAGGTTCCAAGGGGTGATCACGATCGACAGCGCGGCAACCAGGACGCCCGCCTTGCGGAAGGTGAAGTGGCGCGGCCACACATTGATGATGTCGTAGACCGGCGCCACGAAGTTCAGGATGATGTTGATGCCGGCGGTCGCGGTCCCGATGGCAATGATCGCCACCAGCAGGATCGCGATGCTGTCGATATCCTTGAGCAGCACGATCGGGTCGTGGATGGCCTCGCCATACACCTTCACCGACGCCAGCGCGATGACGATGGAGATCGCGCCGAAGGCGGTCGCGTTGAGCAGCAGGCCCCACGCATTGCCGCGGCGCACCATCTGCTCGTTGGGCGCATTGCGGGTGAAGTCCGCGAAGTTCAGCGTCGGGCCGGCGAAGTAGGAAACGGTGATGAACATCGCCGACAGCATGGCGATGACGCCGCTGTTTCCTTCCACCGTCCGGTAGGTGAAATCGATCGACCAGCCGGCGCGCGACAGGATCCAGATCGCCAGCGCGATCATGGCCACCCAGATGGCGGGGCCGGCGAAGTCGGAAAGCCGGCGGACCGCCTCCATGCCGCGGGAAAGCACGAGAAGCTGGGCGAACGACAGCACCAGGAAGCAGATCCAGCCGAGCGTCGACAGGCCGACGACGGAATTCTGCGTCAGGGCGCTCGAAGACGGGATGAGCTTGATGACGAGCAGCATGACCGCGGCCGAGGCCAGGTAGGTCTGGATGCCGTACCAGGCGACGGCGACGATGGCGCGCAGGATCGCCGGGATGTTGGCGCCGTTGACGCCGAAACTGGCGCGCGCAAAAACCGGGAAGGGAACCTTCGCCCGCTGCCCGGCGACGCCGCTGAGGTTGTTGGTGAAATAAAGCACAACGATGCCGAGCGCGAAGGCGACGATCATCTGCCAGCCGGCGAGACCGAGCGCAAACAGGCCGATGGCCATCGTATAGCCGCCCAGGCTGTGCCAGCCGGACATCCACCAGGCGAGCAGATTCCAGGTCTTCCATGTACCGGTCGCGCTTTCCGGCGAAAGCTCGACATTGAAGAGTCGAGAACCTTCATTCTTGTAGCTTGGCATTCCTGTCTCCTCCAAGGCCGCCGTTACGAAGAATTACCCTTCGTAAATTTCAGATAGTTTTAGAGCAGTGCATGTTCCGCGCGATCATCGTCAGTAATGGCGAGAGATATTCTTTGGTATCGACAGAGACCGACGAGGCGACAAGGCGGGTCACCCGGCACGGCCATCCTGATCGACGCTATTCCTCACTTCGACAAATCAACGCCCAACGCTCCTCGCCAGCGTCACCATGCTCCCTGCCCGGGCGATGCGCCTGCCTTCGCCCGCGCATCTGGAAGCCCGACCATGAATTTAGCCAAAGCCGTTGTCAAGTATCTTTCCTCACGAACATACACGGTTATCGTTTTGACGGGCGGTCGATGCGAACTCTCATATCATGCTGATAATAAAGGGGTATTTATGCGGCTCGCTATTTCGGCATCTAGGAATATACCTTGACTAAAAGGAATTTCCTTCCTATCCATTCGTCCGTGCCGCCTGTCGCTCGATGAAGGAAAAAGGCCGGAATGTTTGTCGGAATGAGGCCGGACGAGGCTCCGGTCACGACATATCCCCAGCGATCGAATCCTGTCCGCAGCCCTCGCGGAATCGGGGCGTTAGTCTCAACTGCAGCCAACAAGCGGCAAAGCTTCCCTTTGAACGAATACTTGGAAACGAGAGCAATCTCGCAAGCCTCGGCCGTGCGAGCCCGGCCCTTCCCCCTCCCTCATGAACCCGCGAGCGCGCAAAGCACATGAACAAGCCCCTGACGAGCGGTAGCCGGCTTTGGTCGACCTTGATGGAGATGGCAACCATCGGCGCCATCCCGGAAAACGGATCCTGCCGCCTTTCGCTGACGGACGAAGACCGGCAGGCGCGCGACCTCTTCGCCCGCTGGTGCCGCGAGGCCGGCTGCACCCTGCGCGTCGACCGTTACGGCAACATGTTCGCCGTCCGGCCAGGCTCGAAGGCCGGCGCACCGGCGGTCCTGGTCGGCAGCCATCTCGACACGCAGCCCCATGGCGGCCGCTTCGACGGCGTGCTGGGCGTCCTGGCCGGACTGGAAATCCTGCGCGCGCTGAACGACGCCGGCGTCGAGACGGAACACCCGGTCGCCGTCGTCAATTGGACGAACGAGGAAGGCGTGCGCTTCAAGCCCGGACTGACCGGGTCGAAAGGCTTTGTCGGGCTGCTCGACGAGGCGACCGTCGAAGGCGAGGGGGGCGCTGACTATTTTTCCGAACTGAGCCGGATCGGCTATGCCGGGCACCCGATGACGGATTTCGAGGTCCTCGCCTATTACGAACTGCACATCGAGCAAGGCCCCGTGCTCGAGGCGGCAAAGGCTCCCGTCGGCATCGTCGAAGGCATCCAGGGCGTCCGCTGGCTCGAGGTCGAGCTTCGCGGGCACGACGCCCATGTCGGCACGACGCCCATGGACAACAGGAGCGACAGCTTCATGGCGGCGGCAGCGCTTGCGTCCCGGCTGCGCGAGCGCGCCATTTCACTGGACAAGCATATCCGCTTCACGGTCGGGCGCATCGAGGTCAGCCCGAATTCGCAGAATACCGTGCCGGGCCTGACCACCCTGCATATCGACCTGCGCCACGGCTCCACGGCCGTGCTCGACGCGTTCGAGAAGGTCATGGCCGAAACGATCCCCGAGGTGGAAACGCAGGAACGGGTCCGGGTGAACGCCCGCCAGACCATGCGCGTGGAACCGGTCACGTTCGACGAGACGTGCCGGCGGCACCTGCTCGCCAGCGCCCGCGCCTTCGGGCTCGATCCCGTTTCGCTGCCGAGCGGGGCGATGCATGATGCGAGCAGCCTGGCCACGAAGGTGCCGGCGGCCATGCTTTTCGCGCAGTCGCGCGACGGCATCAGCCACAACCCTTTGGAGTGGTCGGAACCCGAACATGTCGCGAGCGCTTGCGAGATCCTCGCGCAAGCTGTTCTTGTACATGCAGGGACGAAGGGCAGATGGGGAGACGAGAGCCGTGACACATGAATGGGTCAGCGACGAGCCGCTGAGGATCGGGGCGAAACTGCGACACGCCCGGCTGATGCTCGGCCTCAGCCTTTGCGAAGTCGGCGAGAGGATCGGGGTCACGGAAGGCTATCTGTCGAAGCTCGAGAACAACCGCTCGCAGGCTTCCATGGCCACGCTGCACCGGCTGGTCGGGGCGCTCGGCATGAACATGAGCGAACTCTTCGCCACCTCGTCGGACGACGGCCTGCCGATAACCGTGGTGCGGGCCGGAAGCCGGCCCAAGCTGGTGACGGGCCATCGCCGCGCCGGAAATCAGGTCACCCTGGAACGGCTCGTGCCCGGATCGCCGGGCCAGCTGCTGCAGATCAACATCCATGTCATCGCGCCCGGCGGCGGCAGCCTCGAGCCAATCAGCCATGACGGCCAGGAGTTCGGCTTCGCCCTCGCGGGACTGGTCGAGATCACCGTGGACAACCATGCCATACAGATCGGCGAGGGCGACAGCTTCTATTTCGATTCCTCGCTGGCCCATAGCTATCGCAACATAGGCAACACCGAAGCCCGCATCCTGTGGGTCAACACGCCACCGACCTTCTGAGCCTTTGCCGGCGCGGGAAGGCATGTCGTCGCCAGCTTCGATCAGCGACTTTTCGCTGCGGATTCGCAGACGGCCGTGGAGCCAAGACGCAGCCCGTGGCACCGGCAAACAGAATATCGAAACGCGCGCCGTTCAATGTCGAGGCGCCTTAGTGAGTCGTCAGTTTCCATCAGGATAAGTCGCTTTCCCTCGTTCTGTAGTGATGCGAGCCAAGATGCTTAAACTGGCTTGGCGTCGCTGAAAATCGCCCAGATGGGGACCGCCGCCGTTCATCTTCTTCGAATCCCCGTCCCATCCATCGCTGCCGCGAAAATACTCGTAATCACGCACGTCCGACGTCTCGTGAGTAGAACGTTGCAGTTTTCCTTTACGAGGAGAACGGCTACTCGGGATGCGTATGCACGTACTATTCGAGAGGGGAGCATCGTCGATAATCCCCGCCACCTCGTCATTCACCAGCGCTCGCCCCGCTCCATCAGTCCCGGTGTAGTTTCTGAAACGTGACCTCTCGCGTCCGGAAACCGTCTCTAGGACGTACCACCCGCCACCCCAGTTGCGGCCACATCCCGTCTCACTAGGCGGTGTGGACGAATTGACTCAGGTATAAATTTGAGGGTTCCGCGAAAGAATCCGGTCT
>NZ_JBHRTK010000033.1:0-4089 GCF_042646345.1 Aquamicrobium soli | reverse complement strand
ACTATTTTCTGCAGGCCGGCGAGCAGAAACCCCCGCTGGAAACCTTTGAGCGCGCGCCCTATGCGGAAGTCATCGGCCGTGAGCACAAGACCGTGCGCGAGGATGTGGCGCTGGTCGACCAGTCGTCCTTCTCGAAATTCGAGATTTCGGGTCCCGGCGCGTTCGCCTACCTGCAATGGCTGGCGGCAGCCAATCTCGACCGCGGCATCGGTTCGGTCATCTACACGCAACTGCTCAACAAGCGCGGCGGCATCGAATCCGACCTGACCGTCATGCGCCCGCGCGAGAATGCTTTAGTGGAGATCGTTGGGCGAGCCCACGAAAAAGGGCGGGGAATGCCCCGCCCGTTCTCGCTTATTTCGTCGGCACTTCGCGCGGCAGTTCGGTATAGGTGCCGAGCCACTTCTCCTGGATGGCTTTCATGCGGCCGTCGTCCGTCATCTTGAGGATGGCGTCGTCGATCGCCTTCATCAGCGAGGCGCTGTCCTCGTCCTTGCGGCCCACCCAGGCGAGATAGTCGGGGTCGCCGATTTCGGCCGGCTCCAGAAGCGCGAAGCTTTCCGGGCGTTTCGTGACCAGATAGGCCAGGATGGGAAGCGTTCCCGCCACGGCATCCAGCCGCCCGGCTACCAGGTCGGCATAGGCCTCGTCGATCGTGCCGTATTCCCGGATGTCCACGCCGCCGATCTCGTCGCTGAACGCCCGCAGCTTCTTGGCCTGCGTGGAGCCCTGGATCGCGCCTGCCACCTTGCCCTTGATGTCTTCCGGCTTGCGGATGTCGTTATTTCCCGCCGCACGGATGAGTCCGACCGGTGCATAGACGACCGGCAGGGTGAACGCGTAGCGCTCGAGTCGCTCCGGGGTAATCGCCGCCGCGGTGGTGACGATGTCGAACTTCTTGACCTCCATGCCTGGCAGCTGGGCCGGCCAGGGGATGTCCTGGTAGACCGGCTCGACGCCGAGTTCCTTCGCGACTTCGTCGAACAGGTCCTTGTTGAGACCTTCGTACTTGCCGTCGACGACCATGCCGAAGGGCGTGAAGTGCATGTCGACCGAGGTTACGATCTTGCCGGCGGCCTTGATGTCGGCCAGTTGGTCGGCATTTGCCGGGCCGGCGAGCGCCAGAAGCGCGACGCCGGCCAGGGCGGATGTGAGCATTTTGGAAAAGGTCATGTGGTTCTCCTCGCTGGACCTTCCTGTTCAGTTGTCTTTCTTTGAAGCCGCGTCGAAACTCGCGATCGCCGCGGCCAGCGCCTGTGCGCGGTCTTCGACGATAAGCCGGCCCATTTCCTCTGTTGCGGCATCGGGACGTTCCGTCACCCCGCCGATCCGCGCCCATTCGTTGTGGCGGTTCACCAGAAGGCCGTTGCTCAACACCTGGTCGAAGAAGGCCGGCGTATCCCCGAGATGGGCGCCGGGCGTGCCGACGAGGTCCGGCGCGATGTGCTGCATCACCGCCGTCTCGTAGACGCCCGCATGGCCGCCCTGCACTTGAGGGGCGTCGGGGGTGACCGAAGTCAGCGTCCAGTAGGAGCAGGCCGCCACCGTCAGCGGCAGGTCGAGCACGACGTCGTTCGAGACGAGGCGCATGGCCTGGTCGTTTCCGCCGTGGCCGTTGACGAACAGGATGCGTTCAAAGCCCGAACGGCTGAGGGTAGAGCAGATATCGCGCAGGACCCTGACATAGGTATCGGCGCTGAGCGAGATGGCGCAGGCGAACAGGTGATGGTGGGAATTGCCGAAGGGCATGAGCGGCGCCAGCACGACCGGGCTGGGGGTATCGACGACCGCAAGCGCCCGCCGGCAGATGGTGTCTGCAATCAGGGCGTCGGTCAGCAGGGGAAGATGCTCGCCATGCTGCTCGGTCGAGCCGATCGGCAGGACGACAATAGCCTTTGGCGCCAATTCCTTGACGTCTTTGCGGGTCAGGCGCCCGAGCTCGATAATGCCACTCATGAAACTTCTCCTCCGGCAGCGCGGTCGAAAATCTCTTTCACTTGTCTATACAAATGGATTTTACGGGGCGCGTCAAGCTGGGATGTGATTGTCGTGCGGACCTACTATCGCCGTCTTTTTGCGGAACCGGTGGGGTTTTGGGCAGGTCGCTGCAGGTTGACGGAATTTTCGTATTTGCCTATACATATTGAGCCTTGTACGCGAAAGCATAGGCGTGAATCCGTCGGCAAATTTTCTGGTGGAATAACGCTGTTCGACAGGCTTGGGTGGAAACCTGTCGAGCAGGGAAAGTTTACATAGAGCAGGCCAAGAGTAGAAATGGGACTGATTTCTGAAAAACTGAGGACCATGGGCGTCGTCCTTCCGGCGCCGATTCGTTTGCCGGATGGCGAATTGCCTTTTCCGTGGGTACGGGTGCTGGGGAACCGCGCGCTGATCTCGGGCCACGGGCCGGCCAGCGGCGACGGTCTTTATTCGAAAAGCAAGGGCCGGGTCGGCGCCGAGGTTTCGTTCGAGGAAGCGTATGCCGCCGCGCGGGACACGGCTTACGCCGTGCTGGCCAACCTCGAGCGGGAACTGGGGGATCTCGACCGCGTGGCGGGCTGGGCGCGCGTCTTCGGCATGGTGAACTGCACCCCGGGCTTCGCCCGCATCCCCGAAGTCATCAATGGTTTTTCCGACGTGATCATCGAGGTCTATGGCCTCGAGCGCGGGCGCCATGCGCGCTCCGCCATCGGCGTCGCCGAACTTCCTTTCGGCATTCCCGTGGAAGTCGAAGCCGAGGTCCTGCTGGCGTAAGGATTGCCCGCCGCCTTTGCGCACGACAAGCGTTCCGCGCTACTGTGCCGCCCGAGCATCTTCGGAATGTGGAAGACGGGCGCCCCTGGCGGCCGGCCGAACGACGAGGCGGAATCGTGGACGAAAAGGTCGCCGAGCGGCACAGCCCGCTGAACCAGCGTATCCGAGCGGATATCGAACTGAACATTCTGTCGGGCAAATGGCCGCCCGGATTCAGGATTCCGTTCGAGCGGGAACTGATGGACATCTACGGATGCTCGCGGATGACCGTCCACAATGCGCTTTCGCGGCTGGTCGAAAGCGGCCTGATCGAGCGCCGCCGCCGCTTGGGTTCCTTCGTTGCCTATCCGGGCACGCATGCAACCGTGCTCAAGCTGCCCGACGTCAAGGCCGAGATCGTTTCCAGCCAGCAAAGCTATGGCTATGAACTGCTTACGCTCAACCGGCGCGTTGCCAACAAGGACGACTCCAGGCGGCTCGGCGAGGCGACGCGCACGACGGTGATCGCGATCACCTGCCGCCATCTGGCCGACGGCGTGCCCTTTGCGTTCGAGGACCGCCTCATCAACGTCGCGTCGGTCCCCGAGGCGTCGATCGTGGATTTCACGACGACGCCGCCGAGCTCATGGCTGTTGATGCACATCCCCTGGACGGAATCGGATCACCGCATAAGCTGCATCAATGCCGACGCCGATCAGGCCCGGATACTCGGGTTGCCGGAGGGAAGGGCCTGCCTCGTGATCGAGCGGCGCACGAAGCGCAACGGCCAGATCATGTCGCAAGTCCGGCAGATTTTCGATGGTCGGAAGCACAGCCTCCACGGCACCTATGCCCTTTCCAACATTTAGGCCCTTTGCCTCGTCCTCGCACCGTCCGGTGGCGCAGGATCAGCGAAGCGTTTCGCTCCGGCGACGCAGGCGACGATGATCACGGTGGACATGATCATGGTCCAGGCGATGGGCTCGCCAAGGAAGACCGCTGCCAGCAGGAAGCCGAAGAAAGGCTGGAGAAGCTGCAACTGGCCGACGCCGGCAATGCCGCCGAGGGCGAGGCCGCGGTACCAGAAGATGAAGCCCACCATCATGCTGAACACCGAGACGTAACCGAGGCCGAGCCAGCCGGGAACCGTGACGTCGCCGAACGTCCCGGGCCAGGTGAGCAGGGTCAGGATGCCCATGACCGGCAGCGATAGAAGGAGAGCCCAGGAGATCACCTGCCAGCCGCCGAGACGCCGGGACAGGGTGGCGCCCTCGGCATAGCCCAGGCCGCATGCGACGACGGCCGCGACCATGAGCAGGTCGCCGGCGAGCGTTCCGCCGTCGCTGCCTTGGAGGG
>NZ_JBHRTK010000032.1:0-16046 GCF_042646345.1 Aquamicrobium soli | reverse complement strand
GATGCTGGCCGGCATTGCCGGCACGGGTTTCTCTCTGTCTCCCGACGATGAAACCGATCGGTTCTCGGACACGGAAGCGGCAAGGCTTATCGATGCCGGATTCGCTGTTCCGGTCTCCGAGCCGAAGGTCGAGCGCGCCGTGAAGCCGTTGGCTCCGGAAAAGCGCGGCTGACCATGTGGTATCCGTCGACCGTCACGGAAGCGCCGACCACCGAGCCGGTGACGCTGGACGAGGTGAAACAGCAGTGCCTCGTCGACAGCGCTGACGACGATGATTTGCTGAAGCGCCTTATCAAGGCGGCCCGCTCGCATGTCGAGGAATACTGCAATGCTCGTTGGGCTGAGCAGACGCTTGCATGCCAGTGCGACAACTTCGCCGATTTCTCCCGCCTGTCCGAAGGGCCGCTGAAATCGGTCACGTCGGTGCAGTATGTCGCCGCCACTGGCGAAACGCAGACGCTCGATGCGTCGGTGTACGAGGCCCGCAAAGATGAGCTGGAGCCCTCAATCGCGCTCAAACCGGGGCAGCGGTGGCCGTCAATCCTGCCCGGTTCTCGCATCACGCTGACGGCGGTGTTCGGCGGCGACGTGCCGGATGCTGTCCACCACGCCATGCTGGTGTTCATTGATGCGGCCTACCACGTCCGCGAGAACCCGGAGCGGCCTGGCTGGACCGTCATGGACGTGCTGCTGTGCAATCATCGGAGAGGTGCGTGATGTGGTTCCGCTTTACCCGCGATTTTGATTTCTCGCCCGTCGAGCGTAATGGCCGCGTCACCGTCGCCTACAAGGCGGGCATGCTCCAGAACGTGACGCGCGCCTGCGCCGAGGCTGCTGAAAAGGCCGGCGCCGGCTCGCCTACGAAGACCGAAAAGGATCTTGCCGATGGCGATGCCGACAGGAGCCGGTGACCTTCGCGAGCGTGTCGCGTTCGACAAGCGCGGCACTGGCTCGGACGGCGGCGGTGGTGTCGTCACCACCTGGCAGGAACAGTTCCAGCGTCGTGCGGCTTACGTCCACCGCAACAGTGGTGAAGCGGTCATGGCTGACAGGCTTCAAGGCCGCCGCACCACACTCATACGCGTTCGATCCGACAGCGAGACCCGGACGGTTTCGACCGATTGGCGTGTGCGTGATGCCCGTGTTGGAACTGTGTTCAACATCGTCGACGTGACGCCAACCGTGGATCGGAAATGGGTGGATATCCTCGCCAGAACGGGCGGGCCTGCGGGATGAAGGTCAAGGGCAAGGAGAAGTTCCTCGGCCAGATCGCGGCTCTGCCGCAGGCGATGAAGGACGAAATCCTGAACGCGCTCCAGGTCTCGGCAGAAGAGACGAACGACCTTCAGAAGCGTTTCGTACCAAAGGACGAGGGCAAGCTCGAGCGGACGATCGGCTATGTCGTAGGCGACAAGGTGCCGGAGGGCGCTGCGATCACGTCGGCGCCGGCCAAGGGCGCGACCGACCTGACCGTTACCATGTATGCCGGCGACGAAACGACCATTGTCCGCAACAAGCGCGGCGTCGAATTCCAGAACGCTTTGCTTCAGGAGTTCGGCCGCAAGGTCAAGGGGCGCATCGTGAAGAACCCCTTCTTCTTTCCCGGATTTCGGCTGGGCAAGAAGCGGGCCAAGGATCGGCTGCGGCGCGCCGTCAGGAACGGTGCAAAGAAGGCTTTCAACAAATGATCGGCGACGGCCTGCAGAAGGCGATCTATGCCGCGCTGACGGCTGCCCCGGCACTTTGCGACGGCAAGGTGTTCGACACGGTGCCGATGGATACGCCAGCGCCCTATATCCATATCGGCGACTGCCAGGTGATCGACGAGGGCAATTCCTGTGCCGATAGCTGGGAATGCTACACCGATATCCACGTCTGGTCCGAGCCGGAAACCGGTAGCAAGCTAGAAGTGATGCGGATCGGCGCCCAGATCGTGCCACGGCTGCTCGCCATTGCCGCCGTGCCCGGCTTCACCATTGTCATCTCCACCATCGAAAACGTCCGCTATCTCGACGATCCGGACGGCGTTTCGAAGCACGGCGTCATCACCGTGCGCCACGTCCTCGACGAAGCCTAACCCTGAAAGGAACCAGATATGGCTACCCCCGTAGATTCCATGCGGGGCAAGCAGTTGCTTGTCCAGATCGGTGACGGTGCCGATCCTGAAGTATTCACCGCCGATTGCCTGATCAACACGGATCGCGGCCTCAGGCTCACCTCCGATACGACGTCGGAAACGATTTCCTATTGCGACGAGCCAGACTCGCCGGCGTGGACGGAAATCGACAAGAACGGTTTGACCGCGACCATCACTGGTTCCGGCAAGCTGCATACCACCTCTGTCGAAGACTGGTTCGACTGGTTCACCGGCAATGATGCCAAGAACTGCCGCGTCCTGCTGAACGGTGTTTCGGCCGGCAAGGGTGGCGGCCATTGGCAGGGTGCCTTCAAACTCACCGAGTGGGAAATCACCGGGCCCGAGCGCGAGAAGGTCACTTCCTCGGTTACGCTCGTATCGCACGGTCCCGTGACGTGGGTGCCGGCGGTATGAGCCGCCAGCGCGCCGCCATAGAACTGCCTTTCGGCGATGGGGATCATACCTTTCGCCTCGGGCTGGCCGAGATCGAGGAGCTGGAAGCCTCCTGCGATATGTCGGTGTTTCTGCTTCATGCGGCAGTGTCGGCCGATCTGCCGTTTGCCAAGCTGAAGCACCTGACCGAAACGATCAGGCTTGGCTTGATCGGTGGCGGCATGGTGCCGGTCTCGGCCCTTATGTTGGTCAAGCGCTATGTCGAGGAGCGCCCACTGCACGAAAGCGTAGCGATTGCCGGGGCAATCCTGCGCGCGGCGATCGAGCGTGTCCACACCAGCGATCTCGGTGATCCATCGGGGGAAGCGGAAGCGCCGGGGTCGAGCGTCTCGACTTCGGCGCCATCTACGGAGACGCCGTCCTGATGGGCGTCAAGGACGTGGGAAGCCTGTCCCTCGGCGAGTGGGCGGCTATCACGCGCCGCTGGAACCTCGCCCACGCAGAGAAGCCGGAAGCACCCACGGACGATGAGTTTGACCGTGCCATCGAAGCGGCGCGGTCAGTGAATTAACCGGCAGAAAGATACCATGGCGATCGAAGCAGAACGGCTACTGGCGATCTTCGAGGCGCGCTTCACGTCGCTTGAGAAGGCGCTGGCGAAAGCTCGTGGCGATGCCAACAAGGCTTTCGGCGACATAGAGGCTGCCGGCACGAAGGCGGAGAACGCTCTCGGCAATATCGGCAGGCGTGGCACGCCTGGCATCGACAAGGCGACGAAGTCGATCAATGCCTTGCGCAATCAGACGAGCAATCTGGCGGCACAGTTCAACGATATCGGCGTCCAGTTGGCCGGCGGCACGTCGCCATTCCAGATCGCACTTCAGCAGGGCACGCAGATCAACCAAGCTCTCGGCTCGGCAGGGGCTGGCGCGACTGTTAAGGCGCTCGGCGGTGCCTTCCTGTCCTTGCTCAATCCGGTTTCGCTGGCGACGATCGCGATCATCGCTGGCGGTGGCTATGCCGCGCAATATTTCCTGTCTGTGGTCCGCGGAAGCGAGAAATCGGCCGAGACGCTGAAGCAGGAAGCGGAACTGATCCAGAAAGTAGCCCAGGAATGGGGCGATGCTCTACCCGAAGTGAAGGCTTACGCCGAAGCGAGGGCGAAAGCGCTCGATCAGGATCGGACGCGTCAGGCCACAAATCTGACCATCGGTGCATACTTCGAGAACGCGAAGAGCGAGGTCGACAAGCTCGGGGAATCCATAACCGATCTGCTTTACCAGATGGGCAACCGGGCGGCCGGCAGGGAGCTGTTCGCTGACATCGAAAAGAAGTTTGCGGCGGTCAAGACGAGGATCGACGAAGGCGGAGACAGCACTAAGCAGATACAGGAACTGCAAAAGGCGCTGAACGCTGCCTATGAACAGATGCCGATCCCGCTGATCGAGAAAATCTCCGGGACCGTCGAGCGTCTGGCGCGAGGATGGGCCGATGTTGCCAAGCGGGCCGATGAAGCGCGCATATCGCAACAGAAGCACGAAGAAGTCGACATCTATGATCCGCGCGATCCGCGCTTTCAGGGTCCAACCGGACCGCTGCCGCGTACCGCCCCGGTTCCAACGGTGCGTCCGTCCTTCGAAGATATCGGGCAGTCGATCGACAGCATCAATTCTGCCATCAATGGTTTCGTGCAGCGCGTGGACAAGGCCGAGGGGCGCGGCAAGAACCCGGCCTCGTCAGCCTCGGGCGTCGGCCAGTTCATCGAATCGACATGGCTGGACCTGTTCCGGAAATACTATCCCGAGCAGGCGGCAAGCCTTTCGCGTGATGCGATCCTCGATCTTCGCAAGAACGCGGACGTGTCATATGCGCTGATCAAGGCATATGCGGCAGAGAATGCAAAGGTGCTCCAGGCTGCTGGCGTCCATGTCGACGAGGCTGCCTTGCAACTGGCGCATTTCCTCGGCGCTGGCGATGCGGCGAAGGTTCTGAATGCTGCGCCCGGAACGCCGCTTGCCGGCCTGATCTCGTCGAAGTCGATCGCTGCCAACCCGACCATCCTCGGCGGTGGGCGCACCGTTGATGATGCGATTGCCTATGCCCAGCGCCGCGCCAACGCATCTGTCTCGGAAAAGTCGCCCGGTGATATCTTCCAGGGCAACATGGATCAGATTCAGCGCCGGATAGACCTCATCAACGCAGAGTATGAGGCGCAGGCCAAACTCAATCCTCTGATCAAGGACTATGGCTACCAGGTCGAATACGCGAAGGCCAAGCAGGACCTCCTCAATGACGCTCAGAAAGCCGGGATAGAGGTCACGCCCGAACTTGCGGAAAAGATCGACATCCTGGCGCAGAATTACGCCAAGGCCAAAGTCGCGCGCGACCAGCTTACCGAGAGCCAGAGAATGGCCGCCAGTGCGGCGCGCGAAGGTTCGGAATTCGGCAAGGACGTTCTCGGCGGCTTCATTCAGGATCTTCGTGCCGGCAAGGACGCCAGCGATGCGCTTGCCGACGCGCTCGGCAAAGTGGCGGACAAGCTGCTCGACGTGGCGCTCAACGATCTGTTCGGCCTTCAGCCGGGCGGTAACGGCACCGGCGGCCCGCTGTCGTTTCTCGGCAGCCTCTTCGGCTTCCTGTTTCGCGCATCCGGCGGCCCGATCCACGGACCGGGAGGGCCGAAGGGCGACAAGATACCGACGATGCTTTCGGACGGCGAATATATCGTCAATTCGGAGGCAACGCGGAAAAACCGCGCCCTTCTGGACGCGATCAACTTTGGCGGACTCACCTATCGGGCAGGTGGCGGCGCCATGTCCGGCCCGCCGGCCAGCCCCATCATCCGCAGCAGCGCATCGCGATCGGGCGGCGGTGACTATCTTGCGGTGGACGGCACCTTCAAGGTTGTAAACGGCAACCTCGTGCCGCTGGTGACCAACGTATCTGGTGTCGTCGCGGGCCGACAGGTCAAGTCGGCAAACCGTGCGCTGCCGGGACGCCTGGCCTCGCAGCAGGCAAGGGGGGTGTGATGCAGCGCGCTGTTATCGACCTTCCCTGTAATCTCGGTCCGAAAGTTTCGGACTGGGCAATCAACGTTCTCGGTCGTTCCGCCGGAGACGGCGTCACCGGCTCGGGGCAGGTTGTCTACGGGGCGCAACCGCGCTGGGAAGCCACGCTGACGCTAAGCGGCTTCGGTCGCGATCGCGTGCTCGCATGGGAGGCGGTCCGGGCCAAACTCAAGGGACGCGTCAACGTGCTTAGAGTGACCATCTGCGATCCATACCGGGCAACGATGGCAGAGATCGGTGTGCCACCTGGCGACGCTGGCGAGACGCCACACGAAGACGAAACGCTGTTCGACGATGGCACCGGGTACGATTACGAGCCGACGTTCCGCGCCACCGAGACTTATGAACGCGGCGCAGAAGAACTCGTCTTCGATCCGACGTCTATCGGCAATGCGTTGCAGCCCGGTCAGTGGTTCAGCCACGACGACTGGCCCTACAAGGTAACCGGCATCTGGCAGGAAGACGGCGGCTTGGCTCGAATTGCATTCGAGCCGCCGCTACGCCGGGAGATACCGGAAGGTGCAGATATCACTTTGCGCGCCACCGGCTTATTCGCGTTCGAAAGCGATCTGGAGGGTCGGTTGCCGCGTCAGCTCGGCAAATCCGGCGATGCAACGGTCAACCTGGTCGAATGGATATCCCGCCCATGAGCCTGCCGGATGATTATGATCTACGCTCGCCGGTTATCGCAGTCGTTGACCTCGTCGCGCTCGACACGACGGCTGGCCTGGTGCGTCTGCTTCTCGGCGACGATGGCTTCTTCTTCGATGTCAACGGCAACCAATGGTACGGATCGAAGCTGATCTCGACATCGGAGATCGACTTCAGCGTCAACGGCACCGCGCCGGCCGTCGAATTGACATTGAGCTTCATCCAGGACCCCGACGCAGAGGATCTGGTTGCTGCGGTCAAGCAGCACGGCGTTGCCGCTGTGAAGGGTCGGCCGGCACGATTCTATATCCAGTATCTGGAAAGTACCGGCCAGTTCTTCCGCCCGGTCTTCGCGCCGCAACTTCTGACCACGCGAACGATGATGAACCTGGATTATTCGTTCGAGGGGCCGCAGGTGCGCCGGCTGACGCTAACTGTCGAAGGCCCCTTCAATCTCAGGTCCAAGCCTGTAGGCGGTCGCTACAACACCAGCGATCATTCCCGTCGGCTTGGCCTGCCGCCCGGCACCATCAATCCATCGCTGGAATGGATGCCGAACAACACCTTTGACGATCAGCCGCTCTTCGGCCTCTGACAATCGGACATCATGGACAAGCTTTACGCGCACCTTCACCGGTCGATGGCGGAGCCTTTCGTGTGGGGCGAAAGCGATTGCATGCTCGACGTCGCGAACTACCTACTGCTTCTGACCGGGCATGATGGAGGCAAACGCTATCGCGGCCTCTACGACAGCGCCTTCTCCTGCCAGAAGGCGAGCGGGTTTCTGACCGACCCGGTCAAGCCCTTCGCCGAATGCGTCGCCGAATTCCCGCTCGCCACGACCACCGACCCGCAGCGTGGCGACGTGGGTGTGATCCTGGTGCAGGACGGCAGGAAAACGAAGGCGACCGGCGGCATCTGCCTCGGCCGCAACTGGGCTGTGAAAGCCGAACAGGGTCTGGTGATCGGCCCTTGCCTTGAAATTCTGGCGGCATGGAAGGCGCCCGATGCGTAAGCTCATCTATGCGGCGTTCCTGCTGGGAACGACGGCGCTTTACCCTGCGCCGGCTGCTGCGATGCCCCCGGTCGTCGGATTCCTTGGCGGGTTGCTGACCGCCATCGGTGCGCCGGCGCTCGGAGGCGCGATTGCAGGCATTGGCGGCTTCTCCGCTGCCGGCTTCGCCGCCGGTTACGGCTTTGCCGGCTCGCTGCTCGGTGGCGCGCTGATCAAGATCGGCCTGTCGCTCGGCATTTCCTACCTGACTTCGCTGCTGCGCCCGCGTCCTCCCGTGCCCAATCCTGGCGCGCGTCTGGTCAATATGCGCCAGGAGGTGAGTTTCTTCGATTTCGCCTATGGGTTGGTCCGCAAAGGCGGCCCGGTGGCATTCTGGAAGGCGACGGACGGCAAGCGCTATTATGACGTGATCCTCGCGGCGCATGAGATCAATCGTGTTCGGACACGGTTCCTCGACGAACCGGAGGTGACCCTCAACGGCACAGGCTTTGTGCAGGAGGCGTCTTTTAAGTCAGGCGGGCGCTCGCGCGTTCAGATCGCCGAATACCTGGGTGCCGCCGGCCAAGTTGCCGCCGCGATCCTGATGACGGCATTCCCTGCGCAATGGACTTCCGCCCACGATATGGCGGGCCTCGCCCATGCTGTCGTCGTCGCCGAAAATACCAAGCAGGAGGATTTCCAGAAGGTCTACAAGACCGGCCGGGAGCCCGTCTACACCGCCCTGATCGAGGCTAAGAAGGTCTACGACCCGCGCGACGAGACGCAGACGCTTGGCGTTTCATCGTCCTACAAATGGACAACCAACGCGGCTCTGATCATCGCTGACTGGATCACGTCACCGGATGGGCTGGGGCGCAGTGTCGATTGGGACGATGTGGCCGCCGAGGCGGACGCCTCCGATGTGACGGTTACGGACCGTAATGGCAACACGCACCCGAAGTGGCAGCTTTCCGGCGTCTATTCGGCCGCGGACGATCGAGAGACGGTAAGAGCACAGCTCGGTGTTGCCTGCGACTGCTTCTTTTATGAGGACAGCGAAGGCAAGGTCGGCTTCCACGTTGGGCGCTGGATTGAGCCGGATGTCACGATCGAAGACGACGATATCGTCAGCGTGCGCTACTCCGAAGGCCAGCCCGGCACCGAAGTCGCGAATGCCTTCGTTGTCGAGTACACCGAAGCTGCACAGGGTTACCGGCAGGCCGCGGCGGCGGCCTACGTCGTCGATGCGCAAGACGAAGCGTACAACGAGAGCAGCCTTCAGGTATTCTGGACGCCGAACCATAACCAGGCCGTCCGTGTCGAAAAACGCCTGCTCAACGTAGCGCGCGCTCAGTACACGCTGTCACAGGTCCTGAAATACCAAGGCGCTCGCCTGCTCACGAAACGGTTCTTCCGCCAGCACCATGTCGAGGCCGGCATCGACATGACGTTCGAGGTCGACAAGCTTTCCCGCAACGATGACGGGATTACGTGGACGGTGGAGGCGCATTCGGTCACGGGACCGCAGGATTTCGAGTTCAACGCGGCCGTTGAAGAGCCTGCACCACCGGCCCGTGGCTCCTTCGAGGTATCAAAGGATATTCCCGAGCCAGCCAATGTCGCGGCCGTTGTTGAGACCTTCTCGGGCGGGGCGGCGATCAAGGTCACGTGGGACGAAAGCCTGCGCGACAGCCTGCTTTACCAACTGCGTTTTCGCATCCACAATCCGGTCGGCGACTGGACAACGGTCAACGTTCCGCCGGGCCAGTTCTTCCAGCGCATTCTAGGCCTTGTCGATGGTGATGCGTACGACGTGCAGGCCCGCACAATCTCGGCGACCGGCCAGGCTTCGAAGTGGGTGCCAAACAGCGGTGGCAATGAGGACAGTCCGACGCTTTCGGTCACCATCGTGGTCGATCCGGTGGCGCCTATCGGCCTGGATACGCCAACGGCTTCAGGTGGGACGGGGCAGTTCAATGCCATCTTCACGACGAAGAATGACACGCATCTCGCCACCGTCGCGATTTACAAGGTCGCCAGCGGCGGAACGCTGAACCGCACCTCGGATATTGTCGCGCCGCCCTACGGTGTGTCACTCGGCCTCGGCTACTCCCTGCCGATCGCGTCCGCGGCGGGTGCTTTCGATATCTACATGGAACCGTTCAACCGCTCGGGAGTGGCAGGTCCACTCGCCGGGCCGTTCGGGGTGACCGTCTCCTAAACCACTTCCCGACAATCAGACTTCTGTAATGGAGAGCCGCATGGCCGTCCAAAAAGCAAACTATATCTGGCGCGATTTCAATACCGACGGCGTGCCGTCATCCGGCAAGAGTAAGCCGTCGAAGCGCTTGCTTCGTGAGCAAGGCACGTGGATCGAGGACATGATCAGCGCCGGCCTGTCCAACGGCGGCCTGATCTACGACACCAAGGCGAGCATGGATGCCGACCTTGCGCATGATGCGAATGCGTCTGCCTGGGTGATGACCGGGGCTGACGCTGGTATCTATCGCAAGTCGGGAGCGTCTGGCTCGGGCGCTTGGACCAAGATCGCCAGCCTGCCTTACAGCTACATCAAGGCGAGCAATGTCGGTGCGGGCTCGGCCAATGCGCTCCAGGCTACAACCGATATTCCGGTCCCGACTGCGGACGGTGCGGCGCTGATCGCCCTGCCGATCGCGGTCGACAACACGGCCTCGCCGGTCACGGTCAGCTTCAACGGCGGCCCTGTCCTCACCGTCAAGACCAGCGCCGGCAACGATGTCGCCCCTGGCGGCCTCAAGGCCGGCATGATCGTCTCCGGCTACGTGTCGGGGTCAACGTTCCGGCTCGTCAGCGACCAGGCGAGTGCTGCCATACAGGCGGCGGCGGAAGCGGCTGCGGCTGACGCTGAGGCACAAGTGACACTTGCGAACAATGCTGCCGGACGCGCATTGGCGATAGCAGACAGTTACGAGTCTCTCCAGAATGCCGTTGAACAGGCTGCAGGTTCAGCTTCGTCAGCGACGAATGATGCCGACCGCTCAGAAGCCGCGCGCGATATCGCAGAAGGCTACGCATCGGATGCCGTAAGCCAAGGTAACGTTCCGATCTATGCCACGATTGTTGGTATGGCCGGCTTGAGTGTTCCAACCGGGATCAACTCAATCCGTGTCAATGGTCGCAATGCGGCTGGTGACGGCGAGGGAGGGCAGTTCGTCACGTCTCCCAACGGCAGTCCCGACACGTTCGTTTCGGGCGACGGCCGGACGTGGTATCGAGCCTCCGGCGAAGCTCCCGTTCCGGTCCCTGCGCCGCTCGATCTGATGCAACGTCCTTCGATAACACCCTCGCTGCAGGGCGACAGGGCTAATTTGCTGCGGCTCCAAAAGGCGCTGGTGGATATCAAGACCGGGGCGCGCAAGGCGCTTAGCGTCATGTCAATTGGAGATAGTCTTGCGACGGTCACTCAGAATAATTTCTGGGGCGGCTTGGTGCATTACTTGAAAGGCCATTTCCCCGAGGAGATCGTTTGGAATTACCAGGGGATGACGCGCGCTGGTAATGTTCCGCAGGCGCGGGTTTTCGAACTTACAAGCGGCACGGCCACACGCAAGGTGAAGATGACATACGAATATGGCTTCGCCGGCACCTATATCAATTTTCTGGCCAGTCAGGGGGCGGCATTCTCATATGGCGGCTGGTCCATGTACTGTGACAACCTTTCCATCCCGATAATTCGGGAACCAGATGCGGGCTCGATCAAGATCGAGATAATGGAGACCGATCTTGCGAAGGGCTACAGTACGACAGGATGGCGCTCTCCGGCCGCAGCCGAAATTGTCAGCGGACATACACTCACCGGATCGGACCTGATTGTGAGCGCCGATGGCGCGGTTGGCCTCGATGTTGTCAAGCTGAGCTTCGCTACGCTGGAAGGACGAGTAATTCGCCTCACGGAGCAGGGCGGCGCCACCGTCAACATTCTTGACCCGTGGGGCGAAGTCCAATCGGCCTCAGCCATCAATATCTACAACGTGGCCGAGGCGTCTAACAACTTTGCGACTGCGAAGGCCGCGAGCGTTCCGCTCATGGCCGCATTGATAGCCGCATTTAATCCCGACGTCATCGTCGTTGCCTCCGACGACACGCTCACGGCCTATCAGAATTTCTTGCCGATGCTTCAAGCGACGCTTGAAAGCACTGGCCTTCCTGCTTCGCCCCTGGTCATCCTTGTCGGGAATCTCGGCATAGCGCCAGACAAGGGCGTTTCGGAACCAGAGCTTAAAACGCGCATCGATTATTGCGCGAACTACGCGGTACAGCGAGGTTGGGTCAATATTGACGGCATGGCCGTTGGCCTGGGCATAGATAATCTGACGCGTCTCGGCATAAATGGCGATGGTGTACACTTGCCGTCGTTCCCTCTCGATTATCTGGCCTATTGCTGGATGGATGCATCGGGCTTTCTGCCGCAGCGCCTGGACCTTCCAGGCGGGAACATCGCCACGCGGGCAGACATAGCCAAGGCAAAAGGCGCGCGACAGATCAATGCGGCAGACCTATCGCATGTGATGATGTCGCAGGTGATTGTCGACACGGGTTGGATGGGGTGGGCCTTTTCGACAAGTGGCGGTGGGTCAGGACAGAAAGGAAACAGCTATCTGTCCTTAGCTACAGGTTCAGCGGCAGCTGGTTCTGTTCGCGCCTACATCAACGACAGTGAGAACCCAGTGGGTCAGAATACCCAGGGGCGCATGGTGACTAACATCCCTGGTGCATGGTCGCTTCTTTGTCGCCTCGTAAATATGACGGCTTCAGGGGTTGCGTGGATAACGGCTTCAGAGGTCGCTTGGAACGCTGGGTTTGGTCCTTTGAGCGGCCCGGGTTTTGGCTTCCGCGTCCGCGATACAATTATCGAGGGCGTCGCATGGAATGCTGGAGCATTGGGCGTCACGGGGCTAAACGTCACTAAGACAGATGGTGCTCAATCGTCCTTCTCAAGGCTAGAATGCATATGGACACCCTTTGCAGTTAGTGGCGCTGTTGGAACCGTAGAGTTCTTTGTAGATGGGAATAGTATCGGAACGCTTCCGTACACACACAGCGGCACTGTTAAGCCTCCAGCCATCAACCTGACCAATGGCGCTGACGCGATTAACAACCAGATCCATGTGCTGCCGCCGCGGGTTCTGGTTGTGAGGTAAACGCCAGCATCGACATTGCAGCCCGTTCCCATTCAGTTGCAAACCGTTTCTGACCTTCATATAACCGTTAAATATGCGGGGGGTGGTAAAGATGAGCATAAATCTTCCAGACGTAACTGTCGTCGTACTGTCTTATAATAGGAAGGATCAGCTTCAAAAGACTGTAGCGCATCTGCTTGGTATTACTGAAAGAACAGGCTGCGAATTGATCATCGTCGATAACGCCTCAACGGACGGTTGCATGGATGAAGTGAGGCCTATGGTACAAGGCCGTATTAACGTAAGACTTATCGAGAACGATCGAAACGCGGGTGTATCTGAAGGGCGCAACATCGGGTGGCGCGCCGCCTCTCGGAATTTCATCCTCTCAATGGACGACGACATCCTAATTTCAGAGTACGACATCCTTGAAATGCTCGACCTTGCGCAGCGTAACAGGGATGCGGGTATCGTGTCTCCAGACATTGTTGACACGAGAACAGGGAGAACGCTTAACGGCGGATCGATCGAAGTAAATGGTTGCGCCTCGTTTTTCTATGAAGGATGTTTCTTAATCTCGCGGGCCGCTATCAGCGACATTGGGTACCTAGACGCGATCCTTGAGGTTGCAGGGGAGGGGATGGACTACTCGCTGAGACTTCGCGCTGCAGGTTACAAGATCAGGCGTTCCCATGCTGTTAAGGTGGGGCATGTAGATCGCGCTCGATCCAATGAAGAGTCTATCGATCGCCGAAAGCGATGGCTCTGGTCTTTTAGTTACTTGTATTGGAAAAACCTGCGACCGCCGATGGCTCTGTTGCGAACTTGCCGGAACCTTCTCTCCCACGCAAAGACAGGCTTGGCATTATTCGGCCCCTCATTCGTCTTATCTTTGCCAATGATTGCGTACCGCGGCGCCGTAGCGGGCTACACTGCACGGCTAACCAATAACAAAGGTCTCTGACTCGCCTTGGTCATTTGCTCCTCGACTTAGAAGGATATGGCAGCTGAGATGGAGCCTGCCGCATGTGCGATACCAAGGGGCAGAATGAGCCATTTGCTGGCCAGGAGCTCTGGTGGGTAGGGGTAGCGAGCCCTATCCATAACTGTTCGTATGTACTTGAGGTTTCCAAGAGCTGTCCGCCAAGGTGCTCTTCGGCTATTTACCTTGTGGAACAAGGCATTCCGGCGGCCTCGTCTGAATTGATCAATCATCGCTGACAAAATAGTATCGGGATAACGGTGGAATGTTACGATCAACGGATCCCAGATTGGTATTCCGAACTTCGGCAGAGCCCTAGCGTTCAATTCGCTGTCTTCACCTATACGGAGGCTCTCATCGAAATTTCCTAGTTTCTCAAGCACCTTTCGGTCGTAAGAGAGGCTGAAGCGTGGTGCTTTGTCTGAAGGAGTTTCTGGGAGCCGCATCATATGTGTAAGTGCGCATGAAGCCCAAGATGCAGTCGTTACCGAGCCGCAGCGACCCGGCATCGGGCGAATCGCAGAAGCAACGGTAGGGGCACCTTTCTTATGGTGCTTCAATCTGAGTTTGAGGGACTTCGGTCCTGCGATGCAGTCCGCAGCAAGAAATGTGACGAACGGCGCACGAGAGTTTTCTATTCCAATGTTTCTTGTACCGCCTGCGAATTGACGGTCGGGCGTCTCGAGTAATTTGATCTGATCACCGAAGTGGGCAAGTCGGTCTTTGAGGCTCCCCTTTCCTGTGTTGACGACTACGACCTCTACAGGGATGTCCTGATCCAAGACGGAGCGTACAGCCTCCAACGTAAGGGGGGCCGAGTTCGTTGACATTATGATGACGCATATTTCTGAGCTGCCATTCAATCTCGCTAGCGGCTCCAGCAATTCGCTGTCATCGGAACTTCTCGGCATCAACTCCTCCCAATAAACCAGCTTCATCAAACCACCGCTGGTTGGGCAAACCGGGCAGAATGATCGTACACCAAGATTCTGTCTCGGCAATAGAAAGCCCGGCCGCCGAAGAAGGCCAAGGCGACCGGACCCTGGGGTGCCAGCTGCCGTTCGGAGACAGTCAAGCGGACTGATCCTATTCCCCGCCAAACTCGAAGGAAATTACCCGGCCATCCACCATTTGGCCGATGACGGTTCGGTAAGGGTCAACCGTGGACGGCAACGGTTGTTCCTACTCGATGTTACGGGTGGTTTTGGATGTCTGCTGTCCTTGGTCGACCGACTGCGACGGCGTGGGCTCATTCCAGACGGAGCTAACGAGAATGGGCAACAGTGTACTAGTTATTGCACCGGCTATAGCGCCGATGATCGCCGCCCTTATGGTCGATCGGTTCGATGCAGTTGCGTCAGTACCGGAGTTCCTCTGTTCCAGCTTTGCAAGGCGTTCACGGAGATCTGCGACGTCTCGCCAATCAACTCCGTCGAATTCTCGAGGGACCCCGTAGACGACATGCTGCCTAAGATCGGCGGGAAGTGTGGGTTTCGCGCGTGTTCCTTTAGCCATCTGCGCCACCCATCTGGTGCTTCTGGTGGAAGTAGGCTTCTAGGTTCTCGATCTCCTGTGGCGTTAGCGGTGCGCGACCGATAGTTACCAGTTCAGCGAGTCTGAACGTGGCTGGGTCGGTCTCCTGAAGGCTCGCGCCGACCGAATGCGCCCCTTCTTCGACGGGGCCGCCGAAGTCGCCCGTAGCGACCAACTCGCCGGTGAGCACCTGTCCTTGGACAGAGATGGTGACGCGAAGCGTCCGGAGAGTCGTGGCAGGGTCGAAAGGATCACAGATAATCTGAACCATGATCCAGGTAGTTCGAAGGGCAAATTTTTCTGGCGGAATAGGGATCGTCGAGAATTGGGCGCCTGTGCGATCGGTGATCACGCAACTAAGCCGGTCAAGTATGTCGAGTTGAATGAGGAGTTGGGGCGATCCGCCGATCCGACTGCCCATCTCGGCAATAACTTTACGCCGCATCTGGCCGGTTGGAGTAACGTTGATAACGGCGATCCACGACCAGCCCTTATCAAAGCTCCAATCCAACTTGCCGTTCAACTGGCTCATGCTTCCCCCGTCCAGGCAAGCTACGCCTGCGTATTGATCGAGTCGAGACCTACTCTTCTAGCAGGCTGCGTGATGTCAAAAGGTCACAAGACCCCTTCTGTCTCGCTGATTTAGCAATCAATCGAAAGGATCATCACCATGACGAACGCACCCTCGGGCGCGGGCGACCGCTATTACGTGTACCGCCCGGTCCTCAATCTCATCGGCACGTCCGAAGGCACCGACAAGGGCCGCGGCTACAACGAAACCCTCGGCTACGGCATCATGCTCGACGGCAAGGTGACCAAGGGCAAGGGGCCGACCATCGATCTGGTGTCGATGACGCTGGATCAGGTCGATGCGGTCCAGACCCGCATGCTCAAGGACCCCGACAACGGCCGCCTGAACTCGTCGGCGGTAGGGCGGTATCAGGTCATCCGCACGACGCTGCGGGCGATCCGCAAGCAGTTGCCCGGCCGTTATCCCGGCTCCCGCAAGTTCGACGCTGACTGCCAAGACGAGATCGCCTGCTACCTGCTGGGCCAGCGCGGCATCGACAAGTGGCTGGCCGGCCGGCTCTCGCTCGACACACTCATGCGCAACCTGGCGCAGGAA
>NZ_JBHRTK010000031.1:0-279200 GCF_042646345.1 Aquamicrobium soli | reverse complement strand
TGTTCTTCAACAGACACCTCATCACGAGTCCAATGTAAACACTGCCCCACAAGGGGGAGGGGAACTGAAGCGCCGCGCCAAATCTCCCTCCCCTATCTGGAGAAGGGTCAGGGTGGGGGTGACGCCCACGACGGGCGCAGCAGACACCGGCTACTCGGCAGCCGTCAGGCCGGCCATTTCGCGGTTCTTCATCAGCTTGTAGACGATCGAATCCATCAGCGCCTGGAACGAGGCGTCGATGATGTTGTCGGAAACGCCGACCGTCCACCAGCGCGCACCGGTGCCGTCGAAGGATTCGATCAGCACGCGGGTGATCGCCCCGGTGCCGCCGTTGAGGATACGCACCTTGTAGTCGGCGAGTTCGAGGTCGGCGATCTCGTCCTGGTAGCGGCCGAGGTCCTTGCGCAGCGCGATGTCGAGCGCGTTGACCGGGCCGTGCCCCTCGGCCACCGACATCTTCTGCTCGCCGTCCACCTCGATGCGGACCACGGCTTCCGACACCGTCTTCAACTGGCCGTTGGCGTCGAAGCGGCGCTCGACCATGCAGCGGAAGCCGCTGACGCCGAAGAATTCGGGCAGGCCGTGCAGCACCTTGCGTGCCAGAAGCTCGAAACTCGCGTCCGCGCCCTCATAGGCATAGCCCGAGGCCTCGCGCTCCTTGACCACGGCGATCAGTTCGTCGAGCCGGCTGTCGCTCTTCGGCACGTCGATGCCGCGCCGCGCCAGTTCGGCAAGGAAATTGGCCTTGCCGCCCTGGTCGGACACCATGACGCGGCGGCGATTGCCGACCGCTTCAGGCGGCACGTGCTCGTAGGTCGCAGGTTCCTTGGCAAGCGCCGAGGCGTGGATGCCGGCCTTGGTGGCGAAGGCGGATTGGCCGACATAGGGCGACTGCGCCGCAGGCGCGCGGTTGAGCAGTTCGTCGAAGGCGCGCGACAAGCGCGACAGCCCGGTCAGCCGCTCGGCCGAAATGCCGGTTTCGAAGCGTTCGGCATAGGCCGGCTTCAGCACCAGCGTCGGCATGACGGTGACGAGATTGGCGTTGCCGCAGCGCTCGCCGATGCCGTTCAGCGTGCCCTGGACCTGGCGCACGCCCGCTTCCACCGCCGCCAGCGAATTGGCCACGGCCTGCCCGGTGTCGTCATGGGCGTGGATGCCGAGGTTCTCGCCCGGAATGCCGGCCTCGATCACCTGCTTGACGATGGCGCGGACCTCGGACGGCTGGGTGCCGCCGTTGGTGTCGCACAGAACCACCCAGCGCGCACCGGCCTCGTAGGCGGCCTTGGCGCAGGCCAGCGTGTAGCCGGGATTTTCCTTGAACCCGTCGAAGAAATGCTCGCAATCGACCATCGCCTCCTTGCCCGCCCTGCGGACCGCCTCGACGGAAGCGCGGATGGCCTCCAGGTTTTCCTCAGCCGTGCAGCCGAGCGCCACCCGCACCTGGTATTCGGAGCTCTTGGCGACGAAACAGACCGCGTCGGCCTTCGATTGCAGCAGCGCCGCCAGGCCGGGATCGTTGGAGGCGGAGATGCCGACGCGCTTGGTCATGCCGAAGGCGACGAATTTCGCCGCCGCGGTCTGCCGGCGGCCGAAGAACTCCGTGTCGGTCGGATTCGCGCCCGGATAGCCGCCCTCGACATAGTCGAGGCCGAATTCGTCGAGCATCCGGGCGACGGCGATCTTGTCCTCCACCGAAAAGTCGACGCCCGGCGTCTGCTGGCCGTCGCGCAAGGTGGTGTCGTAGAGGTAGAGGCGTTCGCGGCTCATTTCTTCCCCGCGAACTTGTCCGTCGCGTAGATCAGCCGGTCGAGGATGCCGGGTTCCGAATAAGCATGGCCGGCGCCTTCGATGAGGAAGAATTCCGCCTTCGGCCAGGCCTTGTGCAACGCCCAGGCATAGTGCGCCGGGCAAGGCATGTCGTAGCGGCCATGAACGATGAGGCCCGGGATGTCCTTCAGCTTGTGCGCGTCGCGCAGCAACTGGCCTTCTTCCAGCCAGCCGGCGTGGACGAAATAGTGGTTTTCGATGCGCGCGAAGGCGACCGCGTAGTCGTCGACGGCAAAGGGATCGCTGGTTTCCGGCTCCGGCAACAGCGTGATGGTCTGGCCTTCCCAGTTGCTCCAGGCAAGGGCCGCCTCGACCTGCGCCTTGCGGTCGGAGCCGACCAGCCGCTTGCGGTAGGCAGCCATGAGGTCGCCGCGCTCGGCCTCGGGGATCGGCGCAAGGAAGCGCTCCCACTTGTCCGGGAACATCTGCGACACGCCGAACTGATAGTACCATTCGAGCTCGGCGCGGGTCAGCGTGTAGATGCCGCGCACCACCAGTTCGGAAACGCGCCCGGGATGGGTTTCGGCATAGGCGAGCGCCAGCGTCGAGCCCCACGAGCCGCCGAAGACCAGCCATTTGTCGAAGCCTGCCATCTCGCGCAGCCGCTCGATGTCGGCGACCAAGTGCCAGGTCGTGTTGGCCTCCAGCGAGGCGTTGGGCGTCGATTTTCCGCAGCCACGCTGGTCGAACAGGATGACGTCGTAGAGCTTCGGGTCGAACAGGCGGCGATGCTTGGGCGATATGGTGCCGCCCGGACCGCCGTGCAGGAACACGGCCGGCTTGCCGCCCCTGGTGCCGCAACGCTCCCAGTAAATGGTGTGGCCATCGCCGACCTCGAGCATGCCGCTCTCGAACGGCTCGATTTCGGGATAAAGCGTGCGCAGTTCACTCATCTTCGGCTTTCCTTGGCGGCCATTGATCGGTGTCGTAGTCCGGGTGCTGGTAGGAAACGAGGCCGGCGAGGAAATCCGCCGCTTCCTCGTCGGCAAGCGTGTCCTTGCCGGGCAGGCTCGCGATGGAGTCCACATAAGGCAGCCTGGCCTCGATGCCCCACTGGACCGTCGGCGCGATGGCAGCGGGTTCATCGAAGGCGCCGATGGCGATCGCCAGCCCGTCCGGCGCCTCGTAAGCGAGCGGCGTGCCGCAATCGGCGCAGAAGCCGCGACGCACGAAGTTCGAGCTTCGGAACCATTTCGGCGTGCCGCGGGTCCATTCGAACTTCAGCCCGCGCACGGACGCCAGCGGCGCGTAGAAGGCGCCGAACGCCTTCTGGCACATGCGGCAGTGGCAGACCGAGGCATCGGCAAGCGCGCCCTCGACCCGGAAGCGCACCGCGCCGCACTGGCACCCACCACTGTATACCGGCTTGTTGTCGAGGCTCATCAGCGCATCACTCCGGCCGGTGGCAAACCGCCTCGATGTTGTTGCCATCGGGGTCGAACACGAAAGCGCCGTAGTAGTCCGGATGATAATGGGCGCGCAGGCCCGGCTTGCCGTTGTCGCGTCCGCCGGCCGCCATTGCCGCGGCATAGAACGCATCGACCTCGGCGCGCGTGTCGGCCGTGAAGGCATAGTGCCGGCCCGGCCCCGGCTCGCCCGATTCATGCAGCCAGAATTGCGGCCGGTCGTAGCCGTAGCCGCCGACCTTGACGCCGCCGGTGTATTCTTCCGGCACCATCATCACCAGCGAGGCCCCGAGCGGAGCCAGCGCCGCATCGTAGAAAGCCTTGGATTTATCGAAGTCCTTCACGGCTATGCCGGTATGATCGATCATCGCTTCACCTCCCATGTCGTGATGCGCTCGCCCGTCGCAGCGTCCTTGCCGTCCTTCAACTGGATGCCCTGCACCAGAAGTTCGTCGCGGATGCGGTCGGCTTCGGCCCAGTTCCTGGCCGCTATGAAGGCGAGGCGTTCGGCGATGGCGGCCGATATGGCGCTGGCATCCACGGCAGCCGACGTGACGTCGAAGCCGAGGAACTCGAGCGCCGCCTTCAGCGAGGCGGCCGCCTCGCTTCCCTCGGTGGCCTCGGCGGCAAGCTGCGTCAGGACCTGGAAGGCCGCATAGGTGGAAAGGTCGTCGCAGAGCGCGGCAACCATCTCCGCCGGCAGCGGGCCTGAACCGGCCGACGCGAGGTCTGCGGCGCGCTTCCACTTGCGCAGCGTGTTCTCCGCCTCCTCCAGCTTGCGCACGGAAAAATCGATCGGCTCGCGGTAGTGCGTCATCAGCATGGCGAGTCTCAGCACCTCGCCCGGCCACGGCCGGTTGCCGAACGTCTCCGTCTCCAGCAACTGGTGGATCGAATAGAAATTGCCCAGGCTCTTGGACATTTTCTGCCCTTCCACCTGCAGGAAGCCGTTGTGCATCCAAACTTTCGCCATGGCATGGGTGCCGTGGGCGCAGCGCGATTGCGCGATCTCGTTCTCGTGGTGCGGGAAGATGAGGTCGAGCCCGCCGCCGTGAATGTCGAACACCTCGCCCAGATAGGCCGCCGACATTGCCGAGCATTCGATATGCCAGCCCGGACGCCCCCTGCCCCACGGGCTTTCCCAGCCCGGCTCCTCCGGGGAAGACAGCTTCCACAGGACGAAGTCGCCCGGGTTCTTCTTGTGCGCGTCGACGGCGATGCGCGCGCCGGCCTGCTGCTCGTCCAGATGGCGTTTCGAAAGCTGGCCGTAGTCCGGCATCGAGGCGGTGTCGAACAGCACCTCGCCGCCCGCGACATAGGCGTGGCCGCGCGCAATCAGCGTCTCGATCAGGCCGATCATGTCGGTCTTGCCGTCGGCGCGGGGCTGCACGAATTCGGTGGCGCGCGGCTCGACGGTCGGCGGCAGGCAGCCGAGCGCCGCCACGTCCTTGTGGAACTGGTCGGCCGTCTTTTCCGTGACCCGCCGGATCGCCTCGTTCAGCGACAGGCTGCCGGCGGCGATCTCCGTCCCGAAATCGCGCAGCGCGCGGGCATTGATCTTGTCGTCCACGTCGGTGATGTTGCGCACATAGGTGACATGGTCGGCGCCGTAGAGGTGGCGCAGCAGCCGGAAAAGCACGTCGAAGACGATGACCGGGCGCGCATTGCCGATATGGGCGAAGTCGTAGACAGTGGGGCCGCAGACATACATGCGCACGTTATCGGGCTCGATCGGGGAAAAATCCTCCTTCGAGCGCGTCAGCGTATTGTAGAGCCTGAGCCCCTTGAACCCTTCAGACATCCGTTCCCTTCCGGTGCGCTCGAAGACGGGCATGACCCGCCATAACCAGCCTGCTGGCCGGGGCGTTGTCCACTCTTGAGGAAGATCGAGGAAAAAACGTCCGGACCAGCGCTGGCGCTAGCCAATAATCGAAATGCCGCAAATGGCGAAAGACGTTTTCATGCGAGGCTTTATCGCTGCCGGCCGGTTTGCAGTCAAGCCGCATGTTGGGCACCGTCGCCGGCGCAGGGCGGTCGGAAAGATTTTATTAAACATGTTTGCATTCCGGGCACCAGTATCGGCCAAGGTGAACAAAGAGTCATGATTTGGCCGGATTCGCCAAGGATATGATTTTTCGTATCGGGAAATCTTTGCGAGGGAAAAGAAAATGCGACGAGACAAGAAAGAAATCGAACAATCCAAGCAACACACGCTTGTCAGCCACTATCGCGCCATCGGCCCGGCCGCCATCGTCGCCGCTCTTCTCCACACCACCAAGGCCCAGAAGCCGTCGCAGAAATTTATCCTTCCGCGCGCTGCCTGAACTGCCACCGGCGGCAGGCCGGATCCGCTCGGCGGATGAATCTCCTGCCTTCAAGCCCTAGAACAGGGTCAGTTGCCGGTCTCCCGCTCCCGAGTGGGCGGGTTCCTTCGGCGCCGCGACCGCTTCCGCCGCCTGGCGCTCCTGGATTTCAGGCCCGGTGTTGGCCACCTTGTTGACCAGGTCCGAGACCGGCACCGCCTCGAAAAACCCTTCCTCGGCCGGCCGCAACAGGTCGGCCACGTCGCGCGGCTCGAGCGTTCGGCAATCCAGCCATCGCGAAAAATGCTCCGGGTCGATCACCACCGGCATGCGCTCGTGGATATGAGCGATGTCGGCGTTGGCCCTCGTCGTCAGGATCGCGCCGGTATCGATCTCGGAGCCGCCCGGCTCGGCATAGGGCTCCATCAGCGCGGCGAAGGCGACAAGACGGCCATGCCTCGGCCGTATCCAGTAGGCCTGCCCCTTGCCGCCGGCGTTCTTGCGCCATTCGTAGAAGCCGGAAGCCGGCACCACGGCGCGGCGATGGCGCATGGCGGCGCGGAAGGACGCCTTCTCGGCTGCCCCCTCGCTGCGCGCGTTGAACAGCAGGGGAAAATCCTTCGTATCCTTCACCCAGGCTGGGATCAGTCCCCAGCGCACCAAAAGGGCGCGGCGATCAGGCAGGTTAGAGCCCGGCGCGCGCGGCTCGCCGGCCATCGCCATCAGGATCGGCTGGGTCGGCGCGATGTTGTAGCGGGCTGGAAAGTCGTCGAGCCCTTCCAGGCCCAGGAAGGCGGCGGTCTGGTCCGGCGTCGCCGTCAGCGCAAAGCGTCCACACATGTTGCCTTCCTTCAATTGCCGCTCGACGAAAGTTGGCGGTGGAACACGCCGCCCGCAACCGCTACACCGCATTTGTGTTCGGCATTCCACAACGGATTGCCCGATTCCGGGTCTGACATGGAACAAGCGCGCAAGACAGTGCCGGCCGTATCCGTCGCGGTAGTCAGGGGCGACCGCGTCCTGCTGGTGCGGCGCGCGCGTGCGCCCTCCCAGGGCCTCTACGCCTTTCCGGGCGGAAAGGTCGAGCAGGGCGAGACGCTGGAAGAGGCGGTGCGGCGCGAACTGAAGGAAGAAACCGGCCTTGGCGCCGCCGGCTTTCGCCCGGTCCGCGAAATCTTCATCGAAGGCAGCGGCGAAGGCCACCCGGTGGACTATCGGCTGACCGTGTTCGGCGCGCAGTATACGGGCGGCGAAGCGGTCGCCGACGACGATGCCGAGACGGCCGCCTTCTATACGCTGTCGGAGATGGAAGCCATGCCGCTGGCCGATTCGGTGTTGCCGATCGTGGTCGACCTGATTGGCCCGCGTTGAAGGAACGGACGGCACCCATGCGCAGGTCTTGCCGGCGTCAAATTGTTCGACCACAAAGCCGCATGAGCCGCGCCTCGATCCTGCTTGCCTTCGGCCTCGCCCTCGCCACGGCGGCAGGTCCCGCGCGGCCGGCCCTCGCCGTCGAGGCGCCGTTCGAGCCCGGCCTGATGCGGCTCGCCGAAATCCTCGGCTCGCTGCACTATCTGCGCAACCTGTGCGGCGAAAAGGGCGACCGCTGGCGCGAGGAAATGGAAAAGTTGCTGGCCTCGGAAAAGCCCGACCCGGAGCGGCGTGCCCGCTTCGTCGCGCATTTCAACCGCGGCTACCGCTCCTTCGCCACCAGCTACGGCCAGTGCACCGCCTCGGCGCGCGAGGCGATCGGCCGCTACATGAAGGAAGGCGCCGACCTGTCGCGCGACATTGCCTCACGCTATGGAAATTGATGGCTTTTTCCGCTTGGCCGGCTCATCTTGCGGCGCGCGAATGTGGCGTGATGGACACAGAGGCTAATCAAAACCTAACGCGCGCCGATGCAATTAACTCAAAACTTAGTTTTCCGTGTCGGGGCGGCGGCAAATGATCTACCATTTGCCGGACTCAAGGGGTGACGCTGTGCTGCCGGCAACGGCCGCACGACACAAAAGCGACGCAGACATCGTCGCTTCTTAACGGCCGCTTCCAGGCGGCAAAGGAAAGGTCAAGCGAGTTCCGCGTCGTCGGGTCGAAGCTTGAAAAGGTGGAAGTCACAGTATGGAACATGCCGTCACCGATATCGACGCCCTGGTGCGGGAAGAAAAGCGCCTGACCGCCGTCGAAAGCCACAACGAAGCCTGGGCGGAAGGGCTCTCGGCCGGCATCGAGCCGGAAATCATCGCGGAAGCCGCGTTGGAAACCGCCTTCGGCGAAATCCTGCGCGCAAACGGCGAGACCGCCACGCTGGCGCTGCTCGACCGCATGCGCGAGAAGGTCATCGCCGGCGCTTTCGAGCCGCAACTGGTGCGGCACTGAGGCGCATCGCCGCCTTTGCCGCGCAATCGGCCGTTCCCGCTCTTTGACGGCAGCGCGCCATTTGGGCATGATCGGGGCCCACGGAGATGCGGGCAGTGAATTCTTCGAAGTCGACCGGGCGGCGTATGCCGGGACTGTGCGTTGGAACGGTCGCGTTCTGGATCGCGGGCCTTGCCCTGGCGACGCCGGCGGCGCTGGCTTTCGCCACCCCGGCCTTCGCGCTGAGCGAGATCAAGCGCGAGGAACTGCCCGCCCCGGCCACCACCCAGCCGCCCGCCGAGGATGCGGCGCCTTCACAAGACGGCGTGCCGATGCCCGACCCGATCGAGACGACGCCGCCTGAAACACAGCAGCCGAACGCGCCGGAAGACGAGCAGGCGCCCGAGCAGGTCGACCCGAACGCCCCTGCCGAGAACGGCAGCGAGGCGCGCCCGAACGTCGAGCCCAACGCGCCGCCGCCCGAAGTCTTCTATGACCTCGGCAAGCTTCCCGAACCGGTGCGGCGCATGCACGACCTCATCGTCGAGGCCTGCCGGAGCGGCGACATCGAGAAGCTGCGGCCCCTGGTCGGCCAGGGCGATTCCATGACCCAGTTGTCGCTGACCGAGATGGACAGCGACCCGATCACCTTCCTGAAGGGGCTTTCCGGCGATACCGACGGCCAGGAAATCCTCGCCATCATGGAGGAAGTGCTCGACGCCGGCTACGTGCACTTGGATGCCGGCACGCCGCAGGAACTTTATGTCTGGCCCTACTTCTTCGCCATGCCGCTCGACAAGCTCGATGCGCGCCAGCGGGTCGAGCTGTTCAAGATCGTCACCGCCGGCGACTATGACGACATGAAGCAGTTCGGCGCCTACATCTTCTACCGCGTCGGCATCACGCCCGAAGGCAAATGGGCGTTCTTCGTCGCCGGCGACTGAGGTAACGCCCCCTCACCCGCCCTCCGCTTCGCTCGGGCGACCTCTCCCCAAGGGGAGAGGGAAACGAGTGTCGCGATCCCTTCTCCCCAGCGGGGAGAAGGTGGCTGCGAAGCAGCCGGATGAGGGGCAGAAGCTACCGGTTAAGGTTTCAGCAGCGCTTCAGAAAACTCCACCGCCCTGCCTTGCGACGGCGTGACGATTTCGCCTTCCCACATCACCCGCTTGCCGCGGATGACGGTGCCGACCGGCCAGCCGGTCACCTGCTTGCCGTCGTAAGGGGTCCAGCCCGCCTTCGATCCCTGCTGCGCATTGGTGATGGTCTCGCGGCGCTTGAGGTCGACGATGGTGAAATCGGCGTCGTAGCCGGCGGCGATGCGGCCCTTGCGGGCGATGCCGTAGATGCGGTTGGGGCCATGGCTCGACAGGTCGACGAAGCGCTCCAGCGAAAGCCGGCCGGCGTTGACGTGGTCGAGCATGATCGGCACCAGCGTCTGCACGCCGGTCATGC
Organism: Aquamicrobium soli; assembly: GCF_042646345.1. Taxonomy (NCBI): domain Bacteria; kingdom Pseudomonadati; phylum Pseudomonadota; class Alphaproteobacteria; order Hyphomicrobiales; family Phyllobacteriaceae; genus Aquamicrobium; species Aquamicrobium soli. The sequence continues at coordinate 269,854 of NZ_JBHRTK010000031.1, read as the reverse complement.
CGGAGGGCGAGGCCGGATAGGTTTTCTGCTTCTCCTCCAGCGTGTGCGGCGCGTGATCGGAGCCGAGCACGTCGATGATGCCCTGCGCAACGCCGTGCCAGACGCCGTCGCGGTGGCGCGCGGCCCGCACCGGCGGGTTCATCTGCATCAGGTTGCCGAGCCGCGCATAGTCGTCGGCCGATAGCGTGAGGTGATGCGGCGTGGCCTCGCAGGTGGCGACGTCCTTGTGCTGTTCCAGAAAGGCGATTTCCTCGGCCGTCGAGATATGCAGCACGTGGATGCGCGCCCGCGTGCGCCGTGCCACGCGCACCAGGCGCTCGGTGCAGGTGAGCGCCGCCAGTTCGTCGCGCCACACCGGATGCGAGGATGGGTCGCCCTCGATACGCTCGCCAAGCCGCTCACGCAGCCGGAACTCGTCCTCCGAGTGGAAGGCGGCGCGGCGGCGCGTGTTCCTCAGGATCGAGGCGACGCCCTCGTCGTCCTCGACCAGGAGGTCACCGGTGGAGGAGCCCATGAAAACCTTGATGCCGGCAGCGCCCGGCAGGCGTTCCAGTTCGCCGACATCGCGGGCATTGTCGCGCGTGCCGCCGACCCAGAAGGCGAAGTCGCAATGCATGCGGTTGGTGGCGCGCGCCACCTTGTCGGCCAGCGCCGCCTCGCTGGTGGTGAGCGGCTTGGTGTTCGGCATTTCGAACACGGCCGTCACGCCGCCGAGTACGGCCGCGCGCGAGCCCGTCTCGAGATCTTCCTTCTGCTCCATGCCGGGTTCGCGGAAATGCACCTGGCTGTCGATCACGCCGGGCAGGATGTGCAGGCCGGTGCAGTCGATCGTCTCGCCGGCGGAGCTTTGCGAAAGATCGCCGACGGCGGCGATGCGGCCGCCCCGCACGCCGATGTCGCGCGCGCCGCGCCCATCGTGGTTGACCACCGTGCCGCCTGTCAGGATGAGATCGTAGGTCGCAGCCATCACCGTCACCGCCCTTGCCGTGGAAGTGCCTGCGGCTTACGTAATGACCGGCCGATTTGCAAGTTCAGGTTCGTTTCCAGCCATGCCCTTTGCCGTTCTCAGTGACCGCACGATCCTTACCGTCTCAGGCCCGGATGCCGAGCATTTCCTGCAAAACATCCTGACGCTCGACCTCGACAAGCTCGGCCAGGGCGAAGCCAAACCCGGTGCGCTGCTTTCGCCGCAAGGCAAGATCCTGTTCGACTTCCTGATTTCGCGCGACGGGGGCGACGGCTTCCGGCTCGAATGCCGCAAGGACATCGCCGCCGATTTCCTACGCCGCCTGACGCTCTACCGGCTGCGGGCCAAGGTGGAACTTTCCGTTGAGGATCAGGCGGTTGTCGCCGTTTCGTGGGGAAGTGATTCAGATGCTTCACAAACCGATTCAACGTGGGCGGCCGATGCGCGGTTCGGGAAAGGGACGGTCCGTCGATTGTATGGCGCGGAGTTGCCCCCATCCCTACCCCCTCCCCACAAGAGGGAGGGGAACGAAGGTACCGCCGCCTGGCATGCCTTCCGCATCGCCCACGGCATCGCCGAGAGCGGCAGCGACTATGCGCTGGGCGATGCCTTCCCGCACGACGTTCTGCTCGACCAGACCGGCGGCGTCGGCTTCCAGAAGGGCTGCTATGTCGGGCAGGAGGTGGTGTCGCGCATGCAGCATCGCGGCACCGCGCGGCGTCGCGTTCTGATCGCCTCGGGCGAAAGCGCCCTGCCCGCGCCGAATACCGAAATCGTCGCCGGAGGCAAGGCGCTCGGTGCGCTCGGTTCCGTGACGGGCAGGCACGGCCTCGCCATCGTGCGCATCGACCGGGTGAAGGACGCGCTCGACGCCGGCCAGCCGATCACCGCGGGCAACGTGGCGATAGACCTCGCCATTCCCGACTGGGCGACGTTCACCTTCCCGCAACAGGCCGGCGCGGAGGACGTATAATGGCCGCCGACCGGCCCGGCGCGCCCGCGCGCGCCTGGCAGCGCATGCTGTCCGGCCGTCGCCTCGACCTGCTGGACCCCTCGCCGCTCGACATCGAGATCGCCGACATCGCCCATGGGCTGGCCCGCGTCGCGCGCTGGAACGGCCAGACCAGCGGCGACCACGCCTTTTCCGTCGCGCAGCATTCGCTGCTGGTCGAGGCGCTGTTTTGCCGGCTCGAGCGCCAGGCTTCGCCCGAAGCGAGGCTGGCCGCACTGCTGCACGACGCACCGGAATATGTGATCGGCGACATGATCTCGCCGTTCAAGTCGGTGATGGGCGGCAGCTACAAGGAGTGCGAGCAGCGCCTGCAACACGCCATCCACCTGCGCTTCTCGCTGCCGCCGGAGCTTTCGGCCGACCTCCGGAAGGCCATCAAGCGCGCCGACCAGATCGCCGCCTATTTCGAGGCGACGGCGCTGGCCGGTTTCTCCATTGCCGAGGCGACGGAATTTTTCGGGCGGCCACGCGGCTTTTCCGCCGACAGCTTTGACCTCGCCCCCCGCTCGGTCGTCGCCGCGCAACGCGACTTCCTCGGCCGGTTCGCGGCCATCGAACAGGACCGCATCGCCCAATCGGCGGGGACCACCAGCAGACGATAGCCCTGCCCAGAAACGATTTCGTTTGCATGGGACCCGGTTTGGATCGAAACTGCCCCCGGGGTTAGGGGCATGTTTGAAACCGGCGTGCTGGTGGCGGCGGTCCTGTGGGCGCTTTCGGGCCTGTGGCTGATCGTTTCGCTGTTGAGGGTTTTCGTTCCGCGCTGGCGGCGCAGCGGCGCGCGGCAGGCGGTCGTGGCGCTTGCGGCCTGCGTCTTCTCCTTCATCGCCATCATCTGCTGCAACCAGTTCGCCTATCTCGACTATGGGCTGACCTCACGCGACGGGCTCGAACAGGCGCGCGCGGAACGGAAGGCAGCGAAGCAGGCCGAGAAGGCTGCCGCCGACGCCAAAGCCGAATTGGAGCGACAGGCGGCGGCAAAAGCCTCGGCCGAGGCGGCGGCGAAACGGGCTGTCCTCGACGCGAAACAGGCCGCCCTCGACGCCGTGAAGCGCCAAAAACAGGCGGAAGAACGCAAGGCGGCGGCCGCCGCGAAGAAAGCAGCCGCGCGGGCAAAGGACTGCAAGAACACCACGCTCGCCTTCGTCATGTCGCAGGAATTCGTGCGGCGCCGCCTCAAGGCGCCCTCCACCGCCGAATTCCCCTACATCACCAACGACCAGGTCGCGGTTTCGACGAAAGCGGACTGCACGTTCCGCGTCATCGCCTGGGTGGACGCCCAGAACGGCTTCGGCGCGCAGATCCGGTCGCGCTACGTGGTGGACCTCAAGCTTCTCGACGACGAGGCCGGCACCTGGCAGGTGATCGACGTGCGTATCGACTAGCCGTTTTCGTCACCCCGCCTGTTTGCCGTTGCGCGCCGCCTGGGTCAAAAGCCGCTGGTAGAACAGGCCGATGCCGATCAGCACGCCCCCGAGCCCGATGAAGGAGAGCGCGCGCAAGACACCTTCCAGTTCCGACATGTCGAACAGGAAGACCTTTACCACCGAGATCGAGATCAGGGCGGCGGAGGCGATGCGCAGCACCTGCGATTTCAGCCGCACGCCGAGCGTCAGCAGCGCCACGCCGATCACCAGCCACAGCGCCGAGTAGGAATAGGTTTCCCACTGGCCGAGCCCGCTCCACAGGCCGATATATTCGCCCTTGAACAGGCGGCGCACCGACAATGTGGCGTATGCGAAGGCCAGCAGCGCGGCGACCAGCGCCAGCATGGCCGAGTACCAGCGCGGCCGCTTGCCGCGCGCATAGAGCGCCACCGCGCCGGCGGCGACGGCCGGCAGCAGATAGGCCAACAGCAGCAGGTTGAAGACGGGAATCCTTCCTGTCGGCTCGTCGGTGAACAGCGGATTCAGCGCGCCGAAATGCTGGCCGACGATACCCAGCACCGACACCACGCCGATGCCGAGAGAACCGATGCGCAGCACGGCGCTCGGCGAGCGCATGTCGACGCCGATCAGGATGGCGCTGAAGCCGAGCGCGATCAGCGTATAGATCGCCTGTTCGGCCAGCGTCAGCGCTCCCTCGTCGATGACGCCGTCATGCATGGCATGGCGCACCAGCATCGCCAGCGTCAGCAGCGCGAACAGGGCCGCTCCCGCTTCCATGACCAGGCGCGGCCGGCCATCGGTGGTGCGCGCCAGTTGCCAGGCGGCAAAGCCGAAGGCGAGCGCGGGAATGCCGTAGCCGGGCAGCAACCAGTTGAGGACCGGCGTGGTGGAAAGCGCCGCCGCGCCGACAATGGTCGGGTCGAAGGCGACCCGGCAAAGCGTGGCGACGACGGCACCTGCCGCGATCCAGCCCAGCACCGGATAGGAACGATGGCGGCTCGCCAGCGCGGGAACGACGGCCGCGGCCCCCGCCAGCACCGTGGTGAGACCGGAGCCGAACGCCATGTGCAGCATCAACAGGGCGGCGAGCCCTGCCCCGCCGAGGGCGAAGGAAACCGCCGGCCCGCCCATAAGCGGCGGGGCCTCGGCACGCGCGATCCACTCGCCGCCCACCGCAAGCGCCACGACCAACAGCGCGGCGATCGCGGCATACGCGAAGTCGCGGTCGAGATTGCCGAACGTCGCCCAGGTCGACAAAAGGATGACGAACGGCGCGGCCACCGCCCATGCCGCCCATGAGGCGGCAACGAGCCGGTCGCCGGCGGCCAACCGGCGTGCCGTCCAGAGGCCGGCCGCGACGAACAGCAGCGCCAGGACCGCACCGATGCGCCCCATCGGCGCCTCGAAGGCCACCGTCCGGATGCCCTCGAACCCGCGCTGGAGTTCGGAGAAATCGAAGGAAAGCGAGGCAAGCGGGGTCAAAAGCAGGTAGAGGACGACGGTGACGGCTCCCGCCGCATGCAGCAGCGGCAGGGCCTGCCGCCGGAAAAACGCCGTCGCCAGCAGCGCCGCGATGACCAGCGCTCCCGGCCAGGAACCACCCGCCGCCGCGTAGTTCGGGTGCATGAACAGGATGAAGGCGGAATAGGCGACGAACACGGCCGGCGCGAGCGAGGGCCAGTCGACCCTGCCCGCGCGCGCCCCGCCGCCGAGCCACAACAGCGCCAGCACTGCGAGTGTCACCAGATCGATGAACAGCACCACCGAAATCGCGGTATCGGGCGCGGCCACCATGTAGAGCACCGTCCACAGGCCGGTGCCGGCAAAGGCCGCCGCGACCAGCCATTTCCAGGCGCGGATGCGGGCAATGGCGGCGGTCGCGGCCAGCACGATGGCGAGATAGCCGAACAGGGCCCATGGGTTCGGCGCCTGCGAGGCGACCAGCAGGGGCGTCGCCAGCGAGCCGAGCAGGCCGACGCCCGCCAGTGCCTGCCCATGGACCAGCGCGGCGGCGATGGTCGCCACGCCGATTGCACCGAGCAGGACGAAGGCGGATGCCGGGCCGATGAAACCGTAGATGCCGTGCGCGGCGTAAACGGTGCCGAACAGCACGAAAGCGCCGGCTGCCGTCAGGATCGCCGGGATGTAGGCGCCGGCCGCGCCCTGCACCGGCACCTTGAAGCCGGTGCGGCGGATGAACTCGCCGCCGGCGGCCAGCAAAAGCCCGAACAGCGCCGCCATGACAAGGCGTGCGCCCGGCCCGAAAATGCCGGATTCGATGGTGTAGCGGACAAGAAACAGGCCGCCCAGCGCCAGCGCCACGCCGCCCACCCATACCGCCCAGCGGGTGCCGAGCGCGGTTTCGATGTCGGCGGCGTCTTTCGCGCGCGTGGCAGCCGGCGGCGGCTCGGCTTCCTGCACTGCCTCGCGGGCCATCGCCCATGGACCGGGCATGGCCTCGGCGGCTTCTTCCGCTGCCTCGGTCTCCGGCATCGATGGCGCGGGAACGGCAGGCGCTTCGACAATTTCGGCTTTCGCCTCGTCCGCCTTCGCGGCGACGGCGACAGGCGAGCCCTCGGCAAGGGCCGCCCGCAGGGCCTTCAGGTCATTTTCGACGCGGGCGAGCCGCTTTTGCTGGCGCGCCGCGACGAAGCAAAGCGCGACAATGGCAAGAAGTCCGATTTCGAACATGGCGGTTCCCTCGAAAGACCGTCAGAGGCCCAGAAGCAGGTAGCGGCGGAGGCGCGGCATCATGCGGCGGTTCCCTCGACGGCCGCGCGATGGGCGAAATGGCGGCTGAGCGCCGCCCGGAAGCCGCCGCGCTCATCGGGTTCGCGAATGCCGCGCGGCTCGTAGACATGGCGGGTCAGGAAGAAGCCGGTCAGGCAGAACGCCTCCTCGACGGCCGCCGCATCGCCATGTACGCCGGTCCCCCGGCACAGGAAGGCCGGCAGCGCCAGCATCTTGTCGTGCCATGGCTCCCCCGCCGCGCGCGACACCGCCCGGCCCGATTTCGGCGAGACATAGACGAGGTCGTCGCGCCGTCCGGTGGCGGCGCAACAGGAAAGGTCGAGCCCGAAGCCGAGTTCCTCCAGCACCAGAAGCTCGAAGCGCGCGACCAGTTCACCGGCGGCATCGGCATCGTGGAGATGCGCGATCATGATGCCCAGCGTCTCGTAGAGCGCATGGTGGACGTCGCGCTCGGGCAAAAGCCTCAGATGCGCCGCCATCACCTGCAGCCCGTAGACGGAAACGGCGCTTTCCATCAGCCGCGCGGCGTTCATTTCCAGCGCTTCGGCCTGGAAGGTGCCGAGATGCTCGTCGAGCCGGGCGCGCCACAGAAGATCGACGCGGTTGCCCGGCTGCAGCACCGGCTGCTGCTTGCGCGAGCGGCCGCCGCGCACCAGGCCCAGGTGCCGACCATGGGCGCGCGTCATCACCTCGAGGATGACGCTCGTCTCGCCATGCCGGCGCTGGCCCAGAATGATTCCCTCGTCGCGCCATTCCATGGGTCCAGCCTTTCACGGCTTTCCCGGCAAAATCAAGAACGGCCGCGGCTGCTGCCGCCAGTTTCAGCCCCGCCGCACCATGTCGTGGCCGGTATCGATGGCGCGGCCGACGACAAGCGCCTGCTTCAGCTTCGGTTCGAGCTCGTGATAGGCGCCATCCGGCTCCACGCCGAGCCCGTCCAGCGTCTTGCTGAAGAAGCAGCGGGCGGCGGCGGCCGCGACAATGTCGAAAATCTCGGCGTCGGAAAGGTGGTGCGCCCGCAACGCCTCGACATCCTGCCCGGTGACCGAGGTGGCGTCGCGAACGACCTTGGCGGCAAACCGCATGATCGCCCGATCCTTGGCATCCAGCGGCGCGTTGTCGGCGTCCTCCACGATCGCCTGCAGCTCGGGCGCCGTAAAATGTCCGTGAAGGAGCACGCTGCCATGCGCCAGCATGCAGTAGGAACTGCGCAGTTCCCTTGCCGCCGCCATGGTGACGAGTTCGTAGCGGCGCATGTCCATGCCGGATTTTATGCTGCCCAGCAGCGCGTTCCACGCCTCCATCACTTCCGGACGGTGGCTGAACGCCTTGACCATGTTGGGCAGATAGCCGTAGCCGCCCATCGCCCTGTCGAACATCCTCGATGTCGCGGAGTCGGGGTCGCTATCGGTTCGGGTATTGATGTAAGCCATCGCGTACCTCCCAGACCAAGGAAGCATAGCGCAAAAGCGGTCCAAGCGGAACGGCGGTATCAGGCCGATCCGGTCAGTGCGGGAATTCCAGCCCCATCTCGCGGTAGCGCTCGGGGTCGTCGCCCCAGTTCTCGCGCACCTTCACGAACAGGAACAGGTGCACCTTCTGCTCGAGGATTCCGGCGATCTCCATGCGCGAAGCCTGGCCGATGGCGCGGATCGTCTCGCCCTTGTGGCCGAGCACGATCTTCTTCTGGCTGTCGCGCTCGACATAGATGACCTGCTCGATCCGCACCGAGCCGTCCTTCTTCTCCTCCCATTTCTCGGTTTCGACATGGGAGGAATAAGGCAATTCCTGATGCAGCCTCAGATAGAGCTTCTCGCGCGTGATCTCGGCGGCAAGCTGGCGCATCGGCAGGTCGGAAATCTGGTCTTCCGGGTAGTACCACGGGCCGGCGGGCAAGGCGCCTGCCAGGTAATCCAGCAGATCCTTGCAGCCGGAACCGGTCAGCGCCGAAACCATGAAGGTGCGCTGGAACGGCACGCGCTCGTTGGCCTCCTTCGCCAGCGCGAACAGGGCTTCGTGCTTAACCCGGTCGATCTTGTTCAGCACCAGCGCCATCGGCTGGCGCACATCCTTCAGCCGTTCGAGGATCGCCTCGGCATCGCCGCGGATGCCGCGCTCGGCATCGATCAGCACCAGCACCATGTCGGCATCCTTCGCGCCGCCCCAGGCCGTCGTGACCATGGCCGTATCCAGCCGCCGCTTCGGCTTGAAGATGCCGGGCGTGTCGACGAACACGATCTGCGCCTCGCCATGGGTGGCGATGCCGCGCACCAGCGCGCGCGTCGTCTGCACCTTGTGGGTGACGATCGACACCTTGGCGCCGACCAACTGGTTGAGCAGCGTCGACTTGCCCGCATTGGGCGCGCCTAGCAGAGCGACGAAGCCGGAGCGCGTCGCCGCGGCCTCACCGGCCGGAGGAGTCTCGCCAGCATCCGTCATGCGTCACCCTCTTGCCTCGTCCATACGCCTTCGCGCAGCAGCAGTTCTGTCGCGGCGGCCTCCTCGGCGGCGCGGCGCGAACCGCCCTTGCCGCGCGCCGGCGCCAGGCCGCGCACCTTGAGCAGGACGGTGAAGACCGGCTGGTGGTCGGGGCCCTCGCGATTTTCGATGGCGTATTCAGGGCGCGCGTCGCTGGTCTTGGCGACCCACTCCTGCAACTCCGATTTCGGGTTCGCCGGCTTGGCCACGACCGTGCTCAGCCGAGGCTCCCAATAGCGCAGGACAAAAGCGCGGGCGACGTCGAGCCCGCCGTCGAGATAGAGCGCGGCGATCAGCGCCTCGACCGCATCGGCCAGGTAATTGCCGCCCGAGCCGCGCATGCGCTTCTTCAACGCCGCATCGGCGCGCACGAAATCCGGCAACTCTAACTCTTCGCCGATCTCAGCGCAGGTGCGGGCGTCGACCAGCGCATTGAAGCGCGGCGCGATCTCGCCCTCGCGCGCCTCGGGAAAGCGGTGGAACACTAGTTCCGCCACGATCAGGCCGAGCACCCGGTCGCCCAGGAATTCCAGCCGCTCGTTGTTGGTGAGCGCCTTGACCGCACTGGAATGGGTCAGCGCCGTTTCAAGCAGGCGCAGATCCTTGAAGGCGTGGCCGGTCCGGAGCGCCATCGCCTTCGCCAGGGCGTCGCCCGTGGGACGGTTCAGGCCCATCAGTCGATGAAGTGGAAAAGGCGCGAGGCACGCATCTCGGTCGGCCATTTCCAGATTTCCAGCGGGCTGGCGCCGCCGGCGATCGAGAAGAAGATGATATTGGCGCGCCCGACCAGGTTCTCGTCCGGCACGTAGCCGACGCTGAAGCGGCTGTCGCTGGAATTGTCGCGGTTGTCGCCCATCATGAAATAATGGCCCGGCGGGACGTCGAATTCCCGCGTGTTGTCGCCGATACCGTTGGGGGTGAGGTCCAGCGTGTCGTAGGAAACGCCGTTGGGCAGCGTCTCGCGGTAGACATCGACGGGGCGATTGACCTCTGTGATGTCGGGATTGTCGATCTGGCCGACCTTCTCGCGCGGCACGCCGACGCCGTTGATGAAAAGCTGGCCGTCCTTCATCTGGATCTTGTCGCCGGGCAGGCCTACGACGCGCTTGATGTAGTCGATCGACGGGTTCGGCGGGAACTTGAACACGACCACGTCGCCACGCTTGGGCTCGGAGCCCCAGATGCGGCCGGAAAAGAGGTCTGGCGAAAAGGGCATCGAATAGCGCGAATAGCCGTAGGCCCACTTGGTGACGAACAGATAGTCGCCCTCGAGCAGCGTCGGCCGCATCGAGCCCGAGGGAATCGAGAACGGCTGGAAGAACAGCGTGCGGATCACCAGCGCCAGGATAAGCGCCTGCACGACGACGCTGACGGTCTCGCCAAGCCCGCCGCTTTTCTTCTGGGTTTTGTCAGCCACGCTCATACGGTCCTCGTTTATGCGCTGGTGGTATAAGGGCTCGGCGCCCACAGGGCAACGTCATTGGAATACGCCACTCAGCTTACGACTGCGGCGGTTATTCGCCCGGCAACGCCTCGATAATCACAAATGCTTGAGCAAGCGGATAATCGTCGGTGATGGTAAGATGGATCGCCGCGCGATGGCCGGCAGGCAGCAGCTTTTCCAGTTGCACCAGCGCGCCGCCGCTCAACTGCATGGTCGGCTTGCCGCCCGGCAGGTTGGCCACCCCCATGTCGCGCCAGAACACGCCTTGCGAAATGCCGGTGCCGAGCGCCTTGGCGCAAGCTTCCTTGGCCGCGAAGCGCTTGGCGTAGGAGGCCGCCCGCGCCCGCCTGCCTTCCGAGCGCGCCTGCTCGACCTCGGTATAGATACGCTGGATGAATCGCTCACCGTAGCGCTCGAGCGATTTCTCGATGCGCCGGATGTCCATCAGGTCACTGCCGATGCCGATGATCATCGAAAGGCCGACCCGACGCCGCCAAACTCGCCGGGACGTTGTTGCTGGCGGGCGGCCTTTTCGGCCAGCCGGCGACGGCGCTTTTCCTGGAATACGCCGACGCCCCAGCGGGTGACGCCGTAGAAAAGAAGGCCGAAGAGGACACCGAGCGGCACGGCGCCGATGGCGAGCGGCTCCAGCACCGGCCGCCACAGCTGGGCGAAGCTCATATGGTGCAGCATGGCGCTCAGATGCTCAGGCGTGCCGTTCGCGGCAACGTCCTCCTGGAGGATGAGCTTGCCGGTTTCCCACGAAGCACCCCACAAAAGCGGCACCGTCACCGGATTGCCGCCGACGGCCGCCACTAGCAGCGCCGCGACGAGATTGCCGGCGATCAGCCAGCAGACCGCCGCCGCCACCACGAAATGCAGGCCGAGCGGGAAGAACGAGGCGAAGATGCCGGCGGCGACGCCGGCGGCGATGGCGTGCGGCGTCGCTTTCAGCCGCAGGATGCGCTTGGAAAAATACTGGAAGGAACGCGAAAAGGAGCGGCGCGGCCACAGCCACACCCGGAAACGCTCCCACGCGCTCTCCTCGTTTCGTCGCCTGAACAACATTTTTCCAGACCTTAGCGCCTAACCGTTTCCGGCAACACTCAAATGTTGCGGCTGCCGGGCTTGATCGCCGGTATCGCGGCCAATTCGGGCGGCAACTTGTCCGCCGGGTAGGCGGGCACCTCATATTGCGCCAGCGAGACCAGCGGCACGCCGACATCGCTCTTGCCGGCGGAGCGGTCGATGATGCAGGCGGCGGCGGCCACCTCGGCGCCGAGCCCCTGCATGCACTCGATCGTTTCGCGGATCGACAGGCCGGTGGTGACGATGTCTTCCACGATGACGACGCGCGCGCCCTTCTCGATCTCGAAACGGCGCAGGCGGAAGACGCCCTGCTCGCGCTCCACCCAGATCGCCGGCACGCCGAGATGGCGCGACGTCTCATAGGCCGGGATCAGGCCGCCGATCGCCGGCCCTACGACATAATCGATCCGCCCGGGAATTTGTTCCCGGATCTTCCCGGCGAGCGCCCTGCACAGTTTCTCGGTCTTGTCGGCATGCATGAACACCCGCGCCTTTTGCAGGAATATCGGGCTGCGAAGGCCGGAGGTCAGGATGAAATGGCCTTCCAGGATCGCGCCTGCGGTGCGGAAAATGTCGAGTACTTCTTCAGTCTGCATCGATCGCCTTCGAGTAATCTATCCGTTGACGCGCCGCGCATCGCTGACGCTGGCGTTTTCCTTGAGCTGCGACAGCAGCCGGTTCAGGTGCTTCAGGTCCCACACTTCGAGGTCGAGCAGCATCTCGGTGAAATCGGGCGCGGTGCGGATCATCGACAGGGTATGGATATTGGCGTCGTTGGAGGCCACGACCTGGGCGATGTCGGCCAGCGAACCCGGCGCATTGATGCAGGTCACGGAAACGCGGGCCGGGAACCGCTCCTTGTTGTTCTCGTCGATGTCCCAGCGCACGTCGATCCAGCGTTCGGGCTGGTCGTCGAAGGCGGTCAGCGACGGCGACTGGATCGGATAGATGGTGATGCCCGAGCCGGGCTGGACGATGCCGACGATGCGGTCGCCCGGCACCGCCCCTTCCGGTGCGAAATGCACCGGCAAATCGCTGTGGATGCCGCGGATCGGCACGGCGCCGTCCTTGGGCAGGCTACCCTTGTCGCGGCGCGAAGCGCGGCCGGGAATCTGGAACAGCATGCCGGCGGCGTTGCGGATGCGCGACCAGCCCTCCTCGCGCTGCTTGGGCTGAACCTGGGTGACGCGCTCGTCCTTGTAGTCCGGGAACACCGCCTTCATGACGTCGCCCGACGCCAGTTCGCCGCGCCCCACCGAAGCCAGCACGTCCTCCACGTCCTTGCGCGCCAGCCGGTGCAGCACCGGCTTCAGGTTTTCCTTGGCGAACGTCTTGCCGGCGCGCTGGAAGGCGCGTTCGAGGATGCGCGCTCCAAGGCCCGAATACTGCTTGCGGATGGCGTTCTTGGTGGCGCGGCGAATGGCCGAGCGCGCCTTGCCGGTCACGACGATGGATTCCCATGCCGCCGGCGGCACCTGCGCCTTGGAGCGGATGATGTCGACCTCGTCGCCGTTCTTGAGTTCGGTCATCAGCGGCATGACGCGGCCGTTGATGCGGGCACCGACGCAGGTATCGCCGACATCGGTGTGGACCGCATAGGCGAAATCGATCGGCGTCGCCCCCCTCGGCAGGGCGATCAGCATGCCCTTCGGCGTGAAGCAGAACACTTGGTCCTGGAACAGTTCCAGCCGCGTGTTCTCCAGGAAGTCCTCCGGATTGTCGCCATCGGCCAGTTGCTCGATGGTGCGCCGCAGCCAGGCATAGGCGTTGGTGTCCTTGGAGATGGCGACCGCCGCATCCTGGTTGCCGCGGCTGTCCTTGTAGACCGAATGGGCGGCGACGCCGTATTCGGCGATATCGTCCATCTCGCGGGTGCGTATCTGCAGTTCCACGCGCTGGCGCGACGGACCGACGATGGTGGTGTGGATGGAACGGTAGTCGTTCTGTTTGGGCGTCGAGATGTAGTCCTTGAAGCGCCCCGGCACCATCGACCAGGTGGTGTGGATGGCGCACAGCGCCAGGTAGCAGTCCTCGACCGTGTCGACGATGACCCGGAAGCCGAAAATGTCGGAAAGCTGCTCGAACGCCAGCGCCTTGGCTTCCATCTTGCGGAATACCGACCACGGCTTCTTCTGCCGGCTCTTCACCTCGGCATGGATGTCGTATTTCTCGAACAGCGTGGACAGCGCCTTCTCGATGTCGCCCAGCACGTGCTTGTTGCGCGTCAGGAATTCGGCGAGCCGGCCCTTCACCATGCGGTAGGCTTCGGGGTTGATGTAGCTGAAGGACAGTTCCTCCAGTTCCTCGCGCATGCCCTGCATGCCCATGCGCCCGGCCAGCGGGGCGTAGATCTCCATCGTCTCCTCAGCGATGCGCAGGCGCTTGTCCTCGCGCATGTGGCCGAGCGTGCGCATGTTGTGCAGCCGGTCGGCGAGCTTGACCAGCAGGACGCGCACGTCCTCCGAAATCGCCAGCAGCAGCTTGCGCAGGTTCTCCGCCTGCTCGGCCTTCTTGGAGACGAGGTCGAGCTTTTTCAGCTTGGTCAGCCCCTCGACCAGCTTGCCCATCTCGGGGCCGAACAGTTCGTCGATCTCGGCGCGGGTGGCCGAGGTGTCCTCGATGGTGTCGTGCAGCAGCGCAACGGCGATGGTCGCCTCGTCCATGTGCATTTCGGTGAGGATGGCCGCCACTTCGAGCGGATGCGAGAAATACGGATCGCCCGAGGCTCGCTTCTGGAAGCCATGCTTCTGCATGGCGTAGACATAGGCCTTGTTGAGTAGCGCTTCGTTCACGTCTGGCTTGTAGCGCTGGACGCGCTCGACAAGCTCATACTGACGCATCATGGGCAGGCTCTCGCAGGCTGAAAAAAAGACATGCGCCGCAAGCCTATGCAGCGCATGTCATAAATAGCTATGAACATCGCGGCACGAAAGTGCCGTTTGTTGCCCGGATGGTCAGAAATCGTCGCTTTTTTCGGGGGCGACAAGGCCCTCGATGCCGGCCAGCAGGTCTTCTTCCGACATGCGGTCGAACGCGATGTTCTCCGGCGCGTCCTCGCTGTCCTCGGCGACGACGGCGCCTTCGGTCTGGTCGGCGAGCGCCTCGCCATCGGCTTCCGGCTCGTCCACCTCGACATGCTTCTGCAGCGAGTGGATCAGGTCTTCTTTCAGGTCGTCGGGCGACAGCATCTCGTCGGCGATCTCGCGCAGCGCCACGACGGGGTTCTTGTCGTTGTCGCGCGGCACGGTGATCGAGGCGCCCTGGCTGATCTGGCGGGCCCGATGGCCGGCCAGGAGCACCAGCTCGAAGCGGTTGTCGACCTTGTCGATGCAGTCTTCAACGGTTACGCGGGCCATGAATGCCCCTTTCCTCGTATGGATGTGATGGAAAACAGGCGCGGTCCATAACCCGAACACCGGAAAAACACAAGCGCCACGCGTCGATGCTGGCCGCCCGGCTTGCGTCGATCACAATTGCTTGCGGAACGCGCCGCCGACATGGACAGTCACAAAGCCGCCGCTATTTATTCAAATTAACAGGTGAGGCACTATTGGATTTTTTCAAGACGCCGGTCATGCGGCTCCTTTGATTTACCGTCTATTGCAACAGGGATATTTTGATGTTCGACGCCCGCGAAAAGATCGCGCTTTTCATCGACGGAGCCAATCTGTACGCAACATCCCGTGCCCTCGGTTTCGATATCGACTACCGCAAGCTCCTGTCGAGCTTCCAGAAGCGCGGCTACCTGCTGCGCGCCTACTATTACACGGCACTGGTGGAGGACCAGGAATATTCCTCGATCCGGCCGCTGATCGACTGGCTCGACTATAACGGCTTCAAGGTCGTCACCAAGCCGGCGAAGGAATTCACGGATTCGACCGGACGGCGCAAGATCAAGGGCAACATGGACATCGAACTGACGGTCGATGCCCTGGAACTGGTCGGCAAGGTCGATCACTACGTGATCTTTTCCGGCGACGGCGATTTCCGCACGCTGGTGGAGGCGCTGCAGCGGCAGGGTTGCAAGGTCTCCATCGTCTCCACCATGGCCTCGCAACCGCCGATGATCTCCGACGACCTGCGCCGCCAGGCCGACCATTTCATCGACCTGATGACGCTCAAGGCCGAGATCGGCCGCGACCCGGGCGAGCGCCCGGTCCGCCGCCCCGAGCCCGAACCGGACCCCGACGGGGAGGACGATTTCTGAGCGTGGCCGTCATGACCGCCGCGCCCGAACCGGACCGGAACTGCCCGCTCTGCCCGCGCCTCCATGCCTTCCTCGCCACATGGCGGGAGCGCGAACCGACATGGTTCAACGCGCCGGTGCCCGCCTTCCTGCCCATAGGCGGCGAGGACGCGGTTCGCCTGCTGATCGTCGGGCTTGCCCCCGGCCTGCGCGGCGCCAACCGCACCGGGCGCCCCTTCACCGGCGACTATGCCGGAGACCTGCTCTATTCGACGCTGATCTCGCACGGGCTGGCGCGCGGAAAATTCGAGGCGCGCCCCGACGACAGCCTCGAACTGATCGGCACGGCGATCGTCAACGCGGTGCGCTGCGTGCCGCCGGAAAACAAGCCGATCGGCGCCGAAATCAACACCTGCCGCACCTTCCTCGTCCCGACGATCGAGCGATTTTCGAACCTCCAGGCCATCCTGACGCTCGGCTCGATCGCGCACCAGTCGACCGTGCGGGCGCTCGGCGGGCGCGTGGCCGCGCATCCGTTCAAACACGGCGGGCAAAGCCGGATCGGCGATCTCACGCTGTTTTCGAGCTACCACTGCTCCCGCTACAACACCAACACCGGCGTGCTGACGACGGAAATGTTCGTGAACGTGTTCGACGAGATAGCGGGCTTTTTAGGGAGTAGGGGAGTAGGGGAGTAGGGGAGTAGGGGAGTAGGGGAGTAGGGGAGTAGGGGAGTAGGGGAGTAGGGGAAAATACCTACGCTATCAGGGGGCAACAGCACGGTCTGCTTAAGCGTCCTACTACTTATTCCCCTATTCCCCTATTCCCCTATTCCCTTAACCTACCCGCGTTCCTTCAAGAGCCTGCCCTTTTCGCGGTTCCAGTCGCGCTGCTTTTCGGTTTCGCGCTTGTCGTGCAGTTTCTTGCCGCGCGCTACCGCCAGCAGAAGCTTGGCCCGGCCGCGCTCGTTGAAATAGATCTTCAGCGGCACCAGCGTCATGCCCTCGCGCTCGATGCTTTGCGACAGGCGCGCCATTTCGCGCTTCGACACCAGAAGCTTGCGGCGGCGGCGCGGCTCGTGGTTGAAGCGGTTGGCCTGCAGATATTCCGGCAGGTAGGAATTGATCAGCCAGATCTCGCCGTCCTCGAAGGAGGCATAGGATTCCTGGATGTTGGCGTGGCCGCCACGCAGCGACTTGACCTCGGTGCCGGACAGCACCAGTCCGGCCTCGAGCGTGTCGAGCACCTCGTAGTTGAAGCGCGCCTTGCGGTTTTCCGCGGCGACCTTGCTGTTGGGATCGGCTTTTCTGACCTGATTCATGACCGGAAGAGGTGGGGCCTCATCCTCAGTTTATCAAGCCGGCGTGCTTCAACGCCGCGTCGAGCTTGGCAGCCGTCGCGTCTTCGACCGTCATCAGCGGCGAGCGAACCACGTTCTCAATCTTGCCGAGCTTCGAGAGCGCGTATTTGGCCCCCGAGACGCCGGGCTCGGTGAAGATCGCCTTGTGCAGCGGCAACAGCCGGTCCTGCAATTCCAGCGCCTTTTCCTTGTCGTTGGCGAGCGTCGCGGCCTGGAACTCGGCGCAAAGGCGCGGCGCGACATTGGCCGTCACCGAAATGCACCCTACCCCGCCATGGGCGTTGAAGCCGAGCGCCGAGGCATCCTCGCCCGAAAGCTGGATGAAATCCTTGCCGCAGGCGGCGCGCTGTTCCGACACGCGCTCGACCTTGCCGGTCGCGTCCTTGACGCCGGTGATATTGCGGAAGTCGTGCGCCAGCTGGCCCATCGTCTCCGGCATCATGTCGACGATCGAGCGGCCGGGGATGTTGTAGATGATGATCGGCAGGCTGGTCGCGCCGGCCACCGCGGCGAAATGCGCATAAAGGCCGCGCTGTGTCGGCTTGTTGTAATAGGGCGTCACCACCAGCGCGGCATCGGCGCCGACGCTTTCGGCATACTTCACCAGCCCGATCGCTTCCTGCGTGTTGTTGGAGCCGGCGCCGGCGATTACCGGCACCTTGCCCCTGGCCATTTCCACGCAGGCCTTCACCACCTGCCGGTGCTCGTCATGCGACAGCGTCGGCGATTCGCCGGTGGTGCCGACCGGTACCAGCCCGTCGCTGCCCTCGGCGATCTGCCATTCGATGAGCGCGCGAAAGGCTTTCTCGTCGAAACGCCCGTCCTTGTCGAACGGCGTCACGAGCGCGGTAAGCGAGCCTCTCAGCATGTCATCAAACTCCCGAAACCCTCAGGTTTGCGTTTCTTCCTGAATTAGCTGCGCTTCTAACCCAAAGCATGGCGGCGCACCATAGTCTGGTCATCGTTGCCGGCAAAAAACAGCCGGTGGCCGGAAGTGCCGCCGTTTACGTTTGATTCACCCGTTTTTCACAACCGGAACCTATCCAGAAGAGCAGTGCAACAGGATCGATGACCGCCATGACCGTCAAGCGGCCATATAGCTCAGTCCTTTTCGGCGTGTTGCTCGCCCTCCTGCCCGGCGCGACGCTCGACGCCGGCCTCGACGCCCGGCCGACGGCCGCCATCCCGCTGGCCGGCGCGGAACAGGCCCCGCCCGCCCTCGGCGCGCTGAAAAGCGGCCTCGACGCGCTTTCGGCCGGCAATATCGAGGCGGCCCGCTTTACCCGGGACGGCCTGCCCGCGGACAGCCTCGACCGGCATGTGCTGGCCTGGGCCATCGCGCTCTTCGGGGGCGACAAGGTGCCGAGCGGCGAGATCGCCGATACGGCCAAGATGGTGCCCGGCTGGCCGGGCGTCCTCTCGCTGCGCCGAAACAGCGAACGCGCGCTCGCCCGCGAGGACCCCGCCCCGCCGGCCGTCGTCCAGGCATTCGGCGGCAGCCAGCCGCTGACGCCGGAAGGCACGGTGCTTCTTGCCCGAGCCTATGTGGCGACGGGCAATGTCAGGGCCGCGCAGACCGTGCTGTCGCCGTTCTGGCGCACCGAAAAGCTGGACGCCAAGGCCGAGGCGGCGATCATTACGGAATTCGGCGCCCTTATTCCGCCTGCCGACCACCGCGAGCGCATGGAGCGGATGTTTTACGCCGACCGGGTCAACTCCGCCCTGCGCGTGGCCACGCTTGCCGGCGCCAGGGAACTGGCGGACGCCTGGGCGGCGGCGATCCGCGACGACAAGAAAGCGCCCGACCTGCTGAAGGCGGTCCCGGCCGCACAGCGTTCGGCGGGGTTCTTCTTCGCCGAGGCCGAATATTGGCGCAAACGCAAGAAATTCACCGAGGCCGCCGCTGCCGTGATGCAGGCACCGACCGACCGCGACGCGCTGGTGGACCCCGACGCCTGGTGGGTCGAGCGCCGTGTGCTGTCGCGCGAGTTGATGGACCAGGGCGACACCAGGACCGCCTATGCAATCGTCGCCGCGCATGCCGCCATGTCGCCCGCCAGCGCCGCCGACGCCGAGTTCCATGCCGGCTGGTACGCGCTGCGCGGGCTCGGCGACCCGCAAACCGCGGCAAAGCATTTTGCCCGCATCGCGACGCTGGCGCAGGGGCCGATTTCGCTGTCGCGCGCCTATTACTGGCTGGGGCGCGCCGCCGAGGCCGGCGGCCCGGGCGACGCCAAGGCCTATTTCGCCAAGGCGGCGGCCTACGGCACCACTTTCTACGGCCAGTTGGCCGGCGAGCGCATCGGCCGCAAGACGCTCGCCCTTGCCGACCCCGAGCCGACGCCGGCGGACCGGGAGCGCTTTGCGAAACGCGAGGCGGTCGCCGCCATCGGCCAGCTGGAGGGCGCGGGCTATCCTCGCTATGCCGGTGCGCTTTACCGCGACCTCGCCGGCCAGTTGGGCAGCCCGGGGGAAGTCGCCCTTCTGGCAGACATGGCGCTGAAGCAGGACAACGCCTATCTGGCGCTGAGGATCGCCAAGATCGCGGCGGCGCGCGGCATCGACATCGGCGCGCTGTCGCACCCCATCGGCGTCATCCCCGATTCGGCCGACATCTCCGGCTCCGGCAAGGCGCTCGCCTACGCCATCGCGCGCCAGGAGAGCGAGTTCAACATCGGCGCCGTGTCCGGTGCCGGTGCGCTCGGCCTCTTGCAACTTATGCCCGCCACCGCGCAGCAACTGGCGAAAAAGGCGGGGCTGCCGTTCACCGAGGCGCGCCTTACCAGCGACGCCGGCTACAACGCCACGCTGGGCTCGGCCTTTCTCGGCCAGCAGCTCGACCGGTTCAACGGCTCCTATGTCCTCACCTTCGCCGGCTACAACGCCGGCCCGAGGCGGGCGGCGCAGTGGATGGCGCGCTACGGCGACCCGCGCGGCAAGGATCTGGACGCCGTGGTGGACTGGATCGAGCGGATTCCCTACACCGAAACCCGCAGCTACGTGCAGCGCGTCATGGAAAACTACGAGGTCTACAAGATGCGCCTGACCGGAACCTACGACATTGCCGGCGACCTGGTGAACGGGCGCGGCCAATGAGCGGTTCCCCGCGCGCCACCGGCGACGATTCCAAAGGAGAGCCCATGGCCACCGATAGCGGTTTCTCGGACTTCTTCTATCCCGCCGCCGATGGCCTCAGGCTGCACGCCCGCATTTACCGCAGCGCGGATCTCGCCGGCTGGCCGGTCGTGTGCCTGCCGGGGCTTACCCGCAATTGCCGCGACTTCCACGAACTGGCGCTTTTCCTGTCGCATCAAGGGCTGTTTCCCCGCCGGGTCGTCGCCTTCGACTACCGGGGACGCGGCCAGTCCGCCCATGACGCCGAGGTGAAGAACTACAATGTCGTGACGGAGGCGAACGACGTTCTGGCCGGGCTCGATGCGCTCGGCATCGCAAGCGCCACCTTCATCGGCACGTCGCGCGGCGGACTGATCGTGCATGTGCTGGGCAGCCTGCGCCCGACCGTCCTGCGCGCCATCGTCCTCAACGACATCGGCCCCGTGATCGAAGCCGCCGGCCTCGCCCACATAAGGGACTATCTCGGCAAAAACCCTGTGCCAAAATCCTTCGCCGAAACGGTCGCCGCCCTGCGCAAGGTGCACGGCGCGGATTTTCCGGCCCTCGCCGAAGACGACTGGGCACGCATGGCGCGGGCTCTGTACCGCGAGGAGACCGGCGGCTGGGTGCCGGACTTCGACCCAAAACTCGTCGAAACGCTGGAGGGCATCGACTTTTCCCAGCCGCTGCCGACGCTGTGGCCGCAGTTCGACGAACTCGCCGCCGTGCCGATGCTGACGATCCGCGGCGCAAATTCGCGGCTGCTCTCGACCGAAACGCTCGCCGAGATGACCACCCGCCACCCCGGCATGGAGACGATCACCGTCGACGGCCAAGGCCACGCGCCCCTACTGGAAACCGGCGACCTGCCGCACTCGATCGCGCGCTTTTTCGGGGAAGCGGAGGAACGCGCCGGGCTATGACAGGCAACACAGGCCTCCCCGGCGTGGCGGCTATACGGCAGGAAAATCGGGACAGCTATAAAACAGGCTTGTTTTCCAAGGCTTCACAAGGTAGCAGGGCCGCACGGAGAGGTGGCCGAGTGGTCGAAGGCGCTCCCCTGCTAAGGGAGTAGAGGTCAAAAGCTTCTCGTGGGTTCGAATCCCATCCTCTCCGCCATCTGCCACCGATGACCCGCTATCGTTACCGAACGATGTAGCCCTTGGGCGGCTATGGCAGGAGATCTTGTGACGAACGCTTTTTCCCAAGGCACTGTCCATACGGCAGGTGAAGACCTCGAGGCGGCAGTGCGATCCAATCCGGAAGTCTTGGCGCTTTGGGAAAGCCTTACTGCGCTCGCGCGGAACGAATTCATCTGCTGGGTCGATGACGCGAAGCAGGAAAAAACGCGCCGACGCCGCATTCAGCGGACTTGCGAGGAAATCCTGGAAGGGAAAAAACGGCCTTGCTGCTGGGCAGGCTGCATCCACCGCACAGACAAGGCGCCAAGCCCCTGGCAACAGGCCGTCTTGATCGGCAAGCAGGCAAAAGACCGCCGCTAGGCCACCTCAAACACCTCCGCATCACCGCAGTGCGGCGCGAAGTTCCCATTTCCGCGCATCGCGGTACCAGCCTCATCCGACATGGACGCCACCCTCGTTCCGTATAATTTCGGGCGTCAGGCAAGCCTCGTTCACAAAATCCAAGCCGCACGATTGACAACATACCAACCAGTCGGTATCTTACCATCATCGGAAAGGAACAGCCCATGCCCAAAGCCGCAGGAAAGCCGGATGCCAGGTCGAAGCTGCTCGATGCGGCGCTGGCGGTGGTGCGTGCCAAGGGCTATTCGGCGACGAGCGTCGACGAGCTTTGCGCGGCCGCGGGTGTCACCAAGGGCGCTTTCTTCCATCATTTCAAAAGCAAGGATGCGCTCGCCGTGGCGGCGGCGGACTACTGGTCGGAGATCACCGGCGCGCTGTTTGCCGCCGCGCCATACCACGACCACATCGATCCGCTAGAGCGCGTGCTGGGCTATGTCACCTTCCGCAAGGCCTTGTTGCAGGGCGAGGTGCCGGAGTTTACCTGCCTCGTCGGCACCATGGTGCAGGAGGCCTATGAGACCGTCCCTGCCCTTCGCGATGCCTGTGCGCGCAGCATCACCGGCCACGCCGCGACGCTGGAATCCGACATCCAGGCGGCCATCGACAGCTATGGCCTGTCGCCCGACTGGAGCGCTGCTTCGCTGGCGTTGCACACGCAGGCGGTCTTGCAGGGCGCCTTCATCCTGGCCAAGGCCACCGGCAGCGCGGCCGTGGCCGCCGACAGCATCAACCATTTGTATCGCTACCTGGAACTTCTGTTTCGCCCGGGCGGCGGGCGCCACCCCAACTGAACCAAAAAAGAGAGGAACCTGCCATGCCAAGTACCGTTCGATTTCATCGCGTCCTCGCGACCAGGCCGGAGAAAGTCTACCGGGCCTTCGTCGAGCCGGATGCCGTCGCCAGTTGGCTGCCGCCGTTCGGCTTCCTGTGCACCGTCCATGAGCTCCAGGCCACGCAGGGCGGCAAGCACCGCATGTCGTTCCGCAATTTCACCACCGGCGAAAGCCATTCCTTCGGCGGCACCTATCTCGAACTCATCCCCGGCGAGAAGCTGGTCTACACCGACCGCTTCGACGACCCCAACCTGCCCGGCGAAATGACGGTGACGGTGACGCTGAAGGCCGTGTCGGTCGGCACGGAAATAAACATCGAGCAGCGCGGCATTCCCGACCTCATCCCGCCGGAGGCCTGCTATCTCGGCTGGCAGGAATCGCTGCGCAAGCTCGCCAGGCTCGTCGAGCCCGAAATCAACCAATAGCGGGCGCCGAAGTCGCCCGGCCAAACGAACCCGGAGGAGCATTCGATGAAAAACCAGACGATCACCGTCGAGACCACCGCCGCCGCGCCCATCGAAAAAGTCTGGCGCGCCTATACGACGCCAGACGACATCAAGCAGTGGAACGCCGCGTCCGACGACTGGCACACCACGGCCGCCGCGGTGGATCTGCGCGAAGGCGGAGCCTTCTCCTCGCGCATGGAAGCCAAGGACGGCAGCATGGGCTTCGATTTTGCCGGTACCTATACGAAGATCGTGGAGCACAGGCTGATCGAATATGCCTTCGGCGACCGGACCGCCCGGGTGGAGTTCATCCCTGCCGGCAACGGCGTGCAGGTTCGCGTGTCGTTCCAGGCCGAGGGCGAACACCCGATCGAACAGCAGCGCATGGGCTGGCAGGCGATCCTCGACAATTTCTCCCGCCACGTCGCCCAAGCGGCGTAGCGGCGGGGGCCGGCAGCCGGCCCAATCCCTTCTGGTCCTGTCCCTGCCGCTTGCATGCGCCAGTGGCTCGCTATAGCTAGGTCGGATCGCATCATGCGGTCCGCCCAGCCCGCCCACAACCGAGCCCTCACACATGACCAAGCGCCCTGCCCTTACCGCCGTCGTCGACGCCCTTCCGGCGACCGTTCCCTTCGTCGGCCCGGAGGCGCAGCAGCGAGCCAGCGGGCGAGCCTTCCGGGCCCGCATGGGCGCCAACGAAAGCAGTTTCGGGCCTTCGCCGCGCGTCACCCGGCGCATGCAGGAAGTCGCCGGCGACATGTGGATGTACTGCGACCCGGACAATTACGACCTGAAGCAGGCGGCAGCCGCGCATCACGGCGTTTCGCCCCACAACATCGTCGTCGGCGAAGGCATCGATGGCCTGCTCGGCCTGCTGGCGCGCATGTATGTGGATGTCGGCACGCCGGTGGTAACCTCGCTCGGGGCCTATCCGACCTTCAATTTCCACATCGCTTCCGTCGGCGGGCGGCTGGTCGAGCTGCCATACGAAAATGACCGCGAAAGCCTCGACGCGCTGCTTGCCGCCGTGCGCCGGGAAAACGCGCCGCTGGTCTACCTGTCCAATCCGGACAACCCGATGGGCAGTTGGTGGGAGGCGACCGAAATCCTGCGCTTCATCGAGGCGCTGCCGGAAACCACCATGCTGGTGCTGGACGAAGCCTATGGCGAGTTGGGGCCGGCCTCGGCGCTACCGCCGATCGATGTCGAGCGCGTCAACGTCATCCGCATGCGCACCTTCTCCAAGGCCTATGGGCTGGCCGGTATCCGCTGCGGCTACGCCGTCGGCGAAAAGCAGGTGATCGCCGACTTCGAGAAAATCCGCAATCACTACGGCGTCAGCCGCATGGCGCAGATCGCCGGCGTCGAGGCCATCACCGACCAGCAATGGCTGCAGGAGGTCGTCGCGCGGGTCGATGCGGGGCGGCGGCGGATCGCGCGGATCGCCGAGGAAAACGGGCTGAAGCCGCTGCCGTCCGCCACCAACTTCGTCACCATCGACTGCGGCAGCGACGGCGCCTTTGCGCTCAAGGTGCTGAAGGAGATGCTGGCGCGCGACGTGTTCATCCGCAAGCCGATGGCGCCCGGCCTCGACCGCTGCATCCGCGTCAGCGTCGGCCTCGACCACGAACTCGACATTTTCGCGCAGGAACTGCCGGCGGCCCTTGTTGCCGCCCGCAAGGGTTGAGGCCAGCGGGAATTACCGACAGGTAGTGGGCTTCACACCCCCGCCCCTAACCCCTTGGCGCCGCGCTTCCGCTTCCCCTTGTGGGGAGGGGTTGGGGGTGGGGGTAGTCAGAGCTACCGTTCCTCGCGACGGAACGGTTTCAGAAGCGCCGTGGGGGCGACCGCGTTGCGCGACATGAACGCCATCGCCACGATGGTGAGCACGAAGGGCAGCATCAGGAACGCCTCGTAGGGAATGTGGCCAAGGCCGGCCGCCTGCAGGCGAAGCTGCAGGGCATCGACGAAGGCGAACAGCAGCGCCGCGCCAGCCGAGCGCCACGGGTCCCAGCGGCCGAACACCACCAGCGCGATCGCCACCCAGCCGCGCCCCGACACCACGCCGAAGGTGAAGGCGTTGAACTGCGCCATGGTCAGGAACGCGCCGGCGAGCCCCATCAGCGCGCCGCCGAGGATGACGGCCTGCATGCGCGTGGAAATGACGCTGACACCGGCCGAATCGGCGGCGCGCGGATTCTCGCCCACCATGCGCACCGAAAGCCCCCACGGCGTGCGGTAGAGCACGAAAGCGCTGACCGGGATGGCGATGATGGCGAGATAGACCAGTGTGAACTGGTTGAACACGGCCGGGCCGAGGATGGGAATATCCGACAGGAACGGGATCGCCACCGGCTTGAAGCCGACGATATTGGGTGGCGTCGACTGCTGGCCGAAGATCAGCCGGTAGAGGAAATAGGCGAGCCCGGTGCCGAACAGGGTGACGCCGATGCCGCAGACATGCTGGCTGAGGCCGAGCGCCACCGTCAGCACGCCGTGCAGCGCCCCCATCAGCGCGCCGGTCAGGATGGCGGCGGCAATGCCGAGCCACAGGCTGCCGCTGAGATAGGCGACGGTAAAGCCCGTCATCGCCGACAACAGCATGATGCCCTCGATGCCGAGGTTGAGCACGCCGGCACGCTCGGAAAACATCTCGCCGAGCGTGGCGAAGGCGAGCGGGGTGGCGATGCGCAGGATGGCGGCAAGGAAGCCGACCTGAAAAATCTGTTCCAGAACGACGCTCATGCCCGGCCTCCGACGCGGCGCAGCCGATAGGCGGTGAACAAGAGCGCCACCAGCATCGCCAGAAGCGCGGTGCCCTGCAGCACGTCGCTGAGGAACGCCGGCACGCCGGTCGCGCGCGACATCGCCTCCGCGCCGGTCATGACGGCTGCGAGGAAGATGGCGGCCGGTACCGCGCCGAGCGGGTTGAGCCGCGCCAGCATGGCGATGACGATGCCGGAATAGCCGTAGCCCGGCGAAATGTCGCTCATCACCTGGAAATGCACGCCGCCGACCTCGCCGACGCCGGCGAGCCCCGCCAGCGCCCCGGAAAACAACGCCGTCGCCACCAGCACGCGCTCGACGCGGATGCCGCCGTAGCGCGCGGCCTGCGGGTTCTCGCCCGTCACCTTGATCTTGAAGCCGAACACGGTGCGCGTCATCACCAGCCAGACCAGCGGGGCGGCAATGAGCGCCACCAGCACGCCAAGATGCAGGCGCGTGCCTTCGATCAGGACCGGGAAATTCGCCGCGTCCTCGATCGGCGGCGAGATCGGATAGCCGCTGAACGGGTCCTTCCACACCGTCTCGATCAGCGCCATCAGCGCATAGAAGATGATCGAGTTGAGGAGCAGCGAACTCACCACGTCGTCGACCTTGAAGTTAACGCGCAAGATGGCCGGGATGAAAGCGACGGCGGCGCCGGCCGCGGCCCCCGCCAGCGTCATCAACAGCATCGCGAGCGGCCCGGGCATCGGGAACGCACCGACGAAGCAGGCGGCCATAGCGCCGGCCAGCAACTGGCCCTCGGCGCCGATGTTCCAGAAGCGGGCGCGGAAGGCGACGGCGACCGCCAGGCCGGTGAAGATCATCGGCGAGGCGCGCACCAGCGTCTCGGTGATGGCGTAGCTGTCGCCGAACGCGGCCGAGAACATCACGCCATAGGCTTCGAAAACGCCGGCCCCGGCCAGCGCGATCAGGCCGCTGCACAGGACGAGCGCGGCAACGATGGCCGCCACCGGCAGCACGATGTTGAACCAGGCAGGCGTTGCCGTGCGGGCTTCCAGACGAAACATCATGCCGCCTTCTCCGCGCCGGTCATCAGCATGCCGAGCCGCGCAACGGTGGCTTCCTTCGCCTCGAGAACGCCGGCGATGCGGCCCTCGTACATCACCGCGACGCGGTCCGACAATGTCAGCAACTCCTCCAGGTCCTCGCTGATGACGACGATGCCGCAGCCATTTGCGCGCAGGCCGAGGAACTTTTCGTGGATGAAATGCGCGGCGCCGATGTCCAGCCCGCGCGTCGGCTGGGCGACGATCAGCACCTTCGGGTCGAAGGCGAGCTCGCGTGCCAGAAGCGCCTTTTGCAGGTTGCCGCCCGACAGCGCCCCGGCGCGAACGAACGGGCCCGGGCAGCGTATGTCGAAAGCCTTGATCTGCTCCTCGGCGAAGGCGCGGATGGCGCCCGGCTTCAAGAGGCCCTTCTCGCTGAACGCCGCCGTGCCGATGCGCGGCAGCACCATGGAATCGGCCAGCGGCAGGTTGGTGACCAGCCCGGTCGCCATGCGGTCTTCCGGGATGCGGCCGAGGCCGAGCGCCTGTACCTCGTTCGGCGTGAAGGCGACAACCTTCCGGCCGGCGATCGTCATTTCCCCCGCGACGGGCTTCAGCATGCCGGACACGACATCGGCCAAGGCGCGCTGGCCGTTGCCGGAGACGCCTGCGACGCCGACAATCTCGCCGCTGCGCACGGCCAGCGACACGTCGTGCAAGGCCATGCCCGGATGGCGCGCCGTCGAAATCTTTTGCAGCGAAAGCACCACGTCGCCGACCGTGGACGCGCCCTTGGCCGGGGGCACGATCTCGTGGCCGCACATCAGCTCCGCCATCTGCGCGGCGGTGGTCGTGGCCGGCTCGTCGACGCGCCCCGCGACCCTGCCCTGCCGCAGCACCACGCAGCGGTGGGTAAGCGCCCTCACCTCGTTGAGCTTATGCGAAATGAAGATGATGCCGAGCCCCTGCCCCGCCATGGAGCGAAGCGCCGCGAACAGCCCGTCGACCTCGGTCGGCGCCAGCACGGCGGTCGGCTCGTCCAGGATCAGGAGTTTCGCGCCACGAAACAACGCCTTGACGATTTCCAGCCGCTGCTGCTCGCCGATGGAAAGCGCGGACACCGGCAGGTCCGGATCGAGTTTCAGGCCGTAGCGGTCGGCGATCCCAGCCAGCCGCGCCAGCGCGCCGTCCTTGTCCAGACGCCCGGCCCGGCCCGGAATGCCGATCAGCAGGTTTTCCAGAACCGAAAGGCGCGGCGCGAGATGGAAGTGCTGGTGCACCATGCCGATGCCGGCCGCCAGCGCATCGGCGGAGTCGCGGATGGCCGCGGGCCTGCCACCGACGAGGATTTCACCGGCATCCGGCGCATAGGCGCCGAACAGGATGTTCATCAGCGTGGTCTTGCCGGCGCCGTTTTCACCGAGCAGGCCGAGGATTTCCCCGGGCATGACCTGCAAATCCACGGCCTCGTTGGCACGTACGGTGCCGAACGTCTTGGAAATGCCGCGCATTTCGATGAGGGGGATAGGGGATTTGGCTTCCACGACCGCGGTCAAACACGCCTCTCCGATAGGTACAGCGTCTGTCCCCCTCTGGCCGGCCGGCCAGAGGGGGAACTCGGAGATCAATCCGAAGTCGGCGTGTTTTCGTCGACGTCGACGCGGAAGTTGCCTTCCATGATTTCGGCCGTCTTCTTCGCGACCAGTTCCTTGACGTCGGCGGGCAGCTTGTCCTCGAAGGCGTGGTAGGGCGCCAGGTGCGAGCCGCCCTTGGCCATGCGCGAGAAATCGCCGTAGTCCTGCGCGGTGAAGACGCCGGCCTTGACCAGCTTCACCGCCTGCTCGACCGTCGGGTACATGTCCCACACCGGGCCGGTAATAACCGTGTCGGGCGCCAGGCTCGACTGGTCGGACATGTTGGAAATGGCGAGAATCTTCTTTTCCGCCGCCGCCTCGATGACGCCGAAGCGCTCGGCATAGATGACGTCCACGCCGGCATCGATCTGCGCGATCGCCGCTTCCTTGGCCTTGGGCGGGTCGAAGAACGAGCCGATGAAGGACACCTTGCGCTTGACGTCGGGGTTGACCTCACGCGCGCCGGCAAAGAAGGCATTGACCAACCGGTTGACCTCGGGAATGCCCATGGCGGCGACCGCGCCGACAGTGCCGGACTTCGACATCTTGCCGGCGATCAGGCCGGACAGGTAGGCCGGCTCGTGGATCCAGTTGTCGAACACGCCGAAATTGGGCTCGGCCGGGCCGGCGCCCGACCCGAACAGGAAGGCCGTCCTCGGGAACTGCTTGGCGGTGCGGCGCGACTCGCGCTCGGCGGCGAAGGCGTCGCCCATCACCAGGTCATAGCCGCCCTGCGCATATTCGCGCATCACGCGGCCGAAATCCGCCGTCTGCACCTTTTCCGACCACTTGTACTCAATGCCGAGTTCCTTTTCCGCCTTCTGCAAGGCGACATGGACCTGGTTGTCCCACGGCTCCTCGATCGGCGTGGCGAAGATCGCCGCAACCCTCACCTTCTTGTCCTGCGCAAACGCGCCGCGCGGCAAGAGCGTGGCCGCAAGCCCAAGGGCGCCCAAGCCCAGTACCTCGCGCCGGGAGAAATCGCCCGGCAAATTCCTGTTCCCATTCTTCATTCGGAAGACCCCTTCGGTTGAGACGGCGCGACCGCCGCTCTGCCTTGTTTTAATTGCCGCACGCGAACTATGGAACTGCCCTTCTATTTTGTCCACATGGTCAAATCCGCGCCCGGCAACGGCCTGGGCGCATCGCCGACACTTGAATTAATTGAACATTCGTTTTATTAATCTCCGAATGGCGCGCACGATCGGGTCCGACGGAGAAAAAACGGAGATCGCTATCCGCAAGGCGGCGGCGAGCCTGATGGCGCGCCACGGCTACGAGGCCATGTCGATGCGCCGGCTGGCCGACGAGGTCGGCGTGCAGGCGGCAGCGCTCTACCGCTACTTCCCGACCAAGGAAGAGCTTCTGTTCACGCTCATGCGCGAACACATGGAAGCGCTGGTCGCGGCATGGGAAGCGCAGCGCCCCGCCGGCGGCGACCCGACGGCCCGGCTTGCCGCCTTCGTCGAAAACCACATCGCTTTTCATATCGCGCGGCGGCATTCGACGCATGTGTCGAACATGGAACTGCGCAGCCTCTCGCCCGAGCGGCTGACCGTGATCCTCAAGCTACGCACCGCCTACGAGAAGGAACTGCGGGCGATCCTGCGCGAGGGCGCGGAAAGCGGCGCCTTTGCGGTCGACGACGCCGGGCTGACCGCCATGGCGCTGATCCAGATGCTGACCGGAGTGATCGTCTGGTTCCGCCCCGGCGAGCGCCTCTCGGCGGCGGAAGTGACGCAAAACTATCTTTCGATGACAATGCGCCTGGTGGGTGCAACAATGAGGGAGGGAGGATCGGCATGTACACGCACGCGCTGAACTTCGGGCATGACGACGACATAGAAGCCTTGCGCGACATGGTTCGCCGCTTCGCGCAGGAGAAGATCGCCCCGATCGCCGCCGACATCGACCGTTCCAATGCGTTTCCAACGCATCTGTGGGCCGAGTTGGGAGAGCTTGGCCTGCTCGGCATCACCGCCAATCCGGATTTCGGCGGCTCCAGCATGGGCTACCTCGCCCATGTGGTGGCGATGGAGGAGATTTCGCGCGCATCGGCCTCGGTCGGCCTCTCCTACGGCGCGCATTCCAACCTGTGCGTCAACCAGATCAACCGCTGGGCGACGCCCGAACAGAAGCAGAAATACCTGCCGGCGCTATGCTCGGGCGCGCATGTCGGCTCGCTGGCCATGTCGGAGCCCGGCTCCGGCTCGGACGTGGTGTCGATGCGGCTTCGCGCCGACAAGAAGAACGACCGCTACGTGCTTTCCGGCACCAAGATGTGGATCACCAACGGCCCGGCCGCCGAAACGCTGGTGGTCTATGCCAAGACCGAGCCCACCATGGGCTCCCGCGGCATCACCGCCTTCATCATCGAGCGCGGCATGAAGGGGTTTTCGGTGGCGCAGAAGCTGGACAAGCTCGGCATGCGCGGTTCCGACACCGGCGAACTGGTGTTCGACGAGGTCGAGGTGCCGTTCGAGAACGTGCTGGGGCAGGAAAATCGCGGCGTCGAGGTGCTGATGTCCGGCCTCGACTATGAGCGCACCGTGCTTTCGGGCGGGCCGCTCGGCATCATGGCCGCCTGCCTCGACGTCGCCGCGCCCTATGTGCGCACCAGGCGCCAGTTCGGCCAGGCGATCGGCGACTTCCAGCTCGTTCAGGGCAAGTTGGCGGACATGTACACGACGCTCAGCGCCAGCAGGGCCTATGTCTATGCCGTCGCCTCCGCCTGCGACCGCGGCGAGACGACGCGCAAGGACGCCGCCGGCTGCATCCTGTTCGCCGCCGAGCGCGCCACGCAGATGGCGCTCGACGCCATCCAGCTGCTGGGCGGCAACGGCTATATCAACGACTACCCCACGGGGCGCCTGCTGCGCGACGCCAAGCTCTACGAGATCGGCGCCGGCACCTCCGAAATCCGCCGCTGGCTGATCGGTCGCGAGATCATGGCGGAGGACGCTTGATGCCCGTCATCCAGTCGCAGATCTCGCCCTCCTCCGAAAGCTTCCGCGCCAATGCGGAGCATATGCGCGAGGTGGTGGCCGATATCGCCGAGAAGGCGGCGAGCGTTGCGCTCGGCGGCTCGGAGGAAGCGCGCGCCCGGCATGTCGGGCGGGGCAAGCTGTTGCCGCGCGAGCGGCTGGCGCAGCTCCTCGACACCGGCTCGCCGTTTCTCGAAATCGGCCAGTTCGCCGCCTGGAACATGTATGGCGGCGACATTTCGTCGGCCGGCATGATCTGCGGCATCGGCCGCGTCGAAGGCACCGAGGTCATGGTGGTGGTCAACGACGCCACCGTGAAGGGCGGCACCTACTACCCGATGACGGTGAAGAAGCACTTGCGGGCGCAGGAAATCGCGCTGCAGAACAACCTGCCCTGCATCTACCTGGTCGATTCAGGCGGCGCCAACCTGCCCAACCAGGACGAGGTTTTCCCCGACCGGGAGCATTTCGGCCGCATCTTCTTCAACCAGGCGACGATGTCGGCGGCCGGCATCCCGCAGATCGCCTGCGTCATGGGCTCCTGCACCGCCGGCGGCGCCTATGTGCCGGCGATGGCCGACGAATCGATCATGGTGCGTGGCCAGGCCACCATCTTCCTCGGCGGCCCGCCGCTGGTGAAGGCGGCGACCGGCGAGGAAGTGAGCGCCGAGGAACTGGGCGGCGCCGACCTGCACACACGTCTTTCCGGCGTCGCCGACCACCTGGCCGAAAGCGACGTCCATGCGCTCGCCATCGTGCGCCGCATCGTCAGGAACCTCAATCGCAACAAGGCCGTAGGCCTGACGCTGCAGAAACCGATTCAACCGCTTCACGCCGCGGATGAAATCTACGGCATCGTCCCGGCCGACACGCGCCAGCCCTATGACGTGCGCGAGGTGATCGCGCGCATCGTCGACGGCTCCGAGTTGGACGAGTTCAAGGCCAATTACGGCACCACGCTGGTCACCGGCTTCGCGCATCTCCATGGCATGCCGGTCGGCGTCATCGCCAACAACGGGGTGCTGTTTTCCGAAAGCGCGCTGAAGGGCGCGCATTTCATCGAACTGTGCTGCCAGCGCAAGATCCCGCTGGTGTTCCTGCAAAACATCACCGGCTTCATGGTGGGTGCGAAATACGAGGCCGGCGGCATCGCCAAGGACGGCGCGAAGCTGGTGACGGCGGTTTCCACCGCTCAGGTGCCGAAAGTGACGATGATCATCGGCGGCTCGTTCGGCGCCGGCAATTACGGCATGTGCGGGCGGGCCTTCTCGCCCCGTTTTCTGTGGATGTGGCCGAATGCGCGCATCTCGGTGATGGGCGGCGAACAGGCGGCGACCGTGCTCGCCATGGTCAAACGCGAGGGCATCGAGCGCAAGGGCGAAAGCTGGAGCGCCGAGGACGAGGCAAAATTCAGGAAGCCTATCCTGATGAAATACGAGCACGAGGGCCATCCGCTCTATTCCTCGGCGCGGCTGTGGGACGACGGCATCATCGACCCGGCCAGGTCGCGCGAGGTGCTGGCGCTGTCGCTCTCGGCCGCGCTCAACGCGCCGATCCCCGACACCAAGTTCGGCCTGTTCAGGATGTGAGGGATATGATGACAAGCCCGATCCGCCCTCCTCTGGCCTGCCGGCCATCTTCCCTCGACACCGGGGCAGTAGCAGACCGAACTCCGCTGCCTTCGGCACCCCCACCCCTAACCCCTCCCCACAAGGGGGAGGGGGATTTTAGGGACGCGTCGCGACGACCTGCGTTGGCAGTTATGGAAACGCCGGTGTCCTCCTCCCCCTTGTGGGGAGGGGTTAGGGGTGGGGGTACTGAAGCCCACACCGGGGAGCACCGTACCGATGTTCGCTAAAATCCTGATCGCCAATCGTGGCGAAATCGCCTGCCGCATCATCCGCACCGCCCGCCGCATGGGGATCGCGACGGTCGCGGTCTATTCGGACGCGGACGCGCACGCGCTGCATGTGGAGATGGCCGACGAGGCGGTGCGGATCGGCCCTGCCCCGGTCGGTGAAAGCTATCTGGTGGCAGACAAGATCATCGAGGCGGCGCGCATGCGCGGGGCCGAGGCGATCCATCCCGGCTACGGCTTCCTGTCCGAGAACCCGGATTTCGTCGACAAGGCCGTGGCGGCCGGCCTGACCTTCATCGGCCCTTCCGCCGCCTCGATCCGCGCCATGGGGCTGAAGGACGCCGCCAAGCGGCTGATGGAACAGGCGGGCGTTCCGGTGGTGCCCGGCTATCATGGCGAGGCGCAGGAAATCGTCATCCTCGCCTCCAAGGCGCGCGAGATCGGCTACCCGGTGCTGATCAAGGCGCGTGCCGGCGGCGGCGGCAAGGGCATGCGGCGC
Organism: Aquamicrobium soli; assembly: GCF_042646345.1. Lineage (NCBI taxonomy): Bacteria > Pseudomonadati > Pseudomonadota > Alphaproteobacteria > Hyphomicrobiales > Phyllobacteriaceae > Aquamicrobium > Aquamicrobium soli. Next base: position 236,491 of record NZ_JBHRTK010000031.1, on the reverse strand, counting down.
GTCGACAACCCCGACGATTTCGCCGAGGCGCTGTCGGGCGCGCGGCGCGAGGCCAAGGCCGCCTTCGGCGACGACCGCGTGCTGGTGGAAAAATACATCGAGAAGCCGCGCCATATCGAATGTCAGGTGTTCGGCGACAATTTCGGCAATGCGGTGCACCTTTTCGAGCGTGACTGCTCCGCGCAGCGCCGCCACCAGAAGGTGATCGAGGAAGCCCCCGCCCCCGGCATGACCGAGGCAATGCGCGCGGCCATGACCGAAGCCGCGGTGACGGCGGCCAAGGCCATCGCCTATTCGGGAGCCGGGACGATCGAGTTCATCGTCGACACCTCGCAGGGGCTGCGGCCCGACCGCTTCTGGTTCATGGAAATGAACACGCGGCTCCAGGTCGAGCATCCGGTGACCGAAATGGTGACGGGGCTGGACCTGGTGGAGTGGCAGTTGCGGGTGGCGGCCGGCGAGCGGTTGCCCAAGGCGCAGGAGGACATCCGGCTTGCCGGCCACGCCTTCGAGGCCCGGCTCTATGCGGAGGACGCCGCCAAGGGATTCTTGCCGGCGACGGGAACGCTGCACCACCTGAAATTCCCCGAGACGGCGCCGGCCGGCACCGAAATGCGCATCGAGACCGGCGTGCGCGCAGGTGATGCCATTTCGCCCTATTACGATCCGATGATCGCCAAGCTGGTCGTGCACGGGCCGGACCGCCCGTCGGCGCTCGCCGCGCTGCGCGAGGCGCTGGCGCATACCGAGATCGCGGGCGCGACCGTCAACGTCGCCTTCCTGGCGGCCCTCGCGGCCGATTCGGATTTCTCTTCCGGCAATGTCGATACCGGACTGATCGCCCGGCACCAGGACACCTTGACTGCCGCCCCGCCGCCTCCCGCCAAAGACATCGTCGCGGCGGCCGCGCTCGCCGCCGCAGGCATCGATCAGCGGCCGGCGACGGACGACCCGTGGTCGGGCCTTCCCGGCTATGCGCATTTTCAAGCGATGCCGAAGCGGGTGGAGTTGCGGTTCGGCGAGGAAGGGATCGCGGCGACGGTAGACGTCGAAGATGGACGGTGGAGCGTGGCGATACCCCCCGCGCACAAAGGCAGGACTTCCGCACAAGGCCCTACCCCCACCCCGCAAGGGGGAGGGGAATCCCAGCGCCCCTATTCCGAAGTGTTTCCGCCCGACCGGCGCGACGGCTCCTTGTCCCCCTCCCCCTTGCGGGGAGGGGTTAGGGGCGGGGGTGAGCCTTCAACCCGGCTAGCCCGCTGGCCGGGCCACGTCACCGTCTTCGACGGGGCGGTAGGATATACCTTCGCCGTGCCCGATCCGCTGGAGCAGGCCGATGGCGGAGCGGGCGGCGTCGGCAGCCTGCGCGCGCCGATGCCCGGGCTGGTCAAGCTGGTGCGCGTCGCCAGGGGCGAGACCGTCGCCAAGGGCCAGCCGCTGCTCATCCTCGAGGCGATGAAGATGGAGCACACCATCGCCGCCCCGCATGACGGCGTCATCGCCGAGATCGCGGCGGAAGGCGCGCAGGTGAACGACGGCGTGGTGCTGGTGCGCTTCGCCGATCAGGACGCCGGCCAACACCCAGCCGGTTAGCGCGCGACCAGCACGGGCACGCTGGCCGTCGCGAGAACTTCCGCCGTCTGGCTTCCCAACATGACGCGGTCGAGGCCGGTGCGGCCATGCGAGGCCATGACGATCAGGCTGCATCCCTTCTCGTCGGCCAGTTCCACCAACGCTCGCGCCGCCAGCCGCCACGGGATGTGGACCGTCTCGACCGCAATCCCCATTTCGTCGGCTTCCTGCTTGACTGCGCCGAGGATGCGCCCGGCGATCTGGCGCTGGGCCTCGTCATAGGCGGCGATCTCGCTTTCGCTCGGCGCCCACAGGTCGGAGGCGAAGGCGAACTGGCCTCCGAGCGGCTCGGTCACCGTCACCACGGTTGCCTTGCTGCCATGCTTTTTGGCCAGCGCCAGGCCGTGCCGCACGCCGAGTTCGGCCACCGCGGAACCATCGGTCGGGATGAGGATATGGTCGTACATGCCCGCCTCTACGCTCAGTTCACGACCACGGCGAACATCGTCGCAATGATCGCGGCAGAGACGGCCAATATCCCGATCATGACGATCTGGAACAGGCCGGCCCCGACGGCGACGCTGGCAACAACGCAGCCGGCGAGGGCGAGAAGCGCGATGGCGAGGATGATCCGGTTGCGGGAGGTTTCGGTCAGCATGGCTAAATCTCCTTCCTTTCCGGGAGATTTGGCCGAGCGGCCGGGGAATTCTTTGCGGCGGATCAAGGTTCGGCGTCAGCTCTGTCGCCGCAAGCGAAAATGGCCGGGAGCGAACCCGGCCATTCCACCATCTCTGAAGCCGGACGTCAGTCCTGCGCGATCGGCGCGTATTTGCCGTCGTGCCACTGGTTGATGTCGTAGCTGGCGTTGGTCATGTCGCCCTTCTTGTCGAAGGTGACGGGCCCGACCACGGTCTGGATCGGCTCGCCGTTCTTCAGCGCTTCGGCGACCTTGGCCGGATCGTCGCTGCCTGCACGCTCTATGCCCTGCGCGAAGGCCTGGATCACCGCATAGGAAAACAGCGTGAAGCCTTCCGGCACGAAGCCGCCGGCCTTGATCTTGTCGATGGCTTCCTTGGCCTCAGGCTTCGACTGCGGATCGGACGGGAACACGAACATGGTGCCCTCGCCCGCCGGGCCGGCAACCTGCCAGAATTCAGGCGAGGCGATGGAATCCGGCATGATGAGCTGGAACTTGAAGTTCTGCTCGCCGGCCTGGCGCATGATCAGGCCCGCCTCCGGGTGGTAGCCGCCGAAATAGACCACGTCGGCCTTCAGTTCCTTCAGCTTGGTCACCAGCGCGGAATAGTCCTTCTCGCCGGCGTTGATGCCTTCGTAGAGCGCTTCTTTCAGCCCGTTTTCGCCAGCGGTGGCGCGGACCGCATCGGCGATGCCCTGGCCGTAGGCGCTCTTGTCATGCAGGATGACGAGGTTCTTGCCGGCATATTTCTTGGCGATCCACGGGCCGATGAAAGCGCCCTGCGCGTCGTCGCGCGTGTAAAGGCGCATGATGGTGTTCCAGCCCTTGGCGGCCGCGTCGTCGGTCATCACCGGGTTGGACGAAGCCGGGCTCATCATCACCGCGCCGGCTTCGGCATAGACGGCGGAGGCCGGGATGCTGGAGCCGGAACAGGCATGGCCGTCGATGAACTTGATGCCGTTGGCAACGATGCGGTTGGCGATGGACACCGCCTGCTTGGGGTCGCACTGGTCGTCTTCCAGCGTCAGCTTGATCTGCTTGCCGGCGACGCCGCCAGCGGCGTTGATGGCGTCGGCGGCAGCCTGCGCGCCCTGCTTGAACTGGTCGCCGATGGTCGCCAACTGGCCAGTCATCGGGCCCGCGACGGCGATGTTGATGTCATCGGCGTGGGCGGCCGTGGCCCCCATCGCCAGCCCGAACAGGGCCGCACCGAAAAGCTTTGTTTTGTTCATTCCACCCTCCCAAAATGCGCGGCCACCTGGCAGCGCCTCACTCCCGAGGCGGCGACATTTTCACTCTTCGAGAAATCTGTCCAGTGCCCTGCATCGCCGTGGGATCGGCACGGCGGCAAGGCGGAAAAGCGAAAGCCGCGCCGGCCTTATGATGGCCGGTCGCGGCTTGCCCGTTGCGTAACTCCCAGCGCCCCCGCGCCACGAAGCTCAGCCAACCCTGTCTTTTCGTGCGGCTTGCCTGCCCGATGCCGCACTCCTTAATTCACATCCGCGACGCGCTCTTTGCGCTGGATCAATCAACGTCTCATCCCGCCGACCGATCCACGTCGGATCAGTGCATCGTCATCCATTCGCGGGCTTCGCGCAGCGCCCTGGCGATATCGGCCTTCGACATGGTGGCCGACAGTTCCGAGCGCAGCTCGGCGGCGCGGCCCGAACCCTTGATCGCCGCGATGTTGAACCATTTGTGGGCAGCGACGACATCGGGGTCGCAATCGCGGCCGGTCGCATACATCATGCCCAGCTCCAGAAGGACGTCAGCCTGGGCGGTCGCCCCCATGGTGCCGAAGCCCGATTCAAGCATTTCAAAACGTGCCATCTTCAACCCCTGTCCTGATCCTGAGAGCCATTTTTTTGCCCCGCCGGGGCTGCTCTTTTGATGGGTCGAGGATGCGCCCGAGGCTTGAATCCGTCGTTAAATGGCTTGCTTAATTTGGAGAAAACAAAGCTAAAACAAGAGGTAAACGTCAAAGTTCGTTAAGGATAGAAACCCCTGCAATTGCGCGGATTCGGCTAAAATCCGACGAAAATCCGATCGTTCGGAATCAAGACTTCGCTAACCACGCAAACCATCGGCGAACGGAAACCCGTCGAGGCCCGGCACCGGAGGCCGTCTTGGGGCCACGCGCAAAGGTATGGGAGCCGCGGCCGCGACGGCGCTTTCGTTTACCCCGAAACTCGACTAGCCTGCGCCTGCGCTAAGGGGAGATCGCGCACCGGTTTCGGCCAAGGGGGAGGAAATCCGATGTTCACCAGGCTGGGCGTGGCCGGCGTGGCCCTGCTGATGGCGGCAGGCGCCGCCTGCACCGACCCCATCGAGGGCAACTGGAAGACGCAGCACGGCAGCAACGCCGTCATCAGCGCTTGTGGCGGCTCGTTCTGCATCAAGCTGACGAGCGGCGAATACGCCGGCAAGACCATCGGCGCGGTGAAGGCAAGCGGCGACAGCACCTACACCGGCACCATCACCCGGCCGTCGAACGGCAAGACCTACTCCGGCAAAGCGAAGCTCGCGGGCGGTAAGCTCACCCTTTCGGGCTGCGTGCTCGCCGTGTTGTGCGACAGCCAGACCTGGACGAAAATGTAAGGGAAATGGGGGCAGAAACCGCCCCCGTTTACCGCGCCGTCTGCCCGAACAGGACCTTCTGCGCTTCCTTGTCATCGGCAAGGTTGCTGCGCCGCTCCTTGCCGACCTCGAGGCCGCGCTGGACGGCGGGACGGGCGGCAATGGCTTCGAACCACCGCTTCATGTTCGGAAAATCGTTCAGGTCCTGCCCCTGGTTTTCATAGGAGCGGGTCCAGGGGAACGAGGCGATGTCGGCGATCGAATAGTCGCCGGCCAGATACTCGCGATCCGCCAGCCGCTTGTTGAGGACGCCGTAGAGCCGGTTGACCTCCTTGGTGTAGCGATCGATCGCGTACGGCACCTTTTCCGGCGCATACTGCCGGAAGTGATGAGCCTGCCCAGCCATCGGGCCAAGCCCGCCCATCTGCCAGAACAGCCATTGGTCGATTTCCGTGCGCTGGCGCTCCTCGGCCGAATAGAAGTGGCCGAACTTGCGGCCGAGATACTGGAGAATGGCGCCGGATTCGAACACCGAGATCGGCTTTCCGCCCGGCCCTTCCGGATCGATGATGGCGGGCATGCGGTTGTTCGGCGAAATCTTCAGGAAAGACGGCTCGAACTGCTCACCCTTGCCGATATTGACGTATTTGACGCTGTAGGGAACGCGCAGTTCCTCCAGCATGATCGAAATCTTGTGACCGTTCGGCGTCGGCCAATAGTAGAGTTCGACGGGTATGGTCTGCTGCGGCATGCCGTTTTCTCCAATCAATGCTCATCTTCCAGATAAGCCCGCGACCCGCGAACACAAGGAGCGGCGGCGGTAAAGCAGCGTCAATAAATTTGAACCGCAGATGAACGCCGGTATCAGAGCCGGTTCAGCGGGGTTGGCGCAATCTGCAAGCACAAAAGGGGACACCGCCAATGCTTGCTCGCCGCTTCACCATCGTCTGCCTGCTGATGACCCTGTTCGGCATGGGCTTCGCCATCCTGGTCGCAGAGGCCAGCCGCCAGCCCCGCGCCTGGGACGAAGCCGGCTTCGCCCTTTGCCGCACGCTGTCTTGCCAGCCCCGTTCGGGCCACTGAAACCCTTTTCAAAAGCGACACACCGCCATGACCTCCACCGCCGCCATCGCCAAATTCCTCCGCCTCGTCCCGCGGGCATCGCTGATCCTGCTGGCGCTGGCAGCGCCCGTCCTGGCGGTGCCGGCGATGCGCGCCGACAACGGCTCGACGATCGAGGCGCCGGCCCTGCGCAAGGGCGCCGGCGCCGGTTTCGTGCTCCTGGTCAGCCTGCAGCGCGACTGAAAAATAACGCGTTCGGTGCCGGTGGCATCCCCCTCCCCACCGCCGTACAAACCCCTATAATGGGGCATGGAAAATCGAATCTACCCGCCGACGGTCGACCAGGTCGCGATGCCTGAGCCCTACGCCCCGCAAAGCTTCAGCGATGCGGGCGAGGCCGTGGCGGCGCTGGAGAAGCTCTACGAGCGCAACACCCGCTTCCTACGCGATTCCTTTGCCGCGCTTGCCGCCGGGGGCGACAACAGCAAGCGCTACCGCGCCTTCTATCCGCAGGTCGGCGTCACCACGACATCGTTCGGCCAGGTGGATTCGCGCCAGGCCTATGGCCACATGCCGAACCCCGGCACTTTTTCCACCACCGTCACCCGGCCCGACCTGTTCCAAGCCTACCTGACCGAGCAGCTTCGGCTGATCATGCGCAACCACGGCGTTCCGGTCACGGTCTCGCAGTCCGCCACGCCGATCCCGCTGCATTTCGCCTTCCTGGAAGGCACCCATGTCGACAGTTCGGCGGCCGAGCGCATCAAGCGGCCGATCCGCGACCTGTTCGACGTTCCGGATCTCGACGGCACCGACGACCAGATCGCCAACGGCACCTTCGAGGTGGCGCTCGGCGAGGCGCGGCCGCTGGCGCCGTTTACGGCCCAGCGCGTCGACTATTCGCTGCACCGGCTCACCCACTACACCGCGACCAGCCCGCAACACTTCCAGAACTTCGTGCTGTTCACCAACTATCAGGTCTATATCGACGAATTCGCCGAGCGCGCCCGCGACCTGATGGCGAACGGCGGCGGCGGATATAGCGAGTTCGTCGAACCCGGCAATATCGTCACACTGGCGGGGGAAAAGCCGGCGGAAGCAGGCAACGGCGTGCGCATGCCGCAAATGCCCGCCTATCACCTTAAGAAGCCGGACCATGGCGGCATCACCATGGTCAATATCGGCGTCGGTCCTTCCAACGCCAAGACGATCACCGACCACATCGCGGTGCTGCGGCCGCATGCCTGGGTGATGCTCGGCCACTGCGCCGGCCTGCGCAATACGCAGGCGCTCGGCGACTATGTGCTGGCGCACGCCTATGTGCGCGAGGACCACGTGCTCGACGACGATCTACCGGTGTGGGTGCCGATCCCGGCGCTGGCCGAAATCCAGGTGGCGCTCCAGGAAGCGGTCGCCGAGATCACCGGCCTTTCCGGCTACGACCTGAAGCGCATCATGCGCACCGGCACCGTCGCCACCATCGACAACCGCAACTGGGAACTGCGCGACCAGCGCGGCCCCGTGCAGCGCCTGTCGCAGTCGCGCGCCATCGCGCTCGACATGGAATCGGCGACGATCGCGGCCAACGGCTTCCGCTTCCGCGTGCCCTACGGCACGCTGCTGTGCGTCTCGGACAAGCCGCTGCACGGCGAACTCAAGTTGCCAGGCATGGCAACGGAATTCTACAAGCGGCAGGTGGCGCAACACCTCACCATCGGCATCAGGGCGATGGAAAAGCTGTCCCAAATGCCGATGGAACGCCTGCACTCTCGCAAGCTGCGCAGCTTTTCCGAGACGGCATTCCAGTAGCCCCTACTCCCCGTTGAGCAGGCCGAGGATGAGGCGGCGGATGTTGCCGCCTTCGCCCATTTCGACACGGTCGAACTCGCGGCTTTGCCGGCGCTGGGCGAGCGAAGCCTGCGACAGCGGCTCCTTGATCGCTTCCCGGATTTTCGTGCATTTGGGATCGTTATCGACGGTGAAGCCGATGGTCGTCGCTTCTATGCGCTTCACCATCGACTTGATGTCCTCGCCATGCACCTTCTCGTGGCGCCGGATGCCGTCGATGAAGACCTCCCAGCGCTTCTGGACGGCCGGCGGCAGCTTGGCGGAGGGTTTCGGCAGCGTATAGGTGATGATCAGCTTCGGGCGCGCCAAGGCCAGCGTGCAGGCGTTGCCGCGCCGCTGGTAGTCGCGCGTCCAGGTGAGCTTGAAATTCGTATGGGCGATGGTGCGCACGCCCTCGCCGACGAGCGGCCCGCGCTCGCCGATCGAGGCATAGAGTTCCGGCCCCGAGGTGCCCGAAATCGCATAGGGCTCGGTCCGCTCGACAACCTGCCCGTCGGCACGGGCCTGCGCCGCCACGCAAGCGGCAACCGGGACGGCCAGAAGCAGCCCCCACCCTCTCCTGCAATTCATCCGGTCTCCTCGCATGGCCGCCGCAATTTCGCGCGAAAGATATGCGTCAGAGGCTCGATCATCAACGGTGGGGATACAGCAATTGCCGACGCATCATTTCCCCGCGCGTTATCAGCGGCCGGCCCTGCTCGCAATCATGGCCATCTCGCTGGCGCTGGCGCTCGGTTTCTTCGGCGATTTCCATCCGGCACTCGACGCGTTTGCGCAACTGCGGCTCCATCTCGCCGTGCTGCTGGCGCTCGTGGCACTGCCGCTCCTGTTCACGCCCCTGCGCATCGAAGCGGTAGTGGCGCTCGTCTTCTCGGCCGCGGCACTCTCCACCACCTACGCCGCGCTGCGGATACCCGGCCTGTCACCGGTCCAGGCCGGCTTCGTCGCCGATGCGGGCGACCGCGCCGTCTACCGCCTGCTGCAGTTGAACCTTCGCTTCGACAACCCGGCGCCGGAAAAGGTGCTGTCGCTGATCGGCCGCGCCCAACCGGACGTGGTGACGCTCGAGGAGGTCTCGCCGATGTGGAAGGACAAGCTCGACCTCCTTGCGAAGGCCTATCCGCACCGGATCGTCTGCTCTTCCCCGCACGGTTCATCGGGCGTCGCCATCCTGTCGCGCCGGCCGTTCGCGGCCGACAGCGAGCCGTATTGCTCCACCGGCGGTGCGCTGGCGCTCGCCAGCGTCGATTTCGGCGGCACGCCGGTAGATGTCGTGGCCCTTCATCTTCGCTGGCCGTGGCCGTTCGCCCACGGCGGCCAGGCAAGCCAGGTGGCGATACCGCTTTCGTCGCTCGGCCCGACAGCCGTCGTGGCCGGCGACTGCAACGCGGTGCCATGGAGCGCGACGGTGAGGCAACTGGCCACTGCCGGCGGCCTCACGCCGATGCCTTCGGTCGGGCCCACCTGGCAATACATCAAGCTGCCGGAACTGCTGCGCTTTTCGGGCCTGCCCATCGACCAGGTCTTCAGCAGGGGCGCGGTGCTGATCCATTCGGCGACACGGCTGGAGCCTGTCGGCTCGGATCACCTGCCGGTGATGGTGCAGTTTTCGCTTCGGCCACAGCCCGGCCAGCCCGAGAACGAAGGCGCTACCGCCTTCGCCTCGACCGGCCCCGAACTGGCCGTCAACGCCACCCGCTGACGATCACATATTCTGGTAGACGGGCCCTTCGCCACCCTGCGGCGGCACCCAGGTGATGTTCTGGTTCGGGTCCTTGATGTCGCAGGTCTTGCAGTGCACGCAGTTCTGCGCGTTGATGACGAAGCGCACGTCCTTGGCCGACGGGTCGGCTGCGGCGTTGCCGTCGGCATCCACCCATTCGTAGACGCCGGCCGGGCAATAGCGCGTCGAGGGCCCGGCAAAGACGTCGTGCTCGGAACGCTTCTGCAAGTCCATGTCGCCGACGAGCAGGTGAACGGGCTCGTTCTCCTCGTGATTGGTGTTGGACAGGAACACCGAGGACAGCCGGTCGAAGGTCAGCACGCCGTCCGGCTTCGGATAGACGATCTTCTGATGCTTCGAGGCCGGCTCCAGCGAGGCGGCGTCGGTCTTGCCGTGCTTCAGCGTGCCGAAGGGCGAGAAGCCGAACAGCGTGTTCAGCCACATGTCGAGCCCGCCCACGGCGACGCCGGCGATGGTGCCGAAGCGCGACCACAGCGGCTTGACGTTGCGCACCTTCTTCAGGTCCTTGCCGATGGCGGTGTCGCGCCACGCCGCCTCGTAGGAGGCAAGCTCGTCATTGGCGCGGCCGGCGGCAATCGCTTCCGCCACATGCTCGGCGGCCAGCATGCCCGACAGCACCGCGTTGTGCGAGCCCTTGATGCGCGGCACGTTGACGAGGCCGGCCGAGCAGCCCATCAGCGCGCCGCCGGGGAAGGAAAGCTTCGGCACCGATTGCCAACCGCCTTCGGTGATGGCGCGCGCGCCGTAGCCGATGCGCTTGGCGCCCTCGAAGGTGCCGCGGATCGCCGGGTGGGTCTTGAAGCGCTGGAATTCCTCGAATGGCGACAGCCACGGGTTCTTGTAATTGAGGTGAACGACGAAGCCGACCGCCACCATGTTGTCTTCGAGATGGTAGAGGAAGGAACCGCCGCCGGTCTTCATGTCGAGCGGCCAGCCGAACGAATGCTGGACCAGCCCCGGCTTGTGGTTCTCCGGCTTCACCTGCCACAGTTCCTTGAGGCCGATGCCGAACTTTCCGGGCTCGCGGCCTTCCGAAAGATTGTACTTGGCGATCAGTTGCTTGGCGAGCGAGCCGCGCGCGCCCTCGCCGATCAGCACATACTTGCCCATCAGCGCCATGCCCGGCGCGTAGTTCGGCCCGTGCGTCCCGTCCCGTTCCACGCCCATGTCGCCGGTGATGACGCCCGTCACCGCGCCCTTGTCGTCATAGGTCAGGCCGGTCGCCGCGAAGCCCGGATAGATCTCGACGCCGAGCGCCTCGGCCTTGGCGGCGAGCCAGCGCGAGACGTTGCCCAGCGAAACGATGTAGTTGCCGTGATTGTTCATCAGCGGCGGCATCATGAAGTTCGGCAGCTTCACCGAACCGGCCGGGCCCAGAACCAGGAAATGATCGGCGGTGACCGGCGTCTTGAACGGATGGTCTCCCTCTTCGCGCCAGCCCGGCAGCAGCCGATCGATGCCGATCGGATCGACGACGGCGCCGGAAAGGATATGGGCTCCGACCTCGCCGCCCTTTTCCAGCACGACCACGGACAGGTCGGGGTTTACCTGCTTGAGCCGGATGGCCGCCGAAAGGCCCGCCGGCCCGGCGCCGACGATGACCACATCGAATTCCATGCTCTCGCGTTCAATCTCGTCGCTCATGATCCCTCCCGCTGGCTCCGCCGGTCCGGTAATTTTGCTGGCTCACGCGCTCCATAGCGCATCAAGGAGCGACGCGAAACCGGCGCAGGCGTGACAATCCGCCATTTCCAACAAGGCGCAGGCTCCGCATAGCGGTCTTTTGGACGCACCTATCCGGGATCGGCGAGTTGCGCCATACTTGCCAGATGCGCATTCATGGACCAGCCGGCCTTTCAATGACGCGCGTTTTGGGCACAGCCGGCATCACGGGCTGCGCAAGCCTGCTTTTTCTGGCAGGGATATGCCAACCGGCCCTTTGCGGCGGCGGGCAAGAGCAGCCATGGCTCGCCGGCGCCTATTCCTTCTCCGACGAACTGGGCGGCTTCCACATCACCGGCGCCTCGGGCAGCGGCACCAGGGACGACCCGATCACCATCGAGGAGGAACTGAACTCGGCAACGCCGGTGACCCTCACCATCCGTACCACGCGCCCGATCCGGCCCTTCGATTTTTCCGGCGCCTATGCCAACGGCATTCTCTACCTGCGCATCCGAACGCTGAACAACAGCGGCCAGGCCTGGGTCGAATTCGAGTTCGAACTGCAGGAAATCCTCGGCCAGCCGAGTACCTATGGCGACGGCCTCTCCTTCGACCAGCGCAGCGAAAACCCGACCACGATCTTCTCCAGCCATTTCGCCGAATTCAGCCGCGAATTCGAGCCCTATGACCGCCTGCTGTTCAAGAACGGCAAGATCGACCCGCTGGAAACGGGTACGTTCGATTTCCTGATCACCGACTACACCCCGCGCTGGACATTCTATCTGGTGCAGGACCCGCGTATTCCCTCGACCTGACCTTGCAAAAGCGAGGCGCGCGGTCGATGGTGCGGCCATGATCTCCACTCCGTCCCCCGACCGGCCCGGCCTGCGCGAACTGTTGTCCTTCTATGCCAACGCGGGCGTCGACGAGGCCTTGAGCGAGGAGCCGATCGACCGCTTCGCGCAAGCGGCGGCGACCCGGCCGGAGCGGGCACAACCTGTCCCCTCCTCCGACAACGACGCGGGCCAGAACCCGGGCACCCGCAGGCCGGAGCGCGAATCGGGGAAGGCTGCGCCCCGCCCTGGCCCGGCCACGCCTGCGGCCGTCCCGGACGAGGCACAGGCCGGGCTCGCGCGCGAACTGGCGGCAAAGGCCTGCAACCTGGACGAATTGCGCGAGGCGGTGGCCTCGTTCGAGGGCTGCAACCTGAAGTCCACGGCGAAGAATACGGTTTTTTCCGACGGCAACCCGCAGGCGCGCCTGATGCTGGTCGGCGAGGCACCGGGGCGCGACGAGGACATCGAGGGCCGCCCCTTCGTCGGGCGATCGGGCCAGTTGCTGGACAAGATGCTGGCCGCCATCGGGCTCGACCGCAACAGCGTCTATATCGCGAACGTGATCCCGTGGCGTCCGCCGGGCAACCGCACCCCGACGCCGCATGAAACCCAGATCTGCCGCCCGTTCATCGAAAGGCAGATCGAACTGGTCAACCCGGCGGTGCTGGTGCATCTGGGCGGCGCGTCGGCCAAGACGCTGCTCGACACCAGCGAGGGCATCCTGCGCCTGCGCGGCCAATGGCGAAGCTACGCCACCGCTTCCGGCATCGTCATCCCCGCCATGCCGACGCTGCACCCGGCCTATCTGCTGCGTACGCCCAACCACAAGAAGCTGGCGTGGCGCGACTTCCTCGAAGTGAAGATGAAACTGCGCGAGACCGGGGCGGCCTGACCCGTTCCCCCGCTCATCCTTGCCCCGGTTATCCTTGCAACGGCACGGCCTTGCGGGCCTTGCCGCGCTCCAGTCCAAGCTGGCGCTCGCGCAGGATGATGAAGATGCCGGCACCGACCACGATCGACCCGCCGACCAGCACGTAGAGCGTCGGCACGTCGCCGAACGCCACATAGCCCACCACGATGGCGAGGATCATCGACGTATATTCGAAGGGGGCGACCGTCGACACTTCCGCGTGGCGGTAGGCCGAGGTCATCAATATCTGCGCGATGCCGCCGCAGAAGCCCGCCCCGATGAGGAGCAGGCTTTGCGTCAGCGACAGCATTTCCCAGCCGAACGGCAGGGAAAGCAGCGCAAGCACGCTGGCGGTCAGCGAAAACCACAGGACGATGGTCGCCGTCCTTTCGCTATGCACAAGGTTGCGCACCAGGATGGCGGCAACGGCGGAACAGCCGGCGCCGCCGAAGGCCGCCATCACGCCCAGCACCTCCTGATCGTCCAGCGCCGAGCCGGAGGTCAGCAGCGTCAGTTCCGGCCACGAAATGATGACCACCCCGACGAGCCCGACCACGACCGCGCTCCAGCGGTAGAGGCGCACCGTCTCGCCCAGGAAGATCGAGCTGAACACGACCACCAGCAGCGGCTGCGCATAGTTCAGCGTGATCGCGTCCGGCAGCGGCAGGCGCGTCAGGGCAAAGAAGGTGAACGCCATGGCACAGACGCCGATCAGCCCGCGCACGACATGGCCGAACGGCCTTTTGGTGGCCAGCGCCGTATGCAGTTCATGCCTGAAGCCGAGGAAGAACAGGATGGGGAAGATGGCGAAAAAGGATCGATAGAAGACAATCTGGCCCGCAGGCAGCGGTCCGGCCGCCTTGATGAGCGAGGACATGGCGACGAAGATCGTCACCGACATGACCTTGAGCGCTATGGCGGTAAGCGCGCCCCGGGCACCGGGGGCCGTCTTCTCTGTCACTTCACGGTCGCGTTCCTTATCGCCGCCCAGATGCGCATCGGAGTCGCAGGCATTTCGATGTGCCTGATCCCATAACCACGAAAAAGCGCATCCGTCACGGCATTAAGTGCGGCAGGCGTCGAACCGATGGTGCCGGCCTCGCCCGCACCCTTGATCCCGAGAGCATTGGTGGTGGAGGGCACGTTACGGGTTTCGAAGTGGAAGGACGGCACGCTGTCGGCGCGCGGCACGGCGTAATCCATGAAACTTGCCGTCAGAAGCTGGCCGTCGTCGCCGTAGACCGCGCCCTCGCTCAGCGCCTGGCCGATGCCCTGCACCACGCCGCCATGCACCTGCCCGGCGAGCAGCATCGGGTTCACGGTGACGCCGAAATCGTCGACGACCGTGTAACGAGCGACCTCCAGCAGGCCGGTATCAGGGTCGATCTCGACCTCGCAGATATGGGTGCCGTTGGGATAGGTGCATTCGTCCTGCACGAATTCGCCGAAACCCTTGAGATCGTCGGGGTTCTTGGCCGCCTTGGCGATGGCGGAAAAATCGATGGCATGGTCGGTGCCGACGATCCGGGCGAAACCGTCGGCCAGTTCGATATCGCCGGCGGAGGCTTCCAGTTCGTCGGCGGCGATGCGCCTGATCTTCTCGGCGAGGTCGCCGCCGGCACGCGCGGCCGAAACCCCGCCGAGCGGGATCGAGCGCGAGCCGCCGGTGCCGCTGCCGGCCTTCAGCTCGTCGGTGTCGCCCTGGCGGACGTGAATCCGTTCGGGATCGAGACCGAGCTTTTCCGAAACGAACTGGGCGTAGGCGGTGGCGTGGCCCTGCCCGTTGCTCTGCGTGCCGATCCTGAGCGTCACCGAGCCGTCGCCCTCGAGTTCGAGAAAGGCCGGCTCCGAACCGGGGAAGGCGCAGGCCTCGACATAGGTCGCCATGCCGATGCCGCGGATTTTTCCCGCGGCCCGCGACCGTTGCAGGCGCGCGTCAAACCCGGCCCAGTCCGCGCGCTCCATGGCAAGCGCCATGTGGCCTTCGAACTCGCCGGTATCGTAGAGCCGGCCCGTCTGCGTGCGATAGGGGAACTGGTCGGGGCGGATGAAATTGCGACGGCGTATCTCGTCCACCGCAAGGCCCGTGTCGTGGGCGCAGGCATCGACCAGCTTTTCGATCAGCAGCGCCGCTTCCGGGCGCCCCGCGCCGCGATAGGCGTCGACCGGACAGGTGTTGGTGTAGACGCCGGTCACGGACACGTCGATCGCCTCTATGGCGTAGACGCCGGTCGACATGGTGACGCCGATCGTCGGGATCATCGGCCCGTATTGCGAAATATAGGCGCCCATATTGGCGGCGAGGTCAACCCTGAGGCCGAGGAACCGGCCGTCCCTGTCCATCGCCATTTCGGCGGTGACGGCGTTGTCGCGGCCATGGGCGTCGGTGAGGAAATGCTCGGTGCGCTCGCCGGTCCACTTGACCGGCCGGCCAAGCCGCCTCGCCGCCTCCAGCACCAGCGCATATTCGCGGTAGACGAAAGCCTTGGTGCCGAAGCCGCCGCCGACATCGGGCGTCACCACGCGCAGCTTCTCCTTGCCGACGCCCAGGACGCCGGCCAGGATTTTCTGCATCGAGTGCACGCCTTGCGAACCGGAGGTGAGCACGAAGCGGTCTTCGCCGGCATTCCACTCGCCGATCGCGGCGCGCGGCTCCATGTAATTGGCCACCAGCCGATTGTTCTCGAACTCGATGCGCGTGATTTTGTCGGCGCGGGCGAAAGCCGCATCGGTACGGGCCTTGTCGCCGATGTGATGGGAGAAAGCCCGGTTGCTGCCGAGTTCCGGCCACACCAGCGGGGTTTTCGGGTCAAGCGCCGTCGCGGTGTCGGCGGCGGCCTCCTCGGTGTCGTAATCGATCTCGATCAGCTCGGCGGCGTCCTGTGCCTCGGCCCGGCTGTCGGCGGCGATAAAGGCCACGGCATCGCCGACATAGGCGACGCGGTCGCGACACAGGATCGGGATGTCGCGCGTCGGCGCAACGCTGCCGTCCGGCTGTCTCGGCATCGCCCCGCTCCTCAGCGGGCGGAGATGGTCGAGGTCGCTGCCGGTCAGGACCAGTCGGACACCCGGCGCGGCGCGCGCCGCCTCGGTCGAGCCGATCCTGAACGCGCCCTTGGCGACGGCCGAGCGCAGGACATAGCCATGCAGCATGCCTTCGCGCCCGATATCGTCGGTATAGCGCCCATGTCCGTTGATGAAAGCCTGGTCTTCGACCCGGCGCACGGACGCGCCCATCCCGAACTTCGGCGTGACGATGGTCATGGGTGGCCTCGCGGTGTTGGGGAAACGAGGTTTTCAAATAGGTTGCGCGGCAGTTTTGTCGAGGGGCGGTTTCGTGTAAAGAGCACTGGCCTCGGCTCTGTTGGACCAGCCGGCCGCCTGTCGCCGCCGGAAAATGATCGGGAACGCCACCCCATGCGCACGGATATCGGCCAGGTCTTCAAGCTCGAAGACTATCGGCCCAGCGACTATCTCATTCCCGAAACGGTGCTGACGTTCAGGCTGTCGCCGGAAAACACCATCGTCGTAGCCCGGCTTTCGGTCGAGCGGCGCGAGGCGGTCGATCCTTCCACGCCGCTGGTACTCGCCGGCGACGGCCCGATGCGGCTTACCCGGGTCGCCGTGGACGGCCGGCCCTTGGCCGAACAGGACTATGCGGCCACACAGGAAAGCCTGACCATCACGCGCCTGCCTTCGGCCCGGCGCTTCACGCTGGAGATCGAGACGCAGTTGGCGCCGGCGCAAAACGAGGCGCTGATGGGGCTCTACCGTTCCAACGGCGTCTATTGCACGCAATGCGAGGCGGAGGGCTTTCGCCGCATCGCCTACTTCCTCGACCGGCCGGACGTGCTCAGCGTCTACACGGTGCGCATCGAGGCGCTGAGGAGCGACGCGCCGCTGCTGCTATCCAACGGCAATCCGGTCGAGAGCGGCGATCTGCCCGGCGGCCGGCACTATGCCATCTGGCACGACCCCTTCCCCAAGCCGTCCTACCTGTTCGCGCTGGTCGCCGGCGACCTCGGCGTCATCCGGGACAGTTTCGTCACGATGTCCGGCAGGACGGTCGAACTCGGCATCTACGTCGAACACGGCAAGGAAAGGCTTGCCCACTACGCCATGGACGCGCTGAAGCGCTCGATGAAGTGGGACGAGGAGGTGTTCGGCTGCGAATACGACCTCGACGTGTTCAACATCGTCGCCGTGTCCGACTTCAACATGGGGGCGATGGAGAACAAGGGCCTCAACATCTTCAACGACAAATACGTGCTGGCCGACCAGGAGACGGCGACCGATGCCGACTTCGCCAATATCGAGGCGATCATCGCGCATGAGTATTTCCACAATTGGACTGGCAACAGAATCACTTGCCGCGACTGGTTCCAGCTCTGCCTGAAGGAAGGGCTGACGGTCTTCCGCGACCACGAATTCTCCGCCGACCAGCGCTCGCGCGCGGTCAAGCGCATCGCCGAGGTGCGCACGCTGCGCGCCCACCAGTTCCCGGAAGACCAGGGACCGCTGGCGCATCCGGTGAGGCCGAGGCGTTACCGCGAGATCAATAATTTCTACACGGCGACCGTCTACGAGAAGGGGTCGGAAGTGGTGCGCATGATCCGCACCGTCCTTGGCGCCGAGACGTTCCGGCAAGGCATGGACCTCTATTTCCTGCGTCATGACGGGCAAGCCGTGACGATCGAGGACTTCCTGAAGGCTTTCGAGGACGTGTCGGGACGCGACCTGTCGCAGTTCGCGCTCTGGTACCATCAGGCCGGAACGCCCAACCTCGCCGTCTCCTCCTCCTACGACGCGGCAGCGCGCGAATTCGTCATCGACATCGAGCAATCGGTGCCGCCTACCCCGTCCGAGAGCCGCAAGCGGCTGATGCACATCCCACTCGCCTTCGGCCTCGTCGGCCCGGACGGCAAGGACATCGTTGCTACAGCGGTCGAGGGCGCGACCGTCGAAGGCGGCGTCATCCATGTCCGCAAGCGGCAGCACAGCGTGCGCTTCTCAGGCATCGAGGCCCGGCCTGCCTTGTCGCTCAACCGCGGCTTCTCGGCGCCGGTCACGCTTTCGGCGACGCAAGGCGACGACGACCTGTTCTTCCTCGCCAGCCACGACAGCGACGAATATGCCCGCTGGCAGGCCTTCAACACGCTTCTGACCGACGCGCTGATCAACGCCTACCGGCTGCTGCTCGGCGGCAAGACGCCCGTTCTCGCGCCACGGCTGGGCCGTCTGGCCGGAAAGATTGCCGGCGACACCTCGCTGGAGGAAGCCTACCGGGCGCTGGCGCTCACGCTTCCGGGCGAAGCCGACATCGCCCGCGACATCGGCAAGAACATCGACCCCGACGCGGTCTTTACCGCGCGCCGGGCTATCGCCGTCGCAATCGCCAGGGAAAACAAGGAGATGTTCTCCAGCCTTTACCGAGACCTTCACGCCGAAGGCGCGTTCAGCCCGGATGCGGCGAGCGCCGGGCGGCGGGCGCTGCGCAATGTCCTGCTCGATTTCCTTTCGCTGCTCGACGGCGGCGCGGGACTGGCGCTCAGCCACTTCCATGCCGCCACCAACATGACCGACCGGGCGGCGGCGCTGACCGTGCTTGCCCATGTCCACCACGGTTCGCCGCAAGCCGTGGAGGCGCTGGCGGCATTCGAGAAACGCTATGCGGCGGATCCGCTGGTCATGGACAAGTGGTTCCAGATCCAGGCCGGCGTGCCGGGACCTCAGACGGTCGAGAGCGTGCGGGCGCTGATGCGCCATCCGGCGTTCTCCACGACCAATCCGAACCGCCTGCGCGCGCTTGTCGGCACGTTTTCCAGCGCCAACCAGACCGGCTTCCACCGCGCCGACGGCGAAGGCTACCGGTTGTGGGCCGAGACCATCCTCGAGGTCGAAAAGCGCAATCCGCAGATGGCCGCCCGGCTCGCCACCGCGCTGCGATCCTGGCGCTCGCTGGATCCGCAACGCCAGGCGAAGGCCCGCGAGGCCCTGCTGAGGATCGCGGCCACGGGCAACCTGTCGGCGGACCTCAAGGACATCGTCGAGCGCACGCTGGCCTGAGCGGGCGGCGAAGCACCGCCGATCCGGAGCGAAAGACAGCGATTTTATTCGATTTTTAATCTTTTTTCGCCCGCCCCCTAGACAAGGCGAATCACCTTTGATTCCTTACTGACGATTCGGACGTGCGGTGTAGCCGGATCGCGACGACAGCAGTTATTTCGGGGAGAGCCATTTCATGGCCAAGGCGGACGCGTGGGGCGCGCCCGGGGGGACGTTTTTTGACCGGCGCAGGACGTCGGGCAGGACGCGCCTGATCGGCAATATGCGGCTCATCGCCGAACCGGCCTACCGCAAGCTGCTTGCGGCGGAACCCTATCTGCGCCGGCTGATCCCGATCCTGATCGTCGTCTTCCTGGCCGTGCTGGCCGCCCTTCGCGTGCTTTCCCTGATGAGCGACCACGACGAGGTGGAGCGCAACGCCAAGGCGATGCTGACGCTGGCGACCGGCCAACTGGCGAACGCCGATGCCGAAGCGGCGGGCGGTGCGCAGGCCCTGATCGATCGAATGGCGCGGGAAGGCATTCTCGGCAAGGACTACGTCGTCGCCATCACCGACGGCGCGTTCAAGGTCACCGCGGTGTCGCCGCTGTCGTCGCAATGGATGGGGCGCGGGCTCGACGGCATCGTCTATGGCGGCCAACCGCTGTTTTTGTTCGGCAGCCGCGCCGGCGTCATGGACGTCACGATCGACGGCAAGCGCTGGTATGCCGCGCTGAACCTCAAGCCCCGCCACGCGGGAGCCGCGGCCGTCATGGTGCCGCAGGACGCCGTGTTCGCGGACTGGCGCGGCGACGTCACGCTCAACGTGCTTCTGTTCATGCTGACGGGCAGCCTGCTGATCGTCATCCTCTACGCCTATTTCAGCCAGGTCGCGCGCGCGGAAGCTGCCGACCGCTTCCACGCCGAATCCAACGAGCGCATCGACATGGCGCTGGTGCGCGGCCGCTGCGGCCTGTGGGACTGGGACATGGTGCGCGGCAAGATGTACTGGTCGCGCTCCATGTACGACATGCTGGGCTACCGCCCCTGCGAGGCGATGCTGTCCTTCGGCGAGGTGCATGACATCATCCACCCCGACGACGGCAACCTGTTCGAACTCGCCAAGCGCATCGTCGCGCGCGAAATCGACCATATCGACCAGGTATTCAGGATGCGCCACGCCGACGGCCAGTGGGTGTGGATGCGGGCACGTGCGCAGGTGGTCGATCCCGAGGCGCCCGAAATCCAGCTGATCGGCATCGCCGTCGACGTGACCGAGCAGCGTCACCTGGCGCTGCGCTCGGAGGCGGCCGACATGCGGCTGCGCACGGCGATCGAGAACATCAACGAATCCTTCGTGCTGTGGGATTCGGCGCAATGCCTCGTCATGTGCAATTCCAAATACCAGCAGGACAACGGCCTGTCGGACCGCGACGTGGTGCCGGGCGCCTCTCGCGCGGAACTGGAAAACAAGATGCTGGCCTTCGCCTCCGAGCGGCGGCTGGCCAATGCCAACGGCCCGCGCGGCGGCGCCACCTACGAGCGCCAGCTCGCCGACGGGCGCTGGCTGCAGGTCAACGAACTGCGCACCCGCGACGGCGGCATGGTGTCGGTCGGCTCCGACATCACCCAGATCAAGCAGCACCAGGAAAAGCTGGTCGACAGCGAGCGCCGGCTGATGGCGACGATCCACGACCTCAGCCTCGCCCGCCGCTCGGAAGAGGAGCGCTCGGGCGAACTAGTGGAACTCAACCGCAAATACATGCGCGAGAAGGACCGCGCCGAAGCCGCCAACCGCGCCAAGTCGGAATTCCTCGCCAACATGTCGCATGAGTTGCGCACGCCGCTCAACGCCATCATCGGCTTTTCAGAACTGATGCAGCAGGCGCTGTTCGGCCCGCTCGGCTCGGACCGCTACGAGGAATATGCCAGCGACATCAATTCCAGCGGCAAATACCTGCTGGGCGTCATCAACGACATCCTCGACATGTCGAAGATCGAGGCCGGGCAGTTCTCGATGGAACGCGAGGCGATCGACCTGTGCCCGCTCATCCGCGAAACGGTGCGCGTGGTTTCCCTGCAGGCGGCGGCAAAGGCCATCACCGTCGAAACCCGCATCGCCGACGCCATGACGCTCTACGCCGACCGGCGGGCCATCAAGCAGATCGTCCTCAACCTTCTGTCCAACGCCGTGAAATTCACCGGCCAGGGCGGACACATCACGGTCCGGGCGCGCAGCACCTCCGGCGCGCTGACGCTGACCATCGAGGACAATGGCTGCGGCATCCCCAAAACCGCGCTGAGCAAGCTCGGGCGGCCGTTCGAGCAGGTGCAGAACCAGTTTTCGAAGAACCATGCCGGCTCGGGGCTCGGCCTTGCCATCTCGCGCTCGCTGGCGGAACTGCACGGCGGCGCGCTGAAAATCCGCTCGACGGAGGGCTCGGGGACCATCGTTTCCGTGCGCATCCCGCTGGGCAAGCGGCCGCACCCGCTAAAGGTCGCGGCCTGACCGCTTCTTTTTCGCCGCCGGCAGCAGCCGGTCGAAATGCCTTCGCACCGTGGCGGCCATATCCTTCAGATGTGCCTCCAGCACGCCGAAATCGGGCAGGCCGGTAACCGCCAACAGCAGGTCGGCAAGGCCGGGCGGGACGTCATGGCGGTCGAAATTGCCGGTGAGGCAAAGCCGGATCATCTGCGTCAGCGCCTGGTAGAAGGCATAGGCTTCGACAAGTTCCTGCCGCGCCTGCATGGTCGCGAAACCCGGTGCCAGGTGGGCCAGGGTATCGGCAGTAGCAGTCGCATGTCCGTCTTGCTCGACGTTGCCGGTGATGACCGCGACCTGCGCGATGAACTCGAGGTCGATCAGCCCGCCGGGGATCAGCTTGATATCCCAGAGATCGCGCGGCGGCTTCTCCTCCTCGATCATCGCCCGCATGCCGGACGCCTCTGCCTTCACCTTGACTTCGTCGCGCGGCAAGGCGAGGACCGCCGCCACCTCGGCCTCGACCTCGGCGCGCAGGCCGGCGTCGCCGGCGATGGTGCGGGCACGCGACAGCGCCATGTGCTCCCATGTCCAGGCCTCGCCCCGCTGGTATTTGCGGAACGCGTCGATATGGGTCGCCACCGGCCCCTTGTTGCCCGAAGGGCGAAGGCGCAGGTCGAGCTCATAGAGCACGCCCTCGGCGGTCGGCGCGGAAACGGCGGCGATGAGGCGCTGCGTCATGCGGATGAAGTAGTGCGAGGGTGCGAGCGGCTTGTCGCCGTCCGATTCCTCGGCGTCGGCATCGTGGTCGTAAAGCAGGATCAGGTCGATATCCGAGCCCGCCGTCAACTCGCGGCTGCCGAGCTTGCCCATGCCGAGCAGCGTCACCCTGCCGCCGGCGACGCGGCCATGCTTGGTGGCGAACTCCGCCGCCACGGCCTGCAGCGCCGCATCGATGGTGAGGTCGGCCAGGTCCGAAAACGCCCTGCCCGCGCGCGCCGGGTCGATCGCGCCGGCGAGCAGCCGCACGCCGATCAGGAATTTCTGCTCGGCCGCGAAGATGCGCAGCCGGTCCAGCACTTCCTCATAGTTGCGGTCGCCGTCGAGGAACGCCGCAAGCCGCGCCGATAGATAGGCCCGGTCGGGCAGATCCTTGAGCAGGCCGGGGTCGAGCAGGCCGTCGAACACATGCGGCTGGCGCGTGATGATGGCCGCGAGCCGCGGCGCGGCCCCCATGATCGTCGCCAGCATTTTCAGCAACGCCGGGTTGGACTGCAGCAGCGAAAAGAGCTGCACGCCGGCAGGCAGGCCCGCCAGAAGCTCGTCGAAGCGCATCAGTGCCTCGTCGGCGCGCCGTGTCTGGCCGAAGGCCTGCAGCAGGGCCGGCGTCAGTTCGGTCAGCCGTTCTCGCGCCTCGGCCGAGCGGGTGACGCGGTAGCGGCCGAAATGCCAGCTTCGGATGACGCGGCAGATGTCGCTCGGCCGCTGGAACCCCAGCCGGTTCAGCGTCTGCAGCGTATCGGGGTCGTCGACATCGCCGGTGAAGACCAGATTGCCGACGCCCGAGGACAGTTCCGGCGCGGTCTCGAACAGCGCCGCGTAATGACGCTCCACCTCATGGAGAGCCGCGCGAAAACCATCGGAGAAGCGCGCGGCGTCGGCAAAGCCCAGCATGTGCGCGATTCGCTCCAGTCCTTCGTCGTCCTCGGGCAGCGCATGCGTCTGCTCGTCGGCCACCATCTGGATGGCGTGCTCGACCCGGCGCAGGAACCAGTATTGCCGGGTCAGCGTGTCGCGCGCTTCCGCCGTTATCCAGCCGCGCGCGGCAAGTTCCTTCAGCATCGGCACGGTCTCGCGACCGCGCAGTTCGGGAAAGCGGCCACCGGCTATCAGTTGCTGGGTCTGGACGAAGAATTCGATCTCGCGGATGCCGCCGCGGCCGAGCTTGACGTTATGGCCCCGGACCGCGATCTCGCCATGGCCCTTGTGGGCATGGATCTGGCGCTTGATCGAGTGGACATCGGCAATGGCCGCGTAGTCCATGTATTTGCGCCAGACATAGGGCTGGAGTTCCTTCAGGAAGGCCGCGCCGGCCTCGAGGTCGCCGGCCACGGGTCGCGCCTTGGTCATGGCGGCGCGCTCCCAGTTCTGGCCGCGTCCCTCGTAATAGTTCAGCGCCGCCTCGACCGGGATCGCCAGCGGCGTCGAGCCGGGATCGGGGCGAAGCCGCAAGTCGGTGCGGAACACATAGCCGTGCTCGGTACGGTCGTGGAGGATGCGCACCAGCCGCCGGGCAAGGCGCGAGAACATGTCGGTGGCATCGAGCGGATCGACGACGGCCGGAGCCTGCGGATCGAAGAACACCACGAGGTCGATGTCGGAGGAAAAATTGAGCTCCTGCGCGCCGAGCTTGCCCATGCCGAGCAGGATCCAGCCCGACTTTTCCGCCGGCCGATCCGGGTCCACCAACCGCAGCTTGCCCTGCCGGTGGCTATCGCGCAGCAGGAAATCGACGGCGGCACGCACGCATGCCTCGGCGAGGTCGCTCAGCCGGCGAACGGTGACGGCGGCATCGGCCTCGCCGGCGAGGTCCGCCAGCGCGATCAGGAAATGCGCTTCCGTCTTGCGCAGGCGCAGTTCCATCATCAGGCTTGATTCAGAGACGCCCTCCGCACAGGCCAGCGTGGCGATCCCGGCGCGTATCTCGTCCAGCCTCGCCTCGACAGGCTTGTCGAAAATGGGATCGAGCATCTGCGGACGGCGGCGGGCGAGGTCGCGCAGGAAGGGCGAAAGGTCGAAAACGGCCGCAAGAAAGGCGGCGACGGGGCTGTTGCCGGTCAAAAGCTCCACCACGCGTGGAACATTTTCCTCTGCGGCGGCGGAAGCGATCGCGGCCAGATGGCGCGCCGCATTTTCCCCGTTCAGCGGAACGAGGCCGGCGACCGGCTCCAGATACCAATGGCCCACTGTCGTCAACGATCCGTTCTTTCAGGGAAACTCATGACGACGGATAATCCGGGATCACCCGGCAGCAGGTCAAGCCGTCCTTCGTGGAACTTCATGACCGCCTTGGCGAGGCTGAGGCCGAGGCCCGAGCCCGGCTGCGACCGGCTTTTTTCCAGCCGCACGAACCGCTCCGTGGCCCGGGCGCGGTCGGCATGGTCGGGAATCCCCTGCCCGTTGTCGGCAACGGTCAGCCGGATTTCTCCTGCCTCGCGTTGGAGGCTGACACGCACCGCCGGCTTTCCGCCGACGGCATCGAGGGAATATTTGATGGCGTTGTCGACGATATTGGACAGCGCCTGGCCGATCAGTTCCCGGTTGCCGCGAACGATAAAGGACCCGTCCACCGCCGTTTCGACGGTAACGCCGGCCTCCTCGGCCACCGGCTCGTAGAGTTCGACGACATCGGCGACGGTCGCCGCCAGGTCCACCTGCACCGTGTTCTCCGAGGAATAGCCGGCCTCCAGCCGCGAGATCATCAGGATGGCGTTGAAGGTTTTTATCAGGTGGTCGGATTCGGCTATCGTGGATTCCAGCGCCTGTTTGTAATCGCCCACCTTGGGCTTGCCCGAAAGAGCCGCTTCCGCACGGTTGCGCAACCTGGTCAGCGGCGTCTTCAAATCATGGGCGATGTTGTCGGAGACCTGCTTCAGCCCTTCGTTGAGCGCAGCGATCCGGGCCAGCATGGCATTGAGGTTTTCGGAAAGGCGGTCGAACTCGTCGCCGACCCCGGTCACCGGCAGCCGTCCGGCGAGATCGCCGCCCATGATGCGGCGGCTGGCCTCGGAGACGCCGTCGATGCGCTTCAGCGCCGAGCGCCCGACGAAGAACCAGATCAGCAGCCCGCCAAGCGCCATCATGCCAAGCGCCAGCGTCAGGGCGCGGCGGATGACGGCGCGAAACCGCTCCGGCTCGCCAAGGTCGCGCCCGACCAGCATGATCATCTGGTTGGGCAGCCGCAGGACCAGCGCGATGGCGTTGTGCCCGCTCTGGCCCTCCGCTTGCGCCGTGCCCGGCTCGGCAAGCCCGTTGCGCAGCCGGTCCAGTTCGCCCTCGCCAAAACGCTGGTAGGAGAACGGGCGGGTCGTCCACCCTTCCGTTTCAAGCACGCCCGGCTCCAGGCTCTGCACGTTGCCGGTCAGGATCTGGCCGTTGGTGTCGGCGATCAGGTAAAGATTGGCGCCCGGCTGGCGGGAGCGCTGCTCGACCACCCGCACCAGGACCGGCAGGCCGCCGCGCTGGTAGGCGCGGGCGAGCCCCAAAACCTCGTCATTGATGGTTTCCTGCGTCTGGCCGGTCAGCATGCGCGCCGACAGCGACGTCATGTAGAAGACCAATGCCACGGCGCACAGCGCGAAAAGCAGCAGGTAGAGCGCCGAGAGGCGCGCTGCCGTCGTCCTCATGATGGCGGGCACGGACAGCGCCATGAAAAATCAGCCGCCCTTCAGCATATAGCCGGCGCCACGGACCGTGTGCAGGATGGGCTTGTCGAAGCCTTTCTCGATCTTGCCGCGCAGGCGCGACACATGCACGTCGATGACATTGGTCTGCGGATCGAAATGATAGTCCCAGACGTTTTCGAGCAGCATGGTGCGCGTCACCACCTGGCCGGCATGGCGCATCAGATATTCGAGCAGGCGGAATTCGCGCGGTTGCAGGGTGATCTCCTGGCCGAGCCGCTTCACGGTGTGCGAGAGCCGGTCGAGTTCGAGGTCGCCGACGCGGTAGACCGTCTCGCTCTCCCTGGCGCCGGCGCGCCGGTTCAGCACCTCGACCCGCGCGAGAAGCTCGGAAAAGGCATAGGGCTTGGTCAGGTAGTCGTCGCCGCCGGCGCGCAGGCCAGTCACGCGGTCGTCGACCTCGCCCAGCGCAGAAAGGATGAGTACGGGTGTCGTATTGCCGCGCGAGCGCAGCGCGGCAATGACCGAAAGTCCGTCGCGGCGCGGCATCATGCGATCGACGACCATGACGTCGTAGTCACCGGAATCGGCGAGCGCGAAGCCGGTTTCGCCGTCGCCGGCGACATGCGTGGTATGCCCGGCCTCGGTGAAAGCCTTCTGGAGGTAATCGGCTGCCTCGCGGTCGTCTTCCATGATGAGAATCTTCATGGCGCCGTTATAGCCGATTTCGGTGGACCGTGATGCCCGCATCGATGCAGCCTCCAATCTCGTGCAGCAACAGGCGCCGGGGCCTGTCGCCGCTGAAGCCGCGCGCGGTGACTGACCGGCGCGGCTCCATGCTTCCTCCGCACGGCGACTCAAGAGGTACTCAAGCCGTGCGGAGAAACGTGGCCGCCGATCAGCCTTCGGCGATGGGCAGGGCGACGAAGCGGTTGTTGTCGCCATGCGTCAACTGAACCAGCACCGACTTGCGGCCCGCTTTGCTGGCGGCGGCGATGGCCTTGTCGACGTCCTGGGGGCTATTCACCTCGGTCGAGTTGACCGAGGTGATGACGTCGCCCGCCTGGATGTTGCGATCGGAGGCGGCGCTGTCGGGATCGACATCGGTGACCACCAGGCCCTTGCCGTCATCGGAAGGGGTAACGGTCAGGCCGAAATCGGCCAGCGAACTGGGCGCTGCCTCGTTCTCCTGCTGCTGGTCGCCGGAGGACGCCTGCTTGTCGGTGTTCGGCAGCTTGCCGAGATCGATCGAGAACGTCTTCGTCTGACCATTGCGCCAGACGCTGAGTTCCACGGCCTTGCCGGGCGCCTCGGCGGCAATGAGACGCGCCAGTTCCCGCGGCGAGGCGACATCCTTGCCGTCCACCTGGGTGATGACATCGCCCGCCACGATGCCGGCCTTCTTGGCAGGCCCATCGCTCTGGGCGTTCGCCACCAGCGCACCGTTTTGTGACTTCAGCCCGAGCGACTCGGCGATGTCGGCGGTAACCGGCTGGATCTCGACGCCGAGCCAGCCACGCTTGACCGAGCCGTTCTTCATCAAATCGCCGATCACCTCCTTGGCGGTGTTGGCGGGAATGTCGAAGGCGATGCCGACATTGCCACCCGAGGGCGAGAAGATGGCGGTGTTGATGCCGATGACTTCGCCGCTCAGGTTGAAGGTCGGGCCGCCCGAATTGCCGCGGTTGACCGAGGCGTCGATCTGGATGAAATCGTCGTAGGGGCCGGCGCCGATGTCACGGCCGCGCGCCGAGATGATGCCGGCGGTCACCGTACCGCCCAGCCCGAACGGGTTGCCGACGGCCACCACCCAGTCGCCGACGCGGGCCTTGGAATCGTCGCCAAAGGCCACATAGGTGAATTTCTGGTCGCTGTTGACCTTGAGCAGCGCAAGATCGGTGCGCGGATCGGTGCCGACGAGCTTGGCGTCGAGTTCCTTGCCGTCGTTCATCACCACGGTGAAGGCCGTGCCTTCATCGACGACGTGGTTGTTGGTGACGACATAGCCGTCCTCGGATACGAAGAAGCCCGAGCCTTGGGCGACGGGACGCGGCTGGTCGTCCCGATGGTCGCGGTGCTGGCGCCGGCTGTTGCGCTGACCGCCCTGGTCGCCGAAGCCGCGGAACTGCCTGAAGAACTCACGAAGTTGCGGATTGTCCGGCAGGCCGTCCGGCCCCTGGAACATGCCGAACCCGCCATCATCGGAGGTAGATTGCACCTTGGCCTTGACCTTGACGCTGACGACGGCCGGCGAAACACGCTCGACGACGTCGGCGAAGCTCGGGACCTGCGGCGCCTGGACATGGACGGCATCGGCGAGGACGGGTGCCGTTCCCGTGGTGACCGCGCCAAAGCCGATGGCACCAGCGATAGCCAGCGACGCAACCGCCGCCATCAGGCGCTTGTGGGTAAACGAGGATGAATTGGGGGCCTTGTTCATGATCTCTGTCCTTTGCCTTGGTTCGACGGGTGCTCGTCCGGCATCCTGTAGAGGCAGAGATAAGGCGGCCGACATTACCGGGCCATTTCCGGGGAATGAAACTTTCGTAATGTTGAAGGAACGGGCGCTCAGTCGTTGCGCAGAATCGCGTCCAGCCTGGCCTGCTCCTCGGCATCTAGCGAAGGAGCTTCCTTGCGGCGGCCGCGCGCCGACAGGAACACGGTGAGCCCGCCGACAAGCAGCAAGGCCAGCGGCGCGCCCCACAACAGCACGGTATGCGCGCTCAGGCGCGGCTTCAGCAGGACGAACTCGCCATAGCGCGACACGACATAGTCTACGACCTGGGCGTCGCTGTCGCCGGCCTTGAGGCGTTCGCGCACCAGAAGCCGCAGGTCGCGGGCAAGATCGGCATCCGATTCATCGATCGACTGGTTCTGGCAGACCATGCAGCGCAGGCCTTCCGAAATGCCGCGGGCGCGAGCCTCCAGTTGCGGGTCCGCCAGCATTTCGTCGGGCTTTACCGCGAACGCGCTGCCGGCATGGACCAGCAACGCCGAAAGCAGGACCACAAGCGCCAGTGCCGCCTTCACGTTCATGAGTTCACCGGTACCGTGCGAACTTTCTCGCGGCGGCGAGAAGGCGCCCCGACCCGCAGCCGCCGATCCATCAGCGACATGCCGCCGCCGACCATCATCACCAGCGCGCCGAGCCAGATCAGCGTCACCAGCGGCTTCCACCACAGCCGCACCACGACCGAGCCGTCGTCGCCCTCGTCACCGAGCGAGATGTAAAGCTGGCTGAAGCCCATCGTCCTGATGCCGGATTCCGTCGTCGCCATCTGCCGTGCCGGATAGAACCGCTTGGCGGAATGGATCACGCCGGCAACCTTGCCGTTGTCGCCCAGCACTTCGAAGGCCGCCCGATCCTCGCTGTAGTTCGGACCCTTGTAGGGCGAGAGCCCAGCGAAGCGCACCGTGTGCCCGGAAAGGGCCACCGTCTCGCCCGCATGCATCG
Organism: Aquamicrobium soli; assembly: GCF_042646345.1. Lineage (NCBI taxonomy): Bacteria > Pseudomonadati > Pseudomonadota > Alphaproteobacteria > Hyphomicrobiales > Phyllobacteriaceae > Aquamicrobium > Aquamicrobium soli. Next base: position 207,199 of record NZ_JBHRTK010000031.1, on the reverse strand, counting down.
ACAGGATTTTCTCGCTGCCGAAGGAAACCGTGGCAACGATGCCGAGCACGGTCAGCCCCAGGCCCAGATGGGCGATCGCCGTGCCGAAGATCGAGCGCGGCAGGCCGACAAAGCGCCTTGCCATCGTCGCGGCAGGAACGTTGCCCAGCCCGGCCTTGACGGCAAGGTCGGTCAGCGCACCGACGATCAGCCAGAACGCGAGCCCGACGCCGAGCGCGGCAAAGGCCGATGCGCCATCGATGAAGAAGGCCGTCACCAGGCATGCCACGAGAGCGGCGGCAAAGGCCGCCATCAGCCGCTGCGCGGCCGCGAAAACATCGCCGCGCTTCCACGCCAGCAGCGGCCCGAAAGGAACAAGCACCAGTAGCGGCACCATCAGCGGCCCGAACGTCAGGTTGAAGAAGGGGGCGCCGACGGAAATCTTGTCCGCGGCAACGGCTTCGAGCAGCAGCGGATAGAGCGTTCCGACAAGCACGGTCGCCGTCGCCGTCGTCAGGAACAGGTTGTTGAGGACCAGCGCCCCTTCCCGCGAGATCGGGTGAAACAGCCCGCCTGCGGTCAGGGCCGAGGCCCGCCAGGCAAACAGGGCCAGCGAGCCGCCGATGAACAGGACCAGGATGCACAGGATGAAGATACCGCGCGTCGGATCGGTAGCGAAGGCATGCACCGAAGTCAGCACGCCGGAGCGCACGAGGAAGGTTCCCAGCAGCGACAGCGAGAACGTCAGGATCGACAACAGCAGCGTCCAGATCTTGAGCGCCGACCGCTTCTCCATGACGATGGCCGAATGCAGCAGCGCGGTGCCTGCCAGCCACGGCATGAAGGAGGCATTCTCAACCGGGTCCCAGAACCAGAACCCGCCCCAGCCGAGTTCGTAGTAAGCCCAGTAGGAGCCCACGGCGATGCCGCCGGTGAGGAATATCCAGGCGACCAGCGTCCACGGCCGCACCCAGCGCGCCCACGCCGCGTCGATACGGCCGTCGATCAGGGCCGCGACCGAGAACGAAAAGCAGACCGAAAAGCCGACATAGCCGAGATAAAGCAGCGGCGGATGAACGGCGAGCCCGAAATCCTGGAGGATCGGATTGAGGTCGCGCCCTTCGATCGGCGCCGGGTTGAGGCGCGCAAAGGGGTTGGAGGTCAGCAGGATGAACAGGAAGAAGGCAACGCCGATAGAGCCTTGCACGGCCAACACATTGGCTTTCAGCGACGCCGGCAGATTGCTCCCGAACACGCCGACCAGGGCGCCGAAGAACGTCAGTATCAGCACCCAAAGCAGCATCGAGCCTTCATGGTTGCCCCACGTGCCGGTGATCTTGAAAATCAGCGGCTGCAGCGAATGGGAATTTTCCCAGACGTTCTGCACCGAGAAATCGGAAACCGCATAGGCCGTGGCCAATGCGGCGAAGGAAAGCGCTGTGACGGCGAAGCCGGTAACGGCGACCGGTCCCGCCACCGCCATCATGCGCTCGTTCCCCGTTCTCGCGCCGTAGACAGGCACGATCGTTTGCACCAGCGCCAGGGCGAACGCCAGGACCAGCGCGAAATGTCCGATTTCAACCATGGCGGCAGCGCCTGCTATTCACTTTTGTCCTCCTGCCACACGCCCTTGGCCTTGAGGCCGTCGGCCACTTCGCGGGGCATGTAGCGCTCGTCATGCTTGGCCAGCACGCTGTCGGCGACAAAGACGCCGTCCGGGCCGAATGTCCCCTCGGTAATGACGCCCTGATCCTCCCGGAACAGATCCGGCAGGATACCGGTATAGGTCACCTTGACGGAATTCTGCTTGTCGGTCACCGAAAAGGCTACCGTCGCGCCCTGCCCGCGCCGGATCGTGCCTTCCTCGACCAGCCCGCCCAGCCGGATGCGTTGGCCCGGCTCGACATGCGCGGTCGCCAGATCGCCCGGCATGTAGAAGTAGGAGGCCTTCTGGCCGAGCGCGTAGAAGGTCAGCCCGGCCGCCGCCGCCAGGAAGGCCAGTCCGCCGAGGATCACCGACAATCTCTTTTGCTTGCGTGTCATCGCTACTCCGTCGCGGCCAGGCCAAGCGAAGCGGCAAAAGCGGCAAGCCTCCTAGCCTCGTCCGTATCGGCCCCGAATGCGGCGACACCGCGTTTGAGGGCATCCCTGGCCTGGTCGGCCTTGCCCAGCACCATGTAGGAGCGAACGAGCTTGCTCCAGCCATCCCAATCGCGCGGGTTTTGCCGAAGCTTTTCATCGAGGCTGGCGACCATGGTCTCGATCATGGTGCCACGGTCTTCGGCGGACATCGAGGAAGCGGCCTCGATCTGGTCGCGGGTCGGACCGCCGGCCGTTTCACCGGGGCCGGCTTTGGGTTTTCCGGCCCGCGAAAGAGCGGCTACCACCGCCTCGCGCCACGGCGAATCCTGCGGCAACATGGCAAGCAGGGCCTGCCATCCGGCTGTCGCCTCGTCGTTGCGGCCTTCCTGCGCCATCCCCAGCGCGAGATAGAACCGCGCCTTGACGTTGGCCGGATCGAGTTTCAAGGCCGCGTCGAAGGCTGCCTGCGCGTCGCTGGAAACGATGCCGCCCGCTTCGCCGGCGATCGCCTCGCCGAGGCCCGCCTGCCGGGCCGCGCTTTCGCCATCCAGGCGGATCGCGTTGCGATAGGCGGTCACGGCATCGGGAAAGCGCTGCATGCGCAGATAGATCGGCGCCAGGACGTCCCAGCCGCGCCCGTCCGAGGGGTTGGCTGCCAGATGCGTCTCGGCTTGCGCAACCAGTTCGTCGACGGTGCTGTCGGCGGGGTTCTTCGTCAGACGTTCAGCCAAGGGTTGCGACGGCAGGTCCGGTGATCCGAGCCCGGCATAAAAGCCCCAACTGACCAGCGGAACCGCCAGCACGGCGGCCGTGGCCAGAAGGCGGGAGAACCCGGACGACTTGGCCGACGCCGCCTTCTCGGCCGCGGGATCGAGACGCAGGATCCGCCGCGCTATCTCGGCGCGCGCCTGGTCCGCCTGCGCCGGCTGAATCAGGCCGCGCTCGACGTCACGGTCCAGTTCCGACAACTGGTCGCGGTACACTTCCAGATCGTGGCTCGGGCCGTCGGCAGATGCCTTCGGGCCGGCGGCCAGAGGCAACAGCACGGCCAGGCTCCCACCCAGCGTCAGGACGGCGGCTATGACCCAGAACAGCATGACCTTTCCAATAGCGGTAGTGCCGCCTGCTGCCAACATGAGCACCCTGCGACGCTTTGGCGGCACGACGGCCCGGACGGGGCTAACGGGTCACAATGTCGTTACGCGTCAGGTCAGCGGGGTCCAGCTGCCGTCGCTGTTGCGGCAGGCTGTACCTCGCGCCGAAACACCAGCGCCGCCGGCATAAACGGTATGGGTATATTGCCGGCAATCCTGCGAGCCGACGCGATAAGGTTGCGCGGCCACCACCTCGCCATAGCGGTTCGAAGAATCGCTCTTCCAGGTAACGACCTGGCCGCTCGCCGTGTATTCGAGCGCCTTGTATTCGGCCTCGAGCCCGCTGCGCTTTTCGCGCTCCGTCAACCCCGCGCCGATCTTGCCGCCGACGAGGCCACCACCCATCTCGGCGACGATCGCTTTCGCGACTTTCGTTCCGTCGCTGCTGCTGCTCGGAAGCGACAAGGCGGCCGATACCGACTTGCCGGCGCCACCGCCGGTCGTGGCGCAACCCGAAACAGCCAGAAGTCCCGAAACAAGCACTAGACGTATTTTCATTCGATTGACCGGGACCGGGGCATGACATCGTTGGCGGGCTTGAGTCGCAATAGTATCGATGTTTGGCTAATGTTTGGCCAGCTTCTTTCGGCGGAGCACGTCAGGAAACGCTGCGCAACCGCACGGTTGCCCTCAACCCGCCAAGGTTCGAACGCTCCAGGGCAAGCGTGCCGCCATATTCGTTGACGAGGTCCGCGACAATGGCGAGGCCGAGCCCGGTGCCCGGTTTCGTCTCGTCCAGCCGCCGGCCGCGCTTGACCGCCTCGCGCGCCTTCTCCTCGGGAATGCCGGGACCGTCATCCTCGATATCGATATCGAACCGCCCGGCAATCCTGTCCGCCGGGGTGCAGCGAACGGAGACACGGACGGCACTTTCGGCCCATTTCATCGCGTTTTCCAGAAGATTGCCCAGCAATTCCTCCAGATCCTCCCGCTCGCCTGCAAACAGGATCGGCTCTTCGGGAAGCGAAAGGGTCAGACTGGTTCGGGGGTTGAGCTTCTGCATGACCCGCACCATTCGCTCGACCAACGGCGCCACCGGGGTGCGATAGACCACGCTGTCGCGCTGGGCGGCAACGCGCGCGCGTTGCAGGTAGTGCTCGATCTGCTTTTGCATCGAAGCCGTCTGTTCGGCGATCAACTGGCCCTTGGCGCCACCCAGCGCCCTGCCCTCGTTGACGAGGACGGCGAGCGGCGTCTTCAGCGAATGTGCGAGATTGCCCACCTGGGTGCGCGAGCGCTCGACGATGCGCTTGTTGTTCTCGATCAGCGCATTGGTCTCGTTGGCCAGCGGCTCGATCTCGACCGGAAAGCGGCCGGTGAGCCGCTGGGCGGTGCCTTCGCGCACCATCGCCAGCGCGTCGCGGACCCTGCGCAGCGGCTGGAGGCCGAACAGGATGGCGATGGCGTTGATGGAGATCATGCCGAAGCCGAAAAGCGAGAGATAGGTCAGGAGTCGGCGCTGGAACGCACTTATCTCCGCTTCGAGCTCAGTCTCGTTGCCCATGACGCGAAAGCGCGCGACATGGTTCTTGGCGTCCAGCACGAATTCGCTCTCGAAGACCTGCAACTCCTCTCCGTTGAGGCCGTCGGTGGTATAGGTACGTTGGAAAGAGGCGTTGAACGGCACTTCGGCGGCACTCGGCGAGGGAATGTCCTCCGTCATCGAGGACGAGTGCCTTTCCCCGGTCACCCCCTCGGAAGCCGGCAGCACCGACCAGTACCAGCCGGAATTCGGCTCGGAAAATCGCAAATCGCCGAGATCGGGAGAGCCGGTGAGTTCCCCGTTGTCGGAAATGCCCACCGAACCGATCAGGTTGAACAGATGCGCCGACAACAGGCTATCGAAGCCGCGTTCGCTGGCCTGCCGGTAAAGGGTGGTGATCAGCGTGAAGATGACGATCAGCGCGACGATGGCCCATACCGTCGAGAAGGCGACGACGCGAAAGGCGAGCGAACGCGGCCAGGATCGGATCGACAGCCTTTTCACAACGCCTCGCCTGATGGGTTGGAAATCGGTTGCGCCTTACGCCTCCGGCTCTCGCATGCGGTAGCCCATGCCGCGCACGGTCTCGATCATGTCTACCCCCATCTTCTTGCGAAGACGGCCGACAAAAACCTCGATCGTGTTGGAATCGCGGTCGAAATCCTGGTCGTAGAGGTGCTCGACCAGTTCCGTGCGCGAGACGACCTTGCCCATATGGTGCATGAGATAGGCGAGCAGGCGGAACTCGTGGGAGGTGAGCTTCAGCGGCGTCCCATCGATGTCGGCCTTGGAAGCGCTGGTATCCAGCCTGAGCGGACCGCAGGTCAGTTCCGACGAGGCATGGCCCGCCGCACGGCGGATCAGCGCGCGCACCCGGGCCAGAACCTCCTCGATATGGAACGGCTTGGTCACATAGTCGTCGGCACCGGCATCGATGCCCGACACCTTGTCGCTCCAGCGGTCGCGGGCGGTAAGGATGAGCACCGGCATCTTGCGGCCGTCGCGCCGCCAGCGTTCAAGGACGCTGATCCCGTCCATCTGCGGCAGGCCAATGTCGAGCACCACCGCGTCGTACGGTTCCGTATCGCCGAGGAAGTGGCCTTCCTCACCATCGTAGGCGCGGTCGACGACGTAGCCCGCATCGACCAGCGCGTCGGCAATCTGCCTGTTCAGATCCTTGTCATCTTCGACAACGAGTATGCGCATGCAATCCTGTATCCAAACCGGTGTCTCGGGGCCGAACCCAGCTATAGGCCGATTCCGGCGCTGATGAAACGTAGCGCGCCCGCCTGCGGCTCCCTCAGTTCTGCGGCACGACGACTTCGGAGCGGCGCGGGCGCTGGCCGTCCTTGCCGGGCACCAGCACGACGATCACGCAGACCGGTTGCCCGCCTTTCGTCGAGGACGAGGCCTTGGCCAGGGTTCCGCCCTTCTGCGCAGCGACCTGCTGGCCGATCGCATAGCAATCGGCCGCCACCGGCACGGTCAGCGACGCCTGCCCCGCCGGAACCGACGGGTCGATCACCGGCATCGCAGTCGCCTGCCCGGAAACGAGGCCGGCGAGGCACAGAGCCCCCAACGCCGGACGAAGAGAAGTACGGAACGCTTTCATACCAGCACCCTAACGGACCGGTGCTGAATACGATATGAACGATAATGGATGCATGCGTCTCCCCATCCGCGCATCTGCCTTTCCCCGGCGGTCGAACCGGACAGGGACGGCGGCCACTCTAGCCTATCCGGTGTTTCGCCGACAACCGGCCAAAAACGGCAACGAGGCCCGAGACGGCGCTGACGGCCTGAAGCAGCGTATCGGTCAATGCGCCGTCGTCCAAGCCGTCCAGCGGCAATCCGACCAGGCCGGCCGCTCCCGTCAGGATCGTCACGATCGACGCCCAGATCGTGCGCGAAAAGTACCAGGGTTTGCTCGTCATCATGTCCGTGTTCCTTTCGATGGAATGAATAAGCGTCAGCCAAGGACGATGCGGCGCACTGCCGGGATGCCCCAACCGGCGGCGACGCTGAACTGGCGCACGCTGACCTCTATTTCCGCCGGAAGCGCGCCGAAATCGTCGCCAGCGGCCGCTGCCGGGTAGAGCCAGGAGGGTTCGGCGACGACCGCCGTACGCAAGACGGCGCCGCCCGGTCGAGCGATGTCGATGCGGTATTCCTCCCGCTCCTCGCCGAGCGGAATGTCGCTGCCGTCCCATCTATCCGCATTGATGCGGCCCCGGCGTATCCAGGAAAACCGGATGTCGCCCCCTGCCCGCTCCGCCCTCAGGTGCACCGGCGACAAGGGCAGCAATACGCGCAGGCCGCCGATCTGCGCCTGCGTGGTGAAATTGGCGCTGGAAAGATCGGCGCCGGAAGGACCGACCCGCCAGTTGAGCAGCAGCCCCATCTCGCTTTCCTGCAACCCCGCCGGGGCCACCGCATCGTCGAGCAGGACGAAGTCGGCCCCGGCCGGTGCGCCTGCCGCCATGGCGTCGTCAGTGCCCAACTGCCCGCGCAACAGGTCGGTCAGCCGCCACAGTTGCGGCGCGATTTCCTCGGCGGTGGCGAACTGAACAATTTCCCAGTTCCCCGAGGTGCTGCGCATCGCGGCGGCGTTCGCGCCGTTGAGCAACTGCGAAAGGCTGACGCTCGCTGCCTCGGCGTCGAACAGCTCGACGAGGAGGACGCCTGCCTTGTCGACCCGACCGACGACGCCCGGCTGCACGGCCGAGGCCAGCCGGCCCAGGTTCGCCGGCCTGCCGACCGTGGTGCGGAAGACAAAGCCCGTTTCTTCCGGCGAAACAAAAAGCGCCTGGCTGCGCCACGGCTTCTGCCGGAGGGCGACACGGAACTGGTCTTGCGGCGCGCCCTCGCCGATCCCCGATGGCAAGTCCAGGAACACGGCGTGCGGCTGGCCCACGACCGCCGGCACCGTGGGCAAGCTAGCTGGAATGGACGGTCGCCAGGGCGTCGGCGCGCCGCGCACGATCAGCGGAATGGAGGGGATCTGCCCGGCCTTGAACGCCTTCAGGCCGATTTCCAGCCTGTCGGTGTCGAAGCGCACCGGCACGTCGAAGTCATAGCCGCAGCTCACGGCGAGCCCGTTGCCGGGAATAGAACCGGCGGCAAAGACGATCTCGCCCGTGGCATCGTCGAACGCAAAGGCGCCCGCCGGAATTTCGGCCCCGCCGACCGCCACCCGCAGCGTGGCGAATACCGGCTTGCGGATCAGCCGGCGATAGGCATCCTCGCCTTCCCCATAGACCTTCACCAGTCTGTACCGGTCGACCGTCCCGTCGCCCGTACCGAGCACCTGGTCGAGTGCCGAAGGCGTTTCGCCCGGCCGGCACGATTTTCGATCGAACGGGTCGCGGAAGCGGAAAGCGTGCAGCGACCCGCGCCGCGCCTCGAAGAAGGTGATGACGTCGTGTAGGTCGTCCAGCGACTTCACCCCGGTCCCGGCATCATAGCGATGGCGGGACTGCGAAAACCGCGCATTGCGCTTTTCACGGCCAGAGGTCAGCGCGACGATCTCGTTGCGGCGTTCAGGCCCTCCCGTCGCGCCAAAGGACACGGCGAGCGGAAACAGCATGTCATGGAAACTGGCAAGGTCGGACACGGTTTCTCCTCAGAAAGTGCGGGTGCCGCGCGATACGGCGCGCGCCAGCATGCCGGTGATCTGGGCCTCGGACTTGCGGAAGGAGGCGGCGTCCTGCGCGGTGACGTTGAAGACGACATTGACCGGCGCGCCGCCGGCCGCGGCAACGCCCAGCGACCCGTCCGAACCACGGCGAAGCGGCAGGATCGCCTCGCTTCCAGCCTCCCCCATCAGTCCGATGGAGCCGGCAAGGGGGAAGTAGCTCGGGCTCGACACGACCCCGCCCGAGGCGAACGGCACCACATGGCCCGGCACCCCGCCCCTGGCGAAAGGCAGGATGCCGGGAAGCCCGCCCAGCAGGCCTGAAAACAGCGAACCCGCCAGCGTTTGCAGCGGCTTCAATCCTTGCGCCAGCGCCATGCCGGCCAGGTTGAGGCCGACGCGGCGCAGCACATCGTCCAGCTCCCGGCCGTTGACGGCAGCACTTTTCAGCGCCCCCGAAAGCTGGTTGCCAAAATTGTCGGACAGCTTTTCGAGATTCTCCAGCGCCAGCTGGAAAGGTGCCGTGTCGGCGCGGATCGCAACCGTTACGTCTTCAGCCAAATCCAGTCTCCATCGTCGCATGGTCGGGGAATGTGCGCATTAGCGCCGCGAGGGTTTCGCGGCTGGGCGGCATGGTCCTGCCGGGGCGCAACGCCGAAAGCGCCCGCTCGAACTCGACCGGCGTCATCTTCCAGAACGTATCCGGCGAAAGCCGCAGCAGGCCGAAACCGATCGCCATGACGTCATCCCATGGGAAGGCCGGCTTCGTGCCTGCCGCGGCCCTCAAGGGTTTGGCGGGGCTTCCTCGCCCGCTCCGGAACCGAACGTGGTGGCCAGAAGGTCGGCGACGATGGCGGCAAAGCCGGTCGCGCCGGCATCGGATTGCATGGCGCCGACCTCTTCATCGGACACGCTCTCCCCCGCGCCGCGCAGGCCGGCACCGATGATGCGGATCATGTCCAGCGCCGACAGCCGGCCCGTCGAGAAGCGCTCGACAAGGGCAGTCAGGTCGCTGGCTGCATAGGCAGTCTCCAGCTCGGCGAGCGCGCCCAGCGTCAGGCACAGCTTGCGCGGCCTGCCGTCGAGGACGGCTTCGACCTCGCCGCGCCTGCGATTGGCGCTCATGGCGTCACCGCGAAGGCAATGGCGCCTGCCGATTCCAGCGCCATCTCGAACGTCACTTCGCCGTCATGCGAACCAGTATATTCCAGCGACGTGATCTGGAACGGACCAGTGATCGTGCCGAAACCGGGCACGGCAAGCTGCCAGTCCGAAATCTCCCCGGCGAAGAACCGCGACCGGATCAGTTCATCGGACTGCGCGTCCTTGAAGATGCCGGAACCGCTGGCGGCTGCGCGCTGAACGCCGGCACCCGCCAGCAATTCGCGCCAGCGGCCGGCGGAATCGGAATCGGTGATGTCTACGGTCTCGCTGTTGAAGGCGATCCGCTTCGAGCGCAGCCCCGCGACCGTGACGAACGAGCCGCCGCCGGAATCAACTTTGAGAAGAAGGTCCTTGCCCTTCTGTGCAGCCATGCCTGGCCTCCTGATATTTTGGTGTTCGTAATTTTTCCGGCTTGCCCCGTCAGGCCGCCGTTTCGATAACCGCGCGAAAGCGCAGCAGGCCGTGGTGGACCGCCACGTCCTCGTCATAGCGGGCTTCGCCATAGTCGAAGCGCAGGCTGACGAGACGATGCATCTCGAGCGCAAGGTCGGCATCGTCGAGGCGCAGTTTCACCCGCTCCATGATGCCGAGAATTTCCTTCTTGCCCTTGGCCTTCGACCAGACATGCAGGGTGAAAAGCTGCTCGACGCCGCCTTCGGTCGACGTGCTCCAGTCGTAGAAACTGGTCCGGCCGAACGTCGCATAGGGGAAGCGCGCGTCGGCGGGCGCCTGGTCGAATATCTTTGCGCCGCCGAGCAGGCCGGTCAGCGCATCATCGCCCGCCAGCACCTCGAACAGGGCCTTTTGAAATTCAGCGGCGGGTGCGGTCATCGCCCTGCTCCTCTCCCGGTGCCGGGGCGCGCCGCTGCGGCCTGTCGCCGGCGAGACGCCGCTTCCGCGCCGCACCGTCCCCCTCGACGGATTCCGCCAGATCATGCGCGTTCCAGCGCATGGCGCGGATCAACCCTTCCAAAGTCACAGCCACGGCCAGTTTCATGCCCCTGCCTCCTTCACCTTGCAGACCAGATAGCGGCCGCTCTCATCGGGATCGTGGACGGTGAGGATGTCGAAGACCCGCCCCGCCCGCACAAGGCGCATGCCGCTCGCCACGCCGTCGCGCCGGCGCAGCGTGATGCGGTGGGTGACGCTCTCCAGTGTCTGGTCGGCCCCGAACACGCTCTCGGCAGCGACCGGCTCGATCCTCGCGAACACTGTGGCGGTCTCGCTCCATGTCTCGCTGAAGCCGCCGAGCCCGTCCGGCACGGTCGAACACGTCTCGAGCGCAAGTTCCGTGCGCAACTCGCCGGGATCGATGAACAGCACCGCCATCACAGCCTCCGGCGGCAAAAGGGGGCGATCATGCGCTCGTAGCCTGCCGGATAGGAAACCGGCTGGTCGCCCGGCCCGAAGCTCGCGCGAAACTCGTACCAGTGCGCGACGAGCAGGACGATGGCGCGCCGCAACAGGTCCGGCACGTCGGTCGCGGCCTCGCCGAAGCCGGCGACGAAGTCGATCTCGATGCCGTTCATGGCCCGTAGCGCTCCGGGCGGTTCGCTGAAGCGCAGCCGCGCCGGGCGCGAGGCGATGTCGGTCTGGTAGCTGGACGGGGCGATCACCGACGCCTCGCCCTCCGAGCCATAGGCGGTGACCGCCAGAATCTCGCGCACCGGATGGAGCGGCACGCTCGCGCAGCCTTCGCGTGGCCAGTCGTCGAGCGCCAGCCGCCAGCCCTGCTCGATGAGCGCAAGGCCGGTCGCCCGCTCCACATCCTCGCGGGCGGCGCGGATCAGGCCGGCAAGCAGTTCGTCCTCGCTGTCGCCATCCAGGCGCAGATGCGCCTTGACGTCGGCAAGCGTCACCGGTTCGGCCGCCGGATCGACGGTACGGATAAGCGTCATTCATTCACCTTTGCTTGAAAAAGAAGCGGCCCCGACGGGGTGGACCGGGGCCGCATCGGCAGGCGATCAGGCGGCGGAGGGAGGGGGCCGCCGCCTCGGGATAGAACCCTTACGCCGTGCCGAACTTCAGCAGCTTGATGGCATCGAAATCCTGGACACCGCCGCCGACGCGCTTGGTGGTGTAGAACAGCACGTAGGGCTTGGCGGAGTAAGGATCGCGCAGCACGCGCACGCCGGTGCGATCCACCACCAGATAGCCGCGGCCGAAATCACCGAAGGCGATCGCGGTCGCGTCCGCGCCGATGTCGGGCATGTCCTCGGCCTCGACCAGCGGGAACCCCATCAGCATGGCTCGCTGGCCGACGGCCGCCGGTGGCTGCCACAGATAGTTGCCGTCGTCGTCCTTCAGCTTGCGCACCGCCGCCTGCGTCTTGCGGTTCATCACCCAGTTGGCGTTCTGGCGATAGCCGGCCTTGAGCGAATAGACCGTGTCGATCAGGATATCGGACGGGCTGGCCGCGGGAAGCTCGCCCGCAACGCCGGTCAGCGTGTAGCCGATCTTGCCCCAGGCCCAGCTGGCCTCGGCCACGGTCGGATAGCTCAGGAAGCCCTTGGGCTTGGCGCTGCCGTCGCCAGTGACGAATGCCTTGCCCTCCTGCTCCGCGAAAGCCGCCTCCACTTCGGTGGAAATCCACTGGTCGAGATCGACCACCGAATCCTCCAGCAGGGAAGCCGTCGCCGCCGGCATGGCGTAAAGCTCCATGGTCGGGAACTGCAGCTCGGCCAGCGTCGCCGTATCGGTCTGCGGTCGCGCGGCGGTTTCGCCGACCCAGCCCACCGCCGGCCCGGTCACCGAAAACGGCTTCTTCAGCACGGCGGACGATACCTGCCGGACCGAGGCGATGGAGCGGATCGGCGACAGCGCGGCAAGCCGCTTGCCGATCTCCGTTTCCGTCTCGGCCGGCACCAGATAGCCGCCGTCCTGGCCGGAGCCATAGGACATCGCCTTGGTATCGAGGGCGCGAAGCTGGCGATCGTCACCGCTGCGCATATAAGCGTCGAAGGCGTTCTTGTGCTCGGAAGGCTGCGGGCGGCTGTCGCGCCCCAGCACCGGCCTCGCCTTCTTCAGCGCCAGGTTGTCGAGCGCCCGCTTCTGCTCGTCGAGGGCGAGCGACAGGCGCTCGAGCTTTTCGCCGGTGATCACGTCGGCGCCCATGCGCGTTTCCAGTTGCGCCAGCTTCTCGTCGTTCGTCTCCTTGAACGCCTCGAACGTGGTCATGAACTCGCCGAAGGCGTCCTTCAGGTCGAGATAGTCCCCCAGCGCGGACTTGGTCTCGACCGGCAGGGATTGCGGTTGTGCATTCATCGAGCGTTTCCTCTTTTGTTGATCATTCGGGTGGCTTGCCGGATGCGTTCCGCAAGATCGCGGATCGATCCCGGCTTGGGCGACCGCTTGCGCCCGCTCTTCACCATCTCGATGCGAGCCTCCGGCAGCATCGGGAAGGTGACGATCGAGATTTCCCACAAGTCGGCCTCGAGAATACGGCGCACGCCGGTTGCCGGATCGCGCCGGGCCTTGACGGTGCGGAAGCCGATCGACAGGCCGTCCAGCGCGCCGCTGCGCATCAGGCTCAGAACCTCGCGGGCGCGCTTCACGTCCCGCGCCAGCCGGCCGCGCACGAACAGGCCGCGCGCGTCTTCCCGGATCTCGATCCAGGTGCCGATCGGCTCGCCGGGGTCGTGCTGGAACAGCATGCGGATGCCGGCGGCACCGCGGCTGCGCAGCGAGTTGGCGAAAGCACCGCGCTCGACCGCGTCCTTGCCGAGGTCGACCTTGCCGAACAGGCTGGCATAGCCGGTGAAGCTGCCATCCGCCTCGACCTCGTCGAGAACGAGATCGACGAACTTGTGCTCGAAGCTGCGCGACGAAGCCTCACTTTTCATCCGCATTCTCCCGCTTGTTGCGCCGCAACAGGTCCAGCAGCGTGTTCTGGTCGAAGGCGCGCACGACGAAGCCCAGCGCCCACCAGGCGCACAGGCTGGCGGCGGCCGAGCCCATCAGCATCAGCTCGACCGGGCCGATGATGTTTTCGAGGCCGAGTTCGGTCGAAATCTTGAGCCCGGCAGTTCCCCCGAACACCAGGCCGCAGACGACGCCCACGGCAAAGCGCGCGGCCGCGTCGCGCCGCCCATGCGGAAGGATGTAGGCAAGCGAGATCGCCGAGCCGGCGACGGCGCCGGCGCCCTTGGCGATCCACACCCAGCCCGTCTGAGACAGATCGGTCATGGTCGGGTTCTTTCGTGGCAGGTTCAAACGAGATCACGCGGCCGGTAGCCGACCGCCTCGCGCTTTTCGTCCTCGGTCAGGAAGGTCGCCGCCTCGATGCGGGCCCACAGCGCATCGCGGTCGCTGTTCAGCCCGTCGATGCGGTCGGCGTCATACCAGAGGCGCAGCGTGCGCCCAAAGGCCTGGCCGAGAAAGGCCGAGAATTCCTTGGCGGTGCGCGCCACCAGCGGCAGGATGGTGAGGCGGTAGAAGGCGCGGTTGGCTTCCTGATAGTTGGCATAGGTATTGTCGCCCGGAATGCCGAGCAGCATCGGCGGTACCCCGAAGGCGAGCGCGATGTCGCGACTGGCGGAATGCTTGGCCTCGACGAAATCCATGTCCTTGGGCGTCAGGCCCATCGCCTTCCAGTCCAGCCCACCCTCCAGCAGGAGCGGGCGGCCCGCCCGCGTCGCGCCCGAATAGCCCTCCTCCAGTTCGGCCTTCAGCCGGTCGAACTGCTCGTCGCTAAGATTGCCCCCATCCTTCGGCGCATAGACCAGCGCGCCGGAGGGCCGCGCCGAATTGTCAAGCAGAGCCTTGTTCCAGCGCCCGGCCGCGTTGTGCGTATCGAGCGCCATCAGCGCCGCCTCCAGCGGCGGGAAGCCGTAATGGTCGTCGAGCGGATGGAACAGGCCAAGGTGCAGCGCGCCGCTGCCGGTGTCATCCAGCCCCAGCGGGACGCTGCGCCGCTCGCCGCCCTCGCGATAGTCGAGCGCCACCGGCCAGCCGGTGCCGTCGGTCGCCACCGAAACCCGGTCGGGCCGCAGAAGATGCAGTTCGTGCGCGCCGTTGCCGGCCGCGATCATCTCGACATAGGCATTGCCGGACAGAAGCAGGTGCCCATAGATCCCTTCGAGGAACGTCGCCCCGGCCTGCTGCCCGTTCGGCCGCTCCAGCAGCGACAGCAGCGGATGATCGTCCAGCTCGGCCGCGCCGTCATAAAGCAGCCATGGCACCGCCGAAGCCGTTTCCGCAATCAGCCGCACCGAGCGATGCACGATCGGATTGCGCATGAAGCCTTCGCGCGCCAACGTCGCGTAGTCACGGCGCGTCCAGTGCGCCTCGCCTTGCCCGTGAAAGGCGATGAAGCCACCGGGCGCCGCGGTTTTTCGTTCACGGCGCGCGCCGGCGCTTCCCGCCGCACGCAGCCAGGACCAGTTCCAAGCCATGTTGTTTCCTTATCGTAAGTCGCGAATGCGGGGCCGCGCCGACCAGTCAGGCAACAGTTCGGTGATGGCCCATACGAGCGCATCGACCCGGTCGGGCGAGCGGCCGTTGGACAGCCCGTTCGGGCCGAAATCGCACATCTCGTCTTCCAGTTCGCCGAAGCGGCCAGCGTGGCGCACCCTGCCCTGCTGGTAGAGCGCGGCAACCGGCTCGGCGCGCAGCCATTTCCCGCGCCGCGCCCTTACCGGCTTCACCGGAACGGCCGGATCGACCGTGCGGATCACCGCCGTCGCCATTTCGCCGCCCTGGTTGACCTCGACCACCAGGCAATCGGCCTGCAGCCGGTGATAGAGCGCCACGGCGCGGGCCGCCCATTCCTGCGGCTTGGCCGCATTGACCGTCGCATCGGCAAGGACGACGACGTTGCCGTCCTCGCCAAGCCCGGCCGCAACGATGCCGCAGGCATCGGAGGTTCGGCGCGAACTCGCGGGCGGATCGACGGCAACCACGATGCGGGCAAGCGCGCCGGGATCGTCCAGCGCCGCTTCCTCGATCATGCGGCGCGACCACAGCGCGTCCTCGCGATCCTCGATCAGTTCGCCGTCCAGTTCCTGTCGGCCGAGGCGCGTGCCGCCATAGCGCCGCTCCACCATCTTCAGGAAGCCGGGCGCCAGGTTGGCCGCATTCTCCTCGGTGCGCATGCGCGTCACCGCGACGGACGGATCGGCCAGCAGGCGCTTTATCAGGGCGGTCGGCCGTGGCGTCGTAGTGACGATCTGGCGCGGCTGCGCCCCCAGCCGAAGCCCGAATTGCAGCATGTCGAAGCAGGCCTCGGGATAGCGCCATTTGGCCGCCTCGTCGCACCACGCCGCCTCGAACTGATGCCCCCGCAGACTGTCTGGGTCCTCGGAGGAAAACACGGTGGCGACCGCGCCATTGTCCCAGAGCAGCCGCCGCCGGCTCGCCTCGAAGCGCGGCCGGTCATGCCGAGAAATGCCGACGATGCCAGACGGTCCCTCGATCATCACGTCGCGCACATCGGCCAGCGTTTCGCCGATCAAAGCGAGGCGCGAATGCTTTTCACGCGAAAACGGCGCGAGTCCGCGCACCAGGCTATTCACCCACTCCGCCCCGAGCCGCGTCTTGCCGGCGCCGCGCCCACCCAGCACAAGCCAGATATCCGGCATGATGCCCATGAGGGAGAACGGGTATTGCGCCGGCCGGGCACGACAAAACCATTCCTGCGCGACCAGTTCGGCTTCAGCCGGGCTCAGATGGGTCGCCGACCAGTCGCCTTACATAGCCGATCGCCAGTTCGACGATGCGCTCGTCGATGCGTCGCAGGATGGCGGCCACGTCTTCATCTCTTCTCGTTTGGTTCTCTTTCGCGCCGCTGTCGCTGCGCGTGATTTCGCCAATTTTCTCGAGTGTGCGCATCACGGCGGCGATCGCGTCCATGCGCGCCTTGTCCGCCGATGCGCTACCTGCCTCGTCCGCGCCCGCTGCCTCCGCCTTGCCGATCTGCTGGTCGAGGAGTGCCCGCAGCCGCTTTTCCTGGTTGGAAAGCTGCATGGCCGCTTCCGCATCCCGCCAGCCTTCGCTTGCGGCCCGCTTGCGCATCGCGGCCGGTGAACGGCCGCAGGCCTGCGCCAACAAGTCAAGGCTCGGCGCCGCCCCCTCATGCAGGGCGCGCAACGCGGCCCATTGCAAGGCCGGGCCTGCAACCATACCGATCCATCCATGTGCTGATTGTCTTGCGCGCCCGAAAAGGAAGCCTCCGGGCTGCCCTGGCCGCAACTTTGCGACGATAGCTGGGCCCTACCAGAGCACCGTTACGGTGTCAAGAATTTATTCCTATAAATTTCGGCAGCAGTGACGTTCGCCCACTGTGTCCCATTTACGCTTGTGGCGAAATTTTAAATCGGCGAAAACCTGCCCACGGTACGCTGCGCAAAAATCGTCGTAATGTGTTCCCATACCGCGCGTTGGAGCCCCTGCCGGATCAACATGACCGCCCCCGACAAAGAGCACAGGAAAAGAGGCCGCATCGCCGCGTTCTTGCTGGCGGTCGACGCATGGCTCGATTCCTCGCTCTATGAGGCCGGCTTCAAGGCGCGCGAAATCTGGGAAACGCTGACCATCTTCTTTCGGCGCTTCCGCGTTTCCGGCTGGCGGCGCGGCATCGTCGAGGTCGCGAGCGAGGCCTTCACCTTCGGCGCGGCCGGCTCCGTCATCATGCTGGCGCTGGCTCTGCCGGCTTTCGAGGACACGACCGGCGACTGGCGCGCGCAGGGCGACTTCGCCGTCACCTTCCTCGACCGCTACGGCAACGAGATCGGCCAGCGCGGCATCCTCCAGCGCGACAGCGTGCCCGTGGACGAGATGCCGGACCACGTCATCAAGGCCGTGCTCGCCACCGAGGACCGCCGCTTCTTCGAGCACTACGGCATCGATTTCATCGGCCTGTTCCGCGCGGTTTCGGAGAACGTGCGGGCCAATTCGGTCGTTCAGGGCGGCTCCAGCATCACCCAGCAGCTCGCCAAGAACCTGTTCCTTTCCAACGAGCGCACGCTGGAGCGCAAGATCAAGGAAGCGTTCCTGTCGGTCTGGCTCGAATGCAACCTGTCGAAAAAGCAGATCCTGCAGCTCTATCTCGACCGCTCCTACATGGGCGGCGGCACCTTCGGCATCGAGGCAGCGGCCGACTTCTACTTCGGCAAGAGCGTCAAGGACCTGAACCTCGCCGAGGCGGCGATGCTGGCGGGCCTGTTCAAGGCGCCGACGAAATATGCCCCGCACGTCAACCTGCCGGCGGCGCGCGCCCGCGCCAACGTCGTGCTCACCAACCTGGTCGACGCGGGCTTCATGACCGAGGGCCAGGTGCTGTCGGCGCGGCTTCACCCGGCTACCGTCGTCGATCGCGGCGAGCGCAAAAGCCCCGACTACTACCTCGACTGGGCCTTCGACGAGGTCAAGCGCATCGCCGCGAAGTCCGGCCAGCATTCGCTCGTCGCGCACACCACCTTCGACGCCAATATCCAGGCCGCCGCCGAGGAATCGCTGGAGTTCAACCTGCGCCAGTTCGGCAAGGACTACCGCGTCAGCCAAGGCGCCATCGTGGTTATCGAGACCAACGGCGCGGTGCGCGCCATCGTCGGCGGCCGCGACTACGGCGAAAGCCAGTTCAACCGCGCCACCAAGGCGCTGCGGCAGCCGGGGTCGTCGTTCAAGCCCTATGTCTACGCAACCGCCATGGAGCATGGCCTGACGCCGGATTCGATCGTTTCCGGCGCCCCCGTCAGTTGGGGAAACTGGCATCCCGGCAACTATAACGGTGCCTCGGCCGGCCGCATGACCGTCACCACCGCGCTGGTCAAGTCGATCAACACGGTTCCGGTCCGCCTCGCCAAGGACATGCTGGGCATCGCGCCGATCAAGGCCATGGCCGAGGCCATGGGCGTGGAATCGCCGCTCGGCTCGCACAAGACCATGGTGCTCGGCACTTCGGGCATGACGGTGATGGACCAGGCGACGGGCTATAGCGTGTTCGCCCAGGACGGCATGGTCGGCAGCCGCCACGGCATCACGCAGCTCGTCACCCACACGGGCGAAGTCATCTACGATTTCGCCAAGGACGCGACGCCGCCACACCGGGTGCTGTCGGAAAAGGCGTTGCAGTACATGAACTCGATGCTCGTCCAGGTGCCGGTGATCGGCACCGCGCGGCGGGCGGCCCTGCCGGGTATCGTCTCCGGCGGCAAGACCGGCACCAGCCAGTCCTATCGCGACGCCTGGTATGTCGGCTTCACCGGCAACTACACGGCGGCCGTCTGGCTGGGCAATGACGACTACAGCCCGACCAACAAGATGACCGGCGGCGCGCTGCCGGCCATGGTGTGGCAACGCCTGATGGCCTACGCGCACCAGAACATCGAGCTGAAGCCCATTCCCGGCATCGATCACCCCTACGTCGACGCCGAGGTGGCTGCCAAGGCCGAGGCGGCCGAGAAGAAGCGGGCCGAAAAGGAGGCGGCCGACGCCGAGGCAGCCCGCCCGCCGGTCCTTTCCAGCAACACGACGCGGACGCTGCGCGAAATGACCATCCTGTTCCAGTCGGCGCCCAACCTCGCCGATCCTCCCGAACCGGAGACGCTTTCGGCCTTGTAGGCCACCTCCCCCGGGTTTGCCGCAAGGCTGCCATCGTGCGCCGCGCTTGCCCGGACGCCCTGCCCGCGCTATCCCCAACGCATCCTTCGTTCTGGCGGCCCATGCTGAAAAACGTCCTCCTGACCGTGTTCGCGCTTGCCATAGCCATCGTCGGCGGAGGAGGCAGCGTCTGGTACATGCTCGATGCCCGCAACGGCCTCGACGCCATCCATATCGGCGTGTGGACCGCCTTTCCCGATATCGGCACCGCCGACGCCGATCCCTATTCGAAAGCCCGGGTGGCACGCGCCGGGGTGCTGGCGCTCGGCCGGGCTGAAGGGCTTTCCTTCGTCGCCGACCACGATACGGCCGGCGATCCGTTACGCCGCGAATGCGCCTACTCGATCGAGGGAAGCTTTCCGACGGCGCGCCTGTGGACGCTCTATGCGGCCGACCAGTCGCTGGACGTGATCGCGACCGGCATGGCCCGTCCGGCCGCCCTCCACGCCCAAGAAATCCTGCGCCAGCCAGACAATTCCGCGATCATCTCGGTCGGCCGCCAGCCCTATCCCGGCAACTGGCTGCCGGTGCGCGGCGACGGGCCGCTCCATTTCGTGCTCACTTTCTACGATACGCCGATCGCCAGCAGCACCGGCCTGTCGGACGTCACGCTGCCGCTGGTGCGCAAGGCGGGCTGCCATGCATAGGCTCCTGCACGCCATCCTTGTCGGCCTTGTCGGCGCGGGCATCGTCCATATCGCGGTGCTGCTGCTGGTGCCCCAATTTTCGGGGCAAAGCGCCTGGGCAAGGCTGGCGGCAACCTCCGGCCCCTACACGATGACCGCGCTCAAGGCGGAGACCGGCGGTGCGCCCGCGGTCCGGTCCGTCGATCCGCTTTTTGCGGCGGCCGCCTGCCGCTTCGACCTCGCCGACGGCATGGCGCACGTCAAGGGCCCGGCCGGGGAGTCGGCGGCCACGCTGCCGTTCTGGTCGGTTTCCGTCTATGACGGCAGCGGCAACAACATCTACAGCTTCAACGACCATGCGGCGTCCAAAGGCCGCCTCGACGCCGTCGTGCTGACGCCCACCCAGATGAACGAGGTGCGCAAGGACTTGCCGGAAGAATATCAGGGATCGGTCTTCATCGAGGCGCCGATCACCGACGGCATGCTCGTGGTGCGGGCCTTCATCCCCGACGAGAGCTGGCGGCCGTCCGTCTCGCGCTTCCTCGAGCAGAGCTCGTGCGAGCCGCGCCAGCCGTGACGGCGGGAATTTTTACCGACGCGGCGAAGGGGCTGCCCTCGGCTCGTCCCCCTTCGACGGCGGCCCTCCGCGCTTGTCCCTGGCCGGCGATCGTTCGTAGCGCACGCCTGGGAAGATGATGACGCTTGCCGGTTCCCCGTTCGTCCGGGGATGTCGGCCGGTTGCCGCCTGTCGCGGCACGAAAGACAGGACACTGCCCATGGTTCGCGCATTCCTCTCGGTTGAACCGGAGCACAACGCAACGCCTCCAGGGATGAATAAGGCACCCAGAGAGTTAACGGAACGCTAACGGATCAGCGCTAATTTTCCGTAATCATGGCTCACGGTGAGGCCGGCCTGCCGGCAGCGTGAAGACGTGACGTGTACCGAGTGCATCAAGGCGTATCGCGTGTCATCGTCGGATTTCAGGCAAATTGCCATTCGCGGCCATTCAGGAAAAGGCGAACGACTGTTTCGCGCCGCGATCACCGCCTTCTGCTCCCTGCCCCGCCCTTCCCGCCGCGAGATCGCGCAGGTGGACGACCTGACGCTTTCCCTGCTGGACGGCGTCTCGGTGGAATCACGCCGTTTCGTCGCCGCGGCCCTGTCGGAATGCGAATATCCGCCGCCGGCGCTGGTGCGGCGCCTCGCCGAAGAGCCGGTGAGCATCGCGGCCCCGCTTCTCATCCGCTCGAGCGCCTTGACCGATATCGACCTGATCGCGCTGATCGGCCGTCACGGCTTGCCGCATGCACGCGCCATCGCGCGCCGCAAGGACCTGCACCCGACCATCGCAAGCCTGATCCGGGCGCTCGAAAGGCCGACGCTCGTCCAGAAAACCGAACCGCTCGAACAACCGGCGGCAACTCAGCCTGCGGAAGCAACCGACAAGACGGACGCTACCCCCGGCCGCGCCGCCGAAGAGGTGCGTCACCGGCTGCGCTCGATCATGGCCGCCGATCGCAAGCGCGACAGCGCCCTCAACGCCCCGGCAGGCTCGACCTACGCCAAGCTTCGCGAGACGGCGCTGACGGGCAACGTCACCTTCTTCCAGACGGCGCTTGCCGACGCGCTGGAACTCGACTTCGCGGCTGCCCGCCCGCTCACCGACGGCAGTTCCTATTCGTCCCTGCTGGTGGCGCTACGGGCGCTCGATGTCGGCGAGGACAAGGCGTTCCTGATCGCCGTCGCGATATTTCCGAGGTTGTTCCCGCACCCGGAGGCGATCCGCCTCTTTCTTTCGCGATACCGGACGCTTCACCTCGACGTCGCCCGGCGCAAGGTCGAGGAATGGAAGGCCGAAAGCCTGTCGCAGGCGCTGGACCGGATCGCGCAGCCGGCCAATGCCGATGCGCGCGCGTCCACCCGCGACCGGCTTGCCGGCATCAAGGCATCCTGACGGAAATCAGTTCCTCGACCGGGACGGCGCCTGCCTCGATCTCCACGACCCATATGTCGGGATCGAAGCGCTTTTCCCGCTCCAGCCTCGCCTCGAGTGAATCGGTGTCCTCGCCGGCGCCGATGACCGTGAAATAGCGTTCGTCCGGCTTGGCCGAATCGTAGCTGGTCTGCGGCGCCGGGCCGAACAGCGTCGTCTCGCCGAGCCGCCCGCGCGAAAGCACGAAGACCGCGCCGGCCTCCGCCGCGCCGCGCTTGACGACGGCCGCAAAGCCACCGGCGGCAAACACCCGGCGCAGCAGCGCCGACACCCACAAATCAGCGGTTACGCGCATGGCGGCGCTTGCTCCCGGTGAAAATCAGGCCTTTCTGCCAGGAAGGCATCGAGGGCCGCGAACGCCGGTAGCACGCCCGGTCTGCTGCCTCAATTGGTCAGGCCGATCTCGCGCATCTTGGCATAGACGCCTTCTTCAGGCTTGCCGGTCACCGGCAGGCCGAAAAGCGACTGGAATTCGCGGATCGCCGCACTGGTGCGCGCGCCGACCACGCCGTCCAACTGGATGTCGTCGTTGCCGAAGGCTTTCAGCCCGGCCTGTATCTTGACGATCCGGGCATCGGCGTCACCGGCGGCCGGCGCGCCAGGCGCGGCAGCCGGCGCCGCATTAGCCGCCTGGCCACGGGGTGCCGGCTGCGGTTGCGGCGTGACCGCGCCGGTCGTCGGGGTCGCGCCAAGCTGTTCGAGCAGCCGGTCGTCGATCTCGCCGGAAGGCGGCAGCCCGACCTTGCGCTGATAGGCCTCGATCGCCTTGGACGTGGCCGGGCCGCGGAGGCCGTCCACTGCCCCGGTGTAGAAATTCAGGTTCTGCAGGATGCCCTGCACCTGCTTCACCGTCGGGTCGCCGGGCGGCGGCACGGGTGCTGGCGCAGGCGGCGGCGGCCTCTCGATGTTGAAGGTCGTCTCCGGTTCGTCCACCTGCGGCGGCGCAAAGCCCTGGATGGCGCGCGTGGCGAAGAAGGCGCTGGTATGGGGAAAAGGCTGATACCACAGCGCATTGGCCGAGACGAAGAAGAACGTCACCAGGAAGGCGGTCGAGCCGCCCACCAGGACCGGGTTTTCCGAGATCATGGTGCCGAGAGCGGCCGCGCCCGTCTTGATCATGCCCGCGCGCCGCTTGGCCGGCTTACGCTGTTTTGCGGAGCGGGCCATTCCCGGCCTCCCTGGTCTTGTAGGTCGGGGTCAGGCCCGATCCCGTCACGCTCATCGGTACCACGGCCGATTCCCGGCCCCGTTCGCGCGGCCCTTCCACCGGCAGGCTGATGGTTACCTTGGTTCCTTCTCCCGGCGCGCTTTCGATCGCCATGGTGCCCTCGTGCAGCGCCACCAGCCCCTTGACCAGGGAAAGGCCGAGGCCAGCACCCTCGAAGGCGCGGGTATAGCCGTTCTGGATCTGCGTGAACGGCTTGCCGAGGCTGGCCAAATTTTCCTCGGCAATGCCGATGCCGGTGTCGTTCACCCAGAAATGCAGATGCGAGCCGATCCGCTTGGCGCCGATGCCGACGGCACCGCCGTCGGGCGTGAACTTGACCGCATTCGAGACCAGGTTGATCAGGATCTGCTGGACCGCCCGGCGGTCGGCGTTGATCTCGCCGATATCGGCAGGAACCTGCGTCGTCAGCGCTATCGCCTTCGCCTCGGCCTGCATGCGCATCATCGAATGGCACATCTCGACCGCTTCGGCGAAGTGGAACGGCTCCGGTTCGGTCGTATAGGCGCCGCACTCGATCTTCGACACGTCGAGGATCGAGGTCACCACCGACAGAAGATGCTGGCCGGACTCGCGTATGAGGCCGACATACTCCTTCTGGCGCGGGTCGCTGAACGGCCCGAACATCTCGTGCAGCAGCATGTCGGAGAAGCCGAGGATGGCGTTGAGCGGCGTGCGCAACTCATGGCTCACCGCAGCAAGGAAACGGCCCTTGGCGATCTCGGCGCCGGCCGCGGCCTCGTTGGCTTCGTCCAGTTCCTCGCGCAAATCGGCAACGACGTCGCCCTCGCGCAGAAGCGCCACGAACGGCTCGGCCTCGCCAGCCGGCCCCATCAGCTCCAGCGCGAGGCAGCGATAGCTGCCGGCATGCGTTTCGGTACCGGCCTGTGGCAGGCGGATGCGCAATTCCAGCTTGCGCAGGCATGCCCCTTCGCGCAGATCGGCCAGCGCGCTCAGATAGGCAACGCGGTCGGCAAGGTGGATACGGTCGAAAAGGCCGCTGCCAAGCAGCAGTTCGGGCGCGAGGCCGAGAATGGCGTGCGCCTTGTCGGACACGTCCAGCACCTCGCCCTGCCGCGCCATGCGCACCACGACCGCATCCAGCATGTCCTCGATCCGGGTTTCGGTCGTGGGGACGCTGCTTGCGCCGAACAGGGCACGAAACCCGTCGCGGCGAAGAAAGACTGTGCCGATCCACGCCAGCGGCAGCAGCCAGTGCCAGGCGGCAATGCCCGTGCCTTCAGGAAAAAGCGTTGCGGCAAAAGCCTGCAGGCAGATCGCGGCCAGTCCGGCTGCGCCTCCCCACAGGACCGCCCTGCGGGAGCCTGCGACCCACAGGGCCTCGACCGGCAGCGCCAGCACCAGCAGTGCTGCGGGCGAGCCAAGGCCGCCGGCGGCGGCAATCAGCCCCACACCGACGAGGCTGGCCGACAAGAGCGCCACCGGAGCGGCCCAGCGCATGGTGCCGGAGGCGGCCACCAGCAGCGCGGCGATCCAGCACAGGCCGAAGGCGGCAAAGATGGTGGCGATGGTTACTGCCGCGCCGATGCCGGCGGTGACGAGCGTGACCGCCGCGCCGGCGATGAAAAACGGGGCCGCCAGCATGGCGCCGATGAAGCGGCGCTGGCAAAGGCGCTGCCGCTCGTCCTCGACGGACGGGTGAACCAGCCTTTCACAACCGACAGCCATCGCGCCGAGCAATTCAACATATCTGGCGGCAATCGAACTCACTCAACACACTCGTACTGGTTCTGGCAGGCAGATCGTTTTGACTGATCCGAAATTCGCATCGAGCCTTTAAGGAATGGATAAGGCACCCCCCGACAACAGGGGCCGCAAAGCGATTAGCGGCAGGCAGAGCGGGCAATTGCCGTCATAGTAAACGGAGGGTTAGCCGAAACCGCTGCTGCCGCGCAGCCGCCGAAAATCGAGGTATCGGGAGAACCCTTTTCCGCTCAAAGCCTTAGATGGTTATTTTTACGTTACTGCAAACCACGCAATTCACTACAGATTCAAATCAGAACAAGTCGTTACCAATTCCTATAGAATTTGATGCAAATACAATGCTTCACGGCAAGCCGTCCTTTTCGCGGCCGTGCCAGTATTCGCACCGACAGGCCGCGACCTCTACGCGGCGCGCGACGACAACGAGGACAGGCACGATGTTCTTTCTGATCAGGATGGCTTTCTGGTTCTCGCTGGTATTGCTGGCCCTACCGTTCGACACGGCGTCGGACGACCCCTCCGGCCAGGCAAGCGTCAGTCCGATCCAGGCGCTGGTCGCGGCGGGTGAGGCCGTGGGCGACCTTTCCGGCCTGTGCGAGCGCAAGCCCGACGTGTGCGAAACCGGCAAGTCCGCCATGCACACCGTCACCGTGCGAGCGCTCAAGACGGCCAGGATCGCGGCGGAAATGCTGGACGAATCCGATCCCGCCGCCCAGCCAGACACCAAGACGACCACCGGCAGCGTCGCCCAGGGCAATTGATGTCGCTTTTTCCGTGACGCGGCGCGGCACCGCGCCTATATCCACGGACATGACCGCGACAATCGAAACCATCCGCGACGACTTCGAATTCCTCGACGAGTGGGAAGACCGGTATCGCTATGTGATCGAACTCGGCGATACGCTTGATCCCCTGCCCGACAGCGCCCGCACGGCGGAGAACAAGGTGCCCGGCTGCGTGAGCCAGGTCTGGCTGACGACCGAGGTGGGCGACGGCGCCGACCCGACGATGACGTTCCAGGGCGATTCCGACGCGCATATCGTGCGCGGCCTCGTAGCCATCATGCTGGCGCTGTTTTCCGGCCAGAAGGCGAGCACGATCCTGAACACGGATGCGGAAGCGACGCTCAAGACGCTCGGCCTCGACGAGCATCTGTCGCGCCAGCGCGCCAACGGCCTGCGCTCGATGGTCAACCGCATCAAGCGGGATGCCGAGGCTTCGCTGAAGCAGACGGCCTGAACCCGCGCAGAGTTCAGGTCAGGACATCTTCGGCCGGTAGTCGTCCGCGCCCCAATGCAACACCTGATGCCTGCGGTGGCGATCCGCGCCGTCGGCGGGGGAATAGTGTCGCGCCAGCACGCCGAGGGCGGTCTTGAGCACGACCTTGGCCGAGCGCACCGGCCAGCCGCGTTCGGTCTCGACAAGTTCCAGGCCCTTCAAAAAGCAGCAGACATCGACCAGCACGCCGGCCAGTTCCGGCCCAACGGCAACGATCGCCTTGTCGACCCGCTGGCGCGCCGCAAGGGCGGCATCCGTCAAGTCCACGAGGCCGCCATTGCCGGCGCGCTTGCCCGAGGCCACGTTGGCGACCCAGTTCGCGCCGAGACGGGGCATGATCCGGCCGCGCGTATAGTCGGCACGAAGCCGCTCGCCGGCCTGGAACTCGCGATCGCTCAGGAAAGGCTTGCCGTCGCGGCCCTTGCGCCTGACCAGTTGCGCCAGCGGCGATTCCGCAAGATTGGCGAGCGCCATGGCGGTGCCAACCGCGCCTTCCACGGCAACCACGTCGAGGTCGCGATGCCGGTCCTGAAGCGCGGCCGAGGGCAAGGCCAGGCGAGCGGCCAGCGCCACCCCGCTGGCCGAGAGCGCTACGCTGTGGGAAGTCCTGACAAGCATTCCCTGCTCGGCGAGGGAAGATAGAACCGCGCCTTCCACGGCGATCGTACCGCGTTCGCCCGCTTCCAGCAGCACCTGGCGGGGCCGCGACGCCGGGCGAATGGTTGCCGCGCCGGCCGCAAGAAAACGCAGCACGCGCCGCCGCGCGGTCGAATTGTCCATGTCGTCATCCATGTCAAAGGCCTGTCCGGTTCCGGAACGCCGCCGAGGCGACCCGTTCGACGACCTGCACCAAGCGGTCGAACTCGGCATCGTCGCGCAGATCCTCGATGACCTGGCAGGCATGCTGCACCGTGGTTCGGTCCCGGCCGAACCCGGCTCCCACGTCGCTCATGGTCATGCGCAGCACGACATGGGCGACATACATGGCGATCTGGCGCACGCGCGACACCGGCAAGGCCGTTCGTCCGGGCTTGCGGAGTTCCTTGCTGGAAACGGAAAACAGGGCCGCCACGATGTCGATCAGGCACTCGCAGGTTTCAAGCGCGGCCTCGTCGCGGCGCTTCGGCGTCGGCCGGAACTCGCTGGGCGCCATCTCCCGCTCCGATGCCGGCTGCGACGGCTGCTTCGACATGGTTGATTGCATCGGCTGCACGATAGGCCCTCCAGATATAGGAATATCTTCCTTATACCCATCGCCGGCGGAGATGTGAACAAACAAAGAACTCACAAGCAGCGCCGAGCGCCGCAACGCACTGGAAATTATCGGTTTTCGGAAACACCTCGGAAAATTTCGCGTGAATCTCTCCCCGCCTTGGGTCCGGCCTCGATAGTAGCCGCACCCCATCGCAGCAGGAGAAGGACATGCGTCTTCGCGAGGAAGCCAGCGTTTTCGGTTCACGCCAGACAGAGGCAACGGCACAGGCACGCCAGCTTGCCGCGCTGCAACTCGCCTGCGGCATCGATCTTTCGGCGGCGCTGAAAGCCGATGGGGAATGCAGGGCAAATCTCGTGCGCCGCGTCGAGAGGATCATCGAGCGCGAGCGGCTGAAGGGCGTGCGGCGGCACTGGAGCTACGACCTCAACCGCCACATTGCGCTCAAGCAGGTGCTGGACCGGCTGCGCGGCCGGCAGGCGGCAAAGGAAGAAGCGACGAAGGCCAAATGGAAAACGGCCCGCCCAAACAGAAACGGCGCCGAACGGCGCCGTGGACTGCCCACTACGGAGGAAACGAAGATCAGCGCGACGGCTTGCGCTTGCGCCCCAGGCCCATCTTCTTCGCCAGGGCCGAGCGGGCGGCGGCGTAGTTGGGAGCCACCATCGGATAGGTAGCCTCCAGGCCCCACTTCTCGCGATACTGGTCGGGCGTCATGCCATAATGGGTCATCAGGTGGCGCTTCAGCGACTTGAACTTCTTGCCGTCCTCGAGGCAGACGAGATAGTCGTCATGGACGGATCGCTTGGGGTTCACGGCCGGCTTCTGCTTGTCGGCCGGGGGCTGTTCGACGGTGCCGCCTACCCGGCCAAGGGCCGCGTGAACGTCGGCGATGAGGCCGGGGAGTTCGCCGACCGGAACAGGATTGTTGCTGACATAAGCAGCGACCACATCGGCGGTAAGCTCGATCAGCATGTCGCTGTTCCTCGAAGCGGTGTCCGCAGTATCCATCAACAGATGCCCTTAAAGTGTTGCGGGAATATCATCGCGCGTGCCGACTATAGGGAGCGTCAGGTCTCGCACGTCACCACGATTCGCATTGCGGCTTGTTAATGACGCAACAAGACAATCAAGTCAATTCGATCATTGTGCTGCATTCCACAATATGAATAATTTATTCCAACATCTGTCTAATTTATTGCCGCCTTATACAACCTTCGCGGTAGTATCACTTCATGAATGCACTCAATCGATGCAGAAACCAGAATTCATATCTTTATACGACATAAGCAGGACAGGCAGTTATCACGGCTGTGCGTTCCAACGACTGCAACCCTTGATATGTTACCCTTAGGCGTGCTCTTTCACGCAGCGACGAAACTTTTCCCAGTGAGATAGAATGACCGTGCCCGCAGGCTTCCCGCAAATTCCCCCTCCGCAGGCCGCAAGGCACAGCGTATCCGACACCCGCCACGGCATTACCCGCAGCGACGACTACGCCTGGCTGCGCGCGGACAACTGGCAGGACGTGTTCCGCGACCCCTCGCTGCTCGCGCCGGAAATCCGTAGGCATCTCGATGCCGAGAACGCCTATCAAACGGCCCTCATGAGCGACACCGCCGCGCTGCGGAAGGCGCTTTTCGCCGAGATGAAGGGGCGTATCAAGGAAGACGATTCCTCGGTGCCGATGAAGGACGGGCCTTTCGCCTACGGATCGTCGTTCCGGCTCGGCGGCGAGCAGCCGCGCTATTTCCGCACCCCCCGCGACGGCGGCGAGGAGACGATCCTTCTCGACGGCGACGCCGAAGCCAGCGGTGCGGCCTATTTCCGGCTCGGCGGCATCGACCACTCGCCCGACCACCAGCGGCTATTGTGGGCGTTCGACGACAAGGGTTCGGAGTTCTACACGCTACGCGTGCGCGACCTCGCCACCGGTCAGGACAGCAAGGTCGAGGTCAAGGACACCGGCGGCGGCGGGGTGTGGAACGCCGGCAGCGACGGTTTCTTCTACACGCGCCTGGATTCCAACCATCGGCCGTCGAAGGTCTTCTACCATTCGCTCGCGGAAACGGCGGGCAGCGACCGCTTGGTCTTCGAGGAGACCGACCCCGGCTTCTTCGTCAATGTCAGCGGCACGCGCAACAACGACTGGATCCTGATCAGCATCAGCGACCACGAGACGTCCGAATACCGCATCCTCAGCACGGCCAACCTCGGCGGCGAACCGAAGCTGGTCGCGGCGCGCGAAACCGGCCTGCAATACGACATCGAGGAAGGCGGCGACGTCTTCTTCATCCTGACCAATGCGGACGGCGCCAAGGACTTCAAGATCATGACCGCCCCGGCAGCCGACCCGGTGCGCGCCAACTGGAAGGAACTGGTGCCGCACGAACCCGGCCGGCTCATCCTTTCGGTGCTGGGCTTCAAGGATTTCGTGGTGCGGCTGGAGCGCAAGGACGGCCTGCCGCGCATCGTCGTGCGCGACCGCGCCAGCGGCGAGGAACACTCGATCTCCTTCGACGAGGAAGCCTATTCGCTCGGCCTGTCGGGTTCCTACGAATACGACACCGAGACGATCCGCTTCTCCTATTCCTCGATGACGACGCCGGCGCAGCTTTACGACTACGACATGCGGACCCGCGAGCGCACGCTGCTCAAGACGCAGGAAGTGCCTTCCGGCCACGACCCCGACCTCTACGTCACCCGCAGGCTGATGGCTCCGGCCGGCGACGGCGAGACGGTGCCGGTGTCGCTGCTTTACCGCAAGGACACGCCGCTCGACGGCGCCGCCCCCTGCCTGCTCTATGGCTATGGCTCCTACGGCATCACCATTCCGGCGTCGTTCAACACCAATTGCCTGTCGCTGGTCGATCGCGGCTTCGTCTATGCCATCGCCCATGTCCGCGGCGGCAAGGACAAGGGCTACGCCTGGTACGAGGACGGCAAGCGCGAGCACAAGCAAAACACCTTCACCGACTTCATCGCGGCGGCGCGCCATCTCGTCGCCGAAAATTTCACTGCGCATGACCGCATCGTCGCCCAGGGCGGCTCCGCCGGCGGCATGCTGATGGGCGCCATCGCCAACATGGCGCCGCATGCCTTCGGCGCCATCATCGCCGAGGTTCCCTTCGTCGATGTCCTGACCACGATGCTGGACGACACCCTGCCGCTCACCCCGCCGGAGTGGCCCGAATGGGGCAACCCGATCGCCTCGGAGGCGGACTACCGCACGATCGCCGCCTATTCGCCCTACGACAATGTGGCGGCGCTCGACTATCCGCCGATCCTGGCGCAGGCCGGCCTCACCGACCCGCGCGTGACCTATTGGGAGCCGGCCAAATGGGTAGCGAAGCTGCGCGAACGCAAGACCGGCGACAACCCGGTGCTGCTTAAGATCAACATGGATGCCGGCCATGCCGGCGCCTCTGGGCGCTTCTCGCGGCTGGAGGAAGTGGCCTTCACCTACGCCTTCGCGCTCAAGGTGACGGGCAAGGCGGGCACCGCCTGAAATCCCCGGCGCTTATCCGGCGGGCTTCTGCCTCGGCGGATAGCCGTTCGGGTGCGGCGACACCGTCTTCAGATAGGCGGCGATCGCCTCGCGGTCGGCAGCGGTCAGTTGCGCCATGTTGGCCTGGACGTCGGCCATGGCGCCGCCGACCGAATCGAAGTCTGGAGTAAAACCGCTTTCCAGATAGTAGGCGATGTCCTGTGCCGACCAGTCGGCGATGCCGCCCTCGCCCGAGGTGATGTTGGGAACGATGCCGGTGCCCTCAGCGGCCGGCGCGCCGGCCAGCCATTGCGCCTTGTCGACAGCGCCGGCGAAATTGCGCGGCGTGTGGCATTCGCCGCAATGGCCCGGCCCCTCGACCAGATAGCGGCCGGCCAGGACCAGTTCGGGCGTATCTTCCGGCAGGGCGATCACCGGTTCGCTGCCCAGATAGAGCCGCTTCCACAGGCCGATGCCGCGGCGGACGTTGAACGGAAACCGCAGGTCGTTCGCAGCCGCCTTGCCCTTCACAGGCGGAAGCGTCTTCAGGAAGGCATAGAGGTCGCCGATGTCGGACGGGCGCATGCGGGCATAGGAGGCGTAGGGAAACGCCGGATAAAGGTGCTCGCCGGCCGGCGACACGCCCTTCATCATGGCGTTGGCAAGGTCCTCGGCCGACCATGCGCCGATTCCGTCCTCGGGGTCCTGCGAGATGTTGGGCGCGACGAAGGTGCCGAAAGGCGTCTTCAGTTCCAGGCCGCCGACGAGTTCGAGTCTGGCCTCGCCCTCCGCCTTAGGCCGGGCATGGCAGGACGAGCAGCCGGCGGCATGGAAGATGCGCTCTCCCTTTGCCGCGTCGCCGGGCCCCAGTTGCGCCAGCGTCTGCGCGTCCAACCTCTCCGGGGCCGTCAGCAGCCAGCCGCCGGCAGCTCCGGCCACGACCACGACGAGCGCGGCAGCGGCGCTCCTTTTTCGCCATGCCCGCAAGAAGCGATCAGCCCTTCTTGATCCTGAACGCCTTGTGGCAGGCCGCACAATCGCCGCCGACGGTGCCGAGCTGCGTCTTCAAGGTGTCGAGATCGTCGGCCGGCGTCGCGTTCGCGGCCTTCACATTGGCCAGGTACTTGTCCTCGGCGGCCTTGAAGCCGGTCATGTCTTCCCAGACCTTCGGCGATACGGTGGTTTCCCCGCCTGTCTCGGTGCCGGCCGGGAACAGCGCGTCTGCGTCGAATCTCTCGGCATTGGCCTGCAACGCCTGCAGGGCGTTCTTTACTTCCGCCGCCTCGAACGGCAATTCGCCCTTGGTCATCTTGGCCAGCGTACCGACGATCTTGCCGCGCTCCTTCATCAGCGCCTGCCGGTCGGAAATGGCGTCGGCCGAGGCTGCGGAGGCAGCAAAGGCAAGGATCGAGACAGCGACTAGGAATCTTCTCATTCGGGGTCTCCGGATGGCTGACAGGACAACGGTGAAACGGACGGCAGTCCGAAAGGATCAGACAGGAGGATGCTGGAAAAGTTCCGGCCTGTCTGTTCACGCTTAGTTGATTTCAGGCCGGCCCATGCGCCCAAAAAAGAAGCCCCGCCAAAGCGGGGCTCCGTCGAAAAGTACCGGATGGCGGGCGATCAGCCCTTGGCCTGCTCGTACATTTCCAGCACGTGATCCCAGTTGATCAGGCTGTCGACGAAGGCTTCCAGGTATTTCGGGCGGGCGTTGCGATAGTCGATGTAGTAGGAGTGCTCCCACACGTCGACGCCGAGGATCGGCGAAGCGCCG
Source organism: Aquamicrobium soli (assembly GCF_042646345.1). Classification (NCBI taxonomy): domain Bacteria; kingdom Pseudomonadati; phylum Pseudomonadota; class Alphaproteobacteria; order Hyphomicrobiales; family Phyllobacteriaceae; genus Aquamicrobium; species Aquamicrobium soli. Next base: position 174,784 of record NZ_JBHRTK010000031.1, on the reverse strand, counting down.
TGCACCAGCGGGTTCTCGCCGTTCGGGGTCTTGGAGATCTCGAGCTTGCCGTTCTTGACGGACAGCCAGGCCCAGCCGGAGCCGAACTGGGTGGTGCCTGCGGCGATGAAATCGGCCTTGAACTTGTCGTAGCCGCCGAGGTCGCTGTCGACCGCCTTCTGCAGCGCGCCCGGCAGCTTGTTGCCGCCGCCGCCCTTCTTCATCCACTTCCAGAAATGGATGTGGTTGTAGTGCTGGGCCGCGTTGTTGAACAGGCCGGCATTCTTGCCGAAGGACTGCTTGACGACTTCTTCCACCGAAAGGTCGCCCATACCGGCTTCCGCCGCCAGCTTGTTGCCGTTGTCGACATAGGCCTTGTGGTGCTTGTCGTGGTGGTACTCCAGCGTCTCCTTGGACATGTAAGGCTGCAAGGCCTCGTAGTCGTAGGGCAAAGCGGGCAGTTCGAAAGCCATGATAATACTCCTCAGGAAAAATCCGGGTTTGCTTACCGGATAAAGATAGGTCGGCAACGGCCATGAGCAACGCCGGACCGAAGCCCGGGTGCCTTTTAGCCCTTCAGCCGGCGGAAGTCGAATGCGCCCATTGCCAATAAAGCTCCCGCGCCTTCTTGGCGACCGGGCCGGGTTGCAGGCTGCGATCCTCGATGCGGATGATCGGCACGATCTTGGAATGGTTGCCGGTGGAAAAGATTTCGTCGGCCTCGAGGAAATCACGCACCGACAACACTTTTTCCGCGACCGAAAAGCCGTTCTCGCCAAGCAGCGCCATGGTGCGCGCCCGCGTGATGCCCGACAGGAAGGTACCGTTGGCGGCCGGCGTCAGCACCTGGCCGTCCTTGACCAGGAAGACGTTCGAGGACGCGGTCTCGGCGACATTGCCCAGCATGTCGAGCACCAGCGCGTTGTCGAAGCCGCGCATCTTGGCCTCCATGATGGCACGGCCGTTGTTGGGGTAAAGGCAGCCGGCCTTGGCATTGGTCGGCATGGTTTCGAGCGTCGGCCGGCGGAACGGCGATACGGTCACGGAAAAACCGCTCGGCGCGATCATCGGCGATTCGTAGAGGCACAGGCAGAAGCGGGTGGAGGCCGGGTCGGCCGGCACGCCCATGTAGCCGCCCTCCTCGGCCCAATACATCGGGCGGATATAGACGGCCGTCTTGCCGTCGAATTTCTTCAGTCCGTCCCAGGTGAGTTCGACGATCCGCTCGGGGCTGACGGTCGGCTTGAGGCCAAGGGCGATCGCCGAGGCGTTCACCCGTTTGGCGTGCAGGTCGAGATCGGGCGCCACGCCCTCGAACCAGCGCGCGCCGTCGAACACGGTAGTGCCGAGCCACATGGCGTGGCTGCGCGGCCCGAGCAGCGCCACATTTCCCTCATGCCAGTCGCCGTCAACGAATGTCCATGTCGTGGATTGCGCAGCCGATGCGAGTGTCATCATTCTTCCCTGCAAATCTGTGGGTTAGCCATATTGGAAGGCCGAACCAGGCCCGTCGTCAACCGACATGCCGCTGTTTCTTTAAGGCCAGCCGCAGCCCGCTGCAATCAGCCCTTGCATCGGCGGCCAAGCCGTCACAAAAATGTGCGATGCAACATGCCGCTTATGTCTTCGACGCCTATGGAACGCTTTTCGACGTTCACGCTGCCGTGCGCCGCCACGCCGACGAGATCGGGCCGGACGGCAACCGGTTTTCCGAACTGTGGCGCGCCAAGCAGCTCGAATATTCCTGGGTCCGCACCCTGATGGGGACCTACACCGATTTCTGGCAACTGACCGAGCAGGCGCTCGACTACTGCCTGCGCCGGTTCCCGTCGGTCGATCCGGCCATCCGGACGAAGCTTCTCGACGCCTACTGGCGGCTGGACTGCTATCCGGAAGTGCCCGCCGTGCTGAAGGCCCTCAAGGCGACGGGCGCGAAGCTCGCGATCCTGTCCAACGGCTCGCCCGAAATGCTCAAGGCCGCCGCCCAATCCTCCGCGCTCGACCAGGTGCTGGACGACATCTTCTCCGTCGATGCCGTCCGGCGCTTCAAGACCGACCCGGCGGTCTATGAAATGGTCACGCTGCAATGGCGGCTTTACCCGAAAGCCATTTCCTTCCAGTCCTCGAACCGCTGGGACGTGGCCGGCGCGGCAAAGTTCGGCTTCGGCACCGCCTGGATCAACCGCAGCAACCAGCCGGACGAGTATAACGACTTCCCGCCCCGCCTGATCCTGCCTTCGCTGGAAGGCCTGCTGGCAAGCGGCTGATCGCCCCGCCGGACATGTTGCCAAACGGCAACAGGTGAGGCCTTGCCACATCTTGGCCTTGGTTTGTCCAATCTCAGGCCCGATTTGGAACCGCCTATCCACCTTGGCAGTTATCGGGAGGAACGGTGCGCCCTGTCCGCGCCTTCATACCTTTTTTGTGTTTCGGGAATATCCAAGCATCATGTCCAGCTCTCCCTTCTCCTCCCGCCCCATCAGCCGGCGCGGTTTTCTGAACGCCGCTGCGGTCGGGTCCGCGTCGATCCTGGTATCGGCCTGTACGACGACGCGGCAGGAGCAGGTCGATTTTCCGGCGCAGCCGCCGGCCTATGCCGAGCCTGAACTGGGCAGCTATGCGCTGATGTACGGACCGGTGCAGGACGAGGGCTACGAAATTCCGGCCGTCCCCTACCAGAAGATCGACAAGCGCTTCCTGCGCCAGATCGTTGCGGACCCGACAGGCGAGCGGCCGGGCACCATCGTCGTCGATACGTCCGGGCACTTCCTCTATCTGGTTCGCGAGGGCGGACAGGCGATCCGCTACGGCGTCGGCCTCGGCCGCGCCGGATTCGAATGGGCGGGCGAGGCCATCGTCCAGTACAAGCGCAAATGGCCGAAATGGACGCCGCCGGACGAGATGATCGGCCGCCAGCCGGAACTGGAAAAGTACAGCGTGCGCAATGGCGGCATGCCGCCCGGCCTCATGAACCCGCTCGGCGCACGCGCGCTCTACATCTTCCAGAACGGCGAAGACACGCTCTACCGGCTGCACGGCTCGCCGGAGTGGAACTCGATCGGCAAGTCGGTCTCGTCAGGCTGCGTGCGATTGATGAACCAGGACATCATCGATCTCTACGACCGGGTGCCGGCCAAAACCAAGATCGTGGTCACGAGCAACGTCGGCGCCCCGATGGTGGCTTCCGTCGACGCCCAGGCCATCCCGATCGACAACGGCGTGCCGCAGGCAACGCTGCTCGGCCGGACCTGGTTCTGACCCTACGGCCTCACCCTCTTTCCAACGAGACTGAGGGGGAAGCTGGCCGCGCGTGAGCGACCCCGCCGGTCGCTCAGCGCCCCTTCGAAAGGCTGCCCAATATGCCGCGCACGATGGCGCGGCCGAGCGAGGAACCGACGGAGCGGACCACGGACTTGACCGCCGCTTCCGTAACCGACTGGCGGTTCGAGCGGCGCGGCGCGGAGGTGCGCCGGCCGGTCTGCGCGGGTGCCTCGTCATTGCCGAAGCCGGGAATGGTCCAGCGCGATCCGCCGGCCTCCTGTTCGGCCGGCACGGTGTCCGCGGCCTTCTTCTGCAGCATCTCGAAGGCCGACTCGCGGTCGATCATCTCGTCGTACTGGCCGGCGACAGGGCTTTCCAGCATCACCTTGCGCCGCTCCTCCGGCGTGATCGGGCCGAGCCGCGAGGAAGGCGGCCGAATCAGCGTGCGCTGGACCATGGACGGAACGCCCTTGGCCTCCAGCGTCGAAACCAGCGCCTCGCCGGTGCCGAGTTGCGTGATGGTCTTGGCGCAATCGAAATCCGGGTTCGACCGGAACGTGTCGGCGGCCGTCTTCACCGCCTTCTGTTCGCGCGGCGTGTAGGCGCGCAGCGCGTGCTGCACGCGGTTGCCGAGCTGGGCGAGCACGGTTTCGGGCACGTCGAGCGGGTTTTGCGTGACGAAGTAGATGCCAACGCCTTTCGATCGAATCAGGCGCACGACCTGCTCCACCCGCTCCACCAAGGCCTTGGGCGCGCCGTCGAACAAAAGGTGCGCTTCATCGAAGAAGAACACCAGCCGTGGCTTGTCCGGGTCGCCCACTTCCGGCAGTTCCTCGAACAGCTCGGACATCAGCCACAACAGGAACGTCGCGTAGAGCCGCGGGTTCATCATCAGCTTGTCGGCCGCCAGCACGTTGATCGCGCCGCGCCCGTCGCGGCTGGTGCGCATGATGTCGGCGATCCGCAGCGCCGGCTCGCCGAAGAAATGCGCGGCCCCCTGCTGTTCCAGGACCAGCAGCGTGCGCTGGATCGCACCGACCGACGGCTTCGTCACGTTGCCGTAGCGGGCGCCGATCTCGTCGGCCCGCTCGGCGATGTTGGCCAGGAGCGCCTGCAAATCCTTCAGGTCGAGCAGCAGAAGCCCTTCCTCGTCGGCGAGCTTGAAGGCGATGTTCATGATGCCTTCCTGCGCCTCGGTGAGGTTCATCAGGCGCGAAAGCAGCAGCGGCCCCATCTCGGAGATGGTGGCGCGGATCGGATGGCCCTGCTCGCCGAAAAGGTCCCAGAAGATGACGGGAAAGTCGTCGAACTTATAGGGATCGAGCTTGATCTCATCGGCGCGCTTTTGAAGAAAATCCTGAGCGGTGCCCTTCATCGCGATACCGGAAAGGTCGCCCTTGATGTCGGCGCAGAACACCGGCACGCCGGCATTGGAGAAGCCTTCGGCCATGATCTGCAACGTCACCGTCTTGCCGGTGCCGGTGGCGCCCGTCACCAGCCCGTGCCGGTTGCCGTAGCGCAGCAGCAGGTTTTCCGCCCGCTGGTAGCTGTCGTCCGGCTTGCGGCTCGCTCCCAGGAAAATGCTTTCGTCACCTGCCATAAATCCGCTCTCCGATCGTCCGTGCCAGGAAACCACCTATAGTGGCGCATCCCTGGCGGGACAATGCCCGGGCGACAGCGCCCTTCCCGGGGAGGTTGTGCATTGCGGTACGCGGGCATCGCCCCTACACTGCCCGCGCCGGCCGGCACGGCCGCGACAATAGTACCCAGCGAGTGGATGCCGAGACCTTGACCGAGCAAGAGACGCCAGCAGCCGTGAACCGGCAACGATGGATGGCTTTGGCGGAAAAGGCGCTGGGCGGCGCCTCTTTCGGCGACGCGCTGGTCTCCCACAGCGACGACGGCATCCGCATCGATCCGCTTTGCGAACGCGCGGCGGATGCACAGGCGAGGGTGCGCGCCCTGCCCGCGGCCCCCTGGGCCATCTGCCAGCGCATCGACGATCCCGATGTCGAACGCGCCAGGGCGCAGGTCGCGGAAGATCTGGCACAGGGCGCGACCGGCCTGGCGCTGGTGTTCGAAGGCGCGCCGAACGCTTTCGGCTATGGCCTGCCGAATTCGGCCGAGGCGCTCGAGAGCGTGCTTGAAGGCGTGCCGCTCAACCGCGTCCACCTGCGCATCGACGTTCATCCGGCGAGCCGGGCGATGGCCGACTGGCTGGTCGCACTGCTGACCAGGCGTCGCGTCGACCCGAACAAGCTCAACGTCTCCTTCGGCATCGACCCGGCCGCGACCTTCGCCGGCACCGGCCGCCTGCGCATGTCGATCGAGGCGTTGCAGGCCTCGATGCCGCAATCGCTGGCACATTTCTTCGCCATGGGGGTGCCGGGCGTGCTGCTCGAAGCCGACGGCCGCGTCTTCCACAACGCCGGCGCCACCGAAGCGCAGGAACTCGGCATCATGCTGGCCTCGGCGGTCGCGCATCTCAGGCTATTCGAGGAAGCGCGCCAGGCGCTTGTCTACGCCGCGCCGCATATCGGCTTCGCGCTCAGCGTCGACCAGAACCAGTTCATGTCGATCGCCAAGATCAGGGCGTTGCGGGCGCTGTGGGCGCGCATCCAGCAGGCCAGTTCCATTCCCGCCTCGCCTGCCATCATCCATGCCGAAACCTCGTTCCGCATGATGGCGGCGAAAGACCCGGAAACGAACATCCTGCGCACCACCATCGCCTGCTTCGCGGCGGCGGCCGGGGGCGCCGATTCGATTTCCATCCTGCCGCACACCATCACGCACGGCCTGCCCACCGGCTTCGCCCGCCGCATCGCCCGAAACACGCAACTGATCATGATGCGCGAGAGCCATATCGAGCATGTCAACGACCCCGCGCGGGGCTCCGGCAGCGTCGAGGCCCTGACCGAGGGGCTATGCGAGACGGCATGGGCCGAATTCCAACACATCGAGGCGGAAGGCGGCATCCTCGACAGCCTGCGCGACGGCCATATCCAGGCGCGCGTGCTGACCTCGCAGGCGATGCGGGCCGAAAAGCTGCGCCATGGCCAACGCGCCATCATCGGCACCATGCTCTATCCGCCGAAGGCCGAACGGCCGGTGGAAACGCTGGCCGCCGAGCGGCGCCCGGAGCCGACCGACGGCATCGTGTTCTGCCAGGCGCTCCACGCCCTGCGAGACGACCAGACGACCGAGGCCGCGCGATGATCCCCGACTTCACCAAGATCGCGTGGCAGCACGCCGACACCGCCACCAGCCCGCTTGAAGAAGAGTGGGAAACGCCCGAAGGCATCGCCGTCAAGCGCCTCTATGGCGAGGCCGACCTCGAGGGCCTCACCCATCTCGATACCTATCCCGGCCTGGCGCCGTTCGTGCGCGGCCCCTATCCCACCATGTATGTGCAGAAGCCGTGGACGATCCGCCAATATGCCGGCTTCTCGACGGCCGAGGAATCGAATGCCTTTTACCGGCGCAACCTCGCTGCCGGCCAGAAGGGCCTGTCGATCGCCTTCGACCTCGCCACCCATCGCGGCTATGACAGCGATCATCCGCGCGTTGCCGGCGATGTCGGCATGGCGGGCGTCGCCATCGATTCCATCCTCGACATGCGTCAGCTGTTCGAGGGCATCCCACTCGACCAGATGACGGTGTCGATGACCATGAACGGCGCGGTGCTGCCGATTCTCGCGCTCTACATCGTCGCGGCGGAGGAACAGGGCGTCGCGCAGAAGGACCTTGCCGGAACCATCCAGAACGACATCCTCAAGGAGTTCATGGTCCGCAACACCTACATCTATCCGCCAAAGCCCTCGATGCGGATCGTTTCGGACATCTTCTCCTATACGTCGAGGAACATGCCGAAGTTCAATTCGATCTCGATCTCCGGCTACCATATGCAGGAAGCGGGCGCGACCGCCGACCTCGAGCTCGCCTACACCATCGCCGACGGCATCGAATATGCACGCGCCGGCGTCGCCGCCGGGCTAGACATCGACAAGTTCGCGCCGCGGCTGTCCTTCTTCTGGGCGATCGGCATGAACTTCTTCATGGAAGTCGCCAAGCTCAGGGCCGCGCGCCTGATCTGGGCGCAACTGATGGAGAAGAATTTCTCGCCGAAGGACTCGCGTTCGCTGTCGCTACGCACGCACTGCCAGACCTCGGGCTGGTCGCTGACGGCGCAGGACCCCTATAACAACATCGCCCGCACCATGATCGAGGCGATGGCGGCGACGCAGGGGCACACGCAGTCGCTGCACACCAACTCCTTCGACGAGGCGCTGGCGCTGCCGACCGACCATTCGGCGCGCATCGCCCGCAACACGCAGCTCATCCTGCAAAAGGAATCGGGCACCACGGCCATCATCGATCCTTGGGGCGGCTCGGCCTATGTCGAACGGCTGACGCACGACCTGGCGAACCGCGCGCTTGCCCATATCGAGGAAGTGGAACGGCTCGGCGGCATGGCGGCGGCGACCGAAAAGGGCATCCCGAAGCTGCGCATCGAAGAGGCTGCGGCGCGCACGCAGGCGCGCATCGATTCCGGCGACCAGACGCTGGTCGGCGTCAACGCCTTCAAGCCCGAGGTCGATACCGAAGTCGACGTGCTGAAGATCGACAACGCGGAAGTGCGCGCCCGGCAGCTCGCCAAATTGCAGCAACTGAAGGGAACGCGCGACGTCAGCGCGGTCGAAAGCGCGCTCGATGCGCTGATGAAAGCAGCGCAGGGCGAGGAAAACCTTCTGGAATTCGCCGTCCGCGCCGCGCGCGCCAACGCTACCGTCGGTGAAATCTCGCTGGCGCTGGAAAAGGCGTTCGGCCGGCACGTCGCCTCCGTACAGACGATTTCCGGCGTCTACCGCAAGGAACTGGGCGAGACCGTCGCGCTGAGCCGCTTCGAGGAAAAGCTGGCCGCTTTCGAGAAAAAGACCGGCGGCAAGCCGCGCATCCTCGTCGCCAAGATGGGCCAGGACGGACACGACCGCGGCCAGAAGGTCATCGCCACCGCCTTTGCCGACCTCGGCTTCGACGTCACCGTCGGCGCCATGTTCCAGACGCCGGAGGAAATCGCCAGAATCGCCGACACCAACGACGTCCACATCGTCGGCGCATCCTCTCTGGCGGCGGGGCACCTGACGCTCATCCCCGAGCTAAGGGAAGCTCTCGAAAAGCTCGGCCGCAAGGACATCATGATCATCGCCGGCGGCGTCATCCCGCCGCAGGACTATGATGCCGTGCGCGAAGCAGGAGCCGCCGAAATCTTCCCGCCCGGCACGGTCATCCCCGAAGCCGCGGAGCGGTTGCTGGACAGGCTGCTGGGGTAGGCTGATAACCGTTACAATTTCCGTTGCAACAGCCCCACATCAATGTTATTATAGATGTTGCAACAGAGTAGCCGTCATGAATACCGTTATTCGCAAAATTGGGAACTCCGAAGGGGTGATCCTGCCGAAAGAATTGCTTGAACGCATGAATCTTCGTGCGGGCGACAATGTCATTATCGTGCAGGAGGGCGACGAGTTGCGCTTGCGCCGCACCAAAGACAGCGCGGAGGAATTCGAACGCAAGATGAAGATTGCGCGCGAACGCATGAAGAAATACGAGGTGGCCTACCGCGCACTCGCGAAATGAGCGAACATCATTCTCGTGAATTCATCGAAGCCCTGCATACCGAGCAGCTACGCCTGCATGGTGGTGCGTCTGGTGTCCGTGACGAGGGCATGCTGGAATCAGCCTTGGCGCGACCTATCCAGAAGGAGATCTATGGTCAACCCGACCTCTACGAACTGGCAGCAGCCTATCTTTTCGGCATCGCCAAAAACCATCCGTTCGTGGACGGCAATAAGCGGACTGCGTTGGCAGCCGCCGATCTTTTTCTGTATTTCAACGGTCTAAGCCTCGAAGCTGGACAAGAGGAACTCATCCAGTTCGTTTTGAAAGTGGCGGCTGGAGACATTAACGAGGAAGGGGCGGCTGCGTTCTTCCGCGACTACACCGTTCCGTTGGCCTCACTTTAGCCCGACGATTTCCCATTCCTTGCCGTTGACGCTCACCACGTCGCCGACGCTCTTGCCAAAAAGGGCGCGGGCCATGGGCGAAACGTGGGAAATCGAGCCCTTGGCCGGGTCGGCTTCGTCCTCGCCGACGATTCTCCAAGAGACGGTCTTGCCGTCCTCGCCTTCCAGCGCAACCGTCATGCCGAAGCGCACCACGTCGCTGCCGGGCTCGGGCACCGACAGTTCAGCACTTTCGTGGCGCGCCAGCCAGTAGCGCAGGTCCCGCATCACGGAAGCGGCACGCAGCTTGTCCGCCTGGGATTCGGCACTTTGCAGTTCCGTACGCGCCTCGGCGATCTCGGACTCGATCATCTCAAGACCGGCCTGCGTCACCAGATTGCGGTGCGAGCTGACGGGCCGCTCGCCGATATCGGCAACGGCGTTTTCGGCATTTTCCTCGCGGGTGAAAGCTCTGCTCATGCGTCGAACTTAGGCAAGCAAGCGCGGTGCGGCAAGCCAGCGGCCATGGCCGATCACGCCAACGCGGCGGTCGGGCTCAGGCCGGCGACCTCGATGCCGTTCCAGTTCTTCAGGACGGGGTTGGCGAGCCCACCCAGCCGAGCGGCCAGAGACTGGTCGCTGGGTGCCACCAGCCTGGCCAGGACCGCCGCGATCATGGCCTCGGCGGCGCGGCCGGCTCCGTCGTCGCATTTCAGCGCGATGCCCAGCCCAAGTTCCGGCAATGCCGCGCAATAGACGCCTTCCGCCCCGGTCTTGACGAAAACGCGGCCGGGCGCCGCACTCATCAGCGCCTTGTCTGCCCGGTCGGTGCCCGACACCAGGAAGGCCTCGGCCATGCAGACCGACAGCAGGCGTTTAGCGGCCCTGGCGCGCTGCGGGCCAAGCCCATGCCCGGTCGCCATGCGCGCGAATGCGCGGGCAAGATTGCGCAACGGCACGGCGTAGGTCGGGATGGAACAGCCGTCCGTGCCACGATTGTCTTCGCCATGCGCGGCTTCGGTCACCTCCTCCAGCGCCCCGCGCACCATTTCCTGCAAGGCATGGCCGGCCTTGACGTAGCCGTGATGGTCGAGGCCTGCATGGCGGCAGGTGCACAAGAAGCCCGAATGCTTGCCCGAGCAATTGTTATGCAGCGCGCTCGGCGAAGCACCGCTCCGGGCCAGCGCGACGGTTGCTGCATGGTTCGTCGGCCAATGCGCGCCGCATTCCAGCGCCCCACCGTCGAGTCCGGCCTTTTCGAGCATCGCTGCCGCCAGTTCGGCATGGGCCGGCTCGCCCGAATGGGAGGCGCAGGCAAGCGCGAGTTCTCGCTGCCCGAAGCCGTAGGCATCGGCCGCGCCGCTCTCGACGAAAGGCAGCGCCTGGATAGCCTTCACGGCCGAGCGCGGGAATACCGGGCGCGCCGTAGCGCCCACTTCCCACACCGGCTTGCCGTCGCCGTCGAACACCGCCACAGAACCGCGATGCACGCTCTCCACCTGCGCCCCGCGCAACACTTCGACCAGAACCGGATTCATGTTTGTCCCAAGCGCCTTGCCGAACCGCCGGCTACCTGATCCGGTCGAGGATCGATACGTAGTTGGCCACCGCCGCGCCGCCCATGTTGAAGATGCCGCCGAGTTTCGCGCCCGGCACCTGGATGCCGCCGGCCTCGCCGGTCAACTGCATGGCAGTCAGCACATGCATGGAAACGCCCGTCGCGCCGATCGGATGGCCCTTGGATTTCAGCCCGCCCGAAGGATTGACCGGCAGGCGGCCGTCCTTGGCCGTCTCGCCGCTCAGCGCCACCTTGGCGCCTTCGCCGCGCCTGGCCAGTCCCATCGCCTCGTATTCGATCAGTTCGGCGATGGTGAAGCAGTCATGCGTCTCGACGAAGGAAAGATCGTCCAGCGTCACGCCGGCGCTTTTCAACGCCCTGCCCCACGCCTCCTCGCAGCCCTCGAACAACAGGATGTCGCGCTTCGACATCGGCAGGAAGTCCTGCACATGCTCGTTGGCGCGGAAGGCGACGGCGCGGCGCATCTTCAGCGCGGTCGTCGCGTCGGTCAGCACCAGCGCCGCAGCCCCGTCCGAAACCAGCGAGCAGTCGGTGCGCTTCAGCGGCCCCGCGACGAACGGGTTCTTCTCACTTTCGGTGCGGCAGAAGTCGTAGCCGAAATCCTTGCGCATCTGCGCATAGGGATTGTCGACGCCGTTCTTGTGGTTTTTCGCCGCGATCGTCGCCAGCGCGTCCGACTGGTCGCCGTAGCGCTGGAAATAGGCGCTGGCGATCTTGCCGAAGACGCCGGCAAAGCCGGCCGGCGTGTCGCCGTCTTCCGGCAGGTAGGAGGCACGCAGCAGGTTGCGACCGATCTCCGGGCCGGGTGTCGTCGTCATCTGCTCGGCGCCCACCACCAGCACGATGCGCGCCGCCCCGGCCTCGACGGCGCGGATGCCCTGCCTGACGGCCGCCGAACCGGTGGCGCAGGCGTTCTCCACGCGCGTCGCCGGCTTGAAGCGCAGCCGGTCGTCGGCCTGCAAGACCAGGCTCGCGGTAAAATCCTGCGCCGAAAACCCGGCATTGAAGTGCCCGAGCACGATCTCGTCGACATCGTCCGGGCCGATGCCGGCGTGGTCGAGCGCTTCCATCGCCACCTTGGTGATCAGGCCCTCCAGCATCTCGCCTTCGAGCTTGCCGAAGCGCGAATGCGCCCAGCCCACGATACATGCCGTCATGGCGATCTCCTTGTCTTGAACGCCGGCGCCAAGCGCCGTCTGGGTATCGAATGCCGCGCCAAGCGCCGCCTGGCCCGCAAAATGAACTCCCGTGCCCGATCCGTAAAGCGAAGTTTCCGTGTTCGCCGGCCTGGCTCATCGGATTTTCATTGATTGACGGATCAATTAAAAATAATCTGCCCGGCAGGAGTGAGACATTGCCCAAGATCGGAATGGAACCCGTGCGCCGCAAGGCGCTGATCGACGCCGCGATCTCGGCCATCGGCGAACACGGCTCTCTCGACGTCACCATGTCGGAGATTGCCGGGCGTGCCGGCGTGTCCTCGGCGCTGGCCCACCATTATTTCGGGGCCAAGGACGAACTGCTGCTGGCGACGATGCGGCATCTGCTTGCCGAACTCGGAGCCGATGCCAGGCGGGCGCTGAAGGCCGCGCGGACGCCGCGCGCGCGGGTCTTGGCCGTGGTGGCCGTCAACTTCTCCGCCGCGCAATTCAGGGCGCAGACCATCGCGGCCTGGCTTGCCTTCTATGTCGAGGCGCAGCGCTCGCCCGCGTTGCGGCGCCTGCTCAGGGTCTATGCGCGCCGCCTGCACGCCAACCTGATGAGCGGCCTCACCGGCCTGCTGCCTCGTGCCGAAGCCGGCGAGGTGGCCGAGACCACGGCCGCGCTGATCGACGGCTTCTACATCCGGCAGGCGCTGCGCGACGGCGCGCCGGATGCTGCAAGCGCCGTCAGGCTCATCGAAAATTACCTCAACACCAAGCTCAACGGATGCCCGAACGCGCCATGACCGGCCAGCCCAACATCCTCATCATCATGGTCGACCAGTTCAACGGGACGTTCTTTCCCGACGGGCCGGCGGATTTCCTGCACGCACCGAACCTGAAGGCGCTCGCCGCGCGCTCGGCACGCTTCCGCAACAATTATACCGGCTCGCCGCTCTGTGCGCCCGGCCGCGCCGCCTTCATGAGCGGGCAGTTGCCATCGCGTACCGGCGTCTACGACAACGCCGCCGAATTCCCCTCCTCGATCCCGACCTATGCGCATCACCTGCGCGCGGCGGGCTACTATACCGGCCTGTCGGGCAAGATGCATTTCGTCGGCCCCGACCAGTTGCACGGTTTCGAGGAGCGGCTGACCACCGACATCTATCCGGCCGATTTCGGCTGGACGCCGGACTACCGCAAGCCCGGCGAGCGCATCGATTGGTGGTATCACAACCTCGGTTCGGTCACCGGCGCGGGCGTCGCCGAAATCACCAACCAGATGGAGTATGACGACGAGGTCGCCTTCTTCGCCGAGCAGAAGCTCTACGACCTTTCGCGCATGTCCGAGGACGCCGCGCGCCGCCCGTGGTGCCTGACCGTCTCCTTCACCCATCCGCACGACCCCTATGTGGCGCGGCGCAACTACTGGGATCTCTACGAAGACTGCCCGGCGCTGGACCCGGAGGTCGGTTTCATCCCCTACGAGAAGCAGGACGCGCATTCGCAGCGCCTTTACAAGGCCAGCGACTACGACAGCTTCTCCATCACGCGCGAGCAAGTGCGCCGCTCGCGGCGCGGCTATTTCGCCAACATCTCCTATATCGACGACAAGGTCGGGAGCCTGCTTTCGGTGCTGGAGCGCACCCGCATGGCCGACGACACCATCGTGGTGTTCTGCTCCGACCACGGCGACATGCTGGGGGAGCGCGGCCTGTGGTTCAAGATGAGCTTCCTCGAAGGCTCGGCGCGCGTGCCGCTCACCATCGCCGGCAAGGGCATCGCGGCCGGGCTGATCGGCGAACCTACCTCCAACCTCGACATCCTGCCGACGCTGTGCGACCTCGCCGGCATCGACATGTCCGCCATCATGCCGTGGACGGACGGCCAGTCGCTGAAGCCGCTCATTGAAGGCCAGGGGCGCAGCGAACCGGTGCTGATGGAATATGCGGCCGAGGGCTCCTACGCGCCGCTCGTCGGAATCCGCGAGGGCCGCTACAAGTTCATTCATTGCGAGATCGACCCGCCGCAACTGTTTGATCTGGAATCCGATCCGCGCGAGCGGACGAACCTCGCCGCCGACCCTGCCCATGCCGGTCTGGTCGCTGCCTTCATGGAAAAGGTCCGCGCGCGCTGGGACATGGCGCGCTTCGACGCGGATGTGCGCGCCAGCCAGGCGCGCCGCTGGGTGGTCTACCCGGCGCTGCGCAACGGCGCCTACTACCCGTGGGAATTCCAGCCGCTGCAAAAGGCGTCCGAGCGCTACATGCGCAACCACATGGACCTCAACGTACTCGAAGAACAGAAGCGCTTTCCGAGAGGAGAATGACATGATCACCGTCTGGGGCAGGACTACTTCCTCGAACGTGCAGACCGTCATGTGGGCGTTGGCCGAAATCGGCCTCGAGCATGAGCGGATCGACGCCGGCGGGCCGTTCGGCGGCCTCGATACGCCTGAATTCTTCGCCATGAACCCCAACCGGCTGGTGCCGGTGCTGCGCGACGGCGGCGAATATCTGTGGGAGAGCGCCTCGATCGTGCGCTATCTCGGCGCCCGCTACGGGTCGGAGCAGTTCTGGCCGAAGGACCCGTTGAAGCGCGCCCGGCTCGACCAGTGGAGCGACTGGACCAAGACGACGCTGGTGCCGGCGTTCCTCACCAACGTGTTCCAGCCGATGATGCGCAACAGGCCGGGCGAACGCGACGAAGCCGCCCTCGCCCGGGGCCTCGAAGGCCTCATGAAAGTGATGCGCGTGTTCGACGCTCGCCTCGCCGAGGGCGACTATCTCGGCGGCGCAGAACCCTGCTTCGCCGACTGCGTCGCCGGGGTACTGCTCTACCGCTACTTCACGCTGGAGATCGAGCGCACCCACCTCGCCAACCTGCAGGCCTATTACGACCGCCTGACGAAGCGCCCGGCCTATGCCCGCCACGTCATGGTTTCCTACGACAGCATGAGAGCGAAATGACATCCAACCTCGAAGCCGACTTCGTCATCATCGGCTCCGGTTCCGCCGGTTCGGCAATGGCCTACCGCCTGTCGGAGGACGGCAAGCACTCGGTCATCGTCATCGAGTTCGGCGGCACCGACATGGGCCCCCTGATCCAGATGCCGTCGGCGCTGTCGATCCCGCTCAACATGTCGCGCTACGACTGGGGCTTTTCCAGCGAGCCGGAACCGCATCTGGGCGGACGAGTGCTGGCCACGCCGCGCGGCAAGGTGCTGGGCGGCTCGTCGTCGATCAACGGCATGGTCTATGTGCGCGGCCACGCGCACGATTACGACCACTGGGCCGAGGAAGGGGCCACGGGCTGGAGCTATGCCGACGTGCTGCCCTACTTCAAGCGCATGGAAACCTCCGATGGCGGCGAGGACGGCTGGCGCGGCACCGGCGGGCCGCTGCACGTCCAGCGCGGTCGGCGCATCAATCCGCTCTATGCCGCCTTCATCGAGGCAGGCCGGCAGGCGGGCTTCGAGACGACCGACGACTATAACGGCTCCAAGCAGGAAGGCTTCGGGCCGATGGAGCAGACCATTTTCCGCGGCCGGCGCTGGTCCACCGCCAATGCCTATCTGCGTCCGGCGCTGAAGCGGCAAAACGTCCGTCTCGTCAATGGCTTCGCCCGCCGCGTCGTCATAGAGAATCAACGCGCCGCCGGCGTCGAGATCGAAGCCCGCGGCAGGATCGAGGTGGTGAAGGCGCGCCGCGAGGTGATCGTGGCCGCCTCCTCGATCAACTCGCCGAAAATCCTGATGCTGTCGGGCATCGGCCCGGCACAGCACCTGCGCGACAACGGCATCGCCGTCGTCGCCGACCGCCCCGGCGTCGGCGCCAATCTCCAGGATCACCTGGAACTCTACATCCAGCAGGAATCGGTCCAGCCGATCACGCTGAACTCGGTGCTCAACCCCTTCTCCAAGGCGTTGATCGGCGCACAGTGGCTGCTGTTCAAGAACGGGCTTGGCGCGACCAACCATTTCGAGGCCGCCGCCTTCGTGCGCTCGGCCGCCGGCATCGACTATCCCGACATCCAGTACCACTTCATCCCCGCCGCCGTGCGCTACGACGGCAAGGCGGTGGCGAAGACACATGGCTTCCAGGCCCATGTCGGGCCGATGCGCTCGAAGTCGCGCGGCGCGGTGACGCTGCGCTCGCCCGATCCGAAGGCCAAGCCGAAAATCCTCTTCAACTACATGGAACATCCGGACGACTGGACCGAATTCCGCCACTGCATTCGCCTCACCCGCGAGATCTTCGGCCAGGCCGCCTTCGACCCCTATCGCGGCAAGGAAATCTCGCCCGGCAGCCACGTCCAGACCGACGCCGAACTCGACGCCTTCATCCGCGACCATGCCGAAAGCGCGCTGCACCCCTGCGGCACCTGTCGCATGGGCCGTGCCGACGATATCCGCAGCGTGGTCGACCCCGAATGCCGCGTCATCGGCGTGGAGGGCCTGCGGGTCGCCGATTCGTCGATCTTCCCGCGCATCACCAACGGCAATCTCAACGGTCCGTCGATCATGACCGGCGAGAAGGCCTCGGACCACATCCTCGGCCGCGCGCCGCTTGCGCCCTCGAACCAGGAACCGTGGATCAACCCGCGCTGGCAGGCAAACGACCGATAGCCCCTACCCTCCCGGCGACCGGGAAGATACAACGAGACTGCAACCGGAGCAGGTCATGAAAGCCCAGCCAAAAGCCTCGCACTACATCAACGGCCGCTTCGTCGAGGACGACCAGGGCGCGCCGCTGCCCGTCATCTACCCGGCCACCGGCGAGATCATCGCCACTTTGCATTCGGCAACGCCCAACATCGTCGAACTGGCGGTGGAGGCGGCGCGGGCGGCACAGGGCGCATGGGCGCGGCTGAAGCCTGTCGAACGCGGCCGCATCCTGCGCCGGGCCGCCGACCTTTTGCGCGAGCGCAACGCCGACCTCGCCCGGCTGGAAACGCTCGATACCGGCAAGGCGCTGCAGGAAACGCTGGTCGCCGACGCGCCGTCCGCCGCCGACTGCCTCGAATATATTGGCGGCGCCGTCGCCGCCTTCAACGGCGAGGCGGTCGAGCTCGGCGGCCCCTTCGCCTATACGCGCCGCGAGGCGCTCGGCGTGTGCGTAGGGATCGGCGCCTGGAACTACCCGATCCAGATCGCCGGCTGGAAATCGGCCCCGGCGCTCGCAATGGGCAACGCCATGGTGTTCAAGCCTTCCGAGAACACGCCGCTTTCGGCGCTGGCGCTGGCCGAAATCTATACCGAGGCCGGCCTGCCGGACGGCCTGTTCAACGTCGTGCAGGGCTATGGCGACGTTGGCGGTGCCCTGGTGGAGCATGAGGCTGTCGCCAAGGTCTCGGTCACCGGTTCGGTGCCGACCGGACGGCGGGTGATGGCGCTCGCCGGCTCGAAGATGAAGCACGCCACCATGGAACTCGGCGGCAAGTCGCCGCTGATCGTCTTCGACGACGCCGACATCGAGAACGCCATCGGCGGCGCCATGCTCGGCAATTTCTACTCCACCGGGCAGGTGTGCTCGAACGGCACGCGCGTCTTCGTCCACGAGGCCGTCCACGACCGCTTCGTCGAGCGGCTGGTAGAGCGCACCAAGAACATCCGCATCGGCGACCCGCTCGACCCGGAGACGCAGATGGGGCCGCTGGTCAACAAGGCGCAGCACGACAAGGTGCTCGCCTATATCGGCGTCGGCAAAGAAGAAGGCGCGACGCTCGCCTGCGGCGGCAACGTGCCGGCGCTGCAAGGGTTCGAGCGCGGCTGCTTCGTCGAGCCGACCGTCTTCACCGACGTGTCGGACACCATGCGCATCGCCCGCGAGGAAATCTTCGGGCCGGTGATGAGCGTCCTGAAATTCACCGGCGAGGACGAGGTGATCGAGCGCGCCAACGCCACCGAGTTCGGGCTGGCGGCGGGCGTCTTCACCCGCAACCTCGCGCGCGCCCACCGGGTCATCGGCGAGTTGCAGGCCGGCACGTGCTGGATCAACGCCTACAATCTCACCCCGGTCGAAATCCCCTTCGGCGGCGTCAAGCAGTCGGGCATCGGCCGCGAGAACTCGCTGGCGGCCCTTGCGCACTATTCCCAGATCAAGGCGGTCTATGTGGAGACCGGCGACGTCGCCAGCCCCTACTGACGGGCAGCGCCCGCCGTACAGTCGAGATACTGCGTCAGCGCGCAGACCAGGTGATAGAAGATCGAGGCCGGCACCTCGGTGGCGCGGGAACGGCCGCGCTCGTCAATGCGGTCGACCCACAGGCCGGTCGGTGCCGGATCGATATGCCAGCGGAACAGCCGGCCGACGCGCTCCTCGATTTCGGGCTTCATGTCTGGCCCGCCGGTGCGGCCGAGCGCGATCGCGGCCTTGACCGCTTCCGTCTGCGGCCAGCTTCGCGACACGCAGTCGAGCGGCAAACCCTCGCGGGAAACCGCCCCATAGGCGAGGCCGGTGGCGCGGTTGAGGCCGTTGGCGATCGCCGAGGCATAGAGCTTGCGGGCAAAGCCGTTGAGGTCCTGCTGCCCGCTGCGGGCGGCGAAGTCGACCAGCAGCGAGGCCCATTCGAAATGGTGGCCGGGCTCCGTCCAGGCGCCACGCTCGCCAGCCGCCGGCTTCCAGTTGTTGTCGAAATATTCGCCCAGCGTCCAGCTCTCGGCGTCGAAGAAATGGCTGCGGAACAGGTCGACGATGCGTGCCGCCCGGCGCAGATAGGTGCGGTCGCCGGTGGCGTCGTACCAAGCCATGAAGGCTTCCAGCAGGTGCATGTGCGGGTTGGAGCGGCGCTCGCTTTCCCCGTTCGAGGTCTCGAGGAAGCCGGTCATGCGGCTGTCCTCCAAATGGGCGTCGAGAAAGGCGAAGGTCTCGCGGCCGAGTTCCAGCGCATCGGGATTGCCGCCCATATGGGCGTGCGCGAGCGCCAGCAGCACGCAGGCGTGGTCGTAGGCGTCCTCGACCGGATCGGCGACGCTGCCGTCGATGTTGAGCGCACGCACGAAGCCGCCGCGTTCGGTGCGGCCCTTGCCGGCCATGAAGGCGATGCCGTGGGCGATGAGCCGGTCCGCAGGCCCGTCCCAGCCGCGCGCCTTGGCGACCGCGAAGGCATAGACCTGCCTCGCCATCGTGCGCATGCGCTTGGGCTTCATCAGCGGACTGGCGTCCATGGCGAGCCCTTCGTAGAAGCCGCCGTGCTGCTCGTCCACGCCACGGGTGGACCAGAGCGGCAGCGTCTCCTCGAACAGCCAGTGGCGGACCCGGTGGCGCCAGGCGCCCTCTTCCACGACGCGGTCCTGCGCCGGCGTGAAGCGGGTTTCGAGCCGGCCGCTCAGTTCCAGTTGCTCGACGATCTTCTTGACGTTCTGGCTGCGGCTGACGGGTGCCACGAAGGTGGCGTCGGATGTCGAGACGATGGCGACGTCCTTCAGCCCGATCGCCGAAAGCAGCCGGCCCTCACTGCGGATGTAGGAGTTCTCGCAATCGATGGCGACGACATCGCCGAGGATGACGTTGCCGTTGTCGTCGGCCGTGCCGATGTCGAGCAGCGACTGCCAGGAGCCGAGGTCGTTCCAGCGGAACCCGGCCGGCACCATGGCAATGTGCTCGGCACGCTCCATGATGGCGTAGTCGATCGAATCGGAGGGAATCGCCGCATAGAGATCGAGCGGCATGTAGAGGCCGGAAAGATCGCTGGTCGCGGCCGCGAAAGCCTGCTCCGCCGCTTCCCAGATGGACGGCTGGTGAGCCTTGAAGGCGTCGCGCATGGCGCTGGCGCGAAACAGGAAAATGCCGGTGTTCCAGTAGAAGTTACCCGCGTCGACATAGCTCTGCGCGGTCCCCCGGTCCGGCTTTTCGACGAATCGGGACACATCGAAGATATCGCTGTCGCGGCCCGCAACCTCGATATAGCCGTAGCCGGTTTCGGGCTGGGCCGGCTTGATGCCGAATACCACCAGCCGCCCCTCGCGGGCGACGGCCGCGCCCGCCTCGACGCTCTGCCAGAACTGCTCGACGGTCGAAATCTCGTGGTCGGAGGGCACCACCAGCACCAGGCTGTCGCCGAACCCGGCCAGCGTGCGCAACGTCGCCAGCGCCACGGCCGCGGCGGTGTTGCGGCCGACGGGCTCGAACAGCGCGCCGCCGCCGCGAAGGTCGATGCCTGCGACATCGGCACGCACGCGCTCGGCATGGCGTTCGGCGGCAATCAGGAAAACCGGCGTGTCGCCGGCAGGCCGCGCGACGAGGCGGCGCACCGTCTTGACCAGCATCGAGCCGTCGCCGGCAAGGTCGTGAAACTGCTTGGGATTATCCTCGCGCGACAATGGCCACAGCCGCGAGCCGACGCCGCCGCTCATGACAAAACCAACGATACGTTCGCTCATTCCCGCTCCGATCAGAACGTCGACCCAAAGCCCGGCAGGGTGGATGACAGCCTCCCGACGCAAGCCTTCTAACGTCCTTTGCGTACGAAAACCTTAAGGATCGCGGCGCGGATGCTTCAAGCCTATAAATTGCAGCGCGATTACCTCCTTTGATGCTTGCAGGATCGAAATGCGCCGGATATAAGCCGGCCCACTGGTCACGGAGTGTAGCGCAGCCTGGTAGCGCACATCGTTCGGGACGATGGGGTCGCAGGTTCAAATCCTGCCACTCCGACCAGTCGAAAAATCCCGATTTTTCTCCCAGCGTGTAGCGCCTGTCACCGACCGGCGGTTGCTTTTTGCAACCAAATACAACCCTACGTTTATTTTTGCTTTTGCATCGCCTTGCAGTTGCCGCTGGCATGCTTCAGGCATGACAAAGCCGCGCGACCTCATCCGCCAAAGGCGCTTCTGGACGAATCGGTCCGGAACCTCGGCGATCGAATTTGCCATGCTGGCGCCGATCTTCGTGCTGTTCCTGTTCGGCATGATCGCCTACGGCATCTATTTCGGGGCCAGCCATTCGGTCCAGCAGATCGCGGCAGATGCGGCCCGTACCGCGATCTCCGGCCAGACCGCCGGCGAAAGGCAGATCATCGTCGCCCGCTTCATCGCCAACAACGCCGGCCAGTATCCCTTCATCAATCTCGCCCAACTGACCTTCAACGCCGCCGACAGCGCCAGCGACGGCAACCAGTTCGACGTCTCCGTCAGCTACGACGCCCGCAACCTGCCGATCTGGAACCTGCTGCCCAACCTGCCGCTTCCCGGCACCACCATCGCCTTTCGCTCGACCATCCGAATCGGAGGCATCTGATGTCGTCCACTCGCCGCAGCCGAACGACCTTCAGGCGATTACTCGCCGATAAGCGGGCGAACTTCGCGGTGATGACGGCGCTGAGCGCGCCCTTCGCCATCGCGCTCGGTGCAGTCGCCGTCGACCAGGGCTCGCTCTTCAACGAGCGTCGCTCGGCGCAGGCGCTGACGGACATCGCCGCCATCACCGCCGCCGCCAATATCGACAGGGCCGAGGCAGCCGTTCTCCTGACCCTGCAGGACAACGGCGTGCCGAATGCGCATATCGACAACGCCGGGACCAGCCAACCCGATGCCGGCACGACGCTCGTTTCGGTCATTCCCGGCCACTACGACCGCTCGGCGGCCCTGGGAACGCGCTTCACGGCGGGCGGCGCGCCACCGTTCGACGCCGTGCAGGTCTCGATGCGCAAGATCGGCTCGCTCTATTTCGGCGGCGCCCTGATGGCGCCACCCCTCATCGGCACGACGGCAACCGCCAACGCCTCGGCGCAGGCCGCCTTTTCCATCGGCTCCGGGCTGGTGGACGAAAACACGGCGGATCGCCTGTCCTCAACCCCATCCTCGGCGGCCTGCTCGGCACCAGCCTTTCGCTGAAGGCCGCGGACTACCGGGCGCTGGCCAAGCTGGATATCGACGCGCTGGCCTTCATGGGCGCGCTCGCCACCCGGCTTGGCGTCACCGCCGGCACCTATGACGAAGTCCTGGATTCGAAAGCCTCCGTCGGCGACGTCGTCCGCGCGCTGGCCAACGTGCCGGGGCTGAACGGCACCGATAAGGCCAGCCTCGAGGCCATTGCCGGCAAGGCTTCCACCACCGCCCGGATCGCGCTCAGCCAGTTGATCGATCTCGGGCCGGTCGGCCGCCTCGGCATCGGCCAGGGCGGCGGCAGCCCCGCCGTGACGGCAAACGCCCTGGAAATGGTGATGGCCGCGGCGGCGCTGGCCAATGGCGACCGGCAGGTCGCGGTCAATCTCGGGGCGGCCATCCCCGGCCTCGCCTCGGCCAGCCTCGGCGTCGCCATCGGCGAAACCGCCCGGTCCTCGCCCTGGTTCACGGTCGGCGGCAAGGGCAGCGTAGTTCGCACCGCGCAAATCCGCGTCCGCCTGATCGTCCAGATCAACGGCGTGGACGGCCTGCTTGGCAAGCTCGTGACGCTACCGATCTATGTCGATGTAGCGCAGGCCAAGGGCGAGCTCGCGGGTGTTTCCTGCAGCACCGGCCGGCCGGAAAGCCTGCGGGTGACGGTCGATACGACGCCCGGCGTGGCCGACCTGCGCATCGCCGACATCGACGCCGCGGCCATGAGCGACTTCAGCCGGGTGCCCGCCCTGTCACCGGCGAAGATCGTCAACGTATCCCTTCTCGGGCTTGGCCTCGTCTCGGTGTCCGGGCAGGCGCGCGTGGCCGCCGAAGACAGCCGCGCCACCGCGCTGACTTTCAGCTACGGCGATATCGGCAATCGGGTCGTGAAAAGCGCCTCTACCCAGGACCTCGCCGGTTCGCTCGCCTCGTCGCTGTTCGGCAGCCTGAAACTGGAGGCCAATGTGGCGGGCCTCAAGGTCACCGTTCCGGCCGGCGTCACGGCGGGCCTGGCCAGGACCCTGGACGGCGTCATCCAGCCGGTTGACGGCCTTCTTCATACGCTGCTCAAGCTTCTGGGCGCGCGGGTCGGCTATGCCGATGTGCGGGTCAACGGCGCGACCTGCACCCAATCCGTGCTCGTGCAATAGCCCTGCGGTCAGCCGAGCCGGCCGATGAAGCCGCGCAGCCCCGGCAGCGCCAGCGCCCTGCCCTCGACCGCCGTGCCATGACCGGCCAGCGCCTCGACCGTTCCCAGATCGGCCGGCACGGACCATCTGGCCGGCTCATCGCCGAAATTGAAGGCGCACAGCAGCCGTTCGCCGCCGCCCTCGCGGACAAAGGCCAGCACGTTGCCCTCTGCATCGAGGAAGCGAATGGAGCCGGACACCAGCGCCGGATGAGCACGCCGCAGCGCCAGCATCGCCCGATAATGCGCGAGCACGGAACGCTCGTCGCGCTGCTGGACATCCACCGCCATGGCCCGATGGCTTTGCGGCACCGGCAGCCACGGTTTGCCGGCGGAGAAGCCGTCGTTTGGGGCCTCGGCCTCCCAAACCATGGGCGTGCGGCAGCCGTCCCTGCCCTTGAAGCCCGGCCAGAAGCGGATGCCGTAGGGATCGCGAAGGTCCTCGAAGGCGATTTCTGCCTCCTCCAGCCCCAGTTCCTCGCCCTGATAGAGGCTGATGGAGCCACGCAGCGCGCACAAAAGCTCGATTGCGAACTTCGCGACCACGTCGGGATCGCCCCCTGGCGGCGTCCAGCGGGTGACGTGGCGAGCGACGTCGTGGTTGGAAAAGGCCCAGCAGACCCAGCCGTCCGGCGCCGCGGCCTCGAAGGCCTCGACGCAGGCGCGCACATGCGCGGCGGAAAATCCCGGGCCGAGCATGTCGAACGTGTAGCTCATGTTCAGCTTGTCGTTGCCCGACGTATAGGCCGCGAGCGTCTGCAACGAGCGCTTCTCGTCGCCGATCTCGCCGACCACGGCATGGCCGCCACTTTCGTCGATCAGCGCGCGGAAGCGTTTCAGGAAGTCGATGTTTTCAGGGCGCGACTTGTCGAACAGGTGCTCCTGGAAATTATACGGGTTGGTGTCCGTATTCGTTCCGGCGACGCTTTCGGCCAGCGGCGGGTTGTCGCGCAGAAAACGGTCCTGGATGTAGTAGTTCACCGTGTCCAGCCGGAAGCCGTCGACGCCGCGCGCCAGCCAGAAACGAACCGTCTCCAGCACCGCGTTCTGCACGTTCATGTTGTGGTAGTTAAGCGCGGGCTGCGAAGTGAGGAAATTGTGCAGGTAATACTGCCGGCGCACAGAATCCCACTCCCAGGCGGAACCGCCGAACACCGACAGCCAGTTGTTGGGCGCGGTGCCGTCCCGCCTAGGCTCGGCCCACACATACCAGTCCGCCCGGGCATTGTCGCGGCTGGCCCGGCTTTCGACGAACCACGGATGCCGGTCGGAGGTATGCGCCAGCACCTGGTCGATGATGACCTTCAGCCCCAGCCGGTGCGCCTCGGCCACCACCGCGTCGAAATCCTCCAGCGTTCCGAACAGCGGATCGACGGCGCAGTAATCGGACACGTCGTAGCCCATGTCGGCCATCGGCGACTTGAAGAACGGCGACAGCCAGACGGCATCCGTCCCCAGCGCGGCGACATGGCCGAGGCGGCGCACGACGCCGCGCAAATCGCCGATGCCGTCGCCGGTCGTGTCCTGGAATGAGCGCGGGTAGATCTGGTAGATCACGCAGCCGCGCCACCAGTCGGAATTGTCGTCAGCCATTTTTCATGTCCCTGTGCGGCGGCATCGTCCACCCGTTCCAGCATCAGCCTGACGCTGCGTCCGGGCACCGGTAGCGCCGGATCCGCGTCCTGTTCAAGGGCCGCCTGCCAGCGATAACCGTCGCGCGCCGGCAGCGCGAAGGCGCAGGCGCGGCGATCGCCGTTGACGAAAACGGCAAGACGCCCGCCGTCGCCCGCATCGAGCAGCATGGCAAGGCGGCATCGTGCGGCGTCGTGCCAGTCGGCCTCGGTCATGGGATGGCCGGCTTCCGTCAGCCACGCCACATCCGCAATCCCGTCCGGGGGCGAAGGCTGCCCGTAAAGAAAACCGGTTCCTGCAAAGACCGGCAGCGAACGGCGCAGCGCCGAAAGCGCGCAGGCATGGTCTTCCAGCGCGCGGTCGCGCCCCTGCCAGTCGAGCCAGGTGATTTCGTTGTCCTGCGCATAGGCGTTGTTGTTGCCGTGCTGGGTGCGGCCGAACTCGTCGCCGGCGGTCAGCATGATCGTGCCGCGCGAGGCAAACAGCGTGGCGAGCAGCGCGCGCACGTCGCCTGGCGCTCCGTCGGCCCATGAAAAATTCTCGTCGTGGCCGTCGCGGTTTGCCTCGCCGTTGGCCTCGTTGCGCTTGTGCGCATAGGCGGTGACGTCGCGAAGCGTCATGCCATCATGCGCGGCGATGAAATTGACGGTGCGCGACGTGCTGCCGGAAAAGATGTCCGACGAACCGGCGAGCCGCGTCGCCAGCGCGCCGACCATGCCGGCATCGCCGCGCCAGAAGCGGCGCACGTCGTCGCGGTATCTGTCGTTCCACTCGAGGAAAGGCGGTGAAAAGCGGCCTAGCTGGTAGCCGCCCAGGCCGATGTCCCACGGCTCGGCGATCAGGACGCGGTCGGCGAGCAGCGGGTCGGAGCGGAGCGCCTGAAAGAGCGGCGCGTGCGGGTCGAAACCGTGCTCGCCACGGCCCAGCACCGGCGCGAGATCGAAGCGGAAGCCGTCGACGCCGGCATGGCGGACGAAGTGGCGCAGGCTGTCGAGGACGAGCCGCTGCATCGCCGGCCGGTCGCAGGCGAGCGTGTTGCCGGTGCCGGTATCGTTGACCAGCGTTCGATCGGCCGCATGCCGGTAATAGGCGTTGGCGTCCAGCCCGCGCAGCGACAGCGTCGGGCCGAGCGCATCGCTCTCGCCGGTATGGTTGAAGACGAGGTCGAGGATCACGCCGATGCCAGCCGCATGCAGGGCCGACACCGCTTCGCGCAGGTCTGCCAGCCCGCCCGGCGCAAGGCGCGGGTCGAGCGCCATGAAGGTGACCGGGTTGTAGCCCCAGGCGTTGGCAAGACCGAGCGGCGGCAAATGGCGCTCGTCGATCCAGGCCGTGACCGGCATCAGCTCGACAGCGGAGACGCCGAGCTTTTTCAGGTGTCCGATGACCGCCGGATGCTTGAGCGCCCCCAATGTGCCTCGATCCCCCTCCGGCACGTCCGGATGGCGCATCGAAAAGGCGCGCACGGCAATCTCGTAGATCAAGCCACCCGGCTGGAACAGCGGCGGCGCGGCGGGGACCGCCCCGGGGAGCGCGACCGCCACCGATTTCGGCACCAGCGGCGCGGTATCTCCGCCCTCGCCGCGCCGCGCGGCAAGGCGCGGGTCGTACACATAGGGACGGTCGACCTCCAGCGCATAGGGGTCGACCAGCAGTTTTTGCGGGTCGATCCACAGGCCGCGCTCGGGCGCATTGGCCCCATCGGCGCGGTAGCCGTAGCGGGTGCCGGCGCCAAGTCCCGGAACGAAAAGCGCATGGACGCCCTCGCCTTCCGGCGCAAGGTCCAGCCGGTCCGTCTCACGCTCGCCGTCGAACAGGCACAACTGAATGCGCTCCGCTGCCCCCGACCAGACGGCAAAGCGGATGCCTTCCGGGGAAACGGCAGCGCCGAGCGGCGAGGTTACCCCCACCCCTAGCCCCTCCTCCCAAGGGGGAGGGGGATCACATAAACGGGTCGCCCCCCACTCCGTCGCGCTACGCGCGCCACCTCTCCCCCGATCGACGGGGGAGAGGAACGGCTTTCTGCACGCCTGGCGGCTTTCCTCTTCCCTTTTGAGAGGGAGAGGCGGTCCGCGAAGCGGGCCGGAGTGGGGGTCTGTCGCACCATATTCGATTGCACTGCCGCAAAGTGGTCGACGATCGAAAGCGAGCCACCAAAGTCCCCCTCCCCCTTGTGGGGAGGGGCTAGGGGTGGGGGTATGAAGCGCACGCCCCCTGCACCCTCCGGCACTGGAAAAAGCCTCACGTAATCACGCTGGGCCTGTCGCGGCCGGTGTGGCGGCGGATGCCGGCAATGTCGTCGGCGGCGGCGATCAGGTCGGCCAGTGCCTGCTGTGTCTCGATGTCGTGCTTTTTCGGGTCGGGTTCGTAGCGCTCCATGTAGACGCGCAGCGTCGCCCCGGACGTGCCGGTGCCCGAAAGCCGGAACACCACGCGCGATCCGCCCTTGAACAGCACCCGTACGCCCTGATGCTCGCTGACCGAGTGATCCACCGGGTCGTGGTAGGAAAAGTCGTCGGCCTTCTCGACCGTCAGCCCGCGCACCGTCGTGCCGGGCAGCGAGCCGAGCTTGCCGCGCAGTTCGTCGATCAGCGCATTGGCCCTCGCGCTTTCCACTTCCTCGTAGTCGTGGCGCGAATAATAGTTGCGCCCGTAGGCCGCCCAGTGCTTCTCGACGATCTCCTTCACGCCCTCGCCGCGCGCGGCGATGATGTTGAGCCAGAACAGCACCGCCCACACGCCGTCCTTCTCGCGCACAT
The DNA here is from genome assembly GCF_042646345.1 of Aquamicrobium soli. Lineage (NCBI taxonomy): Bacteria > Pseudomonadati > Pseudomonadota > Alphaproteobacteria > Hyphomicrobiales > Phyllobacteriaceae > Aquamicrobium > Aquamicrobium soli. The sequence goes on along the minus strand of NZ_JBHRTK010000031.1, from coordinate 147,421 downwards.
GGTTCGAGCCGGTGCCAAAGCTTTCCTCGCCGCACAGCGTCACCTTGCCGGCGTCAAGCAGGTTGCCGAAGAACTTCCAGCCGGTCGGCGTCTCGTAGATGCCGACCCCGAGTTTTTCGGCCACGCGGTCGGAGGCGGCACTCGTCGGCATCGAGCGGGCAATGCCGGCAATCCCCCTGGCATAGCCTGGCGCCAGCGTCGCATTGGCGGCGATGATGGCGAGGCTGTCGGAGGGCGTGACGAACATGCCCTTGCCGACGATCATGTTGCGGTCGCCGTCCCCGTCCGAGGCCGCGCCGAACTCGGGCCCGGCAGCGCTCATCACGTCGTCGTAGAGGTGTTTGGCATGGACGAGGTTGGGGTCGGGATGGTGGCCGCCGAAATCCGGCAGCGGGTGATAGTTGCGGCAGGTGCCTTCCGCAGCCCCCAGCCGGTTTTCGAAAATCTCCTTGGCGTAAGGCCCGGTCACAGCATGCATGGCGTCGAAGCGCATGCGGAACCCTGATTCAAAAAGCTTGCGCAACGCCTTGAAATCAAACAGCCCTTCCATCATCTCGGCATAGTCTTTCACCGGGTCGACGACCTCGACCGTCATGCCTTCGAGCGTGGTGGTGCTGACCGTGTCGATGTCGACGGCCGGGGCATCCGCGATCCGGTATTCCTTGATCGCCTTCGACTTGGAGAAGATCGCGTCGGTGATCTTTTCAGGTGCGGGGCCGCCGTTCTCGGCATTGTACTTGATGCCGAAATCCTCCTTCGGGCCGCCTGGGTTGTGGCTGGCCGAAAGGATGATGCCGCCGAAGGCCTTGTGCTTGCGGATGAGGTGCGAGGCCGCGGGCGTCGACAGGATGCCGCCCTGCCCCACCATCACCTTGCCGAAGCCGTTGGCGGCGGCGATGCAAAGCACCTTCTGGATGACCTCCCGGTTGTAGTAGCGGCCGTCGCCGCCCAGCACCAGCGTCTTGCCCTTGAATCCGTCCAGCGCGTCGAAGATCGACTGGATGAAGTTCTCGGCATAATTTTCCTGGCTGAACACCGGCACCTTCTTGCGAAGGCCCGAGGTGCCGGGTTTCTGGTCGTCATAGGGTGTGGTGGCAACGGTACGGATCATGCGGCGGCGGCCTTTCCCGATAGAAGCTTTTCGTACAGCGCAACGTATTTCTGCGCGCTTTTATCCCACGATACATCGGCTTTCATGCCCTGGCGCTGAATAGCGGCCCACATCACGGGGTCTTGATAGGCCTCGGCCAGACGCCGCATGGCATGAACGAGGGCCGCGGTGTCGTTGGGAGCGAACTGGAAACCGGTGGCGACGCCCGCCGACAATGCCGCCTCGTTGGCGTCGATGATGGTGTCGGCAAGGCCGCCGGTGCGCGCCACCACCGGCACGCAACCATAGCGCAGGCCGTAAAGCTGGGTGAGCCCGCACGGCTCGAAGCGCGACGGGATGACGATGGCGTCGGCGCCGCCCTGCATCAAATGCGACAGGCTCTCGTCATAGCCGATGACGACGCCGACGCGGCCGCGATGGCGGGCCGCGGCAGCCAGAAGCGCGCCTTCCAGCCCGGCATCGCCCGAGCCGAGAATGGCCAGCCGGATACCCGACGCCACCAGCCCGTCCACCGCCGGAATGAGCAGGTCCATGCCCTTTTGCCAGGTCAGCCGGCTGACGACGCAGACGATCGGGCCGTCGCCGGGCGCCAGCGAAAAGCGTTCTTCCACCGCCGCCTTGTTGGCCTTGCGCGCCTTCAACGTTTTCGCCGAATAGCGAGCGGCCAGATGCGCGTCGGCAGCGGGGTTCCAGACCTCCACGTCGATGCCATTGACGATGCCGAAAAGGTCGCCGGCGCGCAGGTTGAGCAGGCCGTCCAGCCCCATGCCGAATTCCGGGGTGCGGATTTCCTGCGCATAGGTGGGCGAAACCGTCGTGATCGCCGATGCCGCCTGCAAGCCGGCCTTCAGGAAGCCGACGCCGCCGTAATATTCCACCCCGTCGATCGCCATCGCCTGCGCCGGCAGGCCGAGGTCGCCGAAGATACCGGCGCCGAACTGCCCCTGGAAGGCGAGGTTGTGGACCGTAACCAGCGACGGCGTCGCCGCCGCCCCGCCATAGCGCATATAGGCCGGCGTCATCGCCGACTGCCAGTCATGCGCATGCACGATGTCTGGGCGGTAGCCTTCCACCGCGCCAGCGGCGATGTCGGCGCCGACATGCCCGAGCGCCGCGAAGCGCCGCCAGTTGTCCTGCCAGTCGCTTCCGGTGGCATCACCGTAGGGACCGCCGGGGCGATCGAACAGATGCGGCGCATCGAGGACGAAAAGATCGAGCCCGGCGAGCTTGACTGCGTGTACCGAGGCCTTGCCGCCTTGCAGCACGGAATAGGAAAGAACCGGCTTTTTCTTCCGGAAAGCGTCCATCACCGCCGGATAGCCGGGGATCAGCGTGCGCATGGCGACGCCCTTGCCGGCCAGCGCGAGCGGCAGCGCGCCCGCCACATCGGCCAGCCCTCCGGTCTTGATCAGCGGATAGATTTCCGGAGTGACGGAAAGGACGTTCATCGCCGGCACCCGGATCTAATGGGTGGGCGTCGCGGCCCACCTTCCTCTAGCTTGCCGGCCATACCCCCACCCCCGACCCCTCCCCACAAGGGGGAGGGGAACCTGGCCGGCACTGCATTCAATTTTCTTGCCGGTGATCCTCGCAGATAAAAACGGGGCGCAAATCCCCCTCCCCCTTGTGGGGAGGGGTCAGAGGTGGGGGTAGATATCTCAGCCAATGCTCACGCCTCCAGCCTGTCGATCATCGGCTGGGTGATCAGGCAGATGCCTTTTTCCGAGACGCGGAAGCGCTTGGCGTCGAGTTCCGGGTCCTCGCCGACCACCAGCCCCTCCGGGATGCGCACGCCATGGTCGAGCACCACCCGGCTCAGCCGCGAGTTGCGGCCGACGGTGCAGTCGGGCAGCATCACCACTTCTTCCAGCTTCGAATAGGAATTGATGCGCGCGCCGGTAAAGATCAGGCTGCGGCGCAGCGAGGCGCCGGAGATGATGCAATCGCCCGAGACCAGCGACGAGATCGCCTCGCCACGCCTTCCGTCCTCGTCATGCACGAACTTGGCCGGCGGCTTCAGTTCGGCATAGGTCCAGATCGGCCAGTCGCTGTCATAGAGGTCGAGCTCGGGCGTGATGTCGGTGAGATCGATATTGGCCTCCCAATAGGCGTCCACGGTGCCGACGTCGCGCCAGTAGGGCAGCGCCTCCTGCGTCGAGCGCACGCAGGACTTGGCGAAGCGATGCGCGACCGCCTTGCCGCCCTTGACGATGGCCGGGATGATGTCCTTGCCGAAGTCGCGGCTCGAATTGGGGTCGGCGGCGTCCTGGCGCAGCAGTTCCATCAGGAATTTCGTCCTGAACACGTAGATGCCCATCGAGGCCAGCGCGAAATCCGGCTTGTCGGGAATGCCGGGCGGGTCGGCCGGTTTCTCGACGAAGGCGATGATGTTGTCCTTCTTGTCGACATGCATGACGCCGAAGCCGGTCGCCTCCACGCGCGGCACCTCGAGGCAGCCGACCGTCACGTCGGCATTGGCGTCGACGTGCTGGCGCAGCATCAACTCGTAGTCCATCTTGTAGATGTGGTCGCCGGCCAGGATCACCATGAATTCCGGGCCGTAGCTCTCGATGATGTCGATATTCTGGTAGACGGCATCGGCCGTGCCCTCGTACCACTGCGTTTCCGAGACGCGCTGCGAGGCCGGCAGGATATCGAAGCTTTCGTTGCGCTCGGGCCGCAGGAAATTCCAGCCGCGCTGCAGGTGGCGGATCAGCGAATGCGCCTTGTACTGGGTGGCGACGCCGAGGCGGCGGATGCCGGAGTTCAGCGCATTGGAAAGCGCGAAGTCGATGATGCGGGTCTTGCCGCCGAAATAGACGGCGGGCTTGGCGCGGCGGTCGGTCAGTTCCTTGAGACGGCTGCCACGGCCACCGGCCAGCACATAGGCCATGGCATCGCGCGCCAGCGGTTGGGTCCGTTTCGTCTCCACCATTTCTACAGCCTCCCCTTGAAACTCACTGCGGAGCAAATTCCAGCATGATCGTCGCCAGCGGCGGCAGCAACATCACCGCCGAAATTTTTCCACCCTCGGCGCGCGCCTCGACAGCCCCGCCATTGCCCTTGCCGGAACCGCCATAGGCGCTGGCGTCGGTGTTGATGATTTCGCGCCAGACGCCTTCGGCCGGCAGCGGCACGCGGTAGCTTTCGCGCGGGACCGGCGTGAAATTCGAGATCACCGCGATCGGGTTCTCGCCGGGCGCGCTGCGCAGCCAGGCAAAGACCGAATTTTCGCTGTCGTCGACGATCAGCCAGGAAAAGCCTTCCGGTTCGCAGTCGCGCGCATGCAGCGCCGGGCGCGAGCGGTACAGGCGGTTCAGATCGCGCAGCGTATCGCGCACGCCGCGATGCGGGGCATAATCGAGCAGGTTCCAGTCGAGCGCGCGCGCTTCCGACCATTCGCGGCGTTGTGCGAACTCCTGGCCCATGAACAGGAGTTTCTTGCCCGGATAGCCCCACATGAAGGCATAGAAGGCGCGCAGCGTGGCGAATTTCTGCCAGTCGTCCCCCGCCATTTTTTCCAGCAGCGTGCCCTTGCCATGCACCACCTCGTCATGGCTGAGCGGCAGGACGAAGTTCTCGGAAAAGGCGTACATCAGGCCGAAAGTGAGGTCGTTGTGGTGGAACTTGCGGTGCACGGGCTCGCGGGAAAAATATTCCAGCGTGTCGTGCATGAAGCCCATGTTCCACTTGAAGCCGAAGCCAAGCCCGCCTTCGTGGACCGGCTGCGACACCTTCGGCCAGGAGGTCGATTCCTCGGCGATGGTCATGACGCCCGGATGGTGGCCGTAGAGCTCCTTGTTCATGCACTGCAGGAAGCGCACCGCCTCCAAATTCTCGCGCCCGCCCTTCTCGTTGGGCAGCCACTCGCCCGCCTTGCGCGAATAATCGAGGTAGAGCATCGAGGCCACCGCATCGACGCGCAGGCCGTCGACGTGGAATTTTTCGGCCCAGTAAAGCGCATTGTTGACGAGGAAGGAAACGACCTCGCGGCGGCCGAAATTGTAGATCGCCGTGTTCCAGTCCGGATGGAACCCCTTGCGCGGATCGGCATGCTCGTAAAGGGCGGTGCCGTCGAACTTCGCCAGCCCGTGCTCGTCCACCGGAAAATGCGCCGGCACCCAGTCGAGAATGACGCCGATGCCAGCCCGGTGCGCGCCGTCGACGAAGCGTGCGAAGCCGGCCGGATCGCCGAAGCGCGCGGTCGGCGCGTAAAGCCCCGTCGTCTGGTAGCCCCAGGACGGATCGTAGGGATATTCGGAGATCGGCAGGAACTCGATATGGGTGAAGCCGGTGTCGACCACATAGGGGATAAGCCGCTCGGCCAGTTGGTCCCACGACAGGAACGAACCGTCGTCGCCGAGTTGCCACGAACCGGCATGCACTTCGTAGATCGAGACCGGCTGGCGGCGCAGGTCCGCCTTGCGCCAGTAGGCGCGATGCGCCTCGTCGCCCCATTCATGCGCGAGCGGCGGCGCCGTCACCGACGCGGTCGCCGGACGCAATTCGGACTGGAAGGCGAACGGATCGGCCTTCAGCGGCAGGCGCGCGCCGTCCGGCCCAAGAATTTCATATTTATAGGCGCGCCCGGCGCCGATATCGGGCAGGAACAATTCCCAGATACCGGTATCGCGGCGCTCGCGCATCGGGTGGCGACGGCCGTCCCATCCGTTGAAGTCGCCGACGACCGAGACGCGCCGGGCATTGGGCGCCCACACCGCGAACTGCACGCCGGAAGCGCCCTCATGCTCGATCAGGTGCGCGCCGAGCTTGTCGAACAGCCGCAGATGCGAGCCTTCGGCGATGTAATAATCGTCCATCGGCCCCAGCACCGGCCCGAACGAATAAGGGTCGATCAGCCACCACTCGCCGCCTTCATTGCGGGCGTGGTAACGTAGCGGCTGGCGCTTGCGGATGGAGAGCTTTCCCTCGAAGAAGCCGGCATCGTCGCTGCGGGCAAGCTCGCCCGCCTTCCTGCCGGCCAGCGTGAAGGCGGCGACGAATTCCGCATGGGGGATGAAGCAACGGGCGAAAAACGCCTTTCCTGCCTGCTGGACACCCAGAACCGCGAAGGGGTCGCCATGCGTACCGGCAACGATCGCCTCGATATCCCCAGCCGCCGCCAGCCCTTCGCAGGCATTGTCAGCAGTGGCTCGCGGTTTCTTCGCCAACTGGACCCTCTCCTCGACGCCGGCGCAGTTCAGCGCCGTCCTCATGCAATCACATCACACCGGTACGTTCCAGATTTCTTTGGCGTATTCGCGGATGGTCCGGTCGGACGAGAACCAGCGACCTGACGCTTCCGCCCTGTCCGCCCGGTCATTCCTCGTAGAGTTCCCGCAACACGCGCAAAGCCTGCTTCAATACCTCGTCGGGAACCTGGCCCAGGTTCTTCACCAGCCTCCGCTTGTCCAACGCCCGCGCCTGTTCCAGAAGAATCAACCCTTCGACGCCCTGAAACGATATCGGGACCCGAAAACCGGCCGGCCGGCTTCCCGAAGTCATCGGCGCCACGATAACCGTACGCAGATGGTCGTGTATCTCCGGCGGTGAAACGATCAGGCAGGGCCGCGTCTTGCGGATTTCGCTGCCGATCGTCGGATCGAGCGCGGCCAGCCAGACGTCCCCGCGTTTCACCATGTGAAGTCGGCGTCCTCGTCGTTGGCGAATTCGGGCCACGCAGGTTCATCGCCCTCCGCCGCGAGGCGCTGGGCGTCCTCCGCCCACCCCTCGCGTACCGGCGGGGCGGCACGCTCTATCACGATACGCCCCTGCTCGAAGCGCAGATTGACGTTGTCACCCGCCTGCGCCCCCAGTTCCGCCAGCAGTGGCTTCGGGATGATGATCCCGGCCGAATTGCCGATTTTTTTCACTGCGCTCAACATTGCCGTCTCCATGACCGTGTTGAACCATATAGTAGTGCGGCCGCCTGTTACAACAATGTTATCACGTACTCGCTCCCATCACACCGGTACGTTCCAGATTTCCTTGGCGTATTCGCGGATGGTCCGGTCGGACGAGAACCAGCTCATATGGGCGACGTTGCGGATGGCGCGGGCGTACCAGTCGGGGCTGTCGCGCCAGACGTCGTCGACGGCGCGCTGCGTGGCGGCGTAGGCGTCGAAGTCGGCGGCGACCATGAACCAATCGTGCTGGTAGAGCCCGTCCATGAGGTCGCGGTAGCGGGAAGGATCGCCGGGCGAGAACACGCCGGAGGAAACCGCCGCGATCGCCTGCGACAGTTCCCGCGAGGCCTCGACGACGGCACGCGGCTCGTAGCCGTTGGCGCGGCGCTCGGCCACTTCCTCGGCGGTCAGCCCGAAGATGAAGATGTTCTCGTCGCCGACGCGCTCCCTGATCTCGACATTGGCGCCGTCGAGCGTACCGATGGTGAGCGCGCCGTTCAGCGCGAACTTCATGTTGCCGGTGCCGGAGGCTTCCATGCCGGCGGTCGAAATCTGCTCGGAGAGGTCTGCGGCCGGCATCATCACTTCGGCGGCGCTGACATTGTAGTTGGGCACGAACACCACTTTCAGCAGGCCGCGCACGGACGGGTCGCCGTTGATGACACGGGCGACGTCGTTGGCCAGTTTGATGATCAGCTTGGCGTTATGGTAGCTCGGTGCCGCCTTGCCACCGAAGAATTTTACCCGCGGGGTCCAGTCCCGCTCGGGGTGCGAACGGATTTGGTCGTAAAGGGAAATGGCTTCCAGAATATTCAAGAGCTGGCGCTTGTATTCGTGGATGCGCTTGATCTGGATATCGAACAGCGCCGACGGGTCGACCTTGATGCCGAGCCGCTCGGCCACCAAGTTGGCGAGCCGCGCCTTGTTCGCGCGCTTCACGGCAGCGAATTTCTCGCGGAACGCCGCATCGCCCGCCAGCTTGCCGAGGTCGCCGAGCGCCTCGATGTCGTCGAGGAAGCGGTCGCCGATCGCCTCGCGCGCCAGCCCGGTCAGGCCGCTGTTGCACTGGAACAGCCAGCGGCGCGGCGTGATGCCGTTGGTCTTGTTGTTGATGCGCTCGGGATAGAGGCGGTGCAGGTCGGCGAACACCGTCTCCTTCATCAGTTCGGTGTGCAGGGCCGAGACACCGTTGACCGAATGCGAGCCGATGAAGGCGAGGTTGCCCATGCGCACGCGGCGGTCGCCGTTTTCCTGGATCAGCGAGATGCTGGCGATCTGGCCGCCGTCGAAACGGCCGGTGGTGCGCGCTTCCAGGAGCACGGCCGCATTGATGGCGTAGACGATCTGCATATGGCGCGGCAAAAGCCGCTCGAACAGCGGCACCGGCCAGCTTTCCAGCGCCTCCGGCAGCAGCGTGTGATTGGTATAGGCGAAGGTGCGCCGGGTGACGTCCCAGGCCTGGTCGAAATCCATGCCGTGGACGTCGATCAACAGCCGCATCAGTTCCGGCACGGCAATGGCCGGATGGGTGTCGTTGAGGTGGATCGCCGCCTTGTCGGGCAGCGAGGAAAGGCCGCCATACTGGCTGAGATGCCGCTGCAGGATGTCCTGCAGGGAAGCGGAGGAGAAGAAATACTCCTGCCGGAACCGCAGTTCCTGCCCTTCCTTGTGGGAGTCGGCCGGGTAGAGCACGCGCGACAGCGTGTCGGCCTTGTTGCTCTCGGCCAGCGCGCCGACATAATCGCCGGCATTGAAGCGGTCGAGCAGGATCGGGTCGACCGGCATGCCCGACCACAGCCTGAGCGTATTGACGCGGTTGGCACGCCAGCCGACCACCGGCGTGTCGTAGGCGACCGCCAGCACGCGCTCGTTCGGGTGCCAGACATGACGCTCGTCCGCGCCCTCCGGCCCGGCGACCGACTCGACGGCGCCGCCGAAGCCGACCTCGAAGGCGCGCTCGCGGCGCTCGAATTCCCACGGGTTGCCATGGTCGAGCCAGGTTTCCGGCAGTTCCACCTGCCAGCCGTCCTGGATCTCCTGCCGGAACATGCCGTTGGCGTAGCGGATGCCGTAGCCGTGCGCCGGAATGTCAACGGTGGCCATGGATTCCATGAAGCAGGCGGCCAGCCGCCCCAGGCCGCCATTGCCGAGTGCCGCATCCGGCTCCAGCGCCGCGATCCTGTCCAGATCGACGCCGAGCGAGGAAAGCGCCTCGCGCATCGCCTCCATCAGGCCGAGGTTGGAGAAGGCGTCGCGCATCAGCCGCCCGATCAGGAATTCCAGCGACAGGTAGTAGACGCGCTTTTCCTGCCTTTCGTAGGCTTCCTTGGTGCCCTTCATCCAGCGGTCGATGACGCGGTCGCGCACCACCTTGATCGAGGCGGTCAGCCAGTCATAGGGCGTGGCGACGGTCGCGTCCTTGCCGATGCGATATTTCAGCGCCTGCAGGACTTCGGCCGCCAGCACGCTGGGAGCGGGATTTTCCGGCAGGGATATGTTGGTCGCGCGCGCCATGTCGTTTCTGCTGCTGTCCTTGCTGGGGCCATCGCCGCGCCGCTACAGGGTCTGAATGCTAAATCGATTTAGAGCCTGTCGGCAAGCGGTAACGGCTGTTTCTCCCAGCGATCTACGGATAAACGAACCCGCCATCAAGCAGCGACAGCAGCCTCCGGTGGCACCTTGGCGCCGGTCATGAAGGCCACGGCGTCCGACATCGTGTATTCCTTGGGATCGATGACGGTGAGACGGCGTCCGAGCCGATGGATATGGATGCGGTCGGCCACCTCGAAGACATGCGGCATGTTGTGCGAGATCAGCACGATCGGCAGGCCGCGCCGCTTTACGTCGAGGATCAGTTCCAGGACGCGGCGGCTTTCCTTGACCCCGAGCGCGGCTGTCGGTTCGTCGAGGATGATGACCTTCGAGCCGAAAGCGGCTGCGCGGGCCACGGCGACGCCTTGGCGCTGGCCGCCCGACAGCGTCTCCACCGCCTGGCCGATGTTCTGGATGGTCATCAGGCCGAGCTCGGAAAGCTTTTCGCGCGCCCGCTTTTCCATGGCCGGCCGGTCCAGCATGCGCAACCACTCGCCGAGGAAGCCCGGCTTGCGCAGTTCGCGCCCCAGGAACATGTTGTCGGCAATGGAAAGCGCCGGCGACAAGGCAAGGTTCTGGTAGACCGTCTCGATGCCGGCCTTGCGCGCCTCCATCGGCGACTTGAAGGAGACGAGTTCGCCGTCGAGGCGGATTTCGCCCTCGTCCGGCGTCACCGCCCCCGAGATCGCCTTGATGAGCGAGGATTTTCCGGCGCCGTTGTCGCCGATCACCGCCAGGATTTCCCCCGGATAGAGATCGAAATCGGCCGCGTTTAGGGCCGTGACGCGGCCGTAGCGCTTGACCAGACCGCGCGCCTGAAGAAGAGGCTTCTGTTCCATCAGCCGGCTACCTTTCTGATCCACTGGTCGACCGCGACGGCGGCGATGATGAGGGTGCCGATCAGCAGGTAGGTCCATTGCGGATCGGTGCCGATGAGCCTGAGCGCCAGCGAGAAGACGCCGACGATCAGCGCACCGAACAGCATGCCGAGGATGGAGCCGCGCCCGCCGAACAGCGACACGCCGCCGATCACCACGGCGGTGATCGATTCGATGTTGGCGAACTGGCCGGAGGTGGGCGAGACCGAGCCGATGCGCCCGATCAGCGCCCAGCCGGCCAACGCGCAGATCAGCCCGGCCAGCACGTAGACGGAAATCAGCATGCGCGAGACGTTGACGCCGGACAGTTCGGCCGCTTCCGGGTCGTCGCCCACGGCATAGACGTGCCGGCCCCAGGCGGTGTGGTTGAGCACGTACCAAAGGATCAGCACCAGAACCACCATGGTAATGACGCCGTAGGTGAAGACCGCGCTGCCCAGGCGCACGCTTTGTCCGAAGAATTGCAGGATCGGCGCCTGCGCCTCTATCTCCTGCGCGCGGATGGTCTCGTTGGCGGAATAAAGGAAGTTGGCGGCGAGCACGATCTGCCACGTCCCCAGCGTCACGATGAAGGGCGGCAGCCGCATGCGCGCCACCAGGAAGCCGTTCAGCCAGCCGCAGGCGGCGCCTACGGCAAAGCCGCACAGGATGGCGAGCGGCGCCGGGAGCCCGTAGCGGAAGGTGAACTGGCCCATCACCACCGACGACAGCACCATGATCGCGCCGACCGATAGGTCAATGCCGGCCGTCAGGATGACGAGTGTCTGCGCCGCGCCGACGAAGCCGACGATGGCGACCTGCTGCAGGATCAGCGTCATCGAGAAGGCCGAGAAGAAACGACCGCCGATGATCACCGCAAAGACCAGAAGCGAGGCGACAAGAACGATGAGCGGAACAGCGGCGGGGCTTGCGTGCAGGAAATGCTGCACCTTCTCCAGCCCGGACCGCTCGCTGACCTCGAAATTCGCGACAGCGGTATCGCTGCCGGAAAGCGCCTTCTCGAATTCCTGTGGTTGCCGGGCGTTCGCCGAAGCCTCACTCATGCAAATCTCCTCCCCATGGGTCTGCACCCGGTGCCGCGGCGCGGGCGAAACCGCGCCGCGGCACCGTCATTTTACCTTTTACCCAAAAGGCAGCGACTTCAACCCCAGCACTTGGCCAGGCCTTCCTTGACGTCGATGGACTCGACGCCTGGAGCCGGCTTGGCCGTGACCAGGTTGACGCCCGTGTCGACGAAGGTCTTGCCCTCGGTCGGCGACGGCTTCTCGCCGGTGTCGGCGAACTTCTTGATCGCCTCGATGCCGAGCGCGGCCATCTGCAACGGATATTGCTGCGAGGTCGCGCCGATGACGCCGGCCTCGACGTTCTTGACGCCCGGGCAGCCGCCGTCGACGGAGACGATCAGCACGTTGTTCTCCATGCCGACGGCTTTCAGCGCCTGGTACGCGCCGGCGGCGGCAGGTTCGTTGATGGTGTGGACGACATTGATGGACGGATCCTTCTGGAGAAGGTTCTCCATCGCCTGGCGCCCGCCCTCCTCGTTGCCGTTGGTGACGTCATGGCCGACGATGCGCGGATCGTCCTCGTCGCCGATCTTGTTGATGTCCTTGGTGTCGATGCCGAAACCCTTCATGAAGCCCTGGTCGCGCAGCACGTCGACGGTCGGCTGCGACGGCGTCAGGTCGAGGAAGGCGATCTTGGCATCCTTGGCCTTGTCGCCGAGCGTGGCGGCGGCCCATTTGCCGATCAGTTCGCCGGCCAGGAGATTGTCGGTGGCGAAGGTCGCGTCGGCGGCGTCGGCCGGCTCGAGCGGCGTGTCGAGCGCGATGACCAGCATGCCGGCATCGCGGGCCTTCTTCAGCGTCGGCACGATGCCGGCCGTATCCGAGGCGGTGATGAGGATGCCCTTGGCCCCGTCGGCGATGCAGCTTTCGATGGCCGCGACCTGGCTTTCGCTGTCGCCGTCGATCTTTCCGGCATAGCTCTTGAGATCGACGCCCAGTTCCTTGGCCTTGGCGGTCGCGCCTTCCTTCATCTTCACGAAGAACGGATTGGTGTCGGTCTTGGTGATCAGGCAGGCCGAAACGCCGGCGGCGGACGCAGGCGCGCTCACCACCGCAAGCCCAAGTGCCGATACGCCCAACAAGGCTGCGCGCAAAACGGATTTCTTCATCGGTTGCTTCTCCCAGAAAGCCAGTTGACGCCGGACCATACCGGGTCATCATGCGGGACCGGCGCGGTCCGCGCCCCTCCCCACGTGATCAAAGAACACCAGCACCCAGCCAGAGTCAATAATTAAATCACTCTTATTTATTATTGACAGGGACGACCTCCTTTCGCATGCTGACGGCAATATGTCGAAGGCTGGAGGGATGGTGGACAGCGGCGTTATCAGGGGTGGGCCGCGCGGGCCGGCGGCGGGGCAGTTTCATCGCGGCACCAACCAGAGCGGCATGCGCGACCATAACGAGCGGCTGGTGCTGTCGCTGGTGCGCCAGAACGGCAGCCTCGCCAAATCCGACATCGCGCGCATGACCGGCCTGTCGGCGCAGACGGTCTCGGTCATCATGCGCAAGCTCGAGGACGACGGGCTGCTGTTGCGGCTGGAGCCGGTGCGCGGGCGCATCGGCCAGCCGTCGATCCCGATGGCGCTCGACCCGCACGGCGCCTTCTTCGTCGGCCTGAAGATCGGCCGCCGCAGCATCGAGATGGTGCTGATCGATTTTCTCGGCAACGTCCAGGAACGGAAGCAGAAGACCTACCGCTACCCGACGCCCGACGCCGCGCTGGATTTCGCCGCCACGGCGCTCAAAGAGATGCGGAGCCGCCTTTCCCCCGCGCATGACCAGCGCATCGCCGGGCTCGGCATCGCCATGCCCTTCGAACTGTGGAACTGGGCCGATGCCGTCGGCGCGCCGGAAGCCGTGCGGGAGGAATGGCGCCGCTGCGACATGCGCGCCGACATCCAGGCGCTGTGCCCGTTTCCGGTCTTCCTGCAAAACGACGCCACGGCGGCCTGCGGCGCCGAACAGGTGTTCGGCCAGGCGGGGAGCCTCCGCAACTTCGTCTACTTCTACATCGGCGCCTTCGCCGGCGGCGGCATCGTGCTCGACGGCCGCCTTTATGGCGGGCCGACGGGCAATGCCGGCGCGCTCGGCTCGATGCCGGTGCCGGGCTCGAACGGCAAGCCGGCGCAGTTGATCGACATCGCCTCCATAGCCATGCTGGAAAAGGCCATTCTCGCGCGCGGCGGCGACGCCTCCGCCCTTTGGGAAACGCCCGAGGACTGGGGCGACGGCCCCGGCCCCGACCTGCCCGCATGGATCGAACGCGCCGCCGATGCGCTGGCCTACGCGATCACGGCGGCGGCGGCCGTCATCGATTTCGAGGCCGCCGTCATCGACGGGTGGATGCCGCTCTCCGTCAGGCGGCAACTCGTCGCCGCCGTCAGCAAGGCGATCAGCAAGGTCGACGGCGAGGGCCTCGCCCTGCCGGAGGTACGGGAAGGCACGATCGGCATCCACGCCCGCGCCATGGGCGGCGCCAGCCTGCCGCTCTCCGAACGCTTCCTCGTCGGGCCGACTTCGCTCGCCGGAAATTTTTGATATCAAGCCTCGTCTCCACAAGGAGATTCATGGCTGGAGAGAAGAAGCATGATCGTCTGTTGCGGTGAAGCCCTGATCGATATGCTGCCGCGCCGCTCGGAAGCCGGCGAGCCGGCCTTCGCGCCCTATGCGGGGGGAGCGGTGTTCAACACGGCGATCGCGCTCGGGCGGCTCGGCGCGCCGGCGGAATTCCTTTCCGGCCTTTCCACCGACCTGTTCGGCCAGCAGATCATGCGCGTCCTGGCCGAGAGCAAGGCCGGCACGCGCTACGCACACTTTTCGGCCCGGCCGACGACGCTTGCCTTCGTCGACCTGAAGGACGGCCACGCCAGCTATGTCTTCTATGACGAAGGCACGGCCGGGCGCATGCTGTCGCCGCAGGACCTGCCTACCCTCGCCGACGACGTCTCGGCACTGCTGTTCGGGGCGATCAGCCTCATTCCCGAGCCCTGCGGCTCGACCTACGAAGCGCTGATGGCGCGCGAGCACGGGAAGCGCGTCACCATGCTCGACCCCAATATCCGGCCCGGCTTCATCCCCGACCGCGCCCGCCACGCCGAGCGCATCCGCCGCATGGTGGCGATGGCCGACATCGTCAAGCTGTCGGACGAGGACCTTGCCTGGTTCGACGAGCCCGGCACCCAGGAAGAGGTGGTCCGCCGCTGGCTCGATCGCGGTCCCAGGCTGATCGTCATCACCCAGGGCGCCAAGGGGGCGGTCGCCTACAGCCGCTCGCACACCGTCGCGGTGCAGCCGCAAAAGATCGCCGTCGTCGACACCGTCGGGGCCGGCGACACCTTCAACGCGGGCATTCTCGCCTCGCTGCATGAGCAGAACCTGTTGAGCAAGACGGCCATCGCCGACCTTTCGGAAGAGGCGATCCGGCAGGCGCTGACGCTGGGCGCGCAGGCCGCCGCCGTCACCGTCTCGCGCGCCGGCGCCAACCCGCCATGGCGCCACGAGATCGGCGGGGGCGACTGACCGGGGCTTCCTTCCGCCTGTACCAACCATTGCAGACTTTCGCGACAAGCCCATCTCTGATACCAGCGGCGCAACAATTCAGAAGCGAGATCGTCATGCAGTTCATCGACCTTGGTGCGCAGCGCGCAAAAATCCACGACAGGTTGAAGGCGGCGGTGGAACGCGTCGTCGAGGGCGGGCGCTACATTCTCGGGCCGGAAGTCGCGGAATTCGAGCAGAAGCTGGCCGCCTATGCCGGCGTCGAGTATGTCGTGGCCTGCGCCAACGGCACCGACGCCCTGCTGTTGCCTCTCTACGCCTCCGGCATCGGCCCGGGCGACGCGGTGTTCGTGCCGAGCTTCACCTTCGCCGCGACGGCGGAAGTGGTGGCGCTGGCCAAGGCCGAGCCGGTGTTCGTGGACGTCGACGCGTCCACCTACAACATCGACATCGCCAGCCTCGAAGCGGCAATCGCCATGGTCAAGAAGGAAGGCCGCCTGCAGCCGAAGGCGATCATCCCGGTCGACCTGTTCGGCCTTGCAGCCGACTACGATGCCATCATGGCGATCGCGGAACGCGAAAACCTGCTGGTGATCGAGGACGCGGCGCAGTCGATGGGCGGTTCGGCCGACGGCACGATGTGCGGCGCGTTCGGCCATGTTGCCGGCACCAGCTTCTACCCCGCCAAGCCGCTCGGCTGCTATGGCGACGGCGGCGCGATGTTCACCAACGACGCGGCGCTGGCCGACAAGCTGCGTTCCTATGCCTTCCACGGCAAGGGCGAGACGCAGTACGACAACGTCCATGTCGGCATCAATTCGCGTCTCGACACGCTGCAGGCGGCGATCCTGATCGAAAAGCTCGCCATCCTCGAGGAAGAGATGGTCGCCCGCCAGAGGGTCGCCGGCCGCTATGCGGAGGGGCTTTCGGACGTGGTGAAGGCCGCGAGCAACCTCGGCCATGGCCGCTCGGCCTGGGCGCAATACGCCATCGAAACGCCGAAGCGCGACGGGCTGAAGGCGCATTTGCAGGAAAAGGGCATTCCCTCGGTCATCTACTACGTCAAGCCGCTGCACCAGCAGGTGGCCTATGAGCGCTACCCGCGCACGCCGACCGGCCTCAAGGTTTCCGAGGAACTGCCCAACCGCATCCTGTGCCTGCCGATGCATCCCTATCTCAGCGAAGCCGACCAGGACCGGGTCATCGAGACGATCCGCAACTATGTCGGCTCGAATTCGGCGCAGGCGGCGGAGTAGCCGCTGGCGCGCTGCTACGAGCTCTGCCCGTAGCAGGCGAGATACCATTCCACGAAGCGGGGGCAATGCCCCGAAACTGAAACGGCCGGCCTACCCAGGCCGGCCGTTTCATCATTGATATCGGCTCTTCCGGCTGGCGGCAGCCGCCGGAAGAGCGCCGCGATTACTTCGTGCGCAGGAAGTCGAGGCTCCAGACCGCCGGCACCAGGCTTGCCGCGAGCGCAATCTTGACGAGGTCGCCGACGATGAAGGGAACGACGCCGAACTGCCAGGCGGCCGGCGCGCCGATCAGCGTGGCCAGCCAGGAGTAGCCCATCGCCATCATGATGACTTCGGCAACCAGCATGGTCCCGAACAGCTTGAAGACGTTGCGGTCCCAGCCGCGGTCAGCCGCCCAGCCGATGATCGCCGTCATCACCACGAAGCCGGCCAGATAGCCGCCGGTGGTTCCGAGCATGTAGGCGATGCCGATGCCCTTTTCCGGCGTGCTCTGGAAGACCGGGAGGCCTGCTGCGCCTTCGGCGAGGTAAAGCAGCACCGTCGCCAGACCCAGCCGCCAGCCGAAGGATGCGGCGATCAGCGACACGGCGAGCGTCTGCAGGTTCATGTCGACCGGGCCGAGCACGACCTTGGTCTTGGCCGAGATAGTCAGGAGCAGCGTTCCGGCCACGGCCAGGAATATCTGCATCGCCAGACGCGACGCGCCTTCACGCGGCAGGGCGAGGGACGCCAGGGGACGCATCGTCGTTGCAACAGCCATGATCTTCTCCAATTCAATTCGGTGCCGACGCCGTGTTGCGGCTCGCATTTTCCTATATGGGCTTCCATGCTAAGCGGCAATCGGTTTTGCCTGTTTCGTCACATCCTGCGAGAGCATCCGGTCATGCCCCTTAGTTTCGACCTCGTTTTCGAGCCGTCCTACGGCAAGGCAGTCGAGGTCGCGGCGGGTGTCGCGCGAATCACCGCCAACAACCCGAGCCCGTTCACCTTCCACGGTACCAACAGCTATCTCGTCGGCACGGACACGCTCGCCGTCATAGACCCCGGCCCCGACGACGACCGCCATTTCGACACGCTGATGGCCGCGATCGGCAAGCGCCCGGTCAGCCACATCTTCGTCAGCCACACGCACAAGGACCATTCGCCGCTGACGGTGCGCCTGAAGGCTGCGACCGGCGCCGTCGTGCTGGCCGAGGGACCGCACCGCTCGGCCCGCGAACGCCGCCCCGGCGAGGTCGGGCTCGACGCCAGCGCCGACCTTGCCTTCCGGCCCGACCGGCGGCTGGCCGATGGCGAGGTCGTCGACGGCGGCGAGTGGCGGCTGAAGGCGGTGCTGACCCCCGGCCATGCCGCCAACCACGCCGCCTTCGCGCTGGAAGGCACCGGCATCCTGTTTTCGGCCGATCACGTCATGGGCTGGTCCACCACCATCGTGGCGCCGCCGGACGGCAGCATGGCCGACTACATGGCCTCGCTGGACAAGCTGATCGGGCGCGGCGACCGCCTGCTCCTGCCCGGCCATGGCGGCCCGGTGAGCCGGCCCGCCACCTTCATGCGCGGCCTCAAGGCCCACCGCAAGATGCGGGAGCGCGCCATCCTCGAACGCATCCGCCTGGGCGACCGTACCGTCAAGGCGATGGTCGAGGCAATCTACCGCGGCACCGACCCACGCCTGCACGGCGCGGCCGCCCTGTCGGTGCTGGCGCATCTGGAAGATCTCGTCGCACGCGGCCTGGTGCATGCCGAGGGCAGCCCGGCCATCGAGGCGACCTACACGCCGGCGGCGTGACGCTCGCGAAAGGCTGAACCCTGTCCTACTGCGCGGCGGCCGCGCCGACGAGGCCGGCCACCTGCTGGTCGAGTTCGGCCAGGAAGGCGGTGATGCGGCACGCATTGTCGCCGAGATCGTGGCGGCCGTAGCGCGAGGCCGAGCGCATGTCGACCAGCGTGGCGTCGTCGTCATCGGCCGTGACGCGGATGGAAACGTCGGCAGGCAGGTCGAGAATGAAGCTCGGGGCCACCGCGCCGATGGTCGCTTCTCCGGCGTCCTCCGCATCCACGTCCGGCCCCTCGACCTTACTCCAGCCCTGGCGCAAAAGCACCGTCTGGACGGCCGCCAGCGTCTCATCGAAGGGCAACTGGTAGCGCCGGCCGGTCACCAGCGGGTAGTGCTGCGCCTGCAGCCGCTGCTCGCCGGGGCTTTGCGGCAGAAGCGCGTTCATGCTGCCGGTGCGGCCCGTCGCCGTGGGCAGCGCCGGCGGGTTCTCGGCATCGGTGGTCACCGCCTGCAAGGGCGGCTCGGTCAGCATCAGATAGGCGACGACGCCATAGGGCGAGAAGACCAGCAGCGCGAAGATCACGCCGAAGGCGACGTCGCGGCCGCCGCTGTCGCCGAAGGTCCAGACGCGGGAAAAGGCGAAAGCGGCCAGTATCAGCGAAAAGGCGGCGAGCAGCGCCACCAGCGCCAGCACCCACAGATAGCCCAGCGTCTCGACCACCCCGAAATGGTGCCCGGTCCACACGACGATGCCGAGCACGGCCGCGAAGGCGGCCACGCGGCGGCACCAGCCGCTCGCTCTCGATCTGCGCTGTTCGCGATATTGCCTCATCGTCGCCCGGCTGTGCCGGAGCCCGGCGTCATCCGCCCTGCCCCCGATTCGTCCTTTGAGCGACTATGCGTCAGTCGCCCGGCAACCGATAGTCCTCGAACTGCCGCCGCAGCGCCGTCTTCCTGATCTTGCCGGTGGCGGTATGGGGTATCTCGTCGACGAAGGCGACGTCGTCGGGCAGCCACCATTTCGCGACCTTGCCTTCGAGGCAGGCGAGGATATCGGCCTTGGCCGTTTCCCGGCCCGGCTTCAGCACCACCACCAGCAGCGGTCGTTCGGTCCACCGGGAGTGCCTGACGCCGATCACCGCCGCCTCGGCGACATCGGGATGGCCGACGGCGAGGTTTTCCAGCGCGATGGTGGAAATCCACTCGCCACCCGACTTGATGACGTCCTTGGCGCGGTCGGTGATCTCCATGTAGCCGTTCGGGTCGATATGGGCGACATCGCCGGTGTCGAACCAACCCTGCTCGTCGAACTGCTCCGGGCCGGCGCCGCCGTAATAGGCGCTGGCGACCGCCGGTCCGCGGACCTTGAGCCTGCCGAAGGTCCTGCCGTCCCAGGGATGTTCCCTGCCCTCGTCGTCGGTGACCTTCATCTCCACGCCGAAGGGCGCGAAGCCTTGTGTCTGCTGCACGTCGAGGCGCTGTTCGCCGGTGCGGCCGGCGTATTCCGGCTTCAGCGCGCAGAGCGTGCCGAGCGGCGACATCTCGGTCATGCCCCAGGCGTGGATGACCTCGACGCCGTATTGGTCCTGGAACTTCTGGATCATCGAACGCGGGCAAGCCGAGCCGCCGATCACCACCTTGTCGAGATAGGGCAGTTTCTTTCCCGTCTCCTCCAGATATTGCAGCAGCATCAGCCACACGGTGGGGACGGCGGCGGTGAAGGTCACCTTTTCGGTGTCCAGGAGCTCGTAGATCGAGGCGCCGTCCATCTTCGCGCCGGGCATCACCATCTTGGCCCCGACCATCGGCCCGCTCTGGCCGAGCCCCCAGGCGTTGGCGTGGAACATCGGCACCACCGGCAGCACCACGTCACGCGAGGAAAGGCCCATGGCATCGGGCATCGAGGCGATCATGGCATGCAGCACGTTCGAGCGGTGGCTGTAGAGCACGCCCTTCGGCTCGCCGGTCGTGCCGGAGGTGTAGCACATGCCGGCGGCGGTGTTCTCGTCAAAGCTTTTCCAGGCGAAGCCGTCCTGCGCCTCCTCCAGCCATTCCTGGTAGGCGACGGCACCCGGCAGCGCCGTCTCGGGCATGTGCGCCCGGTCGGTCAGCACCACGAAGCGGCGGAGCGAGTCGACCTGCGCGGCCAGTTTTTCCGCCAGCGGCAGAAACGTCAGGTCCACGAACAGCGCCTTGTCTTCGGCGTGGTTCATGATCCAGGCCAGTTGCTCGACATGCAGGCGCGGGTTGAGCGTATGGTAGATCGCGCCGATGCCCATGATGCCATACCAGGCCTCGAGGTGGCGCGCGGTGTTCCAGGCAAGGGTGGCGATGCGGTCGCCCAGGGCGAAGCCGTCGCGCTCCAGCCTGTCCGCCAGCCTGAGCGCGCGGCGGCGCAGTTCCGCATAGGTGGTGCGCACGATCGGCCCTTCGATCGAGCGCGAGACGACCTCGCGATTGCCATGCTGGTTAGCCGCGTTGTCCAGCAGCTTATGGCAAAGCAGCGGCCATTCCTGCATCAATCCAAGCATGGCGTCCTCCCTTTCCCCATTGTGAAACGATTGCGCGCAATGTCCAGCGACGAGTTTCGGCGACGGCGGCAGGGCGTATTGGACAATGGTCGCATTGTCACAATGCAGCCATGAGGCCGCGTAAAATCCGCGCGTGGTGGGGTGCAGCAGCGAATGGATGAGGTTCGCATGGCCGAGCAGCTCGACGAGCAGGAGCTCGAAAATTCATTGGCCGAAAGCCTGGCGGAACTCGTACCCGACAAGGGCGAGACCGTCACCCAGGATGCGTTCGCCGAAGTGGTCGACGGGGCGCTGGAAGCGGTCGGCGGCCGCCTGCTGTTCAAGATGCAGGTCGAGGCCGACGGCCAGCGCCAGCATGTCGCGGCGGCTTCCGTGGGCGACGGCGACCAGCGCCAGTTCCTGCTCCTGACCCTGCCGGTGGACGGCGGCGCGCTCAAGGTGGAAACGGCCGCGAAAAGCACCAGCCCCGCGGCCGGCATCGCCGCCGCCTATGCCGGCCTGATGGACGTTCTGCAGGCAGCGGCCTGAGACAGCGCCAGCCGCCCCGCTTCAGGAAGACGGAACGGGCGTAGTCGTGCCGTCCGAGCCGTTGGCGGGGACGTCCGAGAGCCGCACGAAGGCGAAACCCCTGGCCTTGAGTTCCATAATGGCCCTGGCCACGCCCTCCCCTGCCGAATGGCGCGGCTGGTTGATATGGGCGATCACCACGTCGCCGTCACGCGCCGAAGCGATACGCTTTTCCGCCACCTTGCTGCCCAGCAGCGAACCGCCGTCCCCGTTCAGCGAATAGCCGGCGACGCGAAAGCCCATCCTGCGGATGCGCTCGATGGCGGAGCGGCTGTAGCGGGCGGTCGAGCCCCTGAACCAGCGCGGGTTATCGCCGCCGGCATCACGCACGGCGCCGGCGCCACCCTCGACTTCCGCATCGACCGCGGCAGCCGAACCGGCGGCGGCGATGCCGTAAACCTTCATCGGCCGGTCGATGGCCGGGATATGCTTCGCGCCGTGGTTTTCGATCTCGAACAGGTCCGGCTGCGCCAGCATCTCGGCGAAAGCGGCATGGTTGCGCTTCAGCCAGCGGCTGGTGACGAAGATGGTTGCGGGAATGCGGTTTTCGACCAGCACCGAGAGGATACGCCGGTCGACATCGCCCATGCAGGCATCGAAGGTCAGCACCACGCGCGGGGCCGCCGCACCGCCCGCCGCGATGTGCAGCGTCGGCTCGACGATATCGGCCGGCCTGGCGAAAGCCGTGCCGGCCTGGACCGTAGCCGCGACGAGGAGACAGCAAAGAAGGCGCATGGAACCTCCGGTTCGAGCCACGACGCATCGGCGGGGAAAGCGGCGATCTTGCGGCAGCTCGAAGGTGATCTCAAAGTGATTCACCTTCGCGTCTCAAATGCCTGTTTCGCCTAGCTTTTACGGATGGCGGCCTGTGCCGCCGCCAGCCGCGCGATCGGCACGCGGAAGGGCGAGCAGGACACGTAGTCGAGCCCGACTTCCTCGCAGAAGCGGATCGAGGCCGGGTCGCCGCCATGTTCGCCACAGATGCCGAGCTTTATGCCCGGGCGGGCCTTGCGCCCCTTGCCGGCGGCGATGCGCACCAGTTCGCCGACGCCCTCGACGTCGATGGACACGAACGGGTCCTGCTCGACGATGCCCTTTTGCCGGTACCCTTCGAGAAACGAGCCGGCGTCGTCGCGCGAAATGCCGAACGTCGTCTGGGTGAGGTCGTTGGTGCCAAAGGAGAAGAACTCGGCGGTCTCGGCAATGACGTCGGCGCGGATCGCCGCGCGCGGCAGCTCGATCATGGTGCCGACGAGATAATCGATGTGAACCCCGGTTTCGTCCATCACGCTTTTGGCGACCGCATCGATGCGCGCCTTGACGTAGTCGAACTCCTTCTCGATGCCGACCAGCGGCACCATGACTTCCGGCACCACCGGCGAGCCGGTCTCGCGGCCGGCCTCGACGGCGGCCTCGAAGATGGCGCGCGCCTGCATCTCGGCGATCTCGGGATAGGAGACGGCAAGCCGGCAGCCGCGATGGCCGAGCATCGGGTTGAACTCGTGCAGTTCATCGGTCCGCTGGCGCAGCTTGTCGGCCGGCACGTTGAGGACGCTGGCCACCTCGGCGATCTCCGCCTCTGTCTTGGGCAGGAACTCGTGCAGCGGCGGATCGAGCAGGCGGATCGTCACCGGCAGGCCGGCCATGATCTCGAACAGTTCGAGGAAGTCGGAGCGCTGCATCGGCAACAGCTTGGCCAGCGCCTTGCGCCGCCCGTCCTCGGTGTCGGCCAAAATCATCTCGCGCATGGCGACGATGCGGTCGCCCTCGAAGAACATGTGCTCGGTGCGGCAAAGGCCGATGCCTTCCGCGCCGAAGGAACGCGCCATGCGCGCATCCGCTGGGGTCTCGGCGTTGGTGCGCACCTTCATGCGGCGCGCGGCGTCCGCCCATTCCATGATGGCGGCGAAATCGCCCGACAGTTCCGGCTGCAGCATCGGCACCGCGCCCTTCAGCACCTGGCCGTTGGCGCCGTCGATGGTGATGATGTCGCCCTTGTTGAGGGTAACGCCGCGGGCCGTGACGGTGCCGGCCTTGTAGTCGACGCGCAGCGTGCCCGCGCCCGAGACGCAGGGCTTGCCCATGCCGCGCGCAACAACGGCGGCGTGGCTGGTCATGCCGCCGCGCGTCGTCAGGATGCCTTCGGAGGCGTGCATGCCGTGGATGTCCTCCGGGCTGGTCTCGATGCGGACCAGGATGGCCTTGCGGCCTTGCTTGGCCAGGTCCTCGGCCTCGTCTGAGGAAAACACGATCTCGCCGGTGGCCGCACCCGGCGACGCCGGCAGGCCCATGGCGATGACGTCGCGCGGGGCCTTCGGGTTGATGGTCGGGTGCAGCAACTGGTCGAGCGAGGCGGGGTCGATGCGCGCCACGGCCTCGGCCTGCGAAATCAGCCCGTCCTTGACCATGTCGACGGCAACCTTCAGCGCCGCCTTGGCGGTGCGCTTGCCGGAACGGGTCTGCAACATCCACAGCTTGCCGCGCTCGATGGTGAATTCGAGGTCCTGCATGTCGCGGTAATGCTCCTCGAGCTTCTTCGAAATCTGGACGAAGCTTTCGAAGGCGTCCGGCATCAGCTTTTGCAGCGACGGCTTGTCCGAGCCGGCGGCGATGCGCGCGGCCTCGGTGATGTTCTGCGGCGTGCGGATGCCCGCCACCACGTCTTCACCCTGTGCGTTGACCAGGAACTCGCCGTAAAGCGCCTTTTCGCCGGTGGAGGGGTTGCGGGTGAAGGCAACGCCGGTGGCCGAGGTCTCGCCCATGTTGCCGAACACCATGGCCTGCACGTTGACGGCCGTGCCCCAGCTTTCGGGAATGTCGTGCAGGCGCCGGTAGGTGATGGCGCGGGCGTTCATCCAGCTCGAAAACACCGCGCCGATGGCGCCCCACAGCTGCTCGGCCGGCGCCTGCGGGAACGGCTTGCCCAGTTCCTCCTCGACCTTGGCCTTGTAGAGCGCGATGACGTCGCGCCACTCGGCGGCGGTGAGTTCGGTGTCGAGCTCGTGGCCGAGATCGGCCTTGCGGTCCTCCAGGATTTCCTCGAACGCGTCGTGGGACACCCCCAGCACGACGTTCGAATACATCTGGATGAAACGGCGATAGCTGTCATAGGCGAAGCGTTCGTCGCCGGATTCGGCCGCGAGCGCCTTCACCGTCTCGTCGTTGAGGCCGAGGTTGAGCACGGTGTCCATCATGCCCGGCATCGAGGCGCGTGCGCCGGAGCGCACCGAAACCAGGAGCAGCTTCTGCGGGTCGCCGAGGCTGCGGCCGGTGATGCGGGCGATATGCTCGAGCGCCGCATCCACGTCGGCCTGCAGCGAGGCGGGATAGGACTTGCCGTTGGCGTAGTACCAGTTGCACACCTCGGTCGTGATCGTAAAACCGGGCGGCACGGGAAGGCCCAGGCTGCACATCTCAGCCAGGTTGGCGCCCTTTCCTCCAAGCAGGTTCTTGTCGGTCGCACGGCCCTCGGCCGCGCCGTCGCCGAAGGTGTAAATCCATTTCGTCATCGAGGCTCTCCCTGCATTCGGAGACGGAAATCGCCGACAAAACATATAGCCGGCGGCTAAGGCACCGTTGCGATAGGATGCTGCAATGCGAAACGCAAGGCTCGAAACCGACAGCCCGTGTCTACAATCGATTAAGGGGAATCACGGCTGGAAACACTTGTACACATGCGATCTTCGATCTAGAACATATCAAGAACACGAGGATCGATCATGAGACAGACAGGCAAATTCGACTACCTGGAAATGCCGGCGACGGGCGGCACGCTGGACAGGGTCAAGGCTTTCTACGCGACCGCTTTCTCTTGGACGTTCACCGACTACGGCCCGACCTACTCGGCCTTCGGCGAGGGCCTTGACGGCGGCTTCCAGGCCGACAGCGCCGAGGCCCCGCCACAGCCGCTGCCCGTGCTCTATTCGGAGAACCTGGAAGAAACGGTCGAGGCGGTGGAAAAAGCAGGCGGAACGATCGTGCGCCCGATCTTCCCGTTTCCCGGCGGACGACGCTTCCATTTCGTCGATCCGGCCGGCAACGAACTCGCCGTCTGGGGCGCCTAACGGCTTTTTTCCCGTCGCGGATCGGCCGCAGGGCGGCCAACGAACCCCAAACAGGCCGCCGGCAATTTGCGCGGGGCAAGCGGCATCAGGCGATTGTGCTTTGGGAAAGTGCCCAGTATAAGCGTGCGCGTTCGTGCGCTTCGCGTGCGTTTTTGGGGCGTCGCCAAGTGGTAAGGCAGCGGTTTTTGGTACCGCCATTCCCAGGTTCGAATCCTGGCGCCCCAGCCAGTATATCTCAAGTTATTGATTTCCTTGAGATATTTGTAGACTGCGAATCCTTTGCAAGTGACAGATGACCTCTGTGCCCAAAACTGAGGCACAGGGCTGAGGCACATTCCTGCTGCCAGCCCTTTCGAGCAGGGCATTCCGCGATGGCGGCAAGGCACGAGATTCAGAACCTGATCCGCAGAGGTAACGTCTTCTACTGGAGGCCTCGCATCCCTCGAAATTTCAACCGTACAACCGGCGGGCATATTTCATTGAGTCTGCGCCAGTCCGACCATATGAAGGCGAGGTACATGGCGCGGCGGCTCAACACACTGCTGCACGACCTGAGACTGAGACCGGAAGCTGCATTGACAACCAGAGACCAGCTCGAAGCACTCTTTCGCGCCGAAATTGAACGGATGGGCGAGCATCTCGACAATCTCCGGTTCGCCGCCCGCCGCGTCGGCTCCGACCCGATGCTATCGGTCCGGGCCGATATCGAAGTTGGCTGGGCTTACCGGCTAATCGAGATGTTCGGCACCATGCGAAAACTGAACTTCGAGCCGGACTGCCCTGGTCGGCAAATGCTCGAACGCTCCGGCATCCCGGAGCACAGCATCATGGTGATCGGGCAAACGTTCGTCCAAGAGCAAGAAGCCTGCCGACAGGCCCATTTCGAGCATGCGTTGCTCGTTGATATGAAACGACACGGTATTCCCGATACCCTGATCAACCGCGAACGGGCAACGGCCCAACTCATGCGCGCCAAGGCCGACATGCTTCTCGACGCTTCCTCTCGTTATCCGGAGGTGGAGGGCCAGAGCGTGTCCACACTGCTCGGCAGCGTAGATGTGAATGACGGGTACCTTGGCGATGCTGCCGGTCGCCAGAGGATCGAGGCTGCAACGGCAACATCCATTGGCGCTATATCGCAGCCCGACGTGACGGACGGAAAGCCAGCCGCGGATGCCACAACGAGCGAGAGACCGGGAGGACCGGAAAGCTCCATCGCCTCGCTGCCCACTACGGCCAACCCGAACGGCGCCGTTCCTAGCGGCATTCCCCTGCCCGTCCCCGAGTTCATGGATCGCTGCGAAAAGCTGATCAGGAGCAAGCGGAGTTGGGAGGACAAGACCGCGCAGGACGTGCGGGTAGTGGTGCACATGCTTGTTGGGATTCTGGAGGAGCATGGGGTCGAAGATTCTACGCAGATCACGCAGTTCCATGTCGGGCAACTGCGTGATCATTTCGACGAGATTCCCGTCCGCTACGGGCAAAGCGCCAGGATGCGAAAACTATCGACGCGAGAATTACGAGAGGCGGCGGCGAAACAGATGGAGATGGCAAAGGCGCGCGGACAGAAACCGCCGGCGATCGGCTTGGGAGCAAGCACTATCCGCAAGCACCTCGCCAATATCGCCGAATTCCTAAGATACCTGCGTGGCCGAGGCTATGCCGTCACCGAGCTTACTATGGACGGCATCCGCCCTAGTAAAAACAGATCGAGCGATCTCAGAACACTCACCGACAAGCCTGACGCCAACAGGCTCAGGCCACTCTTCCGGCTGCCAACGTTCACCGGATGCAGAGGCGCAGAGGATCAGGATAGTCCCGGTGACCAGATATTCCACAGCGCAAACTATTTTATGCCAATGCTCCTGGCCTATCTCGGACCGAGACGCAACGAGATCGCCGGCCTTGCTGTGAAAGACGTCGTCGAAACCTCGAATGGCTGGGCGCTCGATATCCGACCGAACCATTTACGCAGGATCAAGAATACCCAATCCATACGGATGCTCCCTGTACCCGATGAGGTACTCCGGCTGAAATTCGTGCCTTACGTCCAGGCTATCCGGGATCTTGGCTACCAGGCAGTGTTCCCGGAGCTTTTTCATCCGACCCGCACAAACGATCCTGGAGACCGATTTTACAAGGATTTCGTGCCGCTAGTTCGCGCTTCAGAGGAACTTGGCGACGTGCTGTGGAAGCGGGTACTGCATGCGTTGCGACACGGCCAAGCCGATGTTCTCAAACAAGCGGGCGTCAGCATCGAGATCATCGACGATGTCTCGGGGCGGCTCAGCAAAGGGGAAACCAGCACCCGCTATACGAATGCCGCCGGGTTGCCGCTCATACGTGAAATTCTCTCGAAGTATCCTGTCGTCACAGACCATCTCGAGCCGCAGCCACTTCAGCTTCTGCCTTGGATTGCTAAACGCCTGCCGCCGCCATGGGCAAACCTCTCAAAAGAGGAGCGGCTCGCACAGGCACGCTCCGTACGGCTCCAGAGAGCGGATGCCGAGCGGACGTAACACGCACGATAGTGTCCCACCGCGTGGTGTAGCTGGCGGCATTGGTCGCCGTGCTGTCCGGCATGGCCGGGCTGATCAGCGCGCCACTGCGGGCAGGCTGATGAGGGGATCATCGCTCAATTGGCCGACGCTTTCCAGCGTCATGTAACGGGCGCGCTGGACGGCCCATTCGTCGTTCTGTTCGAGCAGCAGCGCGCCGACAAGGCGGACGATCGCGTCGTCGTTGGGGAAGATGCCGACGACGTCGGTGCGGCGCTTGATCTCGCCATTGAGGCGTTCGATTGGATTCGTCGAGTGCAGCTTGGCCCGGTGCTCCTTCGGGAAGGTCATGTAGGCGAGCACGTCGGGTTCGGCGTCGTCGAGGATGGCGGCGAGTTTCGGCACCTTGGATCGGATCTGGTCGGCGACGGCACGCCACTGAGTGCTGGCGGCCTTGGGTGTCTCCTAGGCGAAGGCGGTGGCTATGAAGGCCGAGACGACGCGCCGGCCGCCCTTGCCGGCATGCGCCAGCACGTTCCGCATGAAGTGGACCCGGCAGCGTTGCCATGTCGCCGAGAGAACCTTGGTGACGGCGGCCTTGAGGCCCTCATGGGCATCGGAGACGACGAGCTTCACGCCGCGCAGGCCGCGGCGCGTCAGCTTGCGCAGGAACTCCGTCCAGATCGGCTCGGCCTCCGAGGTGCCTATCTCCATGCCCAGCACCTCGCGCCGGCCGTCGCTGTTGACACCGACCGCGATGATGACGGCGACGGAGACGATGCGGCCACCGCGACGGACCTTCAGGTAGGTGGCGTCGATCCACAGATACGGCCAGTCGCCTTCGATCGGTCGCTCGAGGAAGGCTTTCACCTTGCCGTCGATCTCTTCGCACAGCCGCGAGACCTGGCTCTTGGAGATGCCGCTCATCCCCATCGCCTTGACGAGATCGTCGACCGAGCGCGTCGAGATGCCCTGCACATAGGCCTCCTGGATGACCGCCGTCAGCGCCTTCTCGGCCATCCGGCGCGGCTCCAGGAAGCCCGGGAAGTAGGAGCCTTTCCTCAGCTTCGGGATGCGCGGCTCGACAGTGCCCGCGCGCGTCTCCCAGTCCCTGTCGCGGTAGCCATTGCGCTGGGCTGTCCGTAGCGGCGACTTCTCGCCCCAGGCGGCGCCGGTCGCGGCACCCACCTCCATCTCCATCAGCCGCTCGGCGGCGAAGCCGATCATCTCGCGCAGAAGATCGGCATCAGGCATCTTCTCCACGAGCGTGCGCAGGTTCATCATGTCGTCGGTCATCGGTGTTCCTTCCAGAAACGGTTGGCTTCGACAACCAGACCCTACCGGAAAGCGCCGATGACCACCGCGCTACCAGCTACACCACGTCTCGGGACGTCACCTGCGGGCCGCCTTGGTGGCAAGCTCGAAGCCCTCCTGAGGCGTCGCGGTCTTGAGCGTTGGAAGCCAGGTGTCAGCCATGCAATGTTCCTTTCCTGTTGTGTATTGCCTGTTTCAAGAATTTTCTTCGCGCGAAGCGGAAGCGGGCGAAAGCGTTTCCGGAAGCTCCGGGGCGAGAAAATCGGCGATCATTCCTCGCCTCCAGGCTTACTGCTGAAATGGACGTCGAATTTTCCAGGCACCCCGTTCCAATCGTCGGCATCCCCGGGCGGCTGCTTTTTGCGCGTGATATTCGGCCAAACCGACGCGAACTCATGGTTGAGCGCCAGCCAGGCAGGGGTAGCCGAGGGATCGGTGTCGGGGAAAATTGCTTCCGCTGGGCATTCGGGGACGCACACACCGCAGTCGATGCATTCGTCGGGATGAATGACGAGCATGTTTTCGCCTTCATAGAAGCAATCGACCGGGCATACTTCCACGCAATCGGTGTATTTGCATTTGATGCAATTGTCGGTGACGACATAGGTCATGGCGCGGTTGCCAGCGGATTTTTGAGGCCTCCAGGATAATCGGAAATCCGGCGGCTAAAAGATACATTAGAAACGCATATTTCTATGCAAATTGCGTACTGAGACAAAATGACCGCCGCCAACGTTGCGGGCCCGCTTCAAGCACGTCGTCAGAACATTGCGCCTGGAGCTTGAAGGGCTATGATACATACCAGATGTATCAATTGTCTTGATCGTCAGGAGGCTTCCAATGCCGAATGATCCCAACACCCCGGCCGCCAGTAAAGACCGCCCATTACCAAAATCAAGTTCGGCCGATATTGACGGCAACGCGGAGTGGGATGACGTTTCGGAGGCCTCTTGGGAATTGTTTCCCGCCAGCGCCCCTCCCGCGTGGATCAGCCGGGTACACGACGGCCTATCGACGGATCATGAGCAGGAACGTGTGGGCACGGCGGACGGCCAGGACAAATGACGATTTTGTTCATCATTATCCCCGCCCCGCCGAGTTTCATTGGGCCTTCGACCGCTCGACGCACCTTGTGTTCGCCAATGCCCAGTTGTGGGTCAGTCGATAATCCGAGGATAGGCCTCAGGGTCCTGTTTTGGAGGCGCCCGTCATGATGCGGGTGGACAGCATGTTGCCGGCGATCCGCCAGCGCCGGCTCGTTATTGGCCACGGCCAACAACTCACGGAGGCGGCAGCACTTCTGTCGGACGACGCACGCCACATGGCCGTCGTGTGCGATGCCGATGGCATGATGGTCGGTGTGGTCACGCGAACGGATATCGTGCGCCAGATTCAGCATTGCCAGGGATGCGCCTGCACAACCATGTGTGCAGACGTTATGACGAAAGAAGTCATCACTTGCAGGCCGGACCAGATGCTGGAAGACGTCTGGTCGACCATGAAGCAGAACAGGTTGCTCTGCGTCCCGGTCGTCGATGCCAAGCGCAGGCCGCTTGGACTTCTTTTTGCATCGGACGCTCTTGAGGCGCTGCTGTCGGAAGTCGAATACGAGGAAGAACTTCTTAGAGACTACGTCATGTGCGTCGGCTATCGCTGAGCCGTCCGCAACCTTACCCCTCAGCCGAAAGCTGAGATCCTGATCACGGCCAGGGCCGCGACGATCGCGGCACCAAAAGCCGTCCCGGTATTGATCATCAACAAAAGTGGCTTGAGGACGGGGCGATGAACATAGTCCTCGATGACGACCTGGGCGCCCAGCCGCATGTGAACGGCAAAATTAACGATGACGATGACCATGACCATCAGCACGGCCACGACCGGATTTGCGATCAAAAGGCGCGCGGACGCATAATCGGTGCCCGCCAGCTTCCAGAAAACGATCAGCAACCCCAGCACAAGCGGGAGGCCAAGGACAGAAGTCACGCGCTGCCTCCAGAACGTTTCCGTCCTGCTCCCAGCAGCACCAAGGCCGCGCGCGCGAGCTAAGCCTGAGCGCATCGATTTCCTGATGAACGCCCTCCGGTCCAAAACAGCACAATCCAGAACAGGCTTGCACAAAGTAACGAAGCGACGAGCGTCGCGCGGGTTAGATATTCACGCCACGGATAGGTGTGGGCGACCGCCAACCGGTGCTCGCCATACCGTATGCCCTTACGGAAGGGAGAAAGCCGCCGTCTCCGCATGAACCGCCATTGCGGATATATCAAACGAGCGCTGGGTGCGGGATATGAACCAAGCCATCCAAGGTCGCTTTTCTGGAATGGTGCCAGCCCGTCGCTACTGCGGCAGGAGTTCCTGGTAGGCGTGGCGTGCTGCAAGGTAACGCTCGAAGGGAAAGCGGGTCGACACCCCTTCGAGTGCCGCGGCAAACATATCGAGATGCGCCTCGAAGCCCGCACAGGCCTTGGCAATGTCTTCTTGTGCTGGCAGACGCACGGTCAGCGTCAACGCAGTGCCTTCACTGGCCGCAGCCAAGTCCCAGCGCAACGGTCGCTCCGGTTCTGTGCCGCTGCTCCAAGAATAGGCGATTAGCCGCGGCGGGTCGAACGCCAGCACGGTGCTGTCGATCACCACGCCGCTGTCGCCGAAATCGATGTGAACCCGGCCGCCTTCACGCAATTCAATTGAACCTGGCGCAAGCCACTGCACGAACTGTTGTGGTTCGGTCAGCATCCGCCAGACCGTTTCCCGGTCGTGTCCCACCCAGCGTTCAAGGCGCCCTTCCCAAGCCTCGGCGAGCCGCTGAATTCGCCCTGATACGACGGCTTCATCATTCATGGTATTTCTCCCTCGTCTCTTCTGGCAGTCACTGCGGGCGATTAGGTCTCAGCCATCATTTGATCGACGATACTTGCCAAAAACCCGGGCCAGTTCGCGTTCATGAAAATCCCTCGCCTCCGGACCTTCGGGATCACTCATAAAAAGCCCCAAGGCCTCGGCGACCATGAAGAAGCCGGGCGCGGGCATGTTGTGGCGTAAGCGCCCAACGCAAAGCGCCGCTAGAAGCGGGTCGCCTGCTTCGGCATCTTCGGCCATCGACTTTTCCAGCAAGCCTGTCAGTTGGTGAATGGTCTGCGGCGGCATTAAACCGAGGCGACCGGCAAGCTCCCTGTAGGTTACAAGTGTTCCGGTTCGGGCCTGTTCGACCAAAATCCGACGCAAACAGTCCATTAACTTGCCGACCTCATCGTTTGCTGGCTGTTGCGATAGCACTGTCTTCAGACTTCGGCTGCGACCGCAGGTGCACCTGCCTGGTCCTGGTCTTTTTGATGGTCATGTCCTGGCTGCATATTTTCTGTCTCTTCCTGATCGCGTGCTCCACGTCCCAACAAACCGCCGGGTCCCCGTTCAGGCAGCTTCTGTCCAATCACGAGCCCGAATGAGCGCGGGATTGTCCGCATGCCGGATCAGCATCTCTTCGACACGTGCCTGCCAGAGCGTCGCAAAGCGTGCCTGCTCCTCCTCGTCAGCCTGTCCGGCAATGGCTCGCGGAAGCAATGCCTGCATTTCGCCTCCGAACGGGACGACGCTCGTATCGAGGTCAAGGATCAGTCCGTGCCCGTTGTCGATCCGCCGAAGCGCCATAATGCCATCAAACGTCTCGTCGAAATGCAGGAGATCGCGGCGCACGAACCGGCCGCGTGCGCCAATGCCGCCAAAGCCAGTCTCCGGGGCAGCGCCCGTCAGGAGCGTGACGACGGAAGCGATAACCCCTGTCGTACCCTGGTCGCGTGGACCGTGCAGATATGCTTCAATAGCGCCGCGCTCGGGTATCTCGTTACCGTAGAGATGCTGGAGCCCACGCCTCACCGTCAGATAGGCTCCAGCGACTGTAGGGCAGGAGTGGCCGGCAAGCTTCACGGCGTCGGCATAGGTATAGGTGATCATGCCACTCTTCGAGACGCCGAGGAATTGCGCCAACGGATCACGCAGCGAAATCGTGGGCGCTTCAACAAAGAAGCCGGGAAATTCCATCGCTTTCTCCGTCACGTAAAGCCGCGACGACCCCAGCGGCGGCAGGCCGGAGCATCGCAAAGTAATATGCATTTCTAATACGTATTAAGATAGCCGACAATGGGGGCACGATGTCACAAGCAAGAGGAACGGTTCCTCACCGCCCATCGTACCGGTGGCGCGAGCATATTCTTCTTTCAGCTGATATCGGCCGTTTCAAATATCTCGCGCAGGGAAACAGCCGTGACGACCAAATGGCTGGTGCACAAGGACGCGGTGGAAGGCGTGGACTACGATCTTGCCGAACTTATCCGCGTTTGGACCGCGACCAATGATGAGGATCGCCGCATCATTGAGGAAAACGCCCGCGGCATTCGCTCTCCCGCCTATCGGCCGGGGCCCTATTCGAAGGTGCATGAAGCTGGCGTCATGCAGTTCGTGCAGTGGTACGCCGATTTCATCGGGCCAAGGCTGGCAGAAGGCGACGACTCCGTATCCACCTTGAAGGACGCGGCCTGAGAGGCATTGCCATGAACGCGGCGGTCGGCCTCTACAAACCACTCGACGAGATGGCGCCCTGGGACGCCACGCGCCAGGTGCTCGAGGTCATCGGCATCGTTGACGAGGCGCCCGGTGTAAAAACCTTCCGCTTCCGCTCGGATAACCAGACCTGGTTCCGCTACAAGCCGGGCCAGTTCATAACGCTGGAGCTTCCCGTCGAGGGAGGCTCCCTGCCGCGCACCTATACCTTGTCGTCGTCACCGTCGCGGCCGTTTTCCATCGCCGTGACCGCCAAGCTGCAAGAAGACAGCATCGGCACGCGCTGGATGTTCGATCACCTGAAGGCGGGCGATCTGGTCAGGGCCTGCGGCCCGGCCGGCATGTTTTCGCTGCACAACTATCCGGCGGCGAAATACCTTTTCATCTCGGCCGGTTCGGGCATAACGCCGATGATGTCGATGCTGCGCTGGCTGAACGACTGTTCGCCGCAGACCGACGTAGCCTTCGTCCACAGCGCTCGGCGGCCGGAAGAGATCATCTTTCGCAGGGAACTGGAGTTGCTCAGCGCGCGCATGCCCAGCCTGTCGCTCGGCTTCACGGTCAGCCAACGGTCGAGCCGCGAAGGCTGGTTCGGCCATACGGGCCACATCGACACCGCCCGTTTGCCGCTGCTCGCCCCGGATTTCCGCGAGAGGAAGATTTTTTGTTGCGGCCCCGAACCGTTCATGCGGGCCATACGCGAAATCCTGGCTCTGGCCGGTTTTGACATGGATCGTTTTCATCTGGAAAGTTTCGTCACCGCGCCGGCGACGACGGTGGCGCAGAACCCGATTGAAGCTTTACGGCCACCCCCCGCAGACATGCCCGCAGAGGCGGGAATGCCGATCCGTTTCTCCTCGTCCGAGGTCGACGCGCCATGCATCGCGGGGCAAACCGTGCTGCAAACGGCCCGCGCGACCGGCGTACATATCCCCTCCGTATGCGAAATGGGCCTTTGCGGCACCTGCAAGGTGAAGAAGATTTCAGGCGAAGTAGAGATGCACCACAATGGCGGCATTCTCGAACATGAGATCGCCGAGGGCTACATCCTCGCCTGCTGCTCCAAGCCGCTCTCGGCGCTTGAAATCGAAGCCTAAGCTACTCGCAACACCGACAGGAGTTTCCGTCTATATAAGCCGATAAGCCTCCAAGATCTCACGCCTTACGCGTTCATCTGCGAAACATGGGCTTCACAACCGGATCGTTTCATTCTCGATCCAACCCATCAAATGTAGGGACTAAACATCCAGGACAACGTTTCACCATCATCAATCCGGAAATAGCCCATTCTGCGACATACGGTTGCGACGCTACCTTCCGCCCTTGCCCATCCTACCAATGAGGGGTCGAATGTTGGATAGGCCACTTTTGGACAGATCGGCAGAATCGACCGTGCGACGAGGTTGATCACGAATCTCAAGCTGCGGTTCTCCGCGTCAGGATGTATCCTGCGGCACCGGACAGCACCAGCGCCTGGAAGCCGATGATGGCGGGCTCCACGGCAAGGACGAGAGAGACAGCCAGCGAAAGCGCCATGAAGAGTACACTCGCCCGTTTGCCCTTGCGGCTGATGGCTCGGTTGGCGCGCCAGTCGCGGATTGCCTTGCCGAAAGCCGGGTTGCGCAACAGCCAGCCATGTAGGGCAGGCGACGATCTGGCAAAGCAGAAAGCCGCGAGCAGCACGAACGGCGTGGTGGGCAGCAGTGGCACCACCACGCCCAGCCCGCCCAGCGCCAGACTTGTCAAACCTGAAATCAGCCAGATGAAGCGCATACGGTCTTTGTCGTTACACCCTTGCTCAGGCTCGGCTTTCCGTGGCGGCGAAGCGCGGAAACAGGACGTTGTTCTCGAGGTGGATATGCTCCATCAGGTCTTCTGCGAGTTGGGCGGTGCCGACATAAAGCGCCTGCCAGGAACGGCAGGCACCCTCCGGCAACGTAAAATCGTCGGTCAAGCTTTCAAGCAGGCGAAGCTGTGTCGCCTGCCCGTCATGCTCGTGACGCAACTCGTCTATCGCGATGTCAAGCTTGCCGACGCCTTGTTGCCGCATCGCGGGAAACAGCGTTTGCTCCTCTGTAGCCATGTGCTCCTCCAGGTCGCTGTGCATCTGCCGCAGCGCATCGGAAAGACCGGCGGGTACCTTCGGGTGCTCACGATGCACGGCTTCGACTTTCCGCGAAAGGACAATGAGCTCCGGCAGCGCACGGCGATGGGCTTCGTGATAACGGGTCTGGATATGGTCGATCAGCTCGTCACTTTCCATGGCAGCCGGTGCAGCGGCAGGATTGACGTGATCCAACGCTTCCAGCGCCAGTATCAGTTCGTCCGCGTCGGCGCCGCGTCTCTGCGCCGCGCCGTCGAGGGTGAGGTCACCATTACAGCAGAAATCGATCTTGAATTTACGGAAGACACTGGTGGCTCCCGGCAGCGTCGCGGCGATGTCGCCGACAGTACGTTCCCACAATTTCTGTCCTGTGATCTCGGTGCTCATGACAAAACTCCATGTTCAACGTCGGTAGCGGGGAGCCGGCACGACCATTTCAGGTCGCGCCGGCCGGTGCGGCGGCGCTCACGAGCGGCACGACCTTGGCATGGCCGCGCGCTTCAAGGGAGCTTAGGAACCGCCGCACAAAAAACAGCGTCACCAGAAGCAGGCCGGGATAGCCAACTCCGCCCATGACATAAGGGATCAGGGCGCTACCTTCCTGTACGGTGGCCAGGTTGAAGGACAGCAAGCCAAGCGTGATGAGGGCGCCAAAAACCCACATGCCGAGTAGCCAGATGCCGGTTTCCCAACCGGTCAGATGCCTGCTCCAGCCGGAGAGTGCCGGAACCTGCACAGCATCGCCGGCGGCCGAGGGTTCGCGCAGGCCAAGCGTGATCAGATCGTAGACGATCAGGTAGACACCCGCGGCGAAGA
The DNA here is from genome assembly GCF_042646345.1 of Aquamicrobium soli. Lineage (NCBI taxonomy): Bacteria > Pseudomonadati > Pseudomonadota > Alphaproteobacteria > Hyphomicrobiales > Phyllobacteriaceae > Aquamicrobium > Aquamicrobium soli. The sequence continues at coordinate 110,888 of NZ_JBHRTK010000031.1, read as the reverse complement.
CGAGACCGAACAGCGGCACCATCGCCTTGGTGAACAGCATGGCCGGACCGACATCGCCGCCGAACCAGTCCAGTCCGAGCGTACGGTAGACGAACACCTGGATCGTGCCGCCGATGGCGAAGGCGAAGCCGAGCCCCAGCATGCCGGTGAAGACCAGCCAGAAGGCGAGCTTTCCGGGCCGCTGGTCGAAATTCGTCACACCGCGCATGATCGGCACGGCATAATAGGCGGCCGCCAGGCCGAGCATCCCGAAGGTGCCGAACAGGGCCAGATGCGCATGGCTTGCCGTCACCCAGGTGCCGTGCGACCACACATTGGTCAGCGCGAACGTCATGGTGAAGCCAAGAATGCCGGCGCCCACCTGTTCCAGCACCACCGATCCCAGCAGAAAGGCGAAGGCCGGCATGTTGGGGATCGGCTTGCTGTCCTGATGGGCGTCGAGATAGATGTGCCAGAAGCAGAAGATCAGCGGCAGCGGCTCCAGCGCGCTGAACAGCGAGCCCCAGAACTGCCAGAACTCCGGCGTGCCGATCCAGAAATAGTGGTGGGCGTTGCCGATCAGGCCCGACAGCCACACCAGCGAGATACCCCAGAACACGGCATAGCCGACCGATTTCACGTCGGCCTTGAACAGAAGCACCAGCAGGAAGCCGACCAGCGAGATGTGGATGACCTCCCACACGCCTTCGACCCAGTAATGAACGACGTACCAGCGGAAATATTCCTGGAGGTCTAGGCGCTCGACGAAGAACATGCCGAACACCCATACCAGCGTCAGCGCCAGGACGCCGAGGCCAAGCCCCCAGTGAATCTCGTTCCATTGCTTCAGCGGCGGGAAGGTGCGCAGCACCACGTAGCAGAGGATAGCGAAACCGATCAGGATGACCACATCGGCGATGCGGCCGGCCTCCAGATATTCCAGCCCTTCCTGGAACATGGGCTGGCCCATCCACCAGCCGGCAATGCCCTGCTGCGCCAGCAACTGGGTGGCGAGGTTCCATGCCACTACCGCCAGAAGAGCGTAAAACAGGAACTTGATCATCCACGGCGCCGCCAGTTCGCGCTTCGACAAGAGCGGACCGACAAACAGGATCGTGCCGATGAAGCCGCACAGGATCCAGAAGATCGCCAGATTGAGATGCTGAGTGCGGATGACGTTGAAGTTCAGCGTTCCGGCAAGCAGCGTCGGGTCGAGATGCTGGGCCGAAAGCAGAAGGCCGAGGGCTGTCTGGAAGAAGAACAACACCAGCATGACCATGAAGAAGCGCAGGGAAAGGCGCTGGGTCCTGTATTCGATCCTGAACATGGTTCAGTTCTCCCCAAGGCTGCGGATATAGGCGACGACATCGGCGATCTGCTCTGCATCGAGCAGTTCGGCGAAGGACGGCATGACGCCGGCCTCATAGCCCTCGACGACCTGGGCGTCGGGCTTCAGGATCTTTTCGGTGAGATAGGCGTCGTCGGCGACTACGCTGGAACCGTCGGCAAGTGTCACGGTCGAGCCGTAAAGGCCGCCCCAGCCGGGGCCGACGAGCTTTTCCTTCGTCGGCGCATGGCAGGCGGTACAGCCGTTCTCCTCGGCCAGTTCGGCACCATGCTCGGTCGCCGATACCGGCGCCACAGCCGTCGTTTCAGCCGGCGCGAGTGCAGCCTTTTGCACTGTGGCTGGGATCGGCGTTGCCTGCGGGAACGTCAGCCCGTCGACCTTCGGCACGGGTGGCCAGCCTTCGGTGTTCATCGCAGATGTGTATTTGAGGAAGGCGATCAGTTGCTGCACTTCTTGCCGGCTGAGCGGCAGGTTCGGCATATGGGACGTCTGCCCGCCGCGCCGTGCGACGCGCTCGGCAGCGGCTGGATATTTTTCCAGATAGGCTTCAATCGTATCGGCACCGGCCTCGGCGGCGACGGCCTTGTCCTGCAATTGCAGCTTCACCGCACCGTTGGTCGGCCAACTCCCCGCCGACGGGAGAAAAGCCGCGAGCCAGGCCGGCCCGGCATGGTCGTAAAGCTTGGTCAGGTCCGGCCCGAAATAGGCGCCGTTGCCGACGATGGTGTGGCAGCCCATGCAATTGTAGGCTTGGAACACGCGCTTTCCGGCAACGGCGTCGACGTCGACGTAATCGACTGCGGAAGGAACCGCCTGTCCGCGAGAATCGAGGAAAGAGACGGCCGACAACGCGACGAAAATGAGCGCCATCAGACCAAGTACAGCGAGCGCACGCCGACGCTTCACACCCTCGTAGCAAAGTTCGCCCGGCTTGCAGCTCATGCCACGTCCTCCTTGCAACCGGTCTCGCCACAGCCGCAGGCCGCCGAGATTTTCTCCCGCTCCAGCGTGTCGTGCTCGAACAGCGTGCGCAGGCTGTCGAGGAAGGCATAAAAGACGTAGACGGCGAGAACGAACCCCACGATGAAGTATGCCAGCCACATGGTCCGCGATTCCGGCCAGTAGCCGAAATCACGCCAATAGGGCCATGACAGCGCGAGGCTCGCGCCACTGGCCACAATCGCTACCGATAGCCGGATAATGCGCTGTACGGACATCTCCCCCTCCACATGGAAGTTGCCCGGCGTGCTGGACGGCGCTGCGATGCAATCCAGATTGCCGGATGCACATTTCCCACCGCGCATGTCAAAATGGACAAGCGCTCCCGAAATAGGTATTTACGATGTCAATTCATAGCCGCGTTAATTAGTATTGTAAATGCCAATTAAAGGAATCCTATGCGACTTGCAGCCTTCACCGATTATGGCCTGCGGGTCCTGATGCGGCTTGCCGGCACGCCGGATCAGCCGTTGACCACTGCCGGGATCGCCGAAGAGTTCCACATCCCCTACAATCACCTCACCAAGGTCGTGAACGATCTCGCCCGCAATGGTTTCGTTACGACCCAGCGCGGTGCCGGCGGTGGCATAAGGCTGGCGCGGCCGGCCGAGACGATCACACTGGGCGAAGTCGTGCGCTGCCTGGAAGACCGTTACGACATGGTGGAATGTTTCCGGGCCGACGGCGGCGCCTGCCTGCTAAACCCGTTATGTCGATTGAAGCCGCAACTGGTTGCCGCGCGTGAAGCCTTCCTTACCGAACTCGCCAGGACCAGCATCGCTGATTGCGCTTACCCCGGACTAGCGCCCGGCAAAGCTGCCGCGCCCACCACGCTGAAAGCCAACTAGGGCCAGAACCCAATTGTACACCTTTTTGGACATTGCTCGCGCCATTCAGTCGGAATCGGCGATGCTGGATGCCGTTGCCTCTGGCAAAGAACGTTTCCAGTTCCTGCTTTGGCAATCCGCCGAGCCTTGTCTTGTCGTCCCGCGCAGGATGACGAACCTGGCGAACTTCGCAGAGGCCAGCATCGGCGCGCTGAACCGAGGATATCCGGTTTCGGTGCGCGAGACGGGAGGTGGAGCCGTTATCCAAGCTTCAGGTACGGTCAACGTCTCGATCGCGTTCACCATGCCCATGACAATGGATGACCGCATCGGACACGCCTACAAGTTCCTGTGCGAGCCGGTCATGCAGTTTCTGCGCCAACAAGGGGCCGATCCAGCCTACGGCACCATTGAAGGCGCGATGTGCGACGGAGCCTACAATATCGTGGTCAATCAACGAAAGCTCGCTGGGACGGCGCAACGCTGGCGCCGGGCCAGGGCGAATGATGAACACTACGCAGTGCTCGCTCATCTGGTCCTGTCGGTCGATACCGATCATGCGAGCACCTGTCGCGTCGTCAATGAATTTCACGCTGCGGTCGGTGTTGCCACGAATGTCAGGCCAGAAAGCCATATAAACTGGACCGAAATAGCTTCGCCGGTCGGGCTGGATGCCGCAATCACGAGGGTCTATCTTGAGGCCTCCGCAGCGATCATGTCAAAACCACTGTGAACACCGAAAGCGAGGGATTTGAATTCCCAGCGGTAGCTTGCCGATCGTCGCGTGTGGCACACCTCGGGCTGTTACTGTTCCCGTCGCGCGAGGCGCTAGGCGCGCCTTCCACGTCGCCCGTCGATAGCACATCGTAGATCGCCTGAGGTCCCCTTGGAACGGGAGTATCCCCTCCGTCGAGTGCCGGCCGGGCGAGGGATTCTTCTAGCTGACGTTCAACGATATCGACGTCAAGCCCAACGGAGGGCAGGCCCTAGGATGGGGACCTGATCAACCTATTGTCATAATTGGCTGATTCTTCGTGTAATTGGGTTTTGCACGGAGGAGTTTACGATGAGCGAGCTATTTTGGCTTTCAGACGCGGCCTAGGCGGCTCTGGAGCCGCATTTGCCAAAGAACCAGCCCGGCGCACGACGCGTCGACGACAGGCGGATAATCTCCGGCATTCTTCATGTGTTGAAGGTCGGATGCCGCTGGCGTGACGTTCCAGTCGAATATGGACCGGCCAAGACCGTCTACAACCGTTACCATCGCTGGTCGCAACGGCGCATCTGGCATCGCATCTTCGAAAAGATGGCGGCATCTGGCCCAGTGCCGGAAGAGCTTTCCATCGACAGCACCCACGTCAAGGCACATCGCTCTGCACAAGGCTCAAAAGGGGGGCGTGGGCCCAGGCGATTGGCACGTCGCGTGGCGGAAGAACAAGCAAAATCCATTGTCTGGCCGATGATCGCGGCAGACCGGTCGCTATCGTCCTGACGCCCGGAAACGTCGCAGATATAAAGATGGCAATTCCTCTGCTGGAGGCCGTGCGACCAGCGCGCAGGTTGCTGGCCGACAAGGCTTATGATGCCGACAGCCTACGGCAATGGCTGGCAGGGGCCAAAATCAAGGCGGTGATACCCTCTTCTGCCGCTCGCAAAACACCATATCCCCTGGACCGAAAAGCCTACCGAAGGCGAAACGTCATCGAACGGCTCTTCTGCAGACTCAAGAACTGGAGAAGGATCGCAACACGTTACGATCGCCTGGCTACAAATTACCTGTCTGCCGTCGCACTCGTCGCAGTTCTAATCGCCTGGATATGAACGAGTCCCCATCCTAGACGACGCCGTATTGCTGTCCGGTATTTTGCGCTGTAATATGCATCTACAATACATATTTAGAAGCATCAGGCACGAGGGCGCGAACATGCCAAGGGCTGCAGGTTCACCCAACCCAACCGGGAAAGAAATGGCGGCGGGAAAGCCGTCTGAAAACGAAGATTGGGACGACGTTTCGGAGGCATCCTGGGAATCCTTTCCAGCCAGCGATCCGCCTGCCTGGATAAACCGTCCGCGCCGCGACCCGAAAGCCAGAAGCCGTGCGACTTTGGACACAGGCTCACCCCACGAAACCTAGAACTGCAGAAAAACAGGAACCACTGCCATCACCCGTGGAGAAACACCCTTGCAACCGACCATCCTGCAAAAATACGGTGAGGCGCGGCTGCCACGCTATACCAGCTATCCGACAGCTCCGCATTTCTCACCCTCGATAGGCGCTGGCGACTATGCCGGGTGGCTGTCGAACCTGCCTGCAAACGAGCCAACCTCGCTCTATCTCCACATCCCATTCTGCCGCGCCATGTGCTGGTATTGCGGCTGCCACACCACCATCACCGCCCGCGACCAGCCAATCGTCGATTATCTCGGCATGCTGCGCAAAGAAATCCGCATGGTCGCAGCGAAGACCGCGCAACCGCTATCCGTCGAAAAGGTGCATTTCGGCGGCGGCACGCCGACCATCGTTGAGCCGGCGGATTTCATTGCACTGGTCGATCTGATGCGCGAGCGCTTCGATTTCACCCCGACGGCGGAACTGGCGGTCGAGATCGATCCGCGCACGCTGACCATCGAGATGGCCGGAGCGCTGGCCGGCGCCGGCATCGGTCGCGCAAGCCTCGGCGTACAAAGTTTCGATCCGATCGTGCAAAAGGCGGTCAACCGTATCCAGAGCGAGGAGCAGACCTTCGAGACCGTGACGCAATTGCGCGAATACGGGGTCACTCGAGTTAATTTCGACCTGATTTACGGGTTGCCACACCAAACCATCCGCTCCTGCGTCGACACAGCTCAGGTGGCGGCAGCTATGCGCCCCGACCGGCTGGCCGTGTTCGGCTATGCCCATATACCGTCCTTCAAGAAGCATCAGCGCATGATTGACGAAGCGGCCCTTCCCGACGGCGTGGCTCGCAGCGAGCAGGCACAGGCTATCACGGAAACGCTCGTCGCCGCCGGCTATCGCCAGATCGGTCTGGACCACTTTGCGCTTCCCGATGACGATCTCACGCTGGCGCAAGCCACCGGAAAGCTGCGGCGCAATTTCCAGGGCTACACGACAGACGATTGCCAGACGCTGATCGGTTTCGGCGCTTCGGCCATCGGCCGCACGGCGCATGGCTATGTGCAAAACGAGGTGCCGCTCGGCCGTTACGCCGAACAGATCGATACCGGCTGCTTCGCCACTACCAAAGGGTACCTGCTAACAGCCGAGGACCGACTGCGCGCGGACATCATCGAGCGCCTGATGTGTGACCTTCAGGCCGACGTTGCGGCAATCTGCGTCAGGCACGGCTTCGACCTCGCAACCGTCCTGAATGCTAACGACCAACTCGAGGCCCTGGAGCGGGACGGCGTGCTGGAGATCGCCAATGGCGTAATCCGCCTCTGCGGCGGCCATCGTTTCCTGGTGCGTGCCGCCGCTGCGGCGTTCGACGCCTATCTGAGCGCCTCACCGCGGACCCACGGAAAAGCGGCCTGACCGGGCCAGTCATTGAGGCCTCGTTTGAGCCGGCGCAAACGATCGATAAATAGACCGGCTATGATGATGCGTGCTGACCAGCGGAGCTGACTATGAAACATACCGATCCTTACCAGAACCCCGATGGGTCGAGGCTTCTCACCGACATGGCAATCGTTGCAAGACTGACGGCCGAGATCAAGGAAGCGCCATTGGATTGCGAGTGCAAACCCAAGCTCGATGAAACACTGGCGCACTTCACCGTGCTTGAGCGCCAGCGCACCATACACAAGCATCTTCTTGACGCCCGCCATTGCCGCGAGCAGATCGAGACAATGATTTACTACCTGAACGATCTGGATGAGTTGGGACCGACGGAGCAGGACCGCAGCGTCTACGTGGATATCGCGCTTCTGTTCGACGATATCGCCAGGATCGCTCACGAAGGCGCCTATTCGATGCGACAGATTTCCGAGGCCACAGGGCGTGGCGACCCGACGACGTAACCCGGTTGTCCAAGTCGGTTCCCCGTCACCAATCTGTGCGTGACATCGGGAGGAGAATATGTGCGGCTATGATTGCCGTTCTCGATCGGAGGGCGAAATGCCTATGCCCACGAAAAAGATTGAACCTCGCCTGCTACATCTGATGGCCTGTCATCCGACGCTGGTCCATACCATCCTGCATGCGGCCTAGCCGAATGCGCTGCAGAGGGCGCAACGAGCTACCGCGAGCTCTCGTTGTTTTGCCGCGCACGGCAAGGTCTTCGACGTATCGGCGACAGGACATAGAGCCCACGCTTACACAGCCGCCCCCCCGCCCCAGCGCGTCATGCAGTGGCCGGGATCGATGCCCGCCCATTGCACGAGCCGAGCCGCTATCTCGCGCACCAGATCGTCGATGGTAGCCGGCCGGGCGTAGAACGGCGGCACGGGCGGGGCAATGACGGCGCCCAACCGGGCCAGCCGCAACATGGCTTCGAGATGACCCTCATGCAGCGGTGCCTCACGCGGCGCCACCACCAACCGGCGCTTTTCCTTCAGCACCACATCGGCGGCCCTGGTCACCAGATTGTCGCCTAGCCCATGCGCCATAGCGGCCAGGCTGCGCATCGAGCACGGCACCACGATCATGCCCGAGGTGCGGAACGAGCCGCTGGCGATGGGTGCGGCCAGATTGCGTGGCGAATGGGCATGTGTGGCCGCTTCGTTCAATCGGGCCAGGCCTTCGCGACCCAATTCATGGGCAATCGTCATTCGCGCACCGGCCGTTACCACAAGATGCGTCTCGACGCCGGCTACGCGGAGTTGGCGCAGGGTTTCCAGCGCCAATGCCGAGCCCGAAGCTCCGGTAACGCCGACGATCAAGCGCACCGCCGTCATGGTGCGTTCCCCTGTTTTGACGGAAAGAATTCCCACCACCGCTCGGCGACCCGTTCCGTAATCGCGACATCCATTGCCAGCTTGACGCCCCATTCCCGATTGGTTTCGGCACCGATCTTGCAGGTGGCGTCGAGGCCCATCTTGCCGCCCAGCCCTTCCAGAGGCGAGGCGAAATCGAGCGGATCGATGGGTGTCCGCTCCACCAGAAGCAGGTCACGCGAAGGGTCCATGCGGGTGGAGAGCGCCCACATCACATCGTCCCATGCGCGGATATCGATATCGTCATCTACCACGACGATCGTCTTGGTCATCGAGAACTGCGGCAGCAGCGACCAGAAACCCATCATCACGCGCCGCGCCTGTCCGGCATATCTCTTGGCGATGGCAATCACGGCGATCCGGTAGGAGCAGGCCTCCGGCGGCATCCAGACGTCCACGACCTCGGGAATCGCCTGTCGCAGCAATGGTTTGAATACCTCGAGCAGCGCGGCGCCAAGTACGGACGGTTCGTCCGGCGCGCGGCCGGTGAATGTGGTGAGATAGCTCGCACCATCGCGCAGGCAAAGCCGCTTCAGCCTGAAAACCGGATAGTGCTCGGGCGCATTGTAATAGCCGGTATGGTCGCCGAAAGGCCCCTCGAGCGCGGTCTCCGTTGGCGAGACCGTGCCCTCCAGCACGATCTCGGCGCTCGCCGGCACATGCAGCGGTATGGTCGCGCAGGCGGCGACAGCCGCTCGGCGCTCGCCGAGCATGCCGGCCAGTGCCAGTTCCGACACGCCCTCCGGAGCCGGCATGACGGCGCCGAGCAGCGTCGCAGGGTCTGCGCCGATCACCACTGCCACCGGCATCTCCTCTCTCCGTTCCCGCCACAGCCGATGGTGGGCTGCGCCACCTCGCATCGGCAACCAGCGCAGAATGGCGCGATCATGGTCGATGACCTGCATGCGATAGATACCGAGATTGTAGGCAGACGGATCGTCCAGACCCGGCGGGCGGGTAACGACCACCGGCCAGGTAATCAGCGGCCCGGCGTCACCGGGCCAACAGGTCTGCACCGGCAACAACGAGAAATCCGGATCTGCCTCCCGCCAGTCCCAAGGCGGGGCGACTTTCTTTGGCCGCGCCCGCAACGCACTGCAGGCCGCCGGCAGCAGCGTGCGCGCCTGGCCCAGATTTTGAGGCGGCCGCGGCGAGCGCATGAACGCCAGCATCTCACCCAGTCCCGCGAGGCCCCCGACATCGGTGCCAAGCCCCCAGGCGACCCGCCTTGCGGTTCCGAACAGATTTGCCACCACAGGCATCCGGGCTGAATTGCCGTCCCGATCAAGCGCCCTCGTAAAGTGCAGGGCCGGGCCGTCGCCGAGAATCACCCGGCGATGAAGTTCAGTAGCCTCCAGATGCATGGAGACCGGCGCAGCAATGGTTTCGAGCTCATCACGTTCCGCCAGATAGGCAAGGAAGGCGCCAAGGGTCGCAAAAGGAGGAAGAGTGCGCTGGTGCATGAAGGTGTCCCTGACCACGGACACCGCCCATATCATTCAGCGCCAAATCCGGTGTTGCGCCCGGTCAAAGAAGGCGGCGGGACACCCAACTCTTAAACTTCAGCTGTCACACTCCGCATCCCGAATTTTTACAGGGCTCGCGTTGCCGGCATGAATCGAAAAAGCCGGCATTGGGACAGAAGGCCATGATGGTGTCTGCCTCGTTCTGCTCCAGCAGGAACCGACACTGCTTCTGCCTGTGGCAAACGAGGCAGGTATTGCGTGCCTGTGCAATGGCTGTACCGGCCGCCTTGCGAGCGGCAAAAACAGGATCTACCCCGGTACGCTCCATTACAAGATCGAACTGGCCGAACTGACGCCAGACCTGATCTGTCAGCGGCCAGCGTCGTGCATCGCAAGACATGACTGCCTCCCTGTGCGGGGCCGGATATTGTGCCGCGAGTGTAGATTATGACTGGGCAAGCTGCGATGTGCCCGTTGGCCGCAACTGCCGACGGCGCTCACCAGCGTCGATTTTGTTTGATCCAGCGCAAGACACTTTGGCGGCATCCTGATTACGGTGTGCTCATCCTGCCGCACTCCGGAGGAGCCGATGGCGCTCGACCCCAATGAAGACGCAAGTTTGCCCGAGCCGATCCGACGCTTCCTGCCGGCTTTTTCCGGCCAGCCGCTCGGCCCGCTGCTGACTCAGGCGCTACGGTCTCTCGCTCGGCGGCGGCCGGAGACCTTCGAGCGGCTCGGCGAATTCGGGAAGGCGCGCTTCCTTATCGATCCGACCGACCTGCCCTTTGCCTTCCATGTGGTGCCGGACGGGCACGCCGCCCTGGTGCGCGCCACAGGCAAAAGCGGCCCTTCGCCTTCCGATGTCGTCATCCGCGGCCCGATCCTGCTTTTGCTCGGCATCCTTGACGGTACGCTGGACGGTGATGCGCTGTTCTTCCACCGCGCCATCTCCGTCAGCGGCCGCACCGAGGCGGTGGTGGCGTTGCGCAACGCCATAGAGGATGCCGAATTGCGGCCCTCCGATCTGCTCGGTCTTAAAGGTGCGGTCGCACGGTTCGCCGATTCGGGCATATTGGGCGGGCTGTCGCTCGTCCGCCAGATTGCTACCGGCGCCCATCGCCGTGAAAGGACGCAACCATGACGACCAGCGGCAGGATGGAACTCGTCTGCCCCGCCGGCACGCCTTCGGCCCTGCGGGCCGCCGTGCAGGCGGGGGCCGATTCGGTCTATTGCGGTTTCCGCGACGAAACCAACGCACGCAATTTCCCCGGTCTCAATTTCTCGCCGCAGGAACTGGCCGAGGGCGCCCGCTTTGCCCACGCCCATGGCTCAAAGGTGCTGGTCGCCATCAATACCTTCGCGCGCGCCGGTGATACCGATCCCTGGCGCCGGGCCGCCGATACGGCCGCATCCTGCGGGGCCGATGCGGTGATCGCCGCCGATATCGCCGTGCTCGATCACATGGCCACCCAACATCCGGAAACCCGCCTGCACCTGTCGGTACAGGCCGCGGCCGCGACGCCGGAATCGATCGGCTTCTATGCCGATGCCTTCAATGTGCGCCGGGTGGTGCTGCCGCGCGTGCTCTCGGTACAGGAAATCGCCGCCCTCAACCGCGCCATCGCGGTGGAGACCGAGGCTTTCGTGTTCGGCGGCTTGTGCGTAATGATCGAGGGTCGCTGCTACCTCTCCTCCTACGCCGCCGGGCGCTCGCCCAATCTCAACGGCGTCTGCTCGCCACCGGAAAGGGTGAGCTATGACGAAGATCGCGAAGGCACCGCAGCGCGGCTCGCCGGCTTTACCATCGACCGCTATGCGCCGGGCGAGCCTGCCGGCTATCCGACCTTATGCAAGGGCAGGTTCAAGGCCGGAGACAAGGCCGGCTACCTGTTCGAGGACCCGGTCAGCCTCAATGCCGGCGGCATGATCGTGGCGTTCAAGGCCGCCGGCGTGACCGCCCTCAAGATCGAGGGACGTCAGCGCGGCAAGGGCTACGTCACCGAGGTGGTACGCGCCTTCAGAAAGGCAGTCGACGCTGCCGAACAGGGCGAGGACGCGACCGAAATCGACAACATCCTCGCCGGCCTATCGGAAGGCGGGCGCCAGACCACCGGCGCCTACCGAAAGACCTGGAGATAAACCATGACACGGGTCGCCCTGACGCTCGGACCGCTGTTCTTCCACTGGCCGGCAGAAAAGCTGCGCAATTTCTATTTCCGCATCGCCGACGAGGCGCCGGTGGACCGTGTCCATGTCGGCGAGGTCGTGTGCGGAAAGCGCATGCCGTTTTCCGATCCCGTCTGGCCCGAAATCATCGAAAGGCTGGAGCGTGGCGGCAAGCAGGTGGTGCTTTCTACGCTGGCCGCGCCGGCCACAGTACGCGAGCGCAAGGCCATCGCCGAGCTATGCGCGGACGAACGCCTGGTCGAGATCAACGACATCACCGCCCTGCCCGCCCGCAGCGGCAAGCCCTTCGTCACCGGCCCATTCCTCAACGTCTACAACGAGACGACGGCGCGCTTCCTCGCACGTCATGGCGCCGCCAGTATCTGCCCGCCAGTGGAGTTGTCGCTGGAGACGGTAGGAACCATCGCCTCCGCCTGCCTGGAGATCGAGTTCGAACTTTTCGCCTTCGGCCGACTACCGCTGGCCCTGTCAGGGCGCTGCTATCACGCAAGGCTGCACGGGCTGCATAAGGATTCATGCCAGTTCACCTGCGAGCAGGACCCCGACGGACTGGCCGTCGACACGCTGGACGATCAGTCTTTCCTCGCCATCAACGGCGTGCAGACGCTGTCGGCCGAGGTGCACGCCGCGCTGTTCGAGCCGGCAACGCTTATCCGCCATGGCATAAGGCGGCTGAGGCTATCCCCGCACGACTGCGACATGGTGGAGGTGGCGCGCACCTACCGCTCCGTGCTCGACGAAACACAGGATCCGCAGTCCGCCCGTTTCGTGCTTTCCTGCCTTGAACTGCCAGGGCGCTTGGTGGATGGTTACGCCCGGGGTGAGGCTGGATCGAGGCCGGCCGTCACCGCATAAGCAGATCAGCAATGATGCGTGTTGCCATCGTGACGGTCTCGGATCGCGCCAGCCGCGGTGATTATCAGGATCTGAGTGGCCCCGCCGTAGAAAATTGGCTGCGTGCCGCCATCTCAAGCCCCTTCGAATGTGTTCGCCTTACTGTGCCGGACGGCGTCGAGATCGTCAAAGATACATTGGCGGCGTTGTGTGACCGCGACAACGCCGATCTCGTGCTGACGACGGGCGGCACCGGTCCCTCACCGCGCGATCTCACCCCTGAGGCAATGCACAGCGTCATCACCAAGGAGCTTCCTGGCTTCGGCGAACTGATGCGGCAGGCGAGCCTGGCCCATGTCCCGACCGCTATCCTTTCCCGGCAGACTGCCGGCGTACGCGGCCGCACATTAATCATCAACCTGCCCGGAAAGCCCTCCGCAATCGACATATGTCTCGACGCCGTCTTTCCCGCCGTGCCCTATTGCCTCGACCTGATAGGAGCGGGAAGAATCGAAACCGACCCTACGGTCTGTCGTTCGTTCAGGCCTGCTTAGCGTATATGCGTTTTGACGCTTAGGGATGAAAAAGGCCGATGGTGCCCAGCGCCGCTTCTCTGCAACCCGGCTTGTCCGACAGGTAACGTCCGGTCTTTGAGCGCACGCAAAGTCTTCTAGCCCGACAGGCGGCTAGTGTAGCTGTAATCATAGCGAGGGGTCGACGAACGCCATGGATGCAGTGACGAATAAGCCGGAACCCGATTGGGACCCCCGAAGCGGCCAGGTGCTTTCGGATCAGATCAAGGCCTATGACGAAATGCGCCATCGCTGTCCGGTGGCGTATAGTGACTATCTCGGCTGGTCGCTGTTTCGCCATGAAGACGTGGTGCGAGCGCTGGACGACCACGACACGTTCAGCAGTGCGGTCTCCAACCACCTGTCGGTGCCAAGCGGCATGGACCCGCCCCGGCACGCGCCCTATCGACGACTGATCGAGCATCACTTCGAGCCGGCCCGCGTCGAAGCCTTCGAACTGCTTTGCCGCACCATTTCCGCAGATTTGGTATCCGCCCTCGATCGAAGCGTGGAGATCGATCTTGTGACGCGGCTCGCTCAACGCTTTGCCGTGCGCATCCAGTGCGCCTTTCTCGGCTGGCCTGACAACCTGCACGCGCCGCTGCTTGAATGGGTGCGCAGGAACCACGAGGCCACTCTGGCGCGTGACACCGCTGCCATGGCGATGATCGCGCACGAATTCGACGGCTATATCCACGATCTGCTGGAAGCGCGGCTCCAGGCGGGCGCGGCGGCACCCGATGACATCACTACCGATCTTCTGCGCCAACAGATCGGCGGGCGGCCGCTAAACCATGAGGAAATCGTCAGCATCTTGCGCAACTGGACGGTCGGCGAACTGGGCACCATCACCGCCTGCGTCGGCATCCTCGCCCATTATCTGGCGCAGAAGCCGCAACTCCAGCGGCAGCTTCGCGAGGAGCCCGGCCTGCTGCCGGCCGCCATCGACGAGATCTTGCGGCTGCACGCGCCGCTGATTTCCAACCGGCGGGTGACGACGAAGCCGGTAGAGATCGGCGAACGCAAGATCGCCGCCGGCGAGCGCGTCACGCTGATATGGGCTTCGGCCAACCGCGACGAGATAGTATTCGGCGATCCGGACGAATTCCGCCTTGATCGCGACCCGGCTAAAAACCTGCTTTACGGCCGGGGCATTCATGTCTGTCCAGGCGCGCAACTGTCCAGGCTGGAACTGCGCGTCGTCATGGAGCAACTGCTGAAAGATACAAGCGAGATCGCCCCGGCGCCCGGCTGCCAGCCGGCGATTGCGATATACCCGGCCAGCGGATTTTCGACGTTGCCGCTTATCCTAGTTTAACCTCTCTGGAGAATCCCGCGCGTCCTCCCCACGGCAAACGCTGTCTCCGGCTCGCATTTTCAGGGTCAAAGGCAACGGCAGGCGCACACTCTACAGAGTGAAATCAGTCCACGAACGCGCGCTCAACGACGAATTCGGCCGGCATCGAGTTTGACCCTTCAGTCAGGCGGGCCATTTCCACCAGTGCCCTGACGTCGCGGATCATGCCATCGAACCGCAGATCATCACCCGATCAACCGCCGCGTCGAATGGCGGAACACCGAGATCCGAAAACAACTTGCCGCTCTCGATCAGAGAGGTAATGCGACCGGAGCGCACATACGGCTCGCGCGTAGCGGTCGCATAGTGGAAGAAGCGGTTCTGAACCAGGTCGCCGATCAGCGGGTCCCCGACGAGGCTCTTCGCCAATTCCTCACCATAGGTCAGTTCGGCTACCTCGCGGCAGGTGTGAGTCAGGATAACCTGTTCGAACTTGTCGTAGGTTTCAGGATCGCGCGCAATACTGGCGAAGGGCGCAATGCCGGTCCCGGTCGATATCATCCACAACCGCCTGCCCGGCGTCAGCGCATCCAGGACCAAAGTGCCGGTCGGCTTGGCGCGTAGCAATACCGTGTCGCCCGGCATGATTTTCTGCAGGTGCCGGGTCAACGGACCATCCGGCACCTTGATCGACAGGAACTCCAGTTCCTCGTCCCACGAAGGGCTCGCGATCGAGTAGGCCCTGAATATCGGCTTCACCGCATTGGGCAGGCCGAGCATCACGAACTCGCCCGAGCGGAAACGAAAACTTTGTGGCCGGGTGATGCGGAACGAAAACAGCCGGTCCGTATAATGCCGCACGGACATCACCGTCTCGGCGTGAACCCCAACAGGAAGCGGAAACGCGAAAATTGCGGCGTCTGCTTGCTGGCGCATTGCTTGTGTCATCCCTGGCATCCTGTTTGTCGATGACTGATCGGGAGTGGGCCCTGATCAAAGCCCGCTGATGAGCAGCCGCAGCAATCGGGTAGCGGCGTACCGACATCCTTCCCGTCTGTGCCGAGAAAGCTGCCTGGCACGGCAAGTGCCTTCTCACGCGGAAGTCCAGTTTCCGTCATGCGACAGGATGTGGGCTTCGACGCCGGCCATGCCTTCAAGCACAGCCACGATCTCCCCGACGTCCATCAGGTTGAAGGCGGTGGAAAGCGCGTCGGCCAGTGCCGCCTGCCCGGCCACGACGGTGACGCTGGCATGACGCCGAGGCGTCGCGCCGCTACGCGGATCGATGATGTGGCTGAACCGGCCCTCGGCGTCGAAACGAAAGCCGAACGGGCTCGACGTGGCCACGGCGCGATCCTCCACTTCAAGCACCTTGAGGATGCGGGCCGTATCGAGGGGATCGGAAACGCCAACCCGCCATGGCCTGTCGTCCCACGCCGGGCCGATGGCGCGGCTTTCGCCCATGTCGACCATGGAGTGCTCGATGCCACTGGCCCTCAGCAAGTCCACTACTTTGTCAGTTACATAGCCCTGTGCGATGCCGTTGAGCGTCAGCGCGGAGTCTGCCGTCGGCAGTTCGATGCGAGCGGCTGAACAGGCGATCCGATAGAGGCCGACGCGAGTTAGGCACTCGCGCACAATCCCGGCCGAAGGTCCGGCTTCGGACGCACCGGGGGTTGAAAAGTGGCGGCGGTAGGCATCCCATAGCGGCTGCACGGTGGGGTCGAAGGCGCCGCCGGTGAGCGCCCAGGCATCACTGCTTTGGCGCAATATCTCCACGAGTTCCTTTGGCGGCGAGACCAGGAAGCGCTGCCGATTGAGCAAAGTGAGGTCGGAATCGTCACGGTAGAGGCTGAAAATACGCTCCAGTCGCCGCACCTCGGCGACCGTTGCTTCCACCAGCTTTTGCGCCTTCGCGCGATCCGTATGATGGATGACAAGCGAAGCCTGCGCGCCCATGGCCTCCCCCTGCCATGTTACCGCCTCAGGCGTGGCGGCCGTGCTGCCGAACGGCAGCAGCGCCATGCCGGCCGCGGCAGCGCTGATGCCGATCATGCGGCGACGGGTCATCGGTCTGGAAATCATGTCAGTGAACCTCCCCGGAAGGTCCTGGCGCACTACCGGCGCCGGCTTGCTGCTCCAGAATGTAATCGCGCGGAACGGCGTCGAAGCGCACGACATTGCCGCCATGGTCGCCGGCGAAGGCTTTCGCCGCCTTTTCGGTAGAGAAGGGCACGGCTTCGGCGGCACCCATGCCGCCCTTCCGGTTGCTGCCAATGACGAAGAAGGCCTGCCTTGCGTCCACCCAGTTGTCGGCCCCGGGCTCGTCCCATGTCGGCGCCTTGGCCATGTCGGAGACGTAGATCGCGCGGATATCCTTCGGCTCCTCAGGCAGCATAGTGAAGGCGATGGCATCGCGCGCCGACGAAAACCAGATCGGCTCGTCGTATTTGGCGAGGATGATCTGGCCCTTCGGGCCCGAGTGTTCGAGGACGTTCATGCCGCAATAACGGCCCATAGCCTCCTCGGTCATTGCAAAGGGCGGGGGTGGCGCTTCTGCTTCGCGCTGGCAGGCCCCGAGCGCCAGAAAGCCTGCGAGAACTATAATCGTCAGGCGCAGTCTCACATCTCTCTCCTCGAAAAGGCGGCCGCCGCCAGTACCATCGGCGCCGCGACCCATGCCGCGAGCGCGGCCAATAGGACTGCCGGACTCAGCGCCGCGTTCTGCACGACACCGGCCATGCCCGAAGCGGCCGCGATATCGTCCGAGCCGGCGAGGTTGAGCAGACGGTAAGCGTCGGTCGGATTGAATAGAAGTAGTGCATCCAGCACGCCGCCGCCGACGAAGCGCCCCTGATCGGCCACCAGCAGCCCAAGCAACGCCATGTCGTAGAGGATGACAAAGACCAGCCAGATACCGATGGCGATGCCGCCGGCGGTGCCGCGGTCACGCACCAGCGCGCTGACCATATAACCAATCGCAACGAACACAGCGCCCAGCAGCACCGAGGAAGCGGTCATGGCGACGAATGCCGTCCAGCTTCCACCGCCGATCGCCTTGCCGGTGGCCAGAACCGCAACCGCCGCCAACCCGTAGCCGACGCAGGTGGCAAAAGCGAGGATGGCGATATGCCCGAGGAACTTGCCAAGCAGAACCTGGCTGCGCCGAACCGGATAAGACAGAAGCAAGGTCATGGTGCCGCGATCGATCTCGCCGACGATGGCGTCGTGGGAGATCAGCAGCGCGATCAGCGGCACGATGAAGATGGTGAGGCTGGCAAGGCTGATGACGACCACGTCGAGCGCGCCGGCGCCAACCGTACCGGTAGGCGCGCTGCCGAGGAAGGCGAGCGTCAGCGCCAGCGCCGCCAGCAAGCCGGTCGCCGCCAGCACCCAGCGGTTGCGCAGGCCCTCGCGCACCTCCTTGGCCGCAAGCAAAAGGATCGTGTTCATCGCAAAGTCCTTCCGGCGAGGAAATGGGCGTAGAGTTCGTCGAGACCGGGCGGCACCATGTCGAGATCGATGAAGGGGGCGCCTTGATCGGCGGCGCGGCGCAGGAAGGCGGTCTTCTCCTCCGGCGTGGCGTCGAACTCGACGATGTGGCCGTTAATCTGCCTCAGCCGCGCCGGTTCGCCTATCCATTCGCGCAGGCGCTGGGCCCCGTCCTCGGCGGTCTTCAGGCGGATCTTCGTCGGCAGTTGCGCGATGTGGCGCAACTCATCCAGCGAACCATCGGCGATCTTGCGGCCTTCGTTCATGATGACGACGCGACCGGCGTTGCCTTCCAGTTCGTTCAAAGCATGGGAGCATAAAAGCACGGTCGCGCCGGCGGTACCCATTTCACGGACGATCCCATAGAATTGCTGGCGCAGTTCCGGGTCGAGACCGGTGGTGGGCTCGTCCAGCAGCAAGACCGCTGGCGTGCCGATCATGGCCTGAGCCAAACCCAGCCGCTGGCGCATACCCTTGGAATAGGTGCCGACGCGCCGGTCTGCCGCATGGGCAAGGCCGAGCCGTTCAAGCAGCCCATTCTCTTCTCTCGGCCTGCCTCCCTTGAGCCGGACGTAGAAGCGCAGCGTTTCCCGACCGGTCAGCGCGGGGTTGAAGGATACGTTCTCCGGCAGGTAGCCGAGCCGTCGACGCACAGAGGCATCGCCAGCCGCTGGATCCTGGCCGAGCACCGCGACCGAGCCGGCGGTGGGACGCGCGAGCCCCAGCATCAGTTTGATGAGCGTGGTCTTGCCGGCGCCGTTGTGACCCACCAGCGCGATTACCTCACCGGGACCAGCCGAGAAGGACACGTCGTCCACGGCCTTGACCGGGCCGTAATGCCGTGCAACCGACTTCAGTTCGACATTGAGGCTCATGGCGTCACCGTTTCCTTGATGCCGTCCGGCTTCATCAACGGGCGGCTATCGACGACGCCACCGGGAAAGACCGCCGGAAAGCGGGCCTGCGCCCAGCGGATCACCTGCACGGCCGGGCTGTTGACCAGCACCTTGGCCGCCGGCGCCGCCCACAGCACCCGATCGATCATGTCATTGGGACGGTAGGGGTTGTCGGCGAGGCCGTCGCCGTCGAGGTCGAAGGCAGGATTGTCGCTCCAGTAGTTACCGCGCCCCTCGCTCGACCAGTCGAGCGAGCGGGTGCCGACATACTTGACCTGGTTGCGGTTGCGCACGAAGGCGTTGCCGCTCATGGCGTTTCCCTCCGAGCCAGCGGTAAAGTGGACACCGATCTCACAGCCCTCGAACAGGTTGTCGCTGAAGCGGTTGCGGTTGGCGTTGTAGATGAAGACGCATTTTTCGGGTCCGATGCGCGTGCCCTTGCGCGGTGTTACCGCCTCGCCGGCGGTCTTGGGCATATCCGCATCGGCAGCAAAGCGCTGGCCGTTACTAGTCCAGCGCCCAGCCGGCTGCGCACGGCCGCGCACCGTGTTGCCGCCGATCTTCGAACCGTTGGCGTAGTTGAACAGGAAGCCGTTGTCGCGGTCCCCGTCCGAGACGTTGCCGCTGACCTGAAGCCGGTCCGAATACATGATCGCGTAACCAACGATATTGCCGGTGGAAACGTTGTCGGCGATCACGCTGTCATTGGTATACATGTAGTGGAGGGCGAAACGCAGATTGCTGAACCTGTTGCCACGAAACTCGTTCTTCTTGCTGGCGTTGGCGAAGATTCCGTCGCGGCCGAAGCTGATGTCGTTGTCGAGAACTTTGGCCCCCGGCGCGTTCCATACGGACACCCCGTTGCCGGAACGGCTGGTGCGCCCTTCGCTCAGGCCCTCGATGCGATTGCCGCGCGCCACCGCGTCCTTCGCGCCGTGAAGCTGGATGCCGTAGAGATTGCCGACGATGCTGTTGCCTTCGACAAGCGCGTGCGTGGCGGTCGGCGCGACAAACACGCCGGCGTCCAGCGTGTCGAGATCCATGCCTGAACCTTCGATGAGCAGATTGCGAACGACGGAGCCCGGCGCTTCCAGCGTGACGACGCTGCCGTGGCCGCTTCCCTTCAGGACCGCACCCGGGTCGCCTTGCAGCGTCAGTTCCCTAGATACGACAACCGGCCCCAGATGCTCACCCGGCGCAAGGCGCAGTACGTCGCCCGGCGCCGCTGCGTCCACCACGGCCTGTAAAGGCGTGGCATCAGCGGCGACGATTATTTCGGCCGCGAATGCCACGCGGCAGGAAATGGCGGCGACGAGCACCGCCATTCCCATTATCGCGTTATGGAGCGTACGGGACACTTCCTAGACGCCCTGCGGTTCCACGAGCATGCGCCCCTGCATCTCCATGTGCATGGCGTGGCAGAACCATGAGCAGTAATACCAGTAGACACCCGGCTTACTGGCCGTGAACGTCACCGAGGCGGTCGCCTGCGGCGCCACTTCCATGTTGATGCCGTAGTTGACGATCGCAAAGCCGTGGGTGAGGTCCTCCACTTCATCGATGTTGGTGACGTAAACCGTGACCTCGTCGCCCTGCTTGACGGTAAAACTCTCCAGCCCGAACGCCGGTGCCGAGGATGTCATGTAGACGCGCACCTTGTTGCCGTCGCGGATCACCTCACTGTCGATCATAAGGTCAATGCCGTCGGCCTTGGCCTGCTTGACCGCGTCGGCGAAGAACGGGTCGGCGCGGTCCCAGACGCTGACCGGGTTGATCTTCGAGCGGTGGACAAGGGTGGCGTCGTGTGGCTCGGCGAAGCTCGGGCCGTCATGCACCAGCACCATCTGATCGCCGGAGATATCGATCAACTGATCGTTTTCAGGCTTCAGCGGGCCGACGTTGAGGTAGCGGTCCTTGGAGAACTTGTTCAGCGAGATAAGCCATTTGCCATCCGCTTCCTTGGTCTGCCCCATGGAAGTGTGGTTGTGGCCGGGCTGGTAGTGGACGTCGAGCTTCTGGCGTATCGGATCGACCTTCTCGCCGGCGAAGGAACGCTTGGCGTCCTCGATGTTCCACTTGCAGATCTGGCTGTCGATAAACAGCGTCGTATAGGCATTGCCCTTGCCGTCATAGGCGGTATGGAGTGGGCCGAGGCCCAGTTCCGGCTCGGCGACCACCGTGTCGCGCGGCTTGATCTTGTCGTCGAAGAGACCGTCGAACTTGCGCACGTCGAACACCGTAACCGTCGGCGAAAGCTTGCCGTTGGCCACGACATGGATGCCGTCCGGCGCTGTGTTGATGCCGTGCGGGCTGTTGGCGACCGGCACGTAGCGGGTATAGGGCGAACCGTGGCGGCCGTCGATGACCGGAACCCCGCCCATCTCCTTGAAGTCGCCCTTCTTCACCGCATCCTCGATGCGCTTGAGGTTGAAGATGACGATCCAGTCCTGCTCCTTGGCCATCATCTGTTCGAGGTTCACGCCCTCCTCGGAGTTGTAGCAGGTGGAGAAGGCATATTTGCCCTGATAGTCGGCATCGACATTGTCGAGATTGCCGTCGACCATCACCTGCCAGGCTACCTTCATTGTCTCGCCGTCCACGGCGGTGAAGATGGAGTGATACTGCTTGGGATCGTCGAGGATCTTGCCGTCGTTCGGAATCGGCACGCGGTCCTCGCCGTTGCAGAACACGTAGCCGGTCTTCGGGTACTTCTGCACACGCAGCCCGTGCACCGTGTGCTGATTCGGCAACTGGATGATCTTGTCGCATTTCATGACGTCGAGACGGATGCGCGCAACACGGGTATTCGCCTTGTCGTTGACGTAAAGATAGCGACCGTCATAGGTGCCATCCGTCTGCGAGGGATGCGGATGGTGCAGGTCGCCATTGAGGTAGATGCCGCCACGATCCTTCAGGAATTCCTTCGTTTCCGGAAGCAGCCCTTCCGTCAGGATCTTGCGGCTCTCGTTGGTTTCGCCCCAACCGGTCGCGCTGCACCGATTGAAAACGGGAATGCGCATCATCTCACGCATCGACGGCGCACCGACGATGCGCACCTCGCCCGTTTGGCCGCTGGAGAAGAACACGTAGTATTCGTCCAGTTCTCCGGGCTTGACCTCGGCTTCCTGCTCGCCCTTCTCGTCTGCCGCGGCCGGCGACACCATGCCTCCGTTCAGCGCCAGTCCGCCGCCGACCCCTGCCGCGCCGGCGGCCGCCATCACAGCGGTGGTGCCCAGCAATTGGCGTCTGCTCAGAATGGCTTTCTTGTCCTGGTCTTCCTGCGACATGCTCCGTCTCCTTCTGGTTGGCGTGTCAGCCTGTTGCATTCGTGTCTTGTTGCGAGGTCGCCACCGACACGCCCTTGTGGGTGATTACCGGCGGCTTTGCCGGTCCCTTGCCCCGTGTCGCGGGTGAAGACAGCGCCTCGAACTTCTCCCGCTTCAGCCGCACCTGGATCATGTGCGGGCAGCGGTGGTCGTCGTGGTAAAGTTCCTGGCAGTGCATGCAGTAGATGCACTCGTTGACGTTGATTTCGCCTTCGGGATGGATCGCCTGCACCGGGCATTCCTTGGCGCAGCGCTGGCAGGGCGAGCCGCATTCGGGATAGCGCTTGAGCCACTCGAACATGCGGATGCGGCCCGGAATGGCGAGCGCGGCGCCCAGCGGGCACAGATACCGACAATAAAAGCGCTCGATGAAGAGACCAGTCCCGAGCAGCAGTAGCGCGAAGACGACGAACGGCCAGCCGCGCGCAAACTTCAGTATGATAGCCGTCTTGAACGGCTCGACCTCTGCATAGGTCTCGGCCAGAGCGACGGAATAGAGCGACAGGCCGAACAGGCCGAGGAAGATCATGTACTTGACCGGCCACAGCCGCTCGTGCAGACCGAAGGGCAACTTGACCTGCGGCACCTTGAGCCACTGGGCGACGTTGTTGGTCAGTTCCTGCAAGGCGCCGAACGGACACAGCCAGCCGCAAAACGGCCCCCTGCCCCAGAACAGCAGGCCCGCCGCCACCGCCGCCCACAGGATGAAAATCAGCGGCGCGGCGAGGAAGAACTCCCAGCTGAAACCGGTGACCAGCGAATTGACGAAGGTCAGAACATTGACCACGGAAAGCTGGGCGTTGGCATACCAGCCGAGCCAGACCAGCGTGAACAGCAGATATCCCCGGCGCACCCAGGCAAACAGCCGAGGGCGGCTGACCAGCCAGTTTTGAAAGAAAAAGATGGCGGTCAACACCAGGAGAGCGACGACCGTGACGCCGATCTTGAAGGTGTTCATCTTCCAGATCTTCACCCAGAGGGGCTCCTGGTCCGGAGAGCCCTGCTCCGACAGCCCGGTCGCTGCCGGCTGAACCGTCTCTTGCGCAGGCTTGACCGTGGGCAACGCGGGTTGCACCGCCTTGACCGGAGCAGCCTTCAGATAGCGCGCAGGCAAGGTATAGCCGAGGTCGAAGGGCAAGGTCGCCTTGTCCCGGGACCCGTAGCTGCGCTGGACGAGCAGTTGCAGTTCCCACGGCTCGGAAAGGTCGAGCGAAAACTCCTCCGGCACCGTGAACAGCGCGATCTCGCGCAGATGCGGCGCGCCTTCTGCGGCAAGATCGCCGAGACGCGTATGATTGCGGTCGCGAAAGCGTACACCCTGACCGTCCTGCATCAATTCGATACGGTCGAAGATACCGCCGCGCACATAGCCCGACCCCTTGAAGGAATAGGCGCCCTCACCGGCCACGATGATCGCCTGTTGGCCGGGCTTCAGTTTCTTCTCCAACCTGTCGTAACCGGCGTCCCCCAGCAGGCTCCTGCCGATGGCGGGCACGCTGACGGGCGCGACGTAGAGATCGATGAAGCGGTCGGTCGGATCGCCGGTCTCGGGCCGCTCGGCCGCCTGCGTCTGGCCTGCATCGGCGAAGGCTTTCGTCACCTCGCCCACGGTCAGGCGCAAGCTGCGCACGGAGCCATCGCCGACCAGCGTGTTCCAGTCGCTTATCCCCGATACGGCCGTGTCCACGATCATGGCCGGTGCGGCGGCGGCGCCGGCAGCATCCACTCCCATCTGGCCCAGGCGCCCGCTGCGGATCAGCTTCACTGCCGAGCGCACCACGCTGTCACTCATCACCAGCACCGTCACCGTCGCGCCGCTGACGATATCCACCTGAGGTATCTGTTCCCGCCCCGCGGCAACCTGGCCAAGGTCCTTGCCGATCAGCGAGTTCAGCGCGGCGACGACCTTCTCCTGCGGGATACCGATGAGGACGATCGGCTCCTTGTGCTCGACCAGCTTGATGCCGCGTATGACGCCGCCGGCATCGATACCGACGAGAATGCGGATCGGCTTGCCGGAATAGCCGACCGCGCTGGTGAAATCAGTGTTGAGATACGCGTAGCCGACCGCCTTTCCGCCGGACAGGACAGGCACCAATGGCGGATTACCTTCTGCGTTGCCATAAGCATCGGCTCCCTGGATCAATTCGCCGGGCGCGGTGCTGGATAGAAAGTGCTGCAAGCTTTCGTCGGCCCGGCCCGGACTGACCAGCAGGGTCAACAGCGTCAGCATGGCCACCACCGCAACCATCGGAAGAAAGACGAGGGCTGTGGCGAGCCGCGGTGCCGTTTTGGGCCTGGTCGTAGCCATTGGTCCTGACATGCGTCCCCTTCTTACGGCTGCTTGGGCGAAGCCGACTTCGGAGCGCACATCTCGGCGATTTCGCGAAATGTTTCTTTGATTCAAAGCAAAGCAACGGCAGATTGCGCGCCTATGCTGCCTCGCAAACCAGAGGGCCATCCGATGACTCGCCTTACATCCGAGCCGACGGCGTCGATCCGTTCAATGGACGAGTTGCTGGCTGTCGCCATGGCGATGGAAAAGGAGTCAGCTGAGCGATACGCCGGTCTCGCAGAACATATGCGCACGGTCGGCCAACAGGATTTGGCTGAAGTATTCGATCGCCTGGTCCGCGAGGAGAACGGCCATATCGACCTCGTCGCCAACTGGTCACGGCAGATTCGGGATCGCGTTCCGGAGGTGCTGCCGCCTGAAGCGGTTCCGCAAGGCGTTTTCGATGATGAGGGCATCCATCTCGTCTCGCCGGAACTCGTGGACGCCTATCGTTCTTTGGCAGTAGCGGTGCGGAACGAGGAGCGCGCCTTCGCCTTCTGGTCCTATGTCGCCGCCTATGGCGCAACGGCGGAAATCCGCAAGGCCGCCGAGCGGATGGCCAGCGAGGAGCTG
Organism: Aquamicrobium soli; assembly: GCF_042646345.1. Classification (NCBI taxonomy): domain Bacteria; kingdom Pseudomonadati; phylum Pseudomonadota; class Alphaproteobacteria; order Hyphomicrobiales; family Phyllobacteriaceae; genus Aquamicrobium; species Aquamicrobium soli. Next base: position 85,822 of record NZ_JBHRTK010000031.1, on the reverse strand, counting down.
GAGCATGCCAAAACGCTACGCCGTGAACGCCGGAAGGCCTTTTTCGAGAGCCGGCAGCTGAGGCCGTTAGTCCAGGAGACCTACGATTTGTCCGCCCTGGAAATGGAAGTCTGCACCCGTCTCGAGGAACATACCGACATGAGCGGAAACAAAAGGGAATATCGCGATCTCGCTCTCGAGGCGCGCACGCTCTCTCTCGATCTTGCATCGGCTCCCCTGCAAGAGCCCGCCCCCATCGGTCCGCCTCCGCCGCGATCTCTCGAGGCACTCTGTGAGTGGCTGGCCGACTATTATATCGACGCTGGCGAACACCTGCTTTCACAGGCCGCCCGGGATCGGGCCCAGGCTCTCGCCACCATCGCAGTCAAGCGCCTGGCCCTCATCAGAAACCTGGGAAGAACGTAGACGGATACCGGGCGACTTTGACAGGCTGCCGCCCCCATCGGATCACTCCTGTGGTCTTGGGGTTGCAGCTACCGCCCTCCCTGTACAACGTTAGTCCGCAGCCGGCGGTTTTGCTGACCAACGCCTCCTTCCCGAGGCAACTCGCGTTCGCCAGTTTGTGCTGCATCAAAGTCGGTTTCCAATGTTCGCAGTAAAAGCCCTGCAACATTGTTTTGCTGCAACGCAGAAAGGGCAGAAAGGCAAGAAAATGAAATACATAAGCTTCACCACCGCGGCTTTCGCTGCCATGATGATAACAGGCGCCGCCTATGCGGCAGACCATCAGGTTCAGATGCTCAATAAGGGCACTCAGGGCGTCATGGTCTTCGAGCCCAACTTCATCGAGGCCGCCCCCGGTGATACGGTGACCTTTGTGCCGACCGACAAGGGCCATGACGCGTCGAGCATCGACGGCATGCTTCCCGAAGGTGCGCAGCCTTTCAAGGGCGAAATCAGCAAACCGATCACCGTCACCATCGACAAGGAAGGCGTCTACGGCGTCAAATGCGTGCCTCACTATGGCATGGGTATGGTGGCGCTGATCGTCGCCGGCAAGCCGGCGAATCTGGACCAGGCCAAGAAGGTCAAGCAACCGGGCAAGGCGAAGAAAGTTTTCGAAGAGCTATTCGCCAAGGTCCCCGCTGGCAACTGAACAGAGGACCGAAGCCGGATTTCCTCGCCGCCTCCGGCTCGTCCGGGGCGGCTTTTTTATGCGGATAGCACGCCCTTGAGGAAGCCTCGGCACTGACCCTGTCGGACCTCTGGTCCTTCCGATGCCGGGGCTCCCGTTATTCTTATCTGAAATAGATATTGAATCTCGCACGTAACGCAGCATCGATTTCCGGCTCGATGACCGAGCCTGCCTGTGAAAGAATTTCATTTTTCCGGGCGATGGCCTTGTCGAGCAGCATGGGCTTGCCGGCCTCGACCCACTCCTTGGGGCTCATGCGATTGCCGACGACAGGGTAGACATATTCCGTTTGCATCAACTGGAGGGTCTGGTTCGAACCGAGATAGTGGCCGGCTCCTCCCAAGCATACCTCCTTCATTACCTCGATGCTGGTCGTGTCCTCCGTAACGTCGATGCCGCGAACGAGGCGCATCACCTGGCCGAGAATGTCGTCGCCAAGAACCATGCTTTCCAGACAAAAGCCGAGCAGCGAGGCGTGCATGCCGACCGATTCATAGCAGAGATTGAGGCCGGACAGGCCTGCGAGCGTGTTCGTGATGCCCTGCTCCCAACCCGCCTGCATATCGGGAAGCTTCGAGTCCGATATTCCCGACGCCGCTCCGCCCGGCAGGTCGTAAAAGCGATGCATCTGCGCGCATCCCGCCGAGAGCAGCGCCTGTTCGGCACTGCCACCCGACATGGCGCCCGTGCGCAGGTCCGACACGAAGGGCCAGGTGCCGAAGATCGCGGGCGCACCCAGCCTGATAGCGTTGACATAGACCACGCCCGCAAGACATTCCGCCATCGCCTGCACGATGGCCAGCGCGATCGGCGCGGGCGCGGTGGCGCCGGCCTGTCCTGCCGAAAGCAGGAGCATCGGCATTCCGCCCCGGACGCATTCTTCCATGACGCGGCAGCTTTCCTCGGCAAACTTCATCGGCGGAACGACAAAGCAGTTGGAATTGCTGACGAATGGCCGCTCCCGCCACCTATCCTCACCGCCGGCCACCGTATGCAGCATTTCGAAGGCGTCGGCGACATGGTCAAGGTCGAAGATACTCGTTCCGACATGCTTGCGCGTACCCGAAAGGCAAGCGTAGAGCGTGTTGAGGTCCATCTCTTTGTTATCCGCCACGTCGCGGCAGACCACCGTGCGCTGGAAGAAGTGGATGTTGTCGAGATGCTCGGCCAGCTTGGCGCAATCGTACAGATCCTGCGCTTTTGATTCGCGGTAATTCAGCGTCAGGGGATCGACGATGTGCACCGCCGCCCCCGCTGTACCGAAATGCACGCTCGTCCCGGAGAGATGCATATCCTGCCTGGGATCGCGGGCGTACAGGGTGATGTCGCGCGCGGCTTTCGCCAGCATGTCCTCGACAAGAGCGCGGGGAAAGCGGATGCGGCCGTCATCCCCCAGTATCGCGCCGGCCCCGCACAAAAGCTCCACCCCCGAAGCAGGCGCATTGGCAAGCCCGATTTCCTCCAGCGCCTGCAACGCCGAAGCATGAATCTTTTCCACACCCGCTTGGGTCAGAGGTTTGTACTGGCCCCCGGGAAGGCCTGCCCGCACCGGCCGCAAATTATCCGCCAACGGTGCGGCGCGTGCTGCAACCCTGGCTGCGCGTCCCCCGGAGCGGGCTGAGCGCCGAGCCGTCTCGGGAGCGCATAGTTCATCGACAGCGTTCATGTTTGTCACCCGTGATCAAAGGAGCCTGGATTCTGCGGGAGGATGACACTGCTGGCGCATGAGCCTGAGCAGAGTCCACCGGGGCGTGTGCCGTTCGCGCTCTCGCAAAATCATGCTAGCTTTCTATATGGTTAGCAGACAACAGGCGTGATCCGACACGTCGGAAAAGCGAATGGAACCATGCGTGGGTGTTATGATGCAGACCGTCCTGCCATCGTTCGGTGACCTGCTTGCCTTCGACGCGGCGGCGCGACACGGGTCGTTCACGCGCGCCGCGCGCGACCTGAATGTCTCACAACCTGCCGTCAGCCGTCGCGTGGCCGCTCTCGAGGCCGATCTTGGCGTCACGCTGTTCGGGCGGGAGACGAAACCTCTCCACCTGACCCCCACCGGCCAGACACTGTTCGATGTCCTGCGCTCGAGCCTTAGCCGGCTCGAGACAGCCATCGCAGAGATCCGGAGGGTTCAGGAGGAACGGAAACTGACGATCGCGGCGGCGCCCGGCTTCCTGACCTATTGGCTTTTGCCGCGACTGTCCGCACTGACGGCGGGCTTTCCGGACCAGGAACTGCGGTTGCTCACCGGCGATCAGCGGCAGGACCTGCCGGAAGCCGACATCCACGTCCGCTTCGGTGACGGAGACTGGCCCGGGGTGACGGCCGTCAAGATACTGGGAGAAGAGGTGTTTGCGGTTTGCAGCCCGCTATTTCTGTCTCGGCAAGGCACGAAGCCGGACCTTTCCCGGTTGACCACATTGCGCCTATTACAACTGTCAGACCGCCTCGACAGGAACTACGATTGGCAGCACTGGTTCCGGGCAGTGGGTATCGATATACCCCGAAAACTGAACGCCATCGTCTTCGACGATTACAGCCTTCTGGTCAGCGCGGCACTGGCCGGCGAAGGCATCGCCCTGTGCTGGTCGGGGCTACTCGACCAGCACCTCAAGACTGGCGCTCTGGTTCGGATTTCAGACGAGGCCGTCACTTCCGATCGCGGCTACTTCGCCACGTTTCCAACGGGCACGACCGAAGACAGCGTAATTTCCCGGTTGGCCCATTGGCTTGCGCAAAGCGCTACTTCGCCAGAGGCATGAGTTCCACCCTGTAGAGGCGCTCACTCTGCGGCCAGACGCATCCTGCAGCCTCTCCTCTCGACCTGTTCCTTGACCAGGATCAACGACACATTTCCCGGCGACCCGTAAGGGGAACAGTTCAAGAACCGCGAAGCCGCAGGGCGAGACAATGATATTGCCGAATGGCACTACCGTCGCCGTCGTCGATGGCAAAAAGTTGCGGCTGTTCCGCAATGACGGCACAGAATCCTGCATCCAATTGGTCGAGGAAACGATAGCCGAAATACCGCCTGCCAACCGACGCTCAGGCCTACGCAGCCGCAACGACCCGGTCAAACGGAGAAGCTTGCGGCGGGAGAAGGACGACTTCGTAGCCAGGGCGGCGGCCTATCTGGATAGGTTGATACTGGACAGGAAGATCATCTCACTATTTGTCGTCACCGATCCATGGACGCTAGGAGAATTGCAACGTCACTTCCACGATGCGACCAGGGAAACCCTGATCGGTGAGTTGTTGGGCCGAGACTTCACGAGCAGCAGTGTAGGTTCGATCGAGGCGGCGCTTACCAGAGCGTGATGTCGCAATACGACACTGCCTGCCGCCTACCTAAATCGATAGCCACTGGTCGTCACGGTGACGATGGCGCAAGCACGTCACGGATTGATGCTCTTTATGTAGGCAATGATGGCGCCGACTTGCGCGGGCGTTGCGACAAACTCGGGCATGTCCGGATGCCCGGTGGAGATGCCTTCCGCCAGAGCTTCAGCCAGATCTTCTATAGGATAACGCTTAGAGAGGGTCCGAAACGGTGGCGCGGCCGGATGGCTGCTTTTGTCCGTCGACGTCACGGCATGGCAGCGTGAGCAGTTCTGTTCGACCAGGCGTCGCCCGTAATCGATCCGTCGAAGGTTGTCCGCCTTGACTGACACCGCTGGAAACAATGCGGCTGCGACGAGCAAAAATCTGAGCATCGGGCATCACCCTTCGAAGGCTGTGGGTGGCGTCTATCGCAGCCTGATCGATCCCGCATTGATCTCTCGCAAATCCGGGAGTCCACCGCAGGGACACGAGTGGAAACAGGCGGAGACAGCTGCGGCGAGCTTTCACTCTGGCCGTCCCCGGAATGTGAGGGATTATTAATCGCGGAACATCGTCGCTGTCACGAGCGGTTTGACATGCGTCAAGGCGCGGCTATCAGTCCGGGAGGACGGTTACCGAGTGAACGGAGGCCGCGATGATCTATAACACGATTATGGTTCAGCTCGACATAGATGCGGCGGCTACGCCACGCTTGGCTTTCGCTTGCGGCCTTGCTCAGCGCTTCAAGGCTGATCTGATTGCATTTTGCGCGGCCGATCCTTATCGGTCCGTCCCGGGTGACGTCAACGGTAGCACTTTTGACGAGCTGCAGCAGCAGTGCATCGAGATCGAAGAGCGTCTGGACGTACTGAAATCGGAATTCGCAGGCCTCGTCGATAGCAGTCGCGGCTCCTGGCTCGGCATGATCGGCGACCCGACGAAGTTGCTTGCCTATCATTCGCGTGCGGCCGATCTACTGGTCGCCAGCGCTAACAACGGCATTGCAAGCGGCCTTCGCACCGTTTCCCCGGGTGAATTGATCCTGTCAGCTGGCCGTCCTGTCCTTTTTCCAAATGAACGTCATGAGCCCGTGGCCGCCACCAATATCCTCGTGAGCTGGAAAGATACGCGCGAGGCGCGGCGTGCCGTGGTCGACGCCATGCCGTTTCTTACCGCTGGTCAAGAGGTTCTCGTTGCGACGATCGAGGACGACGACAAGCACCGCGCTCACGAAAGCGTGGCTGAGGTCGTTCGTTTTCTCGTGAGGCACGGGGTGAAGGCGAGGTCGAAGGTTGTCGAGGCAAGCGATCGCGAAGCGCCCGAGGCACTTTTGAACGAAGCAAAGAAAATTGGCGCCGATCTGATTGTCTCCGGCGGGTACGGGCACAGCCGGCTGCGGGAGTGGGTTTTCGGCGGCGTGACGCGGTCCCTGCTTGCGCACCGCTCCATCAACCGGCTGATCGCCAACTAACCAACGCAGCGGTTAACTTCGAGCTGCGCCGTTCTGATCGAAGATCCATCCTCCAGATAACATTTGACGCGCGTCAAGGCGAAACCGTCCGCAACGGCACACTCTCCCGGCAAATGGCCCAACTCCAGGAGTTTAGCTATGGCCGCCACCGATATCCCTTCTGTATCCGCAGCCTCTGTTGCAACCCGAAGCCAGACAAAGCTCCGCCTCGGTGCACTAACCGCACTCGTCATCGGCTCGATGGTCGGCTCGGGTGTGTTCAGCCTGCCGCAGAACATGGCCGCTGGCGCCGGGCCGCTCGCCATCCTGATCGGCTGGGGCATCACTGCCATCGGCATGCTGGCGCTCGTCTTCGTCTACCAGTCGCTGGCGACGCGCAAGCCGGACCTGGACGCCGGGCCCTATGCCTACGCCAAGGCCGGGTTCGGTCCCTTCATCGGCTTCAACAGCGCCTGGGGCTACTGGATCAGCGCGTGGGTGGGCAACGTGTCCTACGCCGTCATCGTCTTCAGCGCCTTGTCCTATTTCTTCCCCGCCTTCGGCGACGGGAACACCTGGCAGGCGGTTCTGGGCGCGTCGATCCTTTTATGGGCCATCCATTTCCTGATTATGGCCGGTGTGCGTCAGGCAGCGATCGTCAACACCATCGTCACTATCGCCAAGATCGCGCCGATCGTGCTGTTCATCGGCATCGTCGCCGTTGCCTTCAAGATCGATGTCTTTTCAGCCGACTTCAGCGGGCTCGGCAATGCCAGCCTCGGTTCGGTCATGAGCCAGGTGAAGAGCACCATGCTGGTGACGCTGTGGGTCTTTATCGGCATCGAGGGCGCCAGCGTTTTCTCGGCTCGTGCGGAGCGGCGCAACGATATCGCCACCGCGACAGTACTCGGCTTTTTCACCTGCCTCGCTCTTTACGCGCTGGTGTCGCTGCTTTCGCTCGGCATCATCAACCAGCCTCAGCTCTCCGGGTTGAAAAATCCCTCCATGGCCGGTGTGCTGGAGGCCGTCGTCGGCCCGTGGGGCGCGATCGTCATCAATCTCGCTCTGGTCGTATCGGTCATCGGCGCGTTCCTTTCCTGGACACTGCTTGCCGCCGAAGTTCCGCATGTCGCGGGCCGTGACGGCACCATGCCGAGGTTCTTCGCCCATGAGAGCGAACGCGGCGTGCCTTCCATTTCGCTCCTTGTCACCAATCTCCTGGTGCAGGCATTCCTCATCATCACGCTGTTCGCGCAAAGCACCTACCAGGCGCTGTTTTCGATCGCCTCGGTCGCCATCCTGGTCCCCTATATCTTCTCGGGCGCCTACGCTGCGAAGCTAGCAATCACCGGAGAGAGCTACGGCACGGGTGAAAGCCGCAACGGCGCGCTGCTGATGGGACTGCTGGCAACGGTCTACGGCGTCTGGCTCGTCTATGCGGCCGGCCTGTCCTACCTCTTCATGTGCGCCATTCTTTATGCGCCGGGCATCGCCTTCCACATCTGGGCCCGCCGCGAGAACGGGAAGCGCCTCTTCCATCCGGTCGAGGCAGTCCTCGCCGTCGCGCTCGTCGCGGTGGGGCTCTACGCAGCCTACGCGATGTGGACCGGCGCTGTCAGCGCGCTCTGAACCGTTTAACGAAAGGACCGAATATGGCGACGCTCGGCGTTCACTCCGAAACCGGCCGGCTGCATGAGGTGATCGTGCACCGGCCCGACCTCAGCCTGCGCCGGCTGACGCCGGACAATTGCAAAGCATTGTTGTTCGACGACGTGCTTTGGGTCAAGCGGGCGCGACAGGAGCACGATGTCTTCGTGGACGCGCTGCGGGAACGACACGTGACCGTGCACTCCTTCGGCGAGTTGCTGGCAGAGACAATGGCTGTCTCCGAAGGCCGCGACTGGCTGCTCGACCGTCGGGTCGATGCCTCGGTCGTCGGCTACGACATGGTTGACGAACTACGCGGTTGGCTGGACGACATGCCGCCCGACCAACTCGCCTCGGTGCTGGTCGGCGGCATCGCACGGGCTGAGCTGCCGTTCAGGCCGACCGGTCTCACCGGCAAGACGCTACTGCCCCAGGATTTCGTCTTGCCGCCGCTACCCAACCAGATCTTTACCCGCGACAGCTCGTGCTGGATTTATCGATCCGTTTCAATCAACGCCATGTACTGGCCGGCGCGCAAGCCAGAGGCGGCCAATGTCGAAGCCGTCTACCGCTTCCACCCGCGCTTTCGTGACGCCAGCCCGCCCTTCGTGTCGCTCGACAATCCCGGCCCCGGCGTCAGCCTCGAAGGCGGCGACGTCATGCCCATCGGCGGCGGCGTCGTACTGGTCGGCATGGGCGAGCGTACCACCCCGCAGGCGGTCGGCGGGCTGGCCCGCAACCTGTTTGCCGCCGGCGAGGCGACCCGCGTCATCGCCGCGCTGATGCCGCGCGACCGATCCTTCATGCATCTCGATACCGTGTTCACATTCTGCGACCGCGATCTTGCGACCATGTATCCGCCCGTGGTCGAGCGGTTGCGAACGTTCTCGCTGCGCCCTGGCGATGGCGAGGCCGCCGTCGACGTCCTCGAGGAGGAAAAGCCGTTCACCGAGGTCGTCAGGGAAGCGCTTGGCTTAAGGGCACTGCGGATCGTCGCCACCGGCGGCGACAGCTATCAGTCGGAGCGCGAGCAGTGGGACGATGGCAACAACGTCGTCGCCGTCGAGCCTGGCGTGGTCATCGGCTACGACCGCAATGTCTACACCAACACTCTGCTTCGCCGAGCCGGCATAGAGGTGATCACTGTCGAAGGCGCGGAACTGAGCCGCGGTCGCGGCGGCGGCCACTGCATGACCTGCCCGATCGCACGCGACCCGATCTGACCGAGGAGGGAACATATGCCCGTCAACCTGCATGGCCGCAACGTGCTGACGCTGGACGACTTCTCCGGTGCGGAAATCCGCTATCTTCTGAGGCTGGCCGCTGACCTCAAGACGTCCAAGAGGGCCGGCACGGAGGCGCCGCGTCTGGCGCGTAAGAACATTGCGCTGATCTTCGAGAAAGATTCCACCCGCACGCGTACCGGGTTCGAGGTGGCGGCCTACGACCAGGGCGCGCACGTTACCTATATCGGGCCTTCCGGCAGCCACATCGGCCACAAGGAATCGATGAAGGACACGGCACGAGTCCTCGGACGCATGTCCGACGCCATCGAATATCGCGGCTTTTCCCAGCACCAGGCCGAGTTGCTTGCCGCCTATGCCGGCGTGCCGGTCTATAACGGCCTGACCGACCTAGACCATCCGACCCAGATCCTGGCCGACTTCATGACCATGCGCGAGTTTACCCACAAGCACCTGTCCGACATGACGGTCGCTTTCGTCGGGGAAGGAAAAGACAACGTCGCCCAGTCTCTTGCTATCGGCGCGGCGAAAGTCGGCATCGACATGCGTATCGCCTCTCCGCGCAGGTTATGGCCGGAGCAGGATTTCTGCACCCATGTGAGAGCATTGGCTGAGCGCAACGGTGGCCAGTTCAGGATAGACACCGACGTCGAGGCCTGCGTCAAAGAGGCCGACTTCATCTACACTGACGTCTGGCTATCCATGGGCGAGGACGAAAGCGCCTGGGGCGAGCGCATCAAGCTTCTCACGCCTTACCGGGTCACGCGCAAGCTGATGGCAGCGACCGGAAATCCATACACCAAGTTCATGCATTGCCTGCCGGCCTTCCACGATTCCGAAACGGAGGTCGGTCAGCGTGTTGCCAGCGAATACGGCATTGACTGCATGGAAGTGGAAGACGCGGTGTTCGAGTCGGAAGCTTCCATCGTCTTCGACCAGGCTGAGAACCGAATGCACACGATCAAGGCGATCCTCGTCGCCACGATCGGCAACTGATCATGCGCATCGTAGTCGCCTTGGGCGGCAATGCGCTATTGAAGCGCGGCGAGCCGATGACGGCCGAAAACCAGCGAACCAACATCCGGCGGGCTGCCATGGAACTTGCCGAACTGGTGAAAGCCGGTCATTCGCTGGTGATAACGCACGGCAACGGGCCGCAGGTCGGCCTGCTCGCGCTGCAGGCGGCGGCTACGCCCGGCACGCCCTTCCCGCTCGACGTCCTCGATGCGGAGACAGCGGGCATGATCGGCTATGTCATCCAGCAGGAACTGGGAAATGTGGTGAAGGACCGTCCGGTCGCCACGCTGCTGACGCAGGTGCGCGTCGATCCTCACGACCCGGCCTTTGCCGGGCCGACCAAGCCGATCGGCCCGGTCTACGACGAAGCCACCGCGCGCCGGCTTGCTGTCGAGCGCGGATGGACGGTGGCGCCCGACGGCAACAAATGGCGCCGCGTGGTGCCGTCGCCGAAGCCGCTGGAAATCGTCGAGGCCGCAGTGCTCGCTTTCCTGGTGGAACGCGGCGTCATCGTCATCTGTACAGGCGGTGGCGGCATCCCCGTCGTGGCGCTGACGAACGGCAGCATGGCCGGGATCGAGGCCGTCATCGACAAGGATCTCGCCTCCTGCCTGCTGGCACGACAACTCGGCGCAGACATGCTTGTCATGCTGACGGACGTCGACGCGGTCTATCTCGACTGGGGAACGCCAGAGGCCCGTCCACTTGGCTGGGTTCAGGCTGACGAACTCTCCGCCGCAGCATTTGCCGCCGGATCGATGGGGCCGAAGGTCGAGGCAGCCATCGCGTTCGCAAGCGAGGCCGGAAAACCCGCCGCCATCGGCAGGCTGGAAGACGCCGTCGAAATCATCGCCGGACGGCGAGGAACCCGCATTGGTCCCGGCGGTAGCCGTTGACCGAACGGGCGCGCAGAGATTGGTGCGCGGTACCAACCGACAAGGTCGTCGCCCATACCGACGTTCCAGTCCTGATGGCTTGATAGTCCCGTCACGCTGGCGGTCGCCACGGAGATAAAAGCAGCCACTCTTGATCGGCGTCAACGCGCATCTCCCGTCTGGCCGTACGATCCTGCCGACGCTGTTCAGCAGCGAGGCACCCACGGAAGGGCGAACCGATGAGCTATAGATCCATCCTCGTGAACCTCGATATCGACGGGCCGATCCTCCCTGTCGTGAAAGCAGCCGCCGACCTCGCAGGGCGCTTCGGGGCGAAGCTGATCGGCTTCTGCGCCGCCGACGCGCCCATGCCGATGGCTGGACCGGCTGGCGCAAGCCTGGCCGCCGAAGCATGGATGCAGATGCGCGACGACATACAAACCCGCTTCAAGGATTTACACGAGGAGTTCGGCAAGCTTGTTGCCGGCAAGGTCGTGGCTGAATGGCGTGAGGCACTCGACAATCCGACACGAGCCTTGGCGGAGGCTACACGAGCGGCAGACCTGATCGTGATGGGTGCGGTCAAGGGCGCGGCGACAGGTGACGCTTACCGGCGGGCAGATCCCGGGAGCATCGCTCTCCAGGCGGGACGCCCCCTGCTTGTCGTCGCCCACAATGCCGAACAGGTTCGGACAAGGAATATCGTTGTCGCTTGGAAGGACACGCGCGAGGCGCGCCGCGCACTCGCCGATTCGCTGCCGCTGTTGAAGGCGGCCGAGACCGTGACGGTCGTCACGGTCTCCACCGAAGTCGACCAACGGGTCCGTGCAAGCCTCGCGGACGTCATGGCCTTTCTTGGAGCGCATGGCATCGAAGCACGACCGGAGTTGACCGAAGGTCCCGATGAACACCTCGCGCTGTTCGAGGCTCTGGACAACAATGGTGCCGACCTGATCGTGTCGGGAGCTTACGGCCACAGCCGCTTGCGGGAATGGGCCTTCGGCGGCGTGACGCGCTCGCTGCTCGATGAAACAGACCGGAACCGCTTCCTGTCGAGCTGACTGCGACCGATCCGGCTGCCTCACTCAACCGGCACGGCTGCTCCGCTGAGGCGGTCGGCACCCAGGTCGGCCGGCGCTTCGTTGGCACGATGGAGCGGACCTTGCGCTCATCTCTTCGATCGCAGACACATGTTCCGACCTTGCCGGCTCAAGCCGTGAATGCTTTGAGCGCGATCCAGAGGCCGAGAACCAGCACCACGCCCATCCAGAAATGGAAATACCGCTCGAAGCCCATGGACTTATATGCCCTGGCCATTGTGTGAGGCGGCACGAAGAGCAACGAAAGCCCTTTCAGGAGCGCTACCCACCCCACCAGCGTGACGGCAAGGGTGAGCGCACCGCCCGTCCAGACATTATGCGCGAGCACGATGGCAAGCCCCGCCGCAACGGCCACCATCCCGGAGAACAGCATCCAGGGTCCGTCGTTGGCCATGTCGTCCAGCGCCGCCAATGTCCGCCGTTTGCCGGTCAACATCGCAATGGCAATCGCAACCAGATAAAGGCCAAGGAGCTTGCCGAGAAAAATCGTGGTCATGGATATGGCGGCGATCCAGAGGGCTGACACTGCTGCAGACTGGCCGATTGCGACATGGTCAACAGCCTGTCGAAACTTCCTTCATTATCCGCCTGCGCCCTATCCAAGTCCATTACATCCCGCCGTTCCGCAGAGCAACGGGGGGCCGATCTCAGGCTGCCGCGAGATTGATCGGCATCAAGGTTGAAACGGGTATCTGACAATAGCTTGCTGGCTCCAGCGGACGCCAGGTAGGCGATCTGTACTATATTCATGGTCGGCAAGGTGGCTGCTCACACGGCATAGGAATTCAGGCATGCGTTCCCTCTCCGCACCGCGCCCGACCGACAGCAGCAAGGCCTATTGGGCCTTACCGGCCGAGGAACTGCTGACAGAACTGCACACGGCGGCCGATGGCCTGTCGTCCGCTGAAGCCTCGACCCGGCTCCGGATGAATGGCCCGAATGTGATCGGTAGTAAAAGCGGAATTTCCGCCATTTCCGTCTTTGCCCGGCAATTCCGCAGTCCATTGGTGCTGATCCTGGTCTTCGCTGCCATTGTCTCGGCCTTCGTGGGAGAAGGCAGCGAAGCGGTGATCATCGGCATCATCGTGCTGGCGAGTTGCCTACTTTCCTTCACGCAGGAATACGGGGCTTCCAGGGCGATGGAGGCACTGAATGCGCGCATTGCTCGCAAAACCACTATGCTGCGTAACGGTCGCGAGGAATCCGTCGCCGTAGCAGAGATCGTTCCGGGCGACGTGATCCGGCTTTCCGCCGGTAACCTGATCCCGGCTGACGGCGTACTACTGGAGGCACGCGACTTCAACGTCAGCGAGGCTGCACTCACCGGCGAAACCTTTCCCGTAGTCAAGGCTCCCGGCGTTTCAGATCCGGGCGCCCAGATCGGTCAGCGCTCCAATGCCGTCTTTACGGGCACCTCGGTTCGCAGCGGTACGGCCACCATGCTTGCCATGCATACCGGCAAGGAGACGGAATTCGCGGCCATCGCAGGGGCGATCGCGCGTGCCGTCCCGGAAACCGATTTTGCCAAAGGCATCCGTCGCTTCGGCTACCTCATGACAGAGATCATGCTGGTCATCGTCATTCTTGTCTTCTTCGCCAATCTTCTGCTGCATCGGCCGATCGTCGACTCCCTGCTGTTCTCGCTGGCGCTGGCGGTCGGCCTCACGCCCGAACTGTTGCCGGCCATCATCAGCGTCACGCTGGCGCGCGGTGCCCGCGCCATGGCGGCAAGCGGCGTCATCGTGCGCCGGCTCGAAGCCATCGAGAATCTCGGTAGCATGGACTTGTTGTGCACCGACAAGACCGGGACGCTGACCGAGGGTACGATCCGCCTGGATCGTTGTGCAGACGCCGATGGATTGGATTCACAACAGGTCCGACTGTGGGCGTTGCTTAACGCCACACTGCAATCCGGCATGGCCAATCCTCTTGACGAAGGGATCGCTGCCAGCAGGGGTTCCGGCGACGATCTTTCGGCTTATGAAAAGATCGACGAGGTTCCCTACGATTTCATCCGCAAGCGACTATCCGTGATCGTGCGGCAGAAAGATGCCGGCGAAGACCTGCTGATCTGCAAGGGAGCTGTCCCGAATATCGCCGAGGCCTGCACGCTCGACGAGCGGCAGGCGAAGGCGATCGACGAAAAGGTGCAAGGCTGGTCCATGCAGGGTTTTCGCGTTCTTGGGCTTGCAGTGCGCCGTTTCCCGTCACGCCAGACCTACAGCCGCGACGACGAAACCAACCTTGCCTTCGCTGGGTTCCTCCTGTTCCTCGACCCACCGAAGCCCGGCATGGCCGAGACCTTGAAGGCGCTGGCCGGGCGCGGCATCAAGGTGAAGGTCATCTCCGGCGACAATCGCCATGTCGCAGCGCATCTGGCGCAGATCATCGGCCTGCCACATCGCCGTATACTTACCGGCGACGACCTGGCGAAGCTGACCAAAGAAGCGCTGTTCGCCCGTGTCGCACATGTCGACATCTTCGCCGAGATCGATCCCAACCAGAAGGAGCGCATCATCGAGGCGCTGCGCCGGCGCGGCCATGTCGTCGGTTATATGGGAGACGGGATCAACGACGCCCCGGCCCTGCACGAAGCCGATATCGGCATCTCCGTCGACGGCGCCGTGGACGTGGCTCGGGAGGCCGCGGACATGATCCTGCTCAAGCGGGACCTCGACGTATTGCTGCGCGGCGTCGACGACGGCCGGCGAACTTTCGCCAATACGATGAAATACATCTCCATCACCACCAGCGCCAATTTCGGCAACATGTTCTCGATGGCCTTCGCGTCGCTTGCGCTGCCCTTCCTGCCGCTGCTGGCCCCGCAGATCCTGCTCAACAACCTGCTCTCTTCGCTGCCTTCGCTCGCCATAGCGCGCGACCGCGTGGACGCCGAACAGATCGAGGCGCCGCGCCGCTGGGATATCGGCTCGATCCGCCGTTTCATGATCTATTTCGGACTGGTCAGTTCCTGTTTCGATTTCGTGACCTTCGGCTTCTTGCTGCTCCTGATGCACGCGAATGCCGGAACGTTCCGGACGGGGTGGTTCGTCGAATCGCTATTGACGCAACTGGTGATCGTTCTCGTCATACGCACGCACCAGTCCTTCTGGCGGAGCCGGCCAAGCGCGCTCCTGGCCTGGCTGACGCTGGCCATCGGTCTGCTTGCATTGGCCATTCCCTATTTGCCGGGCTCAGCCTGGTTCGGCTTCGTGCCTCTTCCGGCCCGGATAATGGCAGGTCTCGTCGCGATCACGCTGATCTACCTGACCGCGTCCGAAGCGACCAAACGCTGGTTCTTCGCGCGCGAGGGCCGGCTTGCCAAGCGCCGCCAGGCTTGACCACGATCAAGGCGCCGGCTCGCAGGCTGTGTAGCCTCGCTCGATCATCCGGAGAGCCGCCATGCCACGCCGCATCCTCGTCGTCCTCGGTCATCCAGACGGCAATCCGAAACGCCTGTGCCGGGTGCTTGCCGACGCCTACGTCGAAGGCGCACGCTCGGCCGGCCACGAAGTCCGACTGATCGATATCGCGACGCTCGATTTTCCGATCCTGCGTGCCATGGAGGAATTCACCGAACGGCCCCTGCCGGTTACGCTGGAGGACGCCGCACAAGCGATCAAGGATACGGATCATCTGGTCTTCGTCTTTCCGCTGTGGCTCGGCACCATGCCCGCCCTGCTGAAAGCCTTCCTGGAACAGGTGATGCGGCCGGGTATCGCCTTCGCCTATCCCGAAGCAGGCAAGAGCGGCTTCGCCAGGACGCTGCTCAAGGGCCGCTCGGCTCGCGTGGTGGTGACCATGGGCATGCCCGCCTCGTTCTATCGCTTCTGGTATCTCGGCCATGGTATCGCCGGCATGCGTCGCAACATCCTGAACTTCGTCGGCGTCAGCCCGGTGCGGGAAACGCTGTTCGGGATGGTGGAAGGCGCAGGTGACGCCAAGCGCAGGAAGTGGATCTCCGAAATGCATGCACTCGGAAAACGGGCCGGCTAGGCTCGGGTACCCGAAAAGCGCGGCGAGTACGGGAGGCACACTGGTGCCCCAGGCCGCACGGGCAAATTAAGGCCGCCAAGGGCAATGACCAGCAGGGCGATCTTGAAGCTGGCGCGGGCTTTCTCGCTCGTCTTCGAGGCGCTGTGGCGATCAGTGCGATATCAGGATCGGCAGGCGCAGATCGCGCAGGATGCCGTCGGTCGCTCCGCCGAGAACGAAATCGCGTACACGCGTATGACCATAGCCGCCCATCACGAGCAGGCCGGCGCTGCGTTGAACGGCGTTCTCCTGCAAGGTGACGGCAATATCGCCGCCGCCACTCAGCAGGGCATGCGCCTCGGCGGGAAGGCCGCGCTCCCGCAATCCCGAAGCCAGCCGGGCGCCGGGATCGTCTTCCGGCAGGGCCTTCTCGTCGGTCACAGTCAGGACCGTGATCCTCGACGTCTTCCGCAGCAGCGGGGCCGCGTCGGCGACGGCCCTCGCCGCGACGCGACTGCCGTCCCATGCGATAGCCACATGATCGAAGGCAGTCGGCTGGACCAATTCGGGAAGCAGGATCACCGGGCGACCGGAACCGAAGATGACATCCTCGGCCAGCGTATGCGTGCTTTCATTCGCAGCTTCCCAGCCAATGAGAACAAAGTCGAAATAGCGTGCCCGGTTCGCAGCCAAGTCGCCTGACAACGGGAGGGAGGTCGCCGTCCGATCGGTGACGAGCTTGACACCTGCCGACATCGCCTTGTCCGTCACGACGCGGAGGATGTCCTCGCCATTTCTGCGACTCCTTGCATTCGCCTCCCTGATCAGTTCTGGCGTGTTCAAGAGGAACTTGGAAAGGGCATTCGACACAGGCGGGATGTCGGCGTTTATGGCAAGGGCATGCAGTTCCGCCTCCAACTGCGCAGACGCGATAGTGGCATTTGATCCGACATGCGGCGAGACCGGGTCGGGGTACGTCACCAGTGGAAGCAAGGCCTGGAGTTTCATGGGTCACATTCCTGTTTCGGGCATGTCGATCGACGAGCATGCAGATTCCGTCAGGAGCGGCCCGCTTTCCTTGACCGGAATCAATCGTGAGCCGACTGATGTTTTGATCCATCGCAATGAAGCCGGCAGCGGAACTGAATATCGCTTCTGCACAAACGCGAGACGCGAGGATCGGAATCATGGCGTTCAAGACAATCCTGACGATCACCGGGCCGGAAATCGGCTGGCGAAGCGATCTTGAGCTTGCTGCAAACCTGTGCGAGCAGGCCGAAGCGCATCTGTCAGTCCAGGTCATGGCCTTGGCCGCACCGCCTCCCATCGGCGAGTATGCCGCTGTGGTCTCGGACGGCTGGATGCAGGAGCGACAAGCCGACCAGAGACATTTGCGTGCCCGCACGGAGGAAATATCCGCGTTCGTTGCCGCCAATCCTGTTTCCGGCGATGTCGTCAGTGATTACGCGGAGGTTGGCTGGGCCGACGAGATGATCGGGCGCCGTGCGCGCTATGCCGACCTTACGCTCGCAGGACCCGAATTGCTCGCCTCGGAGACTCTACGGCAAAAGGTTATCGAAGGCGCGTTGTTCTGGTCGGGAAAGCCGCTTCTGCTGGTTCCCGAAGGCGCCCTGCCGACACTCAACCCCAAACGCGTCCTGGTTGCGTGGGACACAAGGATCGAGGCGACGCGGGCGATGCGGGAAGCCCTCGACCTGCTTGCCACGGCCGACGAGGTGCGCCTGGCCATCGTCGACCCCATCGAAGGCGAGTGGTCGCATGGCGAGGAACCGGGCGCCGACGCGGCGACGTTCCTTGCCCGTCATGGCGTCAAGGTTACCGTCGATCGCCTCCCGAGCGAAAATCATTCGGTAGCGGATGTGCTGCGCCGGCATGCCATCGACACGGGTGCCGAGATGCTGGTCATGGGGGCCTACGGTCACTCCCGGCTGCGCGAGCGCATTTTCGGCGGTGTGACCCGCTCGATGCTGGAAAATCCTCCGCTTCCTGTTTTTCTGGCGCGCTGACAAGTCAGCCGCCGATGACCCTCGATACCTGACGGGCGATCGTCAGTTCTTCGTCCGTGGTGATGACGTGGATTTCGACGACGCTTTGCCGGTCGGCGATCCGCTCCTTGCCGGAAAGGTTGGCGCTCCTGTCCAGCTTTACGCCCAGCCACCGCAGCCGCTCGCAGACCGTCTCGCGGACCTGCCAGGCATGCTCGCCGATGCCGCCGGTAAACACCAGCACGTCCAGACCTTGCAGCGTGTTGGCCATCGCCGCGATTTCACGGGCGATGCGGAAGGTGAAGAGATCGAGGGATTCCGCCGCATGCGGATGCTCGCTGGCCAGCAGATCGCGGACGTCTCCCGATAAGCCCGACACGCCGAACAGGCCGGAACAGTGGTAAAGCAGGTCCTCTATCTCCTTGGCCGACATGCCGCGAACCTGCTGCAAGTAGAGGATGATCCCGGGATCGATGGCGCCGGGCCGCGTCGCCATCATCAGGCCGTCGAGCGCGGTGAAGCCCATGGTGGTGTCGAGGCTTTTTCCCTCGCGCATGGCGCAGAGGCTGCACCCGCTGCCGAGATGCGCGACCACGGTGCGTTTGCCGAAGGTTTCGGGCGAAATCTCGCGCAGCCTCCCGGCGATGAATTCATAGGACAGCCCGTGAAAACCGTATCGGCGGATGCCCTGCTCTTCGAATGCGCGCGGCAGGGCGTAGCGGCTGACGGGCGGCGTAAGCGTATGGTGGAAGGCGGTGTCGAAACAACCGACCTGCGGAAGGCCGGGGCGCGAACGCATCAGGACCTGCACCGGCTCCAGGCAAGCGGGCTGGTGCAGCGGTGCGATCGGCGTCAGCGCGTCGAGGTCTCGAACGACCGCTTCGGACAGATTGACCGGAGCGACGAACCGGCTGCCGCCGTGGACGATACGATGGCCGACTGCCGCCAGCGGCATGTCCGCAAGCCATGTTTCGAGGCAGCCGAACAACTCGCGAAGCAGGGTTTCGACCGGCGGGTTCTCCTGCGTGACCGATCGATCGGCGACGAGCGCGCCATTTTGATCCCTTGCGGTCAACCGCGGCGTGCCGTGGCTATCTTCGAAGCCGCCAGCCACCATGCGGCGCAACGTTCCGGCTTCGAACAGCCCGAACTTCAGACTGGACGAGCCGGCATTCAGCGCGAGGATCGAGCCCGCCATGACCAGTAATCCTTGCCGGTTCAACGGCCTGCGTGCGGGGCCGTCCTGTACGGCCAGTGCCAGTTCCGGATTTCCGGCATGTCCTCGCCATACTCCCTGACATAGCGTGTATGCTGGGCGAGCTTGTCGGCAAGTTCCTGTCTGGCCGCCGACGCCTTCGCGCTCAGCCCCGGCACCCTGTCTATGGCTTCCATCGCGAGATGGAAGCGGTCCAGTTCGTTGAGCACCGCCATGTCGAACGGCGTGGTCGTCGTCCCCTCCTCGTTGAAGCCGCGCACATGGATGTTGTCGTGGTTCGTCCGTTTGTAGGTCAGGCGATGGATGAGATAGGGATAGCCATGGTAGGCGAAGATGACGGGGCGGTCCTTTGTGAACAGCCTGTCGAACTCGGCGTCCGCGAGGCCGTGCGGGTGCCGTTCCTTCGGTCGCAGCGTCATCAGGTCCATGACGTTGACGACGCGGATGGCAAGGTCTGGAACGGCTTGCCTGAGAAAGTCCACGGCGGCCAGCGTCTCCAGCGTCGGCACGTCGCCGGCGCATGCCATGACGACGTCCGGCTCGGCGTCGCCCTTCTCGGTGCCTGCCCATTCCCAGACGCCCACGCCTGCCTTGCAGTGCGCGGCGGCATCCTCCACGGCAAGCCATTGCGGCGCGGGCTGCTTTCCGGCGACAATGACATTGATGCGGTCATAGGTCCGCAGGCAATGATCGGTGACCCACAGGAGCGTGTTGGCGTCCGGCGGCAGATAGATACGCACGATGTCGGCCTTCTTATTGGCGACCAGGTCGACGAAGCCGGGATCCTGATGGCTGAAGCCGTTATGGTCCTGCCTCCACACATGCGACGTCAGCAGGTAGTTAAGCGATGCGATCGACCGTCGCCATGGCAGCCTGCGCGACACTTTCAGCCATTTGGCGTGCTGGTTGAACATGGAATCGACGATGTGGATGAAAGCCTCGTAGCAGGAGAACAGGCCGTGGCGGCCGGTCAGCAGGTAGCCTTCGAGCCAGCCCTGGCACAGGTGCTCGCTCAGCACCTCCATGACGCGGCCGTCTTTGGCAAGGAGCACGTCATAGGGTTCGATCTTCTCCATCCAGACCCGCTCGGTCACGTCGAACACGGCGTCCAGCCGGTTCGACGCCGTTTCGTCCGGTCCCATGATCCTGAAATTGCGCGCATCGGCGTTCAGGCGCACGACCTCCCTGAGAAACGACCCCATCACCCGGGTCGCCTCGGCCACTACGCCGCCGGGCTGTGGGACAGTGACGGCAAAGTCGTGGAAGTCCGGCAATCGTAGTTCACACTTGAGCAACCCGCCATTGGCATGCGGGTTGGCGCCCATCCGCCGGGCGCCGGCAGGAGGAAGCGAGCGAAGCTCGCCTCGCAGGGCGCCTCTCTCATCGAAAAGCTCCTCCGGGCGGTAGCTTCGCATCCAGTCTTCCAGCAGCTTCAGGTGGCCGGGATTGTCGCGAGGATCGGTGATGGGGACCTGGTGGGCGCGCCAGAACCCTTCGACTTTCTTTCCGTCGACCTCCTTCGGCCCGGTCCATCCCTTCGGGCTTCTCAGCACTATCACAGGCCAGCGCGGCCGCTGCGTGACCTTGCCGGATCGTCGTGCCGCATGCTGGATTTCTGCAATCCGGCCGAGGGCCGCATCCAATGTCGCCGCCATCTTCCGGTGCATGTCTTGCGGTTCGTGTCCCTCGACGAAGAACGGTTTGTAGCCATAGCCTTCCAGCAGGCTGCGTAGTTCGCCACCTTCGATCCGGCCAAGCACGGTGGGATTGGCGATCTTGTATCCGTTCAGGTGCAGGATCGGCAGGACGGCGCCGTCATGGACCGGGTTGAGGAACTTGTTCGAATGCCAGGAGGCCGCCAGCGCTCCGGTCTCGGCCTCGCCATCGCCGATCACGCAAGCGACGATCAGGTCGGGATTGTCGAACGCGGCGCCATAGGCATGGGCAAGCGCATAGCCGAGTTCTCCCCCTTCATGGATCGATCCGGGCGTCTCGGGTGCGGCATGGCTGGGAATTCCGCCGGGAAACGAGAACTGTCGAAACAGCTTGCGCATGCCCTGCTCGTCGCAGGAGACGTCCGGATAGACCTCGCTGTAGGTCCCTTCGAGATAGGTGTTGGCGACCATGCCCGGTCCGCCATGACCGGGGCCGCAAATATAGATCATGTCGAGGTCGCGGGCGCGGATGGCGCGGTTGAGATGCGCGTAGATGAAATTGAGGCCCGGCGTGGTGCCCCAGTGGCCAAGCAGGCGCGGCTTGATGTGATCCGGCCGAAGCGGCTCCTTCAGCAACGGATTGTCGAGAAGGTAGATCTGTCCGACCGAGAGATAGTTCGCCGCCCGCCAGTAGCGGTCGATGAGGTCGATTTCCTTGCGGCTGTCGGTATCTGTCACGATCCTTCTCCTCGATTGTCCCGCCACGGAGCAGAGACAGATAAACTAGAACGTCCAGTCAGCCGCGCCACCCTGACGGCCCACAACGAATATGTGGCCGGTATGCGGCGACCGCGGTGGGTCAGCCGACCCCGGTCCGTTCTTGACGAATGCCGTAATCTCATGCGCGCGCGCCCGGCTATTCCCTTGCCTCGCGCCCCGAAATCTGGTCGATCGAGACACGGAAAAACACGTGCGACATTTCGTTCGAGACCGGCGGCAGGAGCGGCTTCAAAGCGCCCGGTTCCCACCAGTCGTTGTACTTGCTCAATATCGACCAGGCGTGGTCCCTGTCGCGCTTGTGGCCTATCTCGTCGGGCAGTTCTTTGTATCGGCCGTCGACAATGACGCTCTTCCACTCCCGATGTTTGCCGTGTTCTTCGACAAGCACAGACACGCGCGGATTCGCCCGCATGAATTCGATCTTCTTGCCCAACATCGAGAACATGAAGAGGTGGTTCTCGGCATGGACGAAATAGGCAGGCACGACGTAGGGTTGATCGTCCTTGGCGCAAGCGATGTGGCACAGCCGGTTGCTGTCCAATAGCTTCGCGCATTCGAGCGTCGTCATAGTCCTGACCAACATAACCAACTCCTTTCCTACGGCTTCTTTTCCGCTTCTGCCGTATTTGGATTTCCCATAGCCGCTTTTCGGCGCTTGCCCGTCGCGGCGTCGCGGCCCCCTTGGCCGCGGCTCAATGCTGCGAGGACATCTGCGTCGTCGAGTTGTTCAAAATTGCGGTAGTAGTAGCTGAGAGCGCGAAAACGCGGCGGTTGCGCCAGGCAGACGACACGATCCGCCTCCTGGCTGAGTTCGGCCACGGTCTCCGGCGGGGCAATCGGCAGCGCCACCACGATCGCCATCGGCGATCTTCGCTTTAGCGCGCGTATGGCTACTTTCATCGTGGTGCCGGTGGCCGCGCCGTCATCGACCAGTATTACGGTTTTTCCGGCGATCGAAAGCAGTGATCGGCTGCCCCTATAAAGGGTCCGGCGGCGCTCGAGTTCCGGTCGCTCGTCTTTGATTAGCGTCGCCAGCGCCGCATCGTCGAGATTATAGGCTTCCACGATTTCACGGTTGAGGACGACGTCCGGCGGATTACCATCGACGATCGCGGCGACTGCAAGTTCGGGATTGCCTGGAGCGCCGACCTTGCAGACGATCACCACGTCGAGGGGCGCGTTCAGCTTGGCAGCGATCTCGACAGCTACGGGTACGCCGCCACGAGGAAGAGCGAGAATAACTGGTGCAGGAAGCGACAGCCCGGCGAGTTCCTTCGCGAGCATTCGTCCTGCCTCCCGCCGATCGCAAAACATGGCTCAGTCCGCCGGCCAAAGCTGCCGAAGCGCCTTTCTCATGGAGTTACGAATCTGGTCGACCTCTCCGGCCGAGATATGGCTGTCGAGAAGATGAAAGACAGCCCCGATGGCGCGATCGAAATCGATCTCCTCCTCGAAGCCGAACTCCCTCCTCACCGCAACGATGAAATCGCTCTTGCGGCGGTCGTGACCAATGCCGTTAAGGGGATACCATCCTTCGAAAAAGACGCCACGGATCAGCGTAGGCAATTGCGCTGCCAGATCGCTCATCTCTTCCTGTGGCAGCCAGTCCCTGAGCGCGTGCAAGACCGCCTTCAGCAGTCGATAGGCGCGCGGGACATCCCAATCCAATTCGCCGGCGACTTCATTGACCCAATGTTGCGCCTGTTGCGCTGACTGCGAAAAGTTCGAGATTGCTGTCGTCGTCACGGCTGCGGTCCTCCGTGGGCTTGGTTTGCCGCTCGCCCGGCTGTCCCGGCCGAGGTAGCGGCAGGTAAATAGAGGAGATCAACTTTAACGAGGTGTCGCGTTGACCCGGATCAAAAGCCCGAATTTTCTCGTGCCGGCTTAAGATAGCCACGCGCCCTTGATCCGCGTCGTGACCTGCTGCTAGTTCACCTCAATCTCCAAGGCGGTATCCTTCCAGGTCCGCCAATGTGTCGGTGATACATCAAGCCGTTCGTGGGTCTTTGACGCGACCCATCCAGTCAGGACACGTTGACAGGGAAACACCAGCGCATGGGTACCGTCCCGGTCCTGAACCGCCAATTCGAGATCGAGATTAAAGGGTGCGGTCGCTATTGGGTACCACATGCATTTCCCCGAGGATTCCCGGAAATCCGGTAGAGCCTGTCCGCGCTTGCTGATGACGGGTGCTCATGCAGCCATATCCTGGAGCGTCTGCAACTTGACGATCTCCACGTTCCGCAGGCTTGGCAACCGGATGACCCCCTTGCTTTTCAGCTTCGAAAAGACCCGAGACACGGTTTCGATCGTCAGGCCGAGATAGTCGGCGATATCCAATCGTGACATCGGAAGCTCGACCTGACGCAGGCCGCCCTGACGTTCGGACATCTCAAGGAAGAAAGCCGCGACGCGCTCCACGGCATTCTGGCGACCCAGCACCAGAAGCTGCTCCTGGGCCCGCACGAGGCTTTGAAGCGCCATGGGCAGGAGTTCGGCTACGACATGGGAAGCCGAAGGGCTGAGAATGCGAATGCCGGTACTGCAGATTGCCTCGGCGAAGAAGTGATGGTTCTTGTCTGCTTCGAAACCGAACATTTCGCCTGCAAGGTGAAATGCCGATATCTGGCGCCGTCCGTCCGACAGAAGACGGTAGATGCGAACGGCACCGAACTCCACCTGGTAAAGGCTCGCGCACAAATCGCCCTGGGCATAAATTTCCGAACCGGCCGGGAAGAATGTGGCGGGTCGGCCGCTCCCCAACGGCATGCTGGGTTCGTCGCGGTCGAGAAGGATACCGCCAAGCTGGCGGGCATAGCGCGACTGCTCAAAGTTCGTCATGGATTGTCTCCCTCGATAGCGATGGCGAAACAATCCCCCCAATCCCGACGGATCGAAATTCGGTTGTATCCGTACGGGATTCTACGTAGCGGGGTCAGGATTCGTCGGCGATCGCATCTTGGACAGCCTGCAGGAGCGGTTCACCGAGGAACGGTTTTGCTAGGCATCTCGCATACGGCACTTCCTGCGGCGAGCGGTATTGGTCGATCAGCAGAATAACGGGGTGTCTGAAGCTCGTGAACAGCTCCTGCGCATATTGCCAGTCATGGATGGCTTCGTCGTCGACAACCGCGCAACCGACATGCTTAACTTGCGGCGATCTGAACGCGGAACCGAGGGTGTCGTAGGCTAGTACTGCGACGCCGCCGCTTTCAAGAATGAAAGTGAGCGAGTGCCTGAAAGCCACGTCCGGGGTTACGACGATTACCTGAGCCATCCTTCCGCACCCACCGATCGGATCCAGCGCAGATCATGCCTACTGGATCATGCCGCCTGCGATCAGCGCATTGCGGTGGATCAAACGATGTGCCCCGCCAGGCCTCCGAGAGCGAAATTACGCCGAGAGGCCCATGGCGATGCTCATGCGGACCAGTTCCGGAAGGTTCCTTGCCTGCATCTTCGACATGATATTGGCGCGATGGACCTCGACCGTGCGAGGGCTGATGCCGAGATCGAAGCCGATGGTCTTGTTGGGCAGGCCCGCCACGACGGCGGACAACACTTGGCGCTCGCGTTCCGAAAGGCTGTCGAGCCTTACACCCAGCGTTGCCGTATCCACCATGGCTGCCGGACTTTCTTCCAACTGGCTTGCGGCTCGCTTGATCGCCTCGACCAGCGTTTCGTCCTCGAAAGGCTTCTCGATGAAATCGACGGCACCCGCCTTCATTGCCGCAACCGCCATCGGAACATCCCCATGGCCTGTGATGACGACGGCGGGAATCGAGGTTCCAGTCTCCTTCAGTTTCTCCAGCAGTTCCACACCGCTCATATCCGGCATTCTCAGATCGGTGATGAGGCAAGCCTTGCCGACGGTCTTTGCCGACGCAAGGAAGCTGCTTGCGGAATCGTGCACCCGGACCGTAAAGCCCGCCATCGTCAGAAGAAAGGCCAGCGATTTACGGACAGGCTCCTCGTCGTCGATGATGTGAACAACGTAGTTGTCAATTTGCATCCGACACTTCCTTTCCCGCCAGAGGGAGCGTGAACCTGAACGTCGCCCCGCCGCTGTCGTTTCGACTGGCCGAGATATCGCCGCCATGCGCTTCGATAATCCGTCTGGATATGGAAAGCCCGATCCCCATGCCGCTTGCTTTGCTCGTGACGAAAGGCTGGAACAGGCGCGTCGCCACCTCCTCGGAGATACCTGGGCCTGTATCCGCCACCTCGACCACGACATAGCCGTCTTCGATGGTCGTCTGCACGACCAGTTCGCGGTTCTCGCTTTCGCGCATGGCCTCCATCGCATTGCGCATGAGATTGATCAGCACCTGCTGGATCTGGACGCGGTCGACCAGGACATCCGCGCCCTTCGGCGCAAAGTCGAATACCGAGCGGATCCCCTGCTCGCGCGATCCGACGAGGGCAAGAGCGCCGGCTTCTTCGATCAGCTTGCGCATCGTTTCGCGCGTAACGTCCGCCTCGCCGCGCGTGACGAATTCCCTCAGGTGCCGGATTATCCCGCCCGCCCGCAACGATTGTTTTGCAGTCTCCTCAAGAGCGTCGCGGATGCGGTTGGCGGCGGCGTCATCCAGAGTATTGAGGAAGCGGACGCAGCCCTGCGCGTAATTTGCGATTGCTGCCAGCGGCTGGTTCAATTCGTGCGCCAATGTCGAAGCCATTTCGCCAAGCTCGTTGAGACGGGCGAGCCTGGCGAGTTCGTTCTGGACCTCCTGTAGGCGTGCCGCGGATTCCTCGCGCTCGGTGAGATCCCTGATGAACCCGGTGAAGAACCGGCCGGTAGCCGATCTCATCTCGCCGACGGCCAGTTTCATGGGAAAGGTGGACCCGTCCTTCCTACGGCCAACCACGACGCGGTCGATTCCAATGATCCGCTTTTCGCCGGTAGCGATATATCGCTGAATATAGCCGTCATGCTCGCTGCCATAAGGTTCGGGCATCAGGATGTTCACGTTGCGGCCGAGCACCTCGGCTTCCGTGTAGTCGAATTGTCGGACGGCGGCCGCGCTGAAGGAAGTGATAAGCCCTTGTTCGTCTATCACCACGGTTGCGTCGGGCACCGTATCCAAGATCGAGCGCAAATGATCCTGTTGAGCCCTGAGCGTTTCTTCCGTCTTGTCGAGGGCGCGACGCGCATGATGGAGCATTTCCCCCATCCAGGCGATGGCAAGCCCGACCACGGCAAAGACCGAACTTTGCACCCAGGACGAGGCATCGGCACCCGCAAGGTAAAGCGCACCAAGAAGGGAGAGGACGAGAGCAAAAAGCCCCGGACCGATACCACCTGCGATCGCTGCCAAAAGGATTGCAGGAACGAAGAAAATGAAGGTCACGGCACTGCCCAGGACGCCTTGCAGAGCCAATCGGACAACAAACATTGCAGCCACGGCGCTCGCGGCAAGAAAATAGCCGACATTACCCTCAAAACGGGAAGAGAAGACCGCTTGCAGGAAACGGCCTTGCAGCCCTGGAATATCTCTGGCAGGCACCGGAACGCTCCTCGCCACATCGCCTCGAAAGAAGGTTATCACAAGGTCGAGATTTGTCGTGGCAGAGCCGCCGCCGAGACGTGTGAATTCGACCAAAGATACATGCGCGCGCGTGGGAGAGAAAGGAAGGAAACTACCATATGTTTCATGAAGGAACCGACGTCCGGCAGGCACAGGTTTGATATCGCTTCTTCGATCTTTCGCCTGCTCCTGTCCTGCCTTTCCGGTGGTGGCGCGACTTGGCGCCTTTGTTCCATATCGGGTTGGTGCGCTCTTTGAGCGAGCGCAAGGACCCGCGGAATGGCTGACACGATATCACCGGCGTGCTGTCATCGGCACGCCGGTGATCGTATGAACGGTCAAGCCGCCTTGACCGCAATTGTCTTCTCGCCCTTCTTCGCCTCGGCGGTCTTGGGCAGTTTCACGCTCAGCACGCCGTGGGCGAAATGTGCATCGATCTTGTCGGCGTCGACGCCCTCGGGCAACTGAAAGCTGCGCTGGAAGGACCCGTAGCGACGCTCGGACAGGTAGTAGTCCTTCCGCTTGTCTTCCTTTTCCTCGCTCTTCTCACCTTTGATCGTCAGGGCATGGTTGGAAAGCTTGATTTCGACGTTCTTCTCGCTCAGGCCCGGCAACTCCGCCGTGATTTCATAGACGTCATCCTTTTCGACGAGATCCATTGCCGGCGTGACCTGCCATTCGGCACGGGAAATGCGCGGGACCTCGAAACCCAGAACCTTCGAAGGCAGACGCCAGTCGAACGGACGGAAATCGTCGAACAGCCGATCCACCTCGCGGCGCAGACTCTCGAATGGCGCCCAATCTTCGGATTTCGCGGGCGCGGCGGATTTCTTGACGGGTAGTTTCGTGGCTATCTCGGCCATTGGGGTCTCCTTTCGAGTGAGCGGATTCGGACGGATACCGCCGCCTCTACTCTTTCACCTTCGGGGTCTCCCTGGAGGCGCCAGAGTCCAAGGGCGGTGGATCCGCTTGCGAGATGTCCTCGTCGATCCAGCCGGCGCTTGGTCGATGGCGCTTGCAAACGCCGCGTTTGCCTCGCTTTGGCTGGTCCAACTCGATCCAGCAAGGATTTCAGCAAACGATATCTCGTCAGGTCCCTCATTGACGCGGATCAAAGCGTGCCCGTCATGCGCTTTTCGTTGCATGTGGTTCTGTTCAACAAAAAGAAGTGAACAGCCGAGAACGCCCTTGATCCTTCCCGGCGCGCGTCGTCGACGCATATTCGTCGCATGCTGCTGCCGATTGACGCTGATCAAGGTCGCCGCGCACGGCTCCGGTTTTGATGGCGACACATTGCAGGCAGCGGAGTTGCGCGATGGGCGGTGTCGCCATGGGCCCTCGACAGATCAATCCCTTCGACGTGCGTGGTTGGTTTGATCACGAGATCGACCTTCCGCTTCGTCTCGGCAGCGCCGATGGCGCCCTTCCCGTCATCAGGCAATCTGACCAGTCGCCACGCGGCCACAACGGAGCGTGGAAATGACGACAGGTCGGCGTATCTGGCTCACGGTCGGCGTATTGGCAGTGCTCGCCGCCGGCGGATACTATGCCTGGCAGAAATCCCACAACGGCGCGTTGCCGGAAGGACTGGCGAGCGGCAACGGCCGCATCGAGGCGGTCGAGATCGACGTCTCAGCGAAGTCGCCGGGGCGAATCAAGGAAATTCTTGTCGGCGAAGGTGACTTCGTGAAGACGGGGGACGTGCTTGCCCGCATGGAAACGACACAGCTCGAAGCCCAGCGTCGACAGGCAGAGGCCAGCTTCGGCGCGCCGGCATCGGCGGCGATACCGCCAACACGCTGATCGTCCAGCGGGAAGCGGAAAGGACTGCCGCTGCGGCCGTGGTCGCGCAACGCGAGGCCGAACTCGACGCCGCCGAGCGGACGCTCAAGCGCTCCGAGCAGCTAGCGGCCAGCAACACGATCTCTCAACAGGTGCTCGACAACGATCGGGCGACCGAACGCAGCGCGGCAGCGGCGGTCGCAGCGGCCGAAGCGCAACTGGCTGCCACCGAAGCGGCCATCAACGCCGCCAAAGCCGAAGTGGTGGATGCGCAGGCGGCGGTAGATTCGGCGCAAGCAGCAATCGAAAGCATCGACGCCGAAATAGACGACGCGACACTCCGCTCGCCACGTGACGGACGCGTGCAATACCGGGTGGCCGAGCCGGGCGAAGTGTTGGGCAGCGGTGGCAGGGTGCTGAACCTCGTCGATCTGGGTGATGTCTACATGACGTTCTTCCTGCCGACCGGGCAGGCCGGACGCGTGGCGATCGGCGCCGAAGTCCGGCTCGTCCTCGACGCCGCGCCCCAATACGTCATCCCTGCGAAAGCGACGTTCGTCGCCGATGTCGCGCAGTTCACGCCGAAGACGGTCGAGACCGAGGAGGAACGCCAGAAGCTGATGTTCCGCATCAAGGCGCAGATTTCGCCCGAGCTGCTGCGAAAATACATCCAACAGGTGAAGACCGGCCTTCCCGGCGTCGCCTATGTCCGGATCGATCCTGGTGCCGAATGGCCTGCAGCTTTGCAGGGAACTTTGCTGCAATGAACCATGGTGCAGCGGCAGCGGCCCAGGTGGCACGACTGGAAGGCGTCAGCCTTTCCTATGGAAAGACCCGCGCTCTCGACGCGATCACCCTCGACATCCCGTCCGGCTGCATGGTCGGGCTGATCGGTCCCGACGGTGTCGGCAAGTCCAGCCTGCTTTCGCTGATCGCAGGCGCCCGGACGATCCAGGTCGGCCACGTCGAAGTCCTCGGCGGCGACATGGCCAATGCCGCGCACCGGCGGGCTGCCTACCCGCGCATCGCCTATATGCCCCAGGGGCTCGGGCGCAACCTCTATCCGACGCTTTCCGTGTTCGACAATGTCGACTTCTTCGGCCGCCTCTTCGGACACGAAACAGGTGAACGCGAGTGCCGCATCCGGGAGCTTCTGGAAAGCACCGGGCTCGACCCGTTCGCCAGCCGGCCGGTCGCCAACCTTTCAGGGGGCATGAAGCAGAAACTCGGACTTTGCTGCGCGCTCATCCATGACCCTGACCTCCTGATCCTCGACGAGCCGACCACCGGCATCGATCCACTCTCTCGTCGGCAGTTCTGGCAATTGATCGAGCGGATAAGGAGCTGCCGCGATGGCATGAGCGTTGTCGTGGCCACCGCCTATATGGAGGAGGCCGGCCGCTTCGACTGGCTCGTGGCCATGGACGGCGGGCGGGTGCTCGCTTCCGGCACCCCGGCCGAACTGCTGGAACGCACCGGGACTGTCGAACTCGACGCAGCCTTCATTGCCCTGCTGCCAGCCGCAAAACGCGAAGGATACTCTATGCACGTGACCAGCTGATCATTCATAGTTGAACTGATTATCCCGAACATAATTGGGAGGTGAGCAAATCTCGAAATCAAGGTAGCGGATTATTCCGCCAACGGGCATGCGGGCCACACGCCGTCCACACGATGATAAGGTCCGCAGGAAATTTCAGGAGGCGTCTTTGAGCCAGTTCGACCAGACAGCCACAATCGCCTTTCTCTCCGAGACGGCCACCTTCGGGACCATGGCCGCCGTCGAAACAATCGAGACGCATATCTCCCGGATTTTTCTGGCGGGTGACCGTGTCTTCAAGATGAAGCGTGCGGTCAAGCTGCCATATGTCAACTTCTCGACACCTGAACGTCGTCTCGCCGCATGTCGTAAGGAGGTCGAGCTTAATTCTATGACGGCCCCGGACCTCTATTTGGGCGTCAGGTGCATCACACGCGAGGCCGACGGCAGGCTCGCATTGGATGGCGACGGAGAGCTAGTCGACGCAGTCGTGGAGATGCTGCGCTTCGAGCAGTCCGCCCTTTTGGACCACATGGCAGAAGCCGGCGCGCTCACACCCGACCTGATGACGCGGACAGCGCTTATGATCGCACGTTTCCATCGCCAGGTGCCGGTGGTGGATACGGGATCAGGTGCGGCGAATCTTAAGGGTGTGCTGGATATAAATAAGGCCGGCTTCGCCACCAGCCATCTATTCAGCGACACGGAAGTCTGGGCGCTTGATGCCGCGTTCCGAAAAGCGCTGGTGCGCCATGGCAACGTGTTAAACCAGCGCCAGTTGGCCGGTAAGGTGCGGCGCTGTCACGGCGACCTTCATTTGCGCAACATCTGCCTGCTCGGTGACGAGCCCTGCCTGTTCGACTGCATCGAGTTCAACGACGGCATCGCAACGGTAGACGTTCTTTACGATCTGGCGTTCCTGCTCATGGACCTGTGGCATCGCGGCTTCCCGGAATTGGCAAATCTCGTGGCAAACCGTTACCTCGACGAGACCGACAACGAGGACGGCTTCGCGCTTTTATCTTTCCTTATGGCGATCAGGGCAGCAGTCCGCGCGCATGTCACCGGGACCCAGGTGGAAGAAGACGGCGACTCGTCCGGCAATCTTAGGGCGGAGGCACGTGCCTATTTCGATCTTGCTGCGAACCTTCTGAACGAGCGCCCTGCTCAGCTGATCGCCATCGGTGGACTGAGCGGTTCAGGAAAGACGACCGTAGCGGAGGCACTCGCCGCCCATGTAGGGGCAGCGCCAGGTGCGCGGATCATCGAGAGCGATCGCATCCGCAAGGCGATGCACGGCGTGCCGCCCGAAACACGTTTGCCCGAGAAGGCCTATAGGCCGGAGGTCTCCGAGCGGGTCTATCGGGATATGGCACTACGGTCGAGCTTTATCCTCGCTGAAGGCGGGTCGGTCGTGGCGGACGCGGTGTTTGAGCGACAGCTGGATCGTATGCGTCTCGAACGAGCAGCCGGGGACCGTCAGGCGCCTTTCCTCGGCGTCTGGCTGGACGTCGCTCCCGACGTGTTGTGGCATCGTGTCGACCAGCGACGCGGCGGCCCTTCTGATGCGACCGTCGAGATTCTGTCGCACCAGTTGGAAAAGGACGTGGGGGACATCTCCTGGCAACGCCTCGACGCTGTACGGCCGCTGGACGCGATCATTTCCGACATCATGACACTGTGCGGCTGGTCGTTTCAATAGTAGCCCTGGGTGTGAGCCTACATCAAGCGGTTTGCACCGTTTCCAAAAGGGAGCACCATCATGAGCGACATCATGATCGTTTGCTGCCGTTGCGGCAGCACCAATCGCGTACCCGAAGCGCGTTCGCCACTGGACGCAAAATGCGGCAGGTGCAGCAGTAAGCTGTTCGCAGCGTCGCCCGAGAATGTAAGTGGCACGATATTTGAACGGCATGTGGCACGTACAACCGTGCCTTTGCTGGTAGATGTGTGGGCCCCCTGGTGCGGTCCCTGCCGTGCCATGGCACCGGCCTACGGGGCAGCCGCGAGGGAACTGGAACCGACCGTGCTCCTGATGAAGCTCAACTCCGACGAGGAGCAGACTGTATCGGCGCAACTTGGCATCGGGGGCATTCCGACGATGATTCTCTTTCATCGCGGCAAAGAGATCGCAAGGACCTCCGGGGCGATGTCCGCTGGGCAGATAGTTCGCTGGGTCCAAGAATGGTTGCCCGCTGCACCCGTTTAAGAGCAGCAGGCACTCATGTCGTCGAAAGCGCACCTGCCTTGCCTCGGCCCTGGGCGTATCCAACGACTGTCCGGGCTCGCTCCCATCTTTCGGGGCTTCTACAGAAATTGACCTCGATCAATTTCACGCTGTCTCAATACGGATTGACGTCAATCAAAACCCGCTCGAGCCGGACGTGCTGAATTGCGTGAACAATCATGGGAGGTTCAGATGCCGAGATCGTGGATTGGAGCAGCGCTTGCCACCGTGGTGGCCGCCACCATTATCAGCGGCCCGGCCGCTGGCGACGATCGCGGCTGGTGGTCGCATTGGGGTTGGGGGCACATGGAAAGCGACGATTGGGATTCGGGCATGATGGGATCGTGGTGGCGTACGGACGGCCTGGTCGAACGCGTAGACGGGCGGCTCGCCTATATGAAAACCGAGATAAGGATAACGTCCGAGCAAACAGCGGCATGGGATGCTTTCGCCGCTGTCGTTCGAACGTCAGTAAAAGCGCACAACGACATGATGCGGTCGCAGGCCGAGGAATTCGATGACGGAGCGATACTCGACAAGCCCCTGCCCGAGCGGCTGGCGTTCCAGATCACACGAATGGAGGCGCATCTGGCGCAGATAAAATCCGTCAAGGCAGCCGTCGACGACCTTTACGCTGTTCTCACGGAAGAGCAAAAGACTGTCGCCAGCGATATCGTTCTTCCTTTGATGGGCATGGGAATGGGCCGGAATCAGGGCCGGTACATGATGCGCTAATGAAAGCTACGTCGATCAAGGAAGATGCCGGCATTCTTGATGCCGGGTAAACAACAGTGCCGGTCATATGGATGCGCCTTGCGGAGGTTGTCACAGTCGCACCTCCCGAGCCGGCCACAACAGTCTTCTCCTGCGACGCATGATCAGTGGCCCGTTCGTTAATGCGTGCTAGCCCCGTATTGAATAGCTCCGCGACAAAGCCCTACCCGTTACGCCGATGGCCGGTTAGGCGAAACTCAGCAAACGCTCAATCACATGGTCGGGCAAAGCCGCGCCCCTCTCCCGCTTCTTCATGGGTAACGCCGTCCCTGATGTGATAGATGCGCTTAAAGGTGGGGATGATCTTCTCGTCATGCGTGACGACGATGATCGCCGTTCCAAATTTGGCTGCCATATCGTTGAGGATGCGGATCACAGCGAGTGCACGGACGCTGTCGAGGGGCGCTGTCGGCTCGTCAGCAAGGATGACTGGCGGCCTGTTGACCAGCCCACGCGCGATTGCCACGCGTTGCTGCTCTCCGCCGGAAAGCTGCGAGGGCATTGCGGTGGCGCGATGCTCGACGTCGAGCGCCTCCAGAAGATCGTGCGCCCGGCGCCGCGAGTCATCGTTGGGGACCCCCGCCAGCATTGGCAGCAGCGCGACGTTATCGGTCACGTCCAGAAACGGGATGAGGTAAGGTGCCTGGAAGACGAAGCCGATTTTGTCGCGCCGCAACGCTCGAAGATCGCGGATCTTCCATTCGTCGTCATAGATCATCTCGTCGCCGAGCGTCATACGCCCACCACTTGGATCAATGACCGCCCCCAGAGCTTTGAGTAGCGTGCTCTTGCCGGATCCCGAGGGGCCGACGAGGCCGACCACCTCGCCGGGGGCGACTCGCATATCAACGTTTTTTAGGGCGTCGACGGCGGTATCGCCGCTGCCATACCGCTTTCTGAGTCTCTCGATGAGAATTCCATCGCTACCCATCTCAGCCTCCGATCGCCTCGGCGGGATCCACCTTGAGCGCCACGCGAATGGCGACGACGCTGGCGAGCGCGCATATGAGGATCACGGCGACAAGCCCGATCATCGTGTCCACGGAAAGAAGCAGCACGAATTTCGGGAACAGAGGTGCCGCAAAGGTGGCCGTGATCTTGCCAACAACGAAGCCAATCAGGCCGAGCACGATTGCCTGCTGCAGGATCATAGCCGCGATCGTGCGATTGCGAGTGCCGATCAGTTTCAGGACGGCGATCTCGCGGATCTTGTCCATGGTGAGCGTATAGATGATGAAGGCAACGATAGCAGCGCTAACCACGGCCAGGATGGCGAGGAACATACCAATTTGCTTGGCCGAAGTGGCAATCAGCTTACCGACCAGAATTTCTTCCATCTGCGGTCGCGTATAGACCGTCAGTCGCTTCCATCTTGCAATCTCGACCGCAATCTTTCCGGAATCATAACCGGGTTTGATGCGCACGAGGACGGCATTCACGTATGGGTTTGTATTTTGAGAAGCGATCGCCGCCTCCAGTAATCCCGGCACTCCGGGGCGGTTAAACTCGGGATTCTCGGCAGTGCGCCGGCGTTGGCGGACAATGGAGTCGTTGTCCTTGATAAACTGCGCTTCTTGCGCATCCTTCAGCGGGATGAACACCATAGGGTCGCCACTTGACGAAACCGCCCGCCGGGTAAGACCGACGACTTTGTAATGGTTGCGCCGGATGACGATGATGTCTCCCAGAGCAAAGCCGGTGGCGACATCCGCCACCGCTTCATAATGGCTGCGCGTAATTTGACGTCCGGCAACAAGAAACTGTGGCCGGCCAGGCGTAGCCACATCGCCCGGCGCGATGCCGACCACCATTGCGCGTATGTCGGCGTTTCCCTTTCGGACCTGCATCGTCAGATAGGTGACGTTGGCTACCCGCTCGACGCCGGGAATCACCAGGATCATCCGGTAAATGTCGTCATTGATGCTCGAAGATTCCGCGTAGGGACCCAACGTTTTCTGCTGGACAACCCATACGTCCGCACCGCTGTTGTCGAGCAGAACCCTGCCGTCATCCACCATACCCCGATAAACGCCAGCCATCGTGAAAGTGACGCCGATAAGCAGGCCAAGGCCGATACCGGTGAATACAAACTTGCCCCATGAATGAACGATGTCGCGACCCGCAAGGCTGATCATTTGAAAAGCTCCGCGGGGTTATCTGTGATGTGAATGCGATTCATACTCGTCAACCGCGAAGCACTATGAACGACGATCTCATCACCGGCCCGTAGGCCTTCCATCACCTGAATATCTCCATTGAGATCCGAGGATCCGACCTGGACGGGGGAAAAATAAATCTTGCCTCCCTCAACCTTCCAGACTCCGGCTTTGCCATCGACGATTAAAATGGCGGCATTGGAGATCACCGGCAATGCAGGAAGCTCAGGTAACGCAACCGTCACTTCGGCCAGTTCCCCAATTGAAGGTAACGGTTCGGGTAGCGTTTCGAACTCCACCTTGGCCAGATTTTCTTCCGTAACTGGGTCGGCGAGCACCTCCAAGCGCGATATCCTTCCGGGGATGGCCGTCCCGCCGTGAGATCGCAACGAAATCTGGGACTGGAGGCCCCTACGCAGGCCAGTCGCTGCCAACTGGTCGAACCGTGCATTGATCCAGAGATTCGCCGGGTCGATCATTTCAATGACCGCTTGGCCGGCGACCATGGTTGTGCCGGGCTCTGCATTGCGGGCAGCAATCACGCCATCGACCGGTGCACGCAGAACCAGGTTTTCACGTTGCTTAACCAGTCCGTTGCGGTCGGCGCGATTGCGTTGCAGATCCTGCTCTGCAGCAGCGAGATTCGATTGGGCTGCCGAGAGGGCGGCGAGCGCCAGTTGGCTGTCCTGCCGTTTGGTTTCGACCGCAACTTCACTGACGGTATTGGTCGTCCGTAGCGCATCGTAGCGTCTCTGCTGCGTTACGGCGTAGTTCTTGCGTGCCGAAGCATCTTCTACTTGCGCTTCGGCTGCCTTTATCGATGCCTCGGCGCGGCGAATGATGGCATCGAGAGCGGCAATGCGCTCATCGAGATCCACCGGGTCCATTTCCGCCAAGACCTGCCCGGCCCGAACCTTGTCCCCTACATCACCGTAAATCTGATCGATGCGGCCGGCGATGGTGGGGCCGATCTTGTAGAAAAAGCGAGCATCGACTGTGCCGATACCGAAGAGCGCAGGCGAGATTGTTCGGGTCTCGACGGTCGCAGTCATGACGGCGACCGGCGCCAGCGGCCCCGAACGTAGAACCACGTAACCGAACGTAGCGACAATAGGGATCGAGACAGCCAGGAGCATCAAGGTGCGACGCGACACAGCGGGAACTTTCACCGGGTAGCCTCCACACATGTATGACATGGACCGGTTGTAGTGGACGCCGTCTGAGGGATTTCGGCCACGAACGTTGCTTCGGCCAATGGCATCGAAGATACTGCGATCGAGGAATACGAACGGGTCATTGCGTTGCCTCGATGGCACGCCGATAAAGCGCAAGCACTCCCGGAGCGCTTGCGCGGATACGTCTGACATCGCCGGCAAGCAGAGACTGCATGACAAGGCCCTGGATCGTGCCGATGAACAACGTGACCGCTGCCTTGTCATCGAGCGTGGCCACCAGTTGACCGCGCTCCTTACCTTCCGCAACAAGTCTACTGAGGCGTTCGCCGTAGCGATGGAGCAAGGTTTGCACCATACGCTTGGCGACGGTCTGCTCGGCTCGCTGCAACTCCCCGAATAGCATGCGTGGCACGCCAGGATGTTCCGAAATGAAGTCGATATGCGTCATGAACGCAGCCTCCAACGCTTCGAGCGGAGAGTTCGAACCAGCAATCGCCTTGTCGACACGGGCAAGCAAGCGCTCCGAAACCCATCCCATCACCGCCCGGAGGATGGCATCCTTGGAGCGGAAGTGCCTGAACAGGGCGCCTTGGGTCACACCCATTCGTTTGGCGATGGCGCCGGTCGTGATGTCCGCCGGGTTTTGTTCGGCGGCCAGTTCGATGACGGTTTCAACCGTCACTTCGCGCCGTTCGTCCGCGGGAAGGTAGGCTGGTCGGGAAATCATAGAGTCGCCTTTAGATAGTAATCAATTACTATCTATTCCTTTACTGACAACGGCGCAAGGGCGTGATGGCGCCCGCCCTTCGTTCAATTTCGATGAACCACGAGAGGCCCGGGCGGTGTCGTCGGGGCCACGCAAAAACACCACATTTCTCAAACGCTTGACCGATCGGCCGCCCATTTTTACCCTGTCACCGGCTGAAGCTGTCGCCACCCGATCGACCTCCGGAGTGCCGTCGGCGGTGGAGGTGCTGCTGCGCGGGGCATTCTGCGCCCCGCCGGACACCCGTTCCTTGACGAAGATCAATCTCGCGCAGGCCGGCCCGACCGAACGACACCGTCGCCGTCATCGATGGGGAGAAGTTGCGTATGCCGGCCAATCAGGGCTCCGGCAGCCGTCATCGCGGCACCGCAGCCAATCCCGGCTTGTCCCGGCTGGAGGAG
Source organism: Aquamicrobium soli (assembly GCF_042646345.1). Lineage (NCBI taxonomy): Bacteria > Pseudomonadati > Pseudomonadota > Alphaproteobacteria > Hyphomicrobiales > Phyllobacteriaceae > Aquamicrobium > Aquamicrobium soli. Next base: position 48,052 of record NZ_JBHRTK010000031.1, on the reverse strand, counting down.
GACAATTTCGCTGCCGCCGGCGCTGTCGCTCCTCAAAGCTGCTTACGCACGAGGATCAGGGTCGGGTCGTCGGGACTGGCAGTGGCCACAAAACCCTGCTCCCGCTCCAGTTCGATGGCCTCGTGGCTTTCGCGACTCTCCAGCGATTCCAGGACCTTTACGCCCATGGCCTCCGCGAACCGAGCAACGTGCCGCAAAAGTTCCCAGGCCACGCCCTTGTGCTTGTAGTCGGCATGAACCGAGATCGCGACTTCGCCCTTCTCCAGCGCGTCGTCGCAGGCCAGCATCGCGGTGGCGACGATGGTCTTGCCGTCTACGAAGGCCAGGAAATTTTCGGTCCGCTGATGGTCGACCTGCGTCATGGCCGTAATGCGCTCATGGCTCACCTCCCTCACTCCGCCGAGGAAGCGGAAGCGCAGGTCCTGCGGCGTCACATGCGTGAAGAAGCGGGCCAGAGCCACCGCATCCTTCGGCATCGCCGGCCTGACATGAAGCACCAGCCCCGTGCGAGTGGTGAGATCGCGGCTCCAACCGTCCTTGGTCATGGTCTTTCTCCGGCCTTGTCCTGATGATGCCCGGCAGGATGAAGGCGTTGCCGTGGCAGCGCATTGACACCGATCAAGGCGCCGCACCGGGGGTGAAAGCCGGACGCCGGCCCCGTCAGGTAGCGCCAGGCCGCGTCAGCCGAGATCGAGTGCGACCAGCGCAAGGCCGGGCTGGTCCGTCTGGTGCGTTATCGCGAAACCAAATTCCTTGCACATGCGCAGCATGGCTTCGTTTTCGCTCAGCACCATGCCCTCGATGCGCCCGATCCCCTCGGCCTTCGCATAGTCGACGACCTGCTGCAGGAGCGCCCATCCCAGGCCCTGGCCCTGCAGGTCGGTGCGCACCAGCAGCGCGTATTCGCCCAGCGACCTGTCCGGATCGCACGACAGGCGGGCCACGCCCGCAAGCGCGCCGCTGCCTTCCAGCACCACGAAGGCCATATCGCGGTCATAATCGAGCTGGGTAAGGCGCTTCAACATCTCGTCGGGGAACTTCTTGCGTGGGGCAAGGAATCTCAGCCTTATGTCCTCGGGCGCAATCTTCGCCAGAAAATCGGGATAGAGCCCGATATCGGCTGGCTTGATCGGCCTTATCCGGTATTGCGCGGCTCCGACCGCGATGTCCCTTTCCCATTCCGCCGGATAAGGCCGGATCACAAGCGCCGGGTTCGGGCCAGCCTGTTCGACGGCTTCCGGGTCGATCTCTATGCGCGCATCGAGCGCCACGATGCCGTCCGCATCGGCAAGCAGCGGATTGATGTCCACGGCTGCGATGCAGGGGAAGTCGACCACCATCTGCGACAGGCCGTTGAGCGCGGCCGCGATCGCCTCGCGGTCGGCGGCGGGCCTGTCGCGGAAGCCGGCCAGAAGCCGCCCCATGCGTGTGCGTTCGATCAGGTCGCCAGCCAGCACATCGTCGAGCGGTGGCAGCGCCACCGCCGTGTCGTTCACGACCTCGACGGCAGTGCCCCCCGCGCCAAACAGGATCGCCGGACCGAAGATCGGATCGCGGCTCATGCCGAGGATCAGTTCGTGCGCATGCTTGCGCACCACCATGGGCTGCACCGCATAGCCTTCTATGTCGGCATCGGGGGCACGCGCGCGCACCCGACTCTCGATGGCGCTGGCGGCCTCCCCGGCCCGCTCCGCGGTTTCGATACCGAGCACCACGCCGCCAATGTCGGACTTGTGGGTAACGACCTTGGAAAGCAGCTTGACGACGACGGCGGGCCACTTGCCGAGCAGCCTTGCGGCGGCCTGCCTCGCCTGCGCCGGCGATCGCGCAATCACGGTTTCGGGAACTGCAATGCCATAGGCAGCTACCACAGCCTTAGCCTCCGGCTCGGTTAGCATCTGCCTGCCTTCGGCGGCGGCCGCGCGGAATATGTCTTGCACGATCTTGCGGTCGGCGGCGACGTCCTCGCTGCGGTTCGACGGCACGCGCGCCAGCGCCTTCTGCGCCCGCGACCAGTTGGCGAGATAGGATATGGCGCGTACCGCGTCGGCCGGTGTCTCGAAGCTGGCAAGGCCGGCATTCTGAAGGACGCGACGCGCCGTGCGCGCCGTATGCTCTCCCAGCCAGCAAGTCAGGACCGGCTTGCCTCCGATCCGGCCGTCACTGGCCAGGGCCGCCACGGCGGTCGCGCTATCGGCCGGGGACGCCAGCCCCGTGGGACAGTTGAACACCATGACGGTATCCACGCCGGGGTCCGCGGCAACGATCTCGACGGCAGACCGGTAACGCGCGGCCGGCGCATCGCCGATGATGTCGACCGGATTTGCCCGCGACCAAGTGGGCGGCAGGCCGGCATCTAGCCTTTCGATCGTGGCCTGAGACAGTTCGGCGAGCGATGCGGTGGTGCCGGCAAGCTCGTCGACCGCGAGTACCCCTGCCCCGCCGCCATTGGTGACAACGCCGACGCGCGCACGCTCCAGCGGGGGAAAGCGCGACATGATCTCGGCGGAAGCGAACAGTTCGGCAAGCCCCTCGACCCGCAATATGCCGGCGCGCGAAAGCGCTGCGTCGACCACGCGGTCCGATCCGGAGAGCGCGCCTGTATGGGTGGCTGCCGCCTTGGCGGCCAGCTCGTGGCGGCCTGCCTTGACCGCGACCACGGGCTTGATGCGTGCGGCCGCCCGCGCCGCCGACATGAACTTGCGCGGATTGGTGACGGATTCCAGATACATGACGATGGCCCGCGTGCCGGCGTCGCCCGCCAATAGGTCGAGCCAGTCGGCCACGTCTACATCGGCCATGTCGCCCAGTGACACGATATGCGAGAAGCCGACATCGTTGTCCGCCGCCCAGTCGACCAGCGACGTGGCGATGGCACCCGATTGCGAAAGCAGGGCGATGTTGCCCGGCTTTGCCGCCATATGCGCAAAGCTTGCATTCAGCTTGAGCCGCGGGAGCATAAGCCCCACCGTGTTGGGGCCGATGATACGGAAGAGATGCGGCTTGGCCGCATCGAGCATCGCCTGCCGCAGGCCGCTTTCGCGGGTCAGGCCGGCGGTGACGACCACGGCGGCGCGGCATCCCCTGGCGCCGAGATCGGCGACTATGCCGGGAACGGTGTGTGGCGGCGTGGCTATGACGGCAAGGTCAGGGGCCCCGGGAAGATCCTGCGCACGGGCATAGCATCGCCGCCCGCCGATCTCGCCATGCTTCGGGTTGACCGGCCAGACCTCCCCTCCGAAGCCGCCTTCGACGATGTTGCGGATGAGGATTCCGCCGACCGTTCCCGCGCGCGGCGACGCTCCGAAGACAGCGACGGACCTCGGATGAACGGCGTGGTCGAGATTGCGTATCGTCACGATAACGTCCTTGCGCCCGAGGGACCACGCACGTCCCGGTCATCGCACGACCAGAACCGGAAGGGTCGTGCGCGCCAGCACATCGGCAGTCTGGCTACCCAAAAGCAGCCTGTCCAGCCCGCGGCGCCCGTGGGAAGCCATGACGATGAGGTCGCAACCCCGCATCTCAGCCACGCGCAGGATGGCATCGGCGGGGGAATCGTCGGTTTCGCGAACCAGATCTATGGCCACGCCAAGTTCCCTGGCATGGGCAGATACGGGACCGTCGATCTTGCGGACATGCTCGTCCATCTGCATGTCGTACATCGCCAGCGGGTCCCGCATGCCGCCGGCAATCGCCGCTTCCATGGCCACCGGGCTCAGCGGCTCGGTCACCGTCAGGACAATGGCCTCGGCTGCGAACTGCCTGGCCAGCGCCAATCCATGACGAGCGCCCCTTTCGGCAAGGTCCGACCCGTCGACCGCGATCAATATGTGCTTGTACATGCCGCCTTCCTCGTGACCGTCATCTTAGTTGCGCGGCTCATCCTCGCCGCACACCATCGCCTCGGGGCTGCCTGCCGGCGGGCAGGCACATCAATCACGGCCTTTCGACCTGCTGGACCTGGTAGGTGCGCATCACATCGTCGTGCCAGACGGAGACATATTCGCCGGGCGTGAATTGTTCCTCCCCGAGCCGGAAGCCGATTTCGTCGTCATCCTCGCCCTCTTCATAGTCGAAATACCATTGCCCCTCGGAGGTACGCTCCAGCCGACCCACGCGTTCCTCACCGCCGCGCGCAAAGCGCCTGACCCGGCAGAAGGCGCGATGGGTTTTCCAGTCGTCGAGATGGAGCGCCCCATTCACATCCAGCGGAACGAGCAGATCGTAGCCTTCGCTGGGCTCGCCTGTCGGATGAGCCTTGTCGCGTGCGCGAAGCAGGCGGACATGCCGGAAATTCGCGGTAAGATCAGTCACTTTAACCATGGAGTGCACCCATTTGATCCTTCGCCTAGCGCTATAGTGCCTTTGACCCGGCATCACCTTGATCGATGTCAAAAGACTGGGCGGCTCATCCCATACGCTCGGAAGCCTCATGGCGGGCGATCGGTTTTACAGGCTCAGGCGGCAATTCGCCTTCAGACGGCAGATTTACGGACCCGGTCGCGGCGCGGCGGATGGGGTCGGATAGCAGCCGCAGACCGTTCAGCACGACAAGGACGGTGCCGCCCTCATGGCCCACGACTGCCAGCGGCAGGGGCAGATCGAAGAACAGGCCACCGGTCACCAGCACGACCATCGCGCCGATAGCAACGACAAGATTCTGCCGGATAATGGCGGCGGTGCGACGGGCCAGTCGGTGCGCATAAGCGAGCCTCTCCATGTCCTCTGACAGAAGTGCTACGTCCGCGGCTTGGAGGGCGACGTCAGAACCAGCCGCGCCCATGGCGATGCCGACATCGGCGCGGGCCAAGGCGGCAGCATCATTGACGCCGTCGCCCACGAAGGCGACCTTGCCGCTCCGCGCCAGTTCGCCGACTTCGCGTACCTTGTCCTGAGGCAGCATCTCGGCATGAATCTCATCCGGCCCCAGTCCAAGCTCGGCGCCGATGCGCAGCGCCACCGGGCGGCGGTCGCCCGTCATCATGACGATCCGACGCACGCCGCTGTCGCGCAGGGCGACCAATGCCGGGCCGGAACTGGCCCTCGGTTCATCCGCCACGCTGACGGCGCCCAGTACGGCTGGACCGCGGCCGAGGTAGACGACCGTTTGCGCGCCGCTTGCCAGCGTCTCCAGCGCGGGATGGTCGACGCGGGCGCCCGTTTCCTCGACCAGATAGGAGTTGCCGGCCCATAGGGCGCCGGACCCGTCGGACCCGATGATGCCGGCACCGGCACGGGATGTCACGTTCGCAACGTTCGTGATGTCGAGGCCGCGCGCAGCGATCTCCTTGCGGATCGCGGAGGCAATATGGTGCTCCGAATGCGCTTCGAGACCGCCGAGCAGCGACAGGAAGCCCTCCTCGTCGCCGTCCAGCGCGACCACTTGCGTCACTGCGGCACGGCCGGTTGTCAGGGTCCCCGTCTTGTCGAACGCGAACGTGTCGACGGCCGCGAGCGTCTCCAGCGCAGCACCTCCCTTGAACAGGACACCGCCCCGCGCAGCGGCCGACAGTGCCGACAGGATGGCAGCGGGCACGGATATGACGATTGCGCAGGGACTGGCCGCGACCAAGAGCGTGGCTGCCTTGTAGAGCGCCAGCTCCCAGTCGTGCCCCAGCCAGTAGAAGGCGGCGAACGCGAGCACTGCTCCCAGCATCACCACTACCGTGTAGCGCTGCCCGAACCAGGAACTGAACCGCTCGGAGGGGGCTTTTGCCGCCTGTGCCTCGGTCACAAGCAGGATCATGCGGGCAATGGTGCTCTCGCCGACAGTCCTGGTGACCGACACTTCCAGCACGCCGTCCAGATTAACGGTGGCCTCGAACACCTGCTCGCCAGGTTCCTTGGAGACGGGCATGGATTCGCCGGTAATGTTGGCCTCGTCGATGCCGCCGCGACCGCTGACGATCAAGCCGTCGGTCGGTACCCGTGCCCCGGGGCGCAACACCACCACATCACCGACGGCAAGTTCGTCCGCCGGGACCTCTTCGACCTTGCCATTCGTGCCCTTGCGTAGCGCCGTTTCCGGCCGAAGCGCCATCAGCGCCTCGATCGCGCGGCGCGCACGCCCCAGCGCCCGATGTTCCAGCGTAGTGGAAATGCTGAACAGCGTCAGAAGCACGGCACCCTCGAAAGGTGCACCGACAATGGCGGCGGCGATCGCCGCCACGACCATCAGGAGATCGATGTCCAGGACATGCTCCCGCCAGAGTGTGGACAATGCCCGCCATGCGGTCGGCAGTCCACCGGCCAGATAGACAAGCGTCAGGCCCGGTAGGTTCAGGAAGTCAAGCTGACCACCGAAAAGCCATGTGCCGACAACGGCAAGGATCATCCCCAGAACAGTCAACAGGGACAAGACCATCGGAAAATCCAACAACAACCGCTTCACGTCGTCCTCATGATTGTTTCAGTCGCGGCTCAGATTGCCGACAACATTTTCGCATATCCGTCTTCTTCCGGTGGATCGAACCGTCATCCGCCGCTAAAAAACCTGGCTTCGAAACCGTCCTGCCGCCCTTCCCGCGGCGAAAGCAGTTCGATCCTGCCCCCACTGCCGGTGGCGATGGTGCAGGCGATGGCCAATCCGAGACCGGCGCCGTCCGCCTGCGCCCGCCCCCTCTCGAATGGCTCGGACAGGCGGGCAAGCAGGTCCGATGCTACGATCGGTCCAGCGTTGGCGACGCGCAGCACTCCGTCCGCGGACAGTACCACACGCACGGGCTCTTGCCCCGAACCATGCTTCAGCGCGTTCTCGATCAGGTTACGCGCGAGGATCGCGAAAGCGTCGGCGTCAATATGCGAGAGCGCGGGGACATCGGGCAAAACTAGCTCGACGCGCCCGGCATTGTCCGCGCCCGCAGTCATTTCGTTCACGACCATTTGGAGGATGACGGCGAGATCGATCGGCTCCGCCACCTGAAGCCGCGCCCCTTCGGCCCTCGCCAGTTGCATCAGCTTTTCCGACAGCCGCACAAGCCGGCGCAGGGCGGCCTCAATCTCACGGGCACGTTCGCGCGCGACCTTGTCCGATGTCTCGATGATCAGCCTTTGCGTCTGCGCCAGCGCCGCCGCTACCGGCGTGCGCAGTTCGTGCGCGGAATTGGCGGTAAAGCTGCGTTCGGCTTCCAGCGTTCGCTTGAGACGCTCCAGCAGGCGGTTAACTGCGAGCGCGTTCGGCCTTATCTCCGAAGGCAGGCCTGCCATGGACACAGGTGTCAGGTCGTCGGCGCCCCGGGCCTCGATGTCGAAGCGCAGGCGCCGAAGCGGCGCCATCGACAGGCGCACGAGCGCCCATACGCCGATCAGGCTGACAGGAACGAGCAGACCAAGCGGAAGCGCAAGTCCAAGCAATGTCTGCCACGCCACCGCGCGGCGTCGCGCCAGCGGCTCGGCAACGGAAATGGTCACCGTCCCCTGGAGGGCGGCGTCGGAATAGATGCGGTGGGTCGGCGTATCCGTAAACCCCATGCCGGCGAACGGCGGGAAAACCGACAAATCGGCTTTGTGCGAACGCAGCAGGACCTGGCCTTCGGCATCCCGCACCACATAGGTGAAAAATTCATCGTGCTCGCGCATCGTCGCGACGCTTTGGCTCGGCTCGTCATCGCTGTCCCGGTCGATGACATCGCGAACGGCCAGCGGCAGGAGACGCTGGCCGGTTTCCTCAAGTGCGCTGTCAAAGACCTCGTCCATCTCATGACGAAGCTTTTGCACGGTCAGTGCGGCCGTCGCCACCCATAGGAGGGTCATGCCCAGCCCCAGCCAGAGCGACAGACGCCATTGCAGGCTTCGAGGCGCAATCATCGGGCGCCACCCAGCCGGTAGCCGATCCCGCGCACCGTCTCGATGGCAGACTGCCCCAGTTTCTTGCGCAGACGGCTGACATGCACCTCGATCGTGTTGCTCTCCACTTCGGCACCGAAGGGGTAGAGACGTTCCTCCAGTTGCATCTTCGAAATCACCTGACCGGGCCGCTGGACGAAAGCCTCGAACAGCGCCCATTCCCGCGCCGTCAGATCGATGGAACGGCCATTGCGCATGACAGTCCTGGCGGCGAGATCGACCTGAAGCTCCCCGAGCGTGACGAGCGGGTTGGGATTGCCGCTGTAGCGACGCGCCACGGCACTCAGCCGCGCCGACAACTCGGACAGATCAAACGGCTTGGTCATATAGTCATCCGCGCCCGCATTAAGCCCGCTGATGCGGTCCGAAATCTGATCCATCGCCGTCAGGATGATGACCGGCGTTACGCTGCCTTTGCGGCGCAGACTGCGCAGGAAGGCGATGCCCTGCCCATCGGGAAGCATGAGGTCGAGAAGGACGAGGTCGTAAGCGGCACTGTCCAGATGGTCCGCCGCCGCGTCGAGACGGGTGACCCAGTCGACCGAATGACTGTCGGCCGCGATGTGATCGCGCACCGCCGCGCCGAGGATCGTGTCGTCTTCAACCAGAAGGACTCTCATGAAGGTATCCCGCCTGTTCCTGATTTCTGGCCGCCGAACCTGTCAGCCGGCTGACACGAAAGCCGATCCGGCTTCAGCTATCCGTCAGGAATGGGTGCCAGCATTCCGCGGTGCAAACACTGATGCAGGACAAATGACATGACCAAACATATTGCCGCAGCCGCACTTTTTCTCGTTGCAGCGGGAACCGGCATGGCCATGGCCGACGATGACTGCCATGTCCCGATGAATCAGTGGCAGCCGCGCGAAGCGGTAGAGAAGATGGCCGAGACCCGCGGCTGGCAGGTAAGCCGCATCAAGATCGATGACGGTTGCTATCAGGTCCGGGGTCTCGACGAGACCGGACAGGCATTCAAGGCGAAGATCGATCCCGAAACCCTTTCCGTCGTCAATATGAAGCGCAAGGATCGGCATGACGACGACGATCGTCCGCGCGAGCGGCGGCAGTCTTCTGGACCCGGCGCGAGCGGCCCTTCGGACACCCTGCCTGCAAACAAATTGTTTGAGACGGGCAAGCCGCCGAAAAGCGTTGTGAAGTGACGCGGCTCTTTCTCCACACTCACCGCCATCTCCCAACGGGAGGAAAGTAGACCGTGTCCCAAAATTCTGCTCGCTACTCGAAAACCATGGTGGTCATTCACTGGCTGACCACCCTTCTGGTGCTCGGCGCCTGGCTGACCGCAGAGGGTGGTCGCGAAGTGGCTCAGCGCCCACCCATACTGCACTTCACACTGGGCTTGGCGGTGCTGGCTCTTGTCGTGCCGCGCCTGATCCTGCGGCTAGCGGGGGCGGCGCCCGACATGACTAACCAGCGCAACTGGCTTGCAACCGCCGCAAAGATCGGCCACGGCCTGCTCTATCTACTTCTGATCGGCCTGCCACTCACCGGCTGGTACGCCGCATCGCGCATGGGGGTACCGGTCTCGTTCCTCGGCATCGAGCTTCCGGCACTCACGACAGCTGTACAGGGGCGACCCGGCCTGATCGCCGATCTCCACGAGAACGCCGGCACGTTTATCCTGATCCTCGCCGGCTTGCACGCCGTGATGGCCATCTGGCACCAGTTCGTTCTGCGCGACGGAACTCTCCAGCGCATGAGCCTGCGCTAAGCAAGGCTTCCGCCCGCCAGCCTCTTGAGCCATAGTTCGCCTGAGAAATGCCGAGACGGCAGGAGCGGATTCTAGGCATCGCAACTCCGCAGGGAGGCTTTGGTGCGTGCGCATACCCATCCGGAAAACCATCTGGTCGAGCGCATCGGCTGGCTGCGCGCCGCGGTCCTCGGTGCGAATGACGGGATCGTCTCGACCGCGAGCCTGATTGTCGGCGTTGCCGCCGCCGCGGCCTCGACCTCCGACGTGCTGGTTGCCGGTGTCGCCGGCCTGGTTGCCGGCGCCATGTCGATGGCGGCCGGCGAATACGTATCGGTCAGTTCCCAGTCCGACACCGAGCAGGCTGATCTCGCTCGCGAACGAGGTGAGCTTGCAAGCCAGCCGGATTTCGAACGCGAGGAACTGGCTCAGATCTACGTGGAGCGCGGTCTCGAGCAGGCGCTCGCCCGCCAGGTGGCCGATCAACTCATGGCCAGGGATGCACTTGGCGCGCATGCGCGCGACGAACTGGGTATGTCCGAGGTGACCGCGGCCCGGCCCATTCAGGCCGCATTCACTTCGGCAGCGACCTTCGCAGCCGGCGCAGCGCTGCCGTTGCTGGCGGCGGTGCTGATGCCGCGTTCCATGCTGATCGCCGGAGTGTCCGTCGCCTCCCTCGTCTTTCTCGCCCTGCTCGGCGCGATAGGAGCGCGTGCAGGCGGCGCCAGGATCGGCAAGGCCATGGCGCGCGTGACCTTCTGGGGTGCCGTGGCGATGGCGCTGACGGCAGGTATCGGAGCCATCTTCGGCACAGTAGTGTAAGAGGTGGCTCTCACAAACCGGTCCTCGCTCCGTCATGAAATTGATGGCGCAGACCCAACGGCTGGCCTCGCGCGGTGGTCCCGCGCCGACTGTTTCCTGACGGCAAGCTGAAGCAAAAGTCGCAAGGTTGTCAGCAAGCGCTCAGATGCCTTCCCCAGATTGATCGCACCGGCGGACAGAAGACACCGCCGGTTCGCGACTCTGGAAAGGCACCATCGACATGAAATCGCTTCTTGCACTCCTCACCATTACGACGGCGCTCACGCTTCCCGGCCTAGCCATGGCACGGCCCGTGACGCTGGCAACGACGCTGGGCAACTACGGGGGCGACGGCGCCTATCTGGCGCTCTATGTCACCGATGCACAGGGCGCTTATGCCGGCAGTCTGTGGATGGCTGGCGCCAAGTCCAAATATTACGAGCACCTGTCCGGCTGGTATCGTGCCACCGGCGGCAATGTCGCGGAGATCGACGGCATCACCGGCGCCAGTGTCGGCGCCGGCCGCACGCTAGAAATCACCCTGGATCTGGCGGACGCGCTGTTCGATGCGGGCTATACGCTGCACATCGATGCCGCGGTCGAGGACATGCGTGACAGTCCCAACGAACTGGCTGTCCCGCTGACGACCGACGGCGCTGGCAAAGCGGTGCCCGGCCGGCGCTACATCGTCGATTTCTCCTACGCCATGTAGCGGGAGGCAGCCATGATGCGCTCCCTTCACCGCTGGCCGGGCCTTCTGGCTGCGCTCCTGCTGGTGGTGCTCAGCCTGAGCGGAGCGGCCCTGTCGCTGTTCCCCGCCGCCGAGCGTCTGACTTCTCCGCAGGCGGCGACGACGCTGTCCGTCGCCGATCTGGCGGCACGCATCGAAGCCGCTTACCCGCAACTGGAGCAGATCCGGCGGGCGCCTTCGGGCCGGATCACCGCCTATTGGTTCGAGGACGGTGCGCCGCAGGCGGCGGTCATCGATCCGGCGACCGGCCAAGAGATCGCCGCCGCTGACCCCAACCCATTCGAACGGTGGCTGACTAACCTGCATCGCTCGCTGTTTCTCGGTGACGGCGGCCGCCTGGCGATGGCCGCCGGCGCTGCCGCCATGCTGGTACTGACCTTGTCCGGCGCGGGGCTCGTGGCGCGCCGGGCCGGCGGCTGGCGGCGTTGGTTCGCGCCGCTGCGCGGTCCGCTCGCCGGCCGGCTGCATGTCGAGATTGCGCGCGTCGCGGCAGCCGGCCTCCTGTTGTCCTCCGCGACCGCCCTGTGGATGACAGCCTCGACCTTCGATCTCCTGCCCGACGGGCCAACACCACCTGCCTTGCTCAACGATGCAAGTGGTCGGACCGGCGCGTCCGTAGCGGCCATGGAGATGCTTAGGCAAACACCCGTCTCCGAACTGCGCAGCCTGTCGTTCCCCGACCCAGGCGACGCGGCCGACATCTTGACCCTCAAGACGGATCGCGGCACGGGCCATCTCGACCAGGGTACCGGCGCGGTTCTGGCGTGGAGCGGCCTGAACAGGTGGCAGCGCCTCTCGGAAACCATCTATATGCTGCACACCGGGCAGGGAGCCGCAGCTCTCGGGCTTGTCCTTGGGGTCATGGCGCTTGGCGTGCCGGCGATGGCGGGCACGGGCTTCGCCCTGTGGCTCGCAGGTCGGCGCGGACGGCCGCGCATCCGCGGCAACGTCGCCGCCGGGCATGCGGAGACGATCCTGCTGGTCGGCAGCGAGGGCGGCAGCACCTGGGGCTTCGCCGCGATCTTGCATGCCGCGCTGTCAGATACCGGCCAGACGGTGCATGCCGCGCCGATGTCGGCCTTCGACCCGGCGCGCTATAGGCAGGCGCGGCGCATCGTGATCCTCGCCGCCACCTATGGCGATGGCGACGCACCGGCCTCCGCCAGGGGTTTCCTCGACCGGCTGCAAGCCTTGCCTGCGACACCCTCCACGCCGCTGGCGGTGATCGGCTTCGGCGATCGTGGCTTTGCCGCATATTGCGCCTTCGCAGAGGCGGTCGCGGAGACGGCGGCAGCCAAAGGATGGCGCCAACTCATCCCGTTCGCCACGGTGGATCGCCAGTCGCCGCAGGATTTTGCCCGCTGGGGCCGTGCACTCGGCGCGGCGATGGGTATCGACCTTGTCCTTTCCCAGCTGCCGTCACCGCCGGCCGCGCTGCCGCTGACGCTGCTTTCGCGCCGCGACTACGGTGCCGATGTACAGGCCCCGACGGCCATCCTGCGCTTTGCCCTACCTGCAATCCCATTATGGCGGCGGCTGGCCCGCCACGGCTTTGGCCGCTTCCGCGCAGGCGACCTCCTCGGCATCGTGCCGGATGGCGCGACGGTTCCCCGGTTTTATTCGCTCGCGTCGAGCCGCCGCGACGGCTTCGTTGAAATCGTCGTGAAGAAGCACCCTGGAGGCCTGTGCTCCAGCCGGCTTCTCGAACTGGAGCCGGGCGACACCATGAGCGCCTTCCTGCGCCGCAATCCCGGCTTCTACCCTGGTCGCGGCCGCGCGCCGTTGATCCTGATCGGTGCCGGCACGGGGATCGGGCCGCTGGCGGGCTTCGTGCGCGCCAACATCAGGCACCGCCCGATCCATCTGTTCTTCGGGATGCGCCATCCTGACAGCGATCTTCTCTATGGCGAGGAACTATCGGACTGGCAAAGAGAGGGCCGTCTGCACCGTCTGGTCGCTGCCTGCTCGCGCGGGCGCATGCCCCGCTACGTGCAAGATGCGCTGCGCGAGGAAGCTGCCGAGATCACGCGCCTGATCGCCAGGGGCGCGCGGATTATGGTCTGCGGCGGGCGCGACATGGCGGCCGGCGTCTCCGCTGCGCTCACCGATATTCTCGCACCGGCAGGGCTGACGCCGGCCCTGCTCAAGGCACAAGGACGCTATGTCGAAGATGTCTATTGAAACGGAGCGCCGGGCACTGAACGGTCCCACCATGGGCACCCGCTGGTCGGCGCTGTTTTATACAACAGAAGCGTTCGATCGAGGGCCGGTCCGCGATGCGCTCCAGGCAGCGGTGGACGAGGTGGATGCGCAGATGTCCACCTGGAGGCCAGACAGTGACCTGATGCGCCTCAACGCGTCGCCGCCCGGGGTCTGGGTGGAAGTGCCGAGGCGTTTGGTGGAGGTCCTGCGCCTCGCACTCGATATCGGCCGCGCCTCGGGCGGCGCGTTCGACATCGGCATGGGCGATGCGGTAGCCGCCTGGGGTTTTGGCTCCGCGGCGGCCGACCGGCGCCTTATCCGCAACGCCCTCGATGCGGCGCGCCAGCCCACCCATGCCGTGCTGGAACTGGATATGCCGAACGCAAGGGTGCGCAAGACGGCGCCGATCACCCTCGACCTCAACGGTATCGCCAAGGGTTATGGCGTGGACCGGCTGGCCGAGACGCTGCGTGACTTCGGTATTTCATCCGGGCTGGTAGGCATCGACGGCGAAATGCGAGCGCTGGGCCTACGCCCCAACGGCCAGCCCTGGGCCATCGCTATCGAAGCGCCCGCCGCTGATCGCCGCGCATCGCATTCGCTGCTGGCCTTGCAGGACGCCGCCGTCGCCACATCGGGCGATTACCGGCATGTTGTAACAGTTCAGGGCCAGCGATTGTCACACACAATGGACCCGATCACGGGTGCTCCACTCCGGTCGTCGCCCGCCTCAGTGACGGTGGTCGCCCGCAGCTGCGCCGAAGCCGATGCCTGGGCGACCGCACTGATGGTTTTGGGCTCCACGACTGGCGGTGAATTGGCCGCTCGCCATGGCCTCGACGTGCTCTTCCTTATACGTGAGGCCAACGGTTTCAAGGCACATGCCGTTGGCCCGCTATTCGACGGTGGAGCAGTACCGGGGGCAGACCGGGAGCGTTCCGCCATCGGCTGAAACCTGTCCATCCATGCAAGCTGTTCTTGCAGGGTTCGCTAATCCCTATTCCAAAACGAACAGCTTACTTTCATCTCAACCTCGACGGCATTCCCTGATCATCCGTTGCGGCCGGAACCAACACAGCAACTACAGGAGACGACTATGCAGACCGCAAGACCCTTCACCGCTTTCGCTATGGCCTTCGCCCTCGCCCTGAGCACATCAGGGATCGTAGCGGCACAAACCCATGCGCATGACGGCTCCGGCGAGGCGCCGATCGAGATCATGCTGAACAACGGCGCCAAATGGCAGGGCGACCAGAACATGATCACCGGCATGACCGCGATCCATGGCACGATGGCCGCCAATCTTGAGGCGATTCATGCCGGTACCCTGCCGGCTGATGCCAGCAAGGAGATTGCTGCCGACATTCAAAAGCAGCTCGATTTCATGATCGAGAACTGTGTGCTCGAACCCAAGGTCGACGAGCAATTCCATGTCATCCTGGGTGAAGTCATGACCGGCGTCTCAGCCCTGGAAGCAGGCGAGACAGAAACGGGCGCAGTGACGATCGTTCAGGCACTGAACGCATATGGCGAGCATTTTGAGCATCCTGGCTGGCAGGCATTCAATTGATACAGGTCGGGTGTCAGCCCGAAGCATGGGCCCGGCGGGGGCGTCATGCCCCCGCCGGTTTCATCTTGCAGGGGCAGCGCCCCTCCAGCAGATCGGCATTGGCGGCGAGCGCGGCGGCCATGAAATTAAGGAAGATGCGGACACGCGCGGTATTGCGCAGATCTTCATGTGTCAGAAGCCACAGATCCAGCATGAAGTCCTCGGGAAGCGAGGTGGCGCGAACCAGTTCAGGATCGCAATCGGCAAGTACGCAGGGTAAGGCGGCAAGACCGATCCCGGCTCGCGCCGCGGCATGGGCGGCGGTGATCGAATTCGTCCGATAGACCTGCCGCATCTGCGGCCACCAGCGCGCCAGGCTGCGGCTCAGCGGACCGTGGGCCGAGCCATAACCGATCCAGTCACCGTGGGCCGGATCGCCCCGCTCCCCTGCGCCAAGGTCTGACGTTGCGTAGACGGCAAACGCCAGCCGGCCAACTCGTCGCCCGACCAGCGTTTCCTGCACCGGATTGCCGATCCGCAGCGCCACGTCCGCCTCGCGCCGCGTCAGATCCAGCATGGTGTCCGCTACCACTACCTCGATCTCGATCCCCGGCCATTCTGCCCGGAACGCGGCAATATGACGAGGAAGCACCCCAACAGCCAGCAAGTCGGTGGCAGTGATGCGGATCGTCCCGCTCGGCCGCTGGTCCTGCCCAATGACCTTCAGGGCCAGCGCGGAGATTTCCTCCTCGATGCGGAGGACAGAATCACGCATCTCCTCGCCAGCTGTCGTCAGTGCATAGCCGCCGGACATCCGATCGAACAGCCGCGCACCCAATCGTGCCTCAAAGCCTCCGATGCGACGGAAAACGGTCGAATGGGTGACACCCAGCACGCGTGCCGCAGCCGAAAGCGACCCGGCCCGGGCCACGGCCAAGAATATGCGAAGGTCGTCCCAATCCTGGCCCTGTGCGTTCATGCAATGGCTCCTTACTGTGTGAATAGCGCCCCATGTCTCTATCTCGAACCAGGGATCGTCAGAAACGGTAGGCCCACTCGACTGCTGGTCTCCATAAGGCCTCCACTTGCCGATCGATCCGCGTGCGCTGAATCCTATGGCCATCTGGCTTTTCAACCTGACGGACAGCTGACGGCAATTGTTAGTATTTGTCAGGAGCGCGTCAGCGCTGCGACGCATGGTTTCCCTGTCAACAACGATAACTCAGGAGTTGAACCATGAAAAAGACATTGGTTACGCTTGCATTCCTTGCGGCTCTGCCGGCAAGCGCTGCGCTGGCTGGAGAGAAATGCGATGCCATGCCCGAACAGAGACAGCCACTCGAAGCTTTGTCGAAGCTTGCTGGTGACTTCGGGTGGACCATCGACAAGATGAAGATCGACGGTGGCTGCTATGAACTTCGCGTTACGGATGGCAGCGGAAACATTCTCAAGGTGAAGGTCGATCCGGCAACGCTGGACGTCGTCGACGGCAAGGTCAAGCGTTTCGGCAATGGCAGCAATGCGCCCACGACCGACAACGCAGATGGCACTGCACGACATGAGAGCGAGGAAGATTAGCACAGCGGGTATTCTGATGAACGCATTCCCGCCCCTCCAAAGCATCAGCACTACGGAAATGCCTCATAGTCAACGTTGCACGTCGTCCACGCGTAATCCCTAGGGGGTTCTCTACATAGCTTTTTACGCAGGCATCGACGCCACGTCGTATAAAATTCGAGAGTTCGCTGTGTGTGGAGACGTTGATATTAAAACAAACCCCGCAATATCGTGGGGTTTGTTGACCTCTTGGCTTCAGGTGTCCAGGGTAAGGTTGGGCCGCCGCTATCTCGGCAAGGGTCCTGATAGACACCCCTTGCCATCACGTAACGCTCAAAGAAATTGGATGCCGTGGTCAAGGTTGACAACGCCGACGGCAATCTGTCGGTGTTCCGGCTGAACGATGGGCGGCCGCATCCCGTGCTAGCGTTCAACGATGTCGACTTCGACGACGGCTGTAGACTTGCGGCAACCTCCGAAAACATGTCAAGATGTCAACCGAATTGCGGCACGTCAGGGTCGAACCGCTCACAAACTCGCGACAACCGATTTCAGCATATCCGCCACTTTCCTGGCCGAGCCCTGAAGCGCGGTGTTCTCGACCGCGGCCATCGATGCGACGGGATCGATTGCAGCCACCTCGACTTTGCTATCGCCGAGATCCTGAATCACGACGTTGCAGGGCAGCATGGTGCCGATCTTGTCCTCGACCTCCAGCGCGTCGCGCGCAATGACCGGATTGCACGCCCCCAGGATCCGGTAGTTCCGATAGTCGATGCCGAGCTTCTTCCTGAAGGTGTCTTTGACGTCGATTTCCGTGATAATGCCGAAGCCAGCCTTCTTGAGGGCGTCTGTGACGCGCCGTACGGCTTCATCGAAAGAGCAATGAAGCGTCTTGGCGAAATAGTAGCTCATGGGAGATCTCCTGCTTTAAGTTGAGGTTGGGGGGACTGAACCAGGCCGCGGCTTCAAACGCATGCTCCTGGCCATTCGGATTCTTTTCGCCTCTCAGCACCACGTAGATGGCCGGGATGACGAGGACGGTCAGCGCCGTTGAGGATGCCAGGCCGAAGAGAAGCGAAATCGCCAGCCCCTGGAAGATCGGGTCGGCCAGAATCACCGCCGCCCCGATCATCGCGGCAAGGGCGGTAAGCAGGATGGGCTTGAAGCGGATGGCGCCCGCCTCCAACAGAACGTCGATCAACGGCCTTTGCGTATCTCTCGAATGGCGGATGAAGTCGACGAGCAGGATGGAGTTGCGCACGATGATGCCGGCAAGCGCGATGAAGCCGATCATCGAGGTCGCCGTGAACGGCGCCGCGAACAGCCAATGGCCGATCATGATGCCGATGAAGGTGAGCGGGATCGGCGTCAGGATCACCAGCGGCACCTTGAACGAGGCGAACTGGGCGACGACAAGGACGTAGATGCCCAGGATCGCGACTATGAAAGCGGCGCCCATGTCGCGGAACGTCACCCACGTCACTTCCCATTCGCCGTCCCACAAAAGAGTTGGATGGCTTTCGTCTTCTGGCTGGCCGTGCAGTGCGATCACTGGCTTGGGCAGATTGCCCCAGCCCGCCTTGTTGATCGCATCGTCCACCGCCAGCATACCGTAAATCGGCGCTTCGTATGCTCCAGCGAGTTCGGCCATCACCATTTCGGCGGGACGTCCGTTGTGACGAAAGATCGGCCAGGACGCAGGCTCACGCGAAACGCCAACCACATCGCCCAGTTCGACGACGCCACGCCCGCCGGGCAGAGCGTTGGCCGGCACCGGCGTGGTCAGCGCCCGCTCATCCATCACCGCGTCTGACTTCGGCAGCGCAAGACGAATGGCGATTGGCTGGCGCCCGCCGCCACGATGCGAATAGCCGACCGTCTTGCCGGCATAGAGATAGCTTAGCGCGTCATAGACGTCCGATTGCTCGACACGGTAGAACTCGAGATTGTCCTGTTTGATCGATACCCGAACCCGCTCTGCCTGGTTGTGATAGCTGTCGTCGACATCGACGATGAAAGGCACGCTCTTGAAGGCCTGCCTCACCTTTTCGGCGACCGCGCGTCGCGTTTCGGCGTCGGGGCCGTAAATCTCGGCAAGCAACGTACCTAGGACGGGCGGGCCTGGCGGCGGCTCGACAATCTTGAGGGCGGCTTCCTTCGGCAGGTCCAGCCTCTTGAGACGTTCGCGTATATCGAGCGCGATCGCATGGCTTGTCCGGTCGCGATCGCTCTTGCCGAGAAGATTGACCGCGATGTCGCCCTGTTCCGGACCGGAGCGCAGGCCGTAGTGGCGCACAAGCCCATTGAAGTCGAAGGGCGCCGCCGTTCCGGCATAGGTCTGGAACGATACGATTTCCGGCACTGCCTGCAGGCGGTCGATCATCGCCTGCAACGTCCGGTCTGTGTCCTCGACAGAGGAACCCTTCGGCAGGTCGAGCACGACCTGGAGATTGGGCTTGTTGTCGAAGGGTAGCAGCTTGACCGCGACGTGCTCGGTATAAAACAGGCTAAGCGAGGCAAGCGTGGCCACACCGACAAGGATAAGAAAGGTCCAGGCCCGCGTCCTGCTCTTCAGGATCGGTCGTGCGACAGCGCTATAAAGGCGACCAAGGCGTCCACCGCTCGCATCCTCATGACTGCCGCCGCCTTCATGGGCACCACCCGTCTTCATCATCAGCCACGGCGTCAGGATGACGGCGACGAAGAAGGAGAACAGCATCGCGGCCGACGCATTGGCCGGGATCGGGCTCATATAAGGTCCCATCATGCCGGAGACGAAGAGCATCGGCAGCAGGGCCGCGACCACCGTGAGCGTGGCAACGACGGTCGGATTGCCGACTTCGGCGACCGCGTCGATCGCCCCCTGCAGGCGCGAGCGATCATCATGCATTGCCCAATGCCGGGCGATGTTTTCGATGACGACGATGGCGTCGTCGACCAGGATGCCGATCGAGAAGATGAGCGCGAACAGGCTCACCCGGTTGAGCGTGTACCCCATGATCCAGGAGGCGAACAGCGTGAGAAGGATGGTCGTCGGGATCACGACCGCCACCACCAGCGCCTCGCGCCAGCCGATGGCGATGGCCACCAGGACGACAATCGAGACCGTGGCGAGGCCGAGATGGAACAGAAGCTCGTTCGCCTTCTCGTTGGCGGTCTCGCCGTAATTGCGCGTGACCGTCATTTCCACGTCTTTGGGGAAAATCTGGCCGCGTACCTGCTCAAGCCGTTTGATGATCTCGTCGGAAATGACGACGGCGTTGGTGCCGGGACGCTTGGCGATCGCGAGAGACACCGCCGGCGCGCGCTCAAGGCCGGAAGCGGTCCTTCGGATGTCGGTGACACGGTTTTCGGCCGGTGATGTGGCGAGCACGACATTGGCGACGTCCCGAATATAGACAGGACGGCCGTCGCGGGCGGTCAGCAGGATATTGCCGATCTCCGGTAGGGATTGCAGGGTCTGTCCGGCGACGATGGCGCGCTGCTGCGTATCCTCGCGCACGGCACCGATGCGGAAGGACCGGTTGGCGCCTTCGATCTTGGCCGCGAGTTGCTGCAATGTGATGCCATAGAGCGACAGTTTCGCCGGGTCCGGTTCCACCCGGAACTCCTCCGGCTGTCCGCCGACGATATACGTGAGGCCGATGTCCGGAAGCTTCGAGACCTCGACCTGCAATTCGCGAGCCAGCCGGGTCAAACCGTTCGCTGTCCAGCGCGCAGCCGCCTCCGGCGTTGGCCTGAGCGTGACGACCACGATCGCGACGTCGTCGATGCCGCGGCCGACGATCAGCGGCTCGGGGATGCCGACCGGGATGTGGTCCATGTTGGCCCGGATCTTCTCGTGCACGCGCAAAATGGCGGCGTCGGAATTCGTGCCGACCTTGAAGCGCGCCGTGACCAGTGTTCCGTCGTCCTCGGTCTGCGAATAGACGTGCTCCACGCCGTCTATGCTCTTGACGATGGTCTCCAAGGGCTCGGTCACGAGCTTGACTGCATCCTCGGCCTTGAGCCCGTTGGCCGTGACGTGGATGTCGACCATCGGCACGGAGATCTGCGGCTCTTCCTCGCGCGGCAATGTGATCAGGGCGATCAGTCCGAGCGCGAGAGCGGCCAGCAGGAACAGCGGGGTCAGCGGCGAGGCGATGAATGTCCGGGTGAGCCTCCCGGCGATCCCGAGCTTCATGGCAGCATCACCGGATCGCCGGGATGCAGGCCGGTCAGCACCTCCACCAGTCGCTTTCCGTCGTATTCGAAGGGATCGCCCAGGATGACGGCGACGTCCATTCCGCCTGGCGCGCCTGCAATATGCACGTAGTCGACACCATGGATGGTCTTGATTCCCTCGGGCGGCACGGCGAGCACTGTGCGCTTTCCGACCGGGATGGACACCAGCGTGCGCTCGTTGACGAAATAATCGCCGATGCCCGAAACCTCGACGTCGGCGATCACGCGTCCATCGGTGATCTCGGGATAGACCTTTACGATTTTTCCTTGATGGGCCTTGGCCAGTTCACCAGGTGCCTGGCTCAGTCCGCGCTCGCCGACAAGGACTTGCGACCCTCCTACGATTTCGGCCGCGTGGCGCTCGGGCAAGGACAAACGCAGATAGTAGGGTCCGGGAGCAATGCGGGCGATCTCTTCGCCCGCCAGGATGACGGAACCTGGCGTCACCGGCACAGTCAGCACTCGGCCCGCGGCGGGAGCGAGGATGTCACCCTCCTTCGCGCTCTGTTCGATGACCGCCTTCTCGGCCGTCGCCGCCGCGACCTCGTTCGTTGCGACCTCGAACAGCATCCGCGCCTGATCGAGGCTGGCCTGCGAGCCGGTGCCCGAGGTTCTGAGCTGCTGTGCCCGCTCCAGCTGGACGCGGGCGTTCTCGAGCTGCGAATTGAGGGCTTCGATCTTCGCGTCGGCCGCAGTGAGCTGAAGCGCCAGCTTGTCGTCGACGACGACGGCGACGGTATCGCCTTCCTTGACTTCGTCGCCCTGGCTCACGCGCAGTTCGCGAATGGTGCCACCGATACGTGCGCGGGCCGGAACGACGATGCGGCTTTCGACTTGGCCGAACACCGCCTTCATTTCCGGGACGGTGAGGGGCTGGACGACGAACTCGCCTGCCCAGGACGTTGGGCTGGCTAGGGTTGCCGTTGTGAAAAGGATGGCGGCGGCAAGCCGCGCGACGGGTCGAAACATGGACATAGGTCTCTTTTCAGAAGGCAATCTCTGCTGCGCCGTTGAAGGTGCGGAGCAGAAACCGGATCCCTGATTATTTGAATGCGCAGCCCGCCTTTATGCCGAGCTTGCCGAAGATGGTCGCCGCCGGACAGAAGCCTGTCACCGACGCCTGCATCAGGTTCAGCCCGACAAAGGCGTTGAGCAGATACCACCAGGGCGACACGTAGAACCCGAGCGCCAGGGACACGAGGACTATCAAGCCTGCGAACATCATTACGGCACGATCGAGCGTCATCATCTGAATTCCTTCTGTTGCCGAACCGCGCTTACTCGGCGGTGTCGATATGGATTTCTTTGAGTTTCCTGATGCCCAGCATGTCGAGCACCAGATTTTCGTAGAACGTGTCGGCCTTGCCCTGCCGCACCTTGCGCAGGAAGTACTTCTCGAAGCCGATCTTGGCGGCGTGCACCCATTTGCCCTGCGAAGCCCAGTTCACGTTGCGCGGCGGAATCTGGGGCTGCGCCACAAAGGCGATGCCGTCGTCGCCGAAATCGGCCAGGCAGACCGCGTTCCAGGTCGCGACCGCCTTCGGCTCCTCGCCCTTGAGCAGGGCGGCGATGTTCTGGGCCGTTGCGGTCACCATCGACTCGATCATGAAACCGGTCTTCGGCACCCCGACCGCGAGCGGCGCCTTTCCGACCGGCGGGATGGCGACGCACACCCCCAAACCGAACACGTTGGGGAATGTCGGATTGCGCTGGTGCTTGTCGACGATCACGAAGCCGCGCGCATTGGTCAGACCCTCGATGCCGACAACAGCAGGAACCCCGCGGAACGCCGGCAGCAGCATCGAGAATGCGAAGGGCAGTTCGTGTGTCGCCTTGACGGAGCCGTCCTCGTTGACCTGTTCGACGAAAAGCCTGTCGGGATCGGCCTTCGTCGTACGCGCATTCGTGATCCACTTGATGTGGCGCTCCCGCATGGCGCTTTCCATCAAGCCCTTCGTGTCGCCGACCCCGTCGAGCCCGAGATGGCCGATATAGGGTTCGGGCGTGACGAACGTTATGGGCACCTGATCGCGCATACGGGCGTTGCGAAGCGCGGCGCCGAGGATAAAGGCGAATTCGTAGGCCGGACCATAGCAGGATGTTCCCTGCACCGCTCCGATCACGACAGGTCCCGGAGCCTTGACGAGTTTGTCGAGGGTCGCCTTTGCCTGAAGGGCATGATCGGTCTGGCAGACAGACTGCGTATGGGCACTGGGACCGAGTCCCGGTACTTCGTCGAAAGCAAGGTCCGGTCCGGTGGCGATGACGAGGTAGTCGTAGTCGACGATGTCGCCGCCATTGAGACGTACCCGGTTCAGGGTCGGCTCCACCCGCTCCGCCCCTTCCGAGCGAAGCTCGATGCCGCGGCTCTTCAATATCGGAACGAGGTCCACCGTTATGTCCTTGGGCTGCCGCCAGCCGACGGCGATCCAGGGATTGGACGGCACGAACGAGTAGATCGTACCAAGATTGACGACGGTCAGGCAGTCCTCACGTCGTAACTTGGCTCTCATTTCGTAGGCCAACATGACGCCACCGAGCCCTGCTCCGAGTATGGCGACATGAGACACTTTGGTTCCTCCTGTTAGAGACCGCGGCCGGTGTCTGCCGGCGGATCGCGCTGTTTCTTCGAGAACTATTGCCTGATATTCTATGGCTTGTCGGCCACGAGCGAATTGACGCCGCTCAATCGGGATTGCATGTAACATTCAAAGGATATAAATTCAATAGTATGAATGTATCAGATATGATCCCTGCCGCGAATTCGGCTGCGGAGCTGATGCGCTCCTTGTCGCATCCGCAGCGCCTTCTGGCGCTATGCGCTTTGGTCGATGGGGAAAAGTCCGTGGCCGAAATCCGTCAGGAGCTTGGCATCGAGCAGGTGCCGATGTCGCAACAGCTCATGCGGCTGAGAGCGGACGGGCTTGTCGAGGCCCGGCGCGAGGGAACCACCGTTTATTATTCGATCGTGCGGCCGGAAATCCTGACCGTCGTCGGCGCCCTGCAAACAGCGTTCTGCCCGCCGTCGCAGGCAAGGAAAAGAACAAAGTGAAATTCCAACTCGCGCCGCTTCGATGCGCCCTGAGTAGGTCGATAGCGTCTTGAGGTCACGTTGCACGTTGCGTCCGTGCGCTCGAAGCACGGCGTCCTCAACTAAGTTGTACAACATTGCATTGAGGACGGCGAAGATAGCGGCGAGCCAAAAAGCCAGTGGAAATACCGCATCGATGGGCAACGTCAGCTTAACGAGGAGCGGAACGCGGCGCGTGTCCTTTCCGAAGGCGTAAGCGGCGTTGCAGGCATCGTCGACCACACACGGCTTTCGTCGACCGGAGGTGACGACAAAGAAAAACGTCGCTTTGGCGGGCAACGATACCCGTCCGTCGTTTACAATCAACCCGTCTCGTGGCTGACAGCGGCGACACCTACGCTATCGGCTGATCAACTCGTACCGAGATAGCGACCGGGGCGACGGCTGAGCGCAAGAATGAGGTTGAGAACCGTCGCACTTAGGACCGACAGCAGGACTTTGTCGGGTGCCAGAACCAGGAACGAGGCGGATAGGATGCTGAGATCCACGGCGAGTTGAGAATAGCCGGCGCGAAGCCCGAAATTCTCTTGGAGGAAAATGGCGAGGATGTTGTTGCCGCCTAGGCTGGTGCGGTGCCGGAACAGCATCAGCATGCCGGTCCCGCACAACGTTCCGGCCACGATCGCGGCATAGATGAGATTCAACTGCGAAAATACCACCCATTCGGCCGTAAGGCGTGAAAAAAGCGAGATGAGGCTGACGGCAACCAACGTCCGCAAGACGAACGCGCCACCCAGCCGTTTCCAGCCGAGCAGATAGAAAGGCCGTTTGATCAATGAGAATCCGAGCCAGAAACTGATACCGCTTGTGTACTGGAGCAGGAGCGCCACTCCTGCCATGCCGCCGACCACCAACCTCGCCTGGGCGTAGATGGTCATGCCCAGCGCCAACATCAGGCTGCCCAGGATCAGCGCAAGCGCGTCTTCATGCAAGCCATGCCTCATCACCATCGTATTTCCGACTTCGCGTTGAGACATGTGCCCCTTTCCCACTCGCCGAAATTCTGCCCCGTTATCGATGAGCAATCTTTATCTGGGCGCAAACCTGCTGCGAAAACGCCTGCGGTATCTGCCATGCGTGTCGGCCGGTCTGCGCGCTAGCGCAAAGCCTATTGACGTCGATCAAGGCGTAGCGTGCGTAGGCGTGATCTGTGGAAACAAAGGGGATGGTACCGCGCTCGCAGCAAATCCTTGACCCACGTCCGCCGTGAACTGCTTTTGCGGATGAAGGATGATCAGCCGGGAGGGACGCACGATTCCCAACCATGAGTGGTTCTAACGGTATCCGGAGACAGCAGATGCACAAGCACATCCTCATCCCGACGGACGGCTCCGAAACCGCCCAGAAGGGAGTCGACTTTGCCTTGTCGCTTGCCAGGGATCTTGACGCCAAGGTCACCGTCCTCACCGTAACCAATCCCTATTCACGCACTGAAATGACTGCCCGAGCGCGTTGGAAAGGTTCGGACGAGGAGATGAACGAATTCCACCGGAAACAGAAAGAAGCGGCCGACAAGGTCTTGCATGAGGTGAAGGCGAATGCCGGCAAGATGGGCGTTGACGTTGCGCTGGTGCATGTTTCCGAGGCGCGGCCGGCCGAGGCCATACTGCACATGGCTGTGGCGCGGGGCGCCCACCTGATCGTCATCGGCTCTCACGGCCGACGCGGCGTCAACAGGTTGCTGCTCGGCAGCCAGACGGCAGAGGTGCTGGCGCATGCTGCCATCCCGGTCCTTGTCGTCAAATAAGGTGATACGAATGCGCGGCGCCACTGCGCGCCGTTGCTCGGCTACTTGACCAGGATCAATGATGCGCCGGTCAGTGACCGGTAACTGGAAAAGAACGGAAAAGCCCTACAAAACCGCAGGACAGAAAAATGCTATTGCCGAATGACACCACCGTTGCCGTCGTCGATGGCGAGAAGCTGCGCCTGTTCCGCAACAAAGGCGTCGAACCCCGTATCCGGTTGATCGAGGAGACCGTTGCTGGCGTTGAACCAGCCAACCAGGGTTCGGGCGCACGGCATCGCAGCACGTCCGCCAACCCTGACCGGTGGCGGCTCGAGGAAGACGATTTCGCGGCGAGCGCAGCAGCATACCTGAACCGGCTGATGCTGGACGGGGAGATCGTCTCGCTGTTTATCATCGCTGATCCGCGGACCCTGGGGGAATTGCGACGCCACTTCCACGACGTGACCAGGGAAAATCTGATCGGCGAACTAGCCAAGGATTTCACTGGAGGCAGCATCGAGACGATCGAGGCTGCGGTCGCCCGGGCTTGATCCCGTCCGGCCGGCCCGAAGAATGGCATCGACGGTACCCGTTCAGAGACACCCTCCATGTACACGCACGTCCTCATTCCCACTGACGGCTCAGAGCTTTCCCAGGCAGGTGTTATCCACGGTCTGTCGCTCGCCAAAGAACATGGTGCACGGGTCACAGCGATGACGGCAACGGAAGTGCCCGGCGGGCAGTTCGCCTATTCGAGTGACCTGTGGACTCCAAACGACGTCGAAATGGCAGCCTATGAACAGGATCAGCACCGGCATGCCGAAGCGATCCTCGCACCCGTTAAGGCAAGCGCCAAGCGGCTGGGTCTCGAGATCGAGACCGTCCACGTGCCTGACCGCCGGGCGGCGCCAGCCATTCTCGATACCGCTCACAAATGCGGCTGTGATGTCATCGTGATGGCCTCGCACGGCCGCACCGGTATGAGCAGGGTCATGCTGGGTAGCCATACCGCAGAAGTGCTGACCAATGCCGATATTCCAGTGATCGTGTTTCGCTGAAGGCGTGATCTCTCGGGAAGCTCGCGCCCTGGACTCGCACCAGCGCGCTCCTTGGTCCGGCCGGCACGATGAAAAAGGCCTTTGAATGGCCATACAAATCCGTCTGCCAAAGCGGTGGACGCGATGAGCGCTCAGATTCAGAACCAGCGCGCGGCAGAGCGGGCCAAACGGCCGGAAGTCCGGCACCCATCACCACGATCTGCCAGTTCCACGGATCCGTAAGAACAACGTGAAGTCGTCGAGGCCCGGAGTCTGAAACGCCTTGACCAATGACACGATACGCAGGTTCGCCTCAACTAGCGAATCTTTGGCAAGCAGATTTTCGACCGTGCCGAAGAAGGGAAAGAGGGAGGTTGTCACTCCGACCGCAAACCAGAGGACAAGCGGCCTGTTACGGTCGAAGCGATCGACCGAAGGTCGCCAGCTTTTTGTATGGGCGGCGATCATGCGCTCGACTTCAGGATCGTGACGGATTGCCGCGGCGACGGAGCGAGCCAGCGAACGGGCGAGCCGCATCATCGACGTTCACCAGGTCGAATAGGTAGAGATCAGCATGAGCAAGCCGACAACAACGGCTGCCACACCAGCCAGAAGAACGCTGCCTGCCGCCATGTCCTTTGCGGCGCGGATCTCGGGATGCCGTTCAGGATGCAGCCGATCGATCATCGCCTCAAGCGCGGCATTGGTCAATTCCGTGGCAAGCACCAGCGCGATTGCCATGATGGCGATCGCGAACCAAATCAAGGAGACGCGAAGGACCAAAAATCCGGCAACGACCAGCATGGCGATGACACCCTGCGTTCTGAAGCTCCTTTCCCTTCGGCAAGCTTCCTTAACCCCGCAAAGAGCAAACCGGACACGTTCCCACAAGGGCCGGTTTTTCATGGAGACACTCCAAGCTGCCGATCGTGTTGTCTCCGGATATCCTTATCGCGGAATGCGATAATTTCATACGTGGCGTGGTCGTCTGTGGGCCGTGCGCTGAATATTGCGGCACGTCGCATGCGCTTATTGCCTTTTCGGTGGTTGCGATGGAGCCGGAGGCTTTTCGCCAGTGGCTCTCCGCGCAAGCGTCGCCTGCGAAGCTTGTCACGGCTGCGGGCCGCGATGCCTTTCTCGCCAAAGGAGATCGACGCCATCACCATCTATCTGGCGAGGCCGAAATGACCGGCCGCTCAACCGTTTCAATGAAAGAGCGGCAGGCCAAGACCGCTAGGCTGCGCGCCGTCTGGGATAACCCTTCCGGCTGGCGCTACTGGACGTCGGTCAACAACTTTCAGATCGGCCTCTGGTACGGATCGGCAGCGTTCGCCTTCATGCTGTTTGAAGGCGTGCTGGCGCTGCTGATGCATGTGGAACTGGCCTTGCCGGACAACGACGTTCTCTCCGCCGACCGCTTCAACCAGGCTTTCACGCTGCACGGCACGGTGATGATGTTCCTGTTCGTCGTGCCGATCTTCGAGGCTATCGCGATCTTCCTGCTGCCGCCCATGCTCGGTGCGCGGGAACTGCCCTGTCCGCGACTTCCGGCCTTCGGCTTCTGAAGCTTCCTGATCGGCAGCGTCTTCGTGTGCGGCTCAATCTTCTTCGATGCGGCTCCGTCGTCGGATTGGTTCATGTATCCGCCGCTTGCCACCGACAAAGAACTTTCCGGTATCGGTGCCGATATCTGTGACTGCTTGGGCCGTCCTTCATCGATGTCGCCTCGATCCTGGCCGCGATCGAAATCATCGTCGGTGTCATAAAGTGCCGGGCGCCCGGCATGCGCATCAACATGATGCCGCTGTTTGCCTGGTACCTGCTGATCGTCGCCGGAATGATCCTGTTCGCCTTTCCGTCGCTGAGCCGCGCTTACGATGAGTACGTTACAGCGTAAAGTTCTCGAACTTGATCAGGAGAGTTTCGGCAAACGTGACTTCAGTCAGCAGGCCGCCGGGTACGCGGAAGAACAGACGGCACTCGTCAATCTCTTCGAGGCCTATCGTGCTGTTGGGGACATTGGGGCGGTTGCGTTTCGTTCGGAACGCGCCGTATCCGGTCAGCCGCAACCCTACAGGGCCGATCGCTTTGGCCGCGAGGGCGCGCCATCTCCTAGCGTGCCGGTAATGTGAACGAGCAGCCCATCATGATTTGGCCGACCAGTTGGCACAATGTCACGGCAGCTTTGCGCCGCCAAGCCGGACGTTCAGGTAAACTTTGCCTTCACCCAAAAGCGGACGTTTCGGTCGATACAAGCGAGCGGCAGTTGTGATCCTGCCAGTCGGACATTCGTTAGCCGTTTCACGCACCTGTTAGCGCATGCACGTGCTGTTGATCCCGTGTACATCCGGGCACACTTCCGGCGACCTCTGTCGAATCACGCACCTTGGCGACGCCGCTTTCCGGGTTGGGAGCCAACCGGAAACCTGTGGCTATTCGATTCGATCTTCCTCATCGCTTCCGTGGCCGGATCCAGCCCAAGCTTGTCGAACAACATTAGGAGGTAAATTAAGACGTCAGCTAATTCGCCAGCCACTGCCTCCCGCTCGATCTCTAACGAATCCTCATCGCCGACATCCCATTGAAAATGCTCAAGCAATTCAGCGGCTTCGATACTTACCGATGTCGCCAAATTCCTGGCGGTATGAAATTTTGTCCAGTCCCTATCGTCTCGGAACACTCTGAGAGCTGCGATGATCTTGTCCATGGTGGCGAATGCCCTCCGTAGCACGTAGCTGCACTGCACGTAGCGAGCTGGAAAAACGCCTCTATAATGCCAAGTTGCGCAATTGCGAACCTGGAAGAGCACAGTGGCGGACGCCTATCTCAACCTAGCGGAGGATGTATTGGCGGCATCGGGCACACCGATGCGACCGCGAGACATTCTACGGGTCGCTTATTTGAACCGCCTTGTACCTTCTCATCTGCATGGTGCCACACAGCACAAGACCTTGCATGCACGACTAAGCGAAGATGTTTCGACATATCGCGAGGCCAGTCGCTTTTATCGCACCGGACCGGGAGTGTTTTTCCTCAGACGACTTAGAAATGATGCAATGCCAGTCGTCGGAAGCGAAGAATTCTTCGCTCCTCCCCGCAAGAAGGAGCTTAGGCGCGACTGGGTAATGGCTCTCCGAATGAGCTTTGGACACTCCAACGATGCAAAGCAAATCTCACTGCAAACGATCAAGGGCGAACTTGACGACGGAAAATTTGGCTACTTCCCATATTCGGTCGTGCGTCGAGAGGGCAGCCTCTTAGTCCGGCGTTTCGAAGAACCGTCGCCTTCTGTTCGGCGCTCAAGTAGTACGGCTTCAGGTCTGAAGGATCGCGCGGCTTTTCCAAGACTTGCCACAAGGAAGACCCTTTCGCGTCGTTGGGGCACGCCGAAATATTGAGCGTCGAGGACTCGCCAGGCAATCTTGGCGTTGGGCCCAGACACCATACCTGCGTTCGTCCACCTTTTCCCTGGCGCAGGAATTTCACCGCCTTGCTTTTCGGCAAGCGCTCCCAGCAAACAGCCGAATCCGTTGCCTTTCCTGGCATCCAAAACCCCCTTCACATTTTCCCATACCACGTATTTCAGCCCGTTCAGCTTCTGCATCCGGTAGGCGAGTTCGACGAACTGAAGCGTCAAATTGCCCCGATAATCGTCCAGGCCCAGTCGCTTGCCTGCGATGCTGAAAGCCTGGCACGGCGATCCTCCCTCGAGAATGTCCACCGGACCAAGAGCAAGAAGGTCTTCGTCCGTGATCTGAGACAAGTCGCCGAAATTCGGGACCCGCCCTCGGGGCCAGGCCTTGACCCGCGTGTTTTTCCGCGCCGTCTCATCCCGCCTCACCATTTCATCCGCGGCTGGCTGGCGCTGACCCCACCCCTCCAGGACCATCTCGGCAAACGAGTCTGGAAAATCAAAATCCGGATCATTCCAATCGCGACCCGCAAATGCTGCCCGCCATTCCGTGAGAATTTCCGGCGTCGCATAATCGGCGAAAACCTCCCGGCAGACGGCCTCCATAATCGTCCTGTAATCGGGCAGGTATCGCGGCTTCGTCGCCCCGCATCGCTCGGAAAGAACCAGGCTCTGGAATGCCTCGGGCTCGCAGTAGCCCACAAACTCGAAGCCAAGCCTCTTCCATGCCGCTGTCGCAGCGGAAATGCCGCTAAAGGTAGAAAAAACCCGCATATGATCCCCCCCTCAGAAGGTCATACCGGGTCCCTTCCTGCCGAAGTATTAAGGTCCGGCGATTTCTGGGGTAGACCTAATTGCCCTCCTGCAAAACAGATGCCTAGGCACCTCGGACTCATCAGGGTAAATCCGGCCCAACCAAATTATTGGGCGAATGGCCTGCTGCCGGTTTTTCGGACACCAGGTTAAGCTAACATAGCTTTCTCCTCGAACTCGACGGGGCTCACCACCCAACTCTCTGAACTGCTGGATAGTATGCCTGCCGTGGCTCTGCTCGGGTCGCGTCAGGTCGGCGCTGGCGCGCTCGGGCTGTTCTGCCTGACGACGGCGGCGCTGTTCCACACCAACTGCGCTATCCGGAATGAACTCCTGCATTTCGAGAAAGATCTTGCCGTCGCCGGCGGGATGTTCGTGCTGGCGACGGTTGGCGCCGGATCGTTGTCTCTCGACAGCAGACTGGGCCTCGCCGCTAAGACAAGCAGATTCCTGTCGACGTGAGATTCAATATGATACTGGCTGTGGCAACGCCGCAGGATCGGTGGTCACGGTCATGGACCTGGCGACCGTGATTGAGGGGCGCACCAGGCGGCAACGCGGGCAATCCGTCGATTGGCACGGCCGTTACGCTCAAATCCCCCAATGAATTCTTGGCCGCACCACGATCTCTTCCCTCGAAATTGGGAAAAGATATACCAAACGGGGGTCATTCCGACCAGTGAAGCCTGTTGTAGATGCGGTAAAGAGCCTGGGTTCCCTCTTCACCAAAACCGTTCGCTAATAGGCGCTCATACATCTTCTGGGCCAGTGCCAGACCGGGCAAATCAAGATTGATACGCTTAGCTTCATTTAGTGCAATGCCGATGTCCTTGGCAAAATGATGAACAAAAAATCCCGGCGCAAAATCCTGGCGGACCATCTTGCGTCCCAATCCATTCAGAAGAAAACTAGAAGCTGCCCCTGTTCCCAGCACATCCAGCGTCAGATCGGGGTTAAGGCCCACCCGGGTGGCGTAGCTGATGCTCTCCGACACGGCGATCATTGTAGATGCGATTGCAATCTGGTTAGCCATTTTCGTGTGCTGACCCGTTCCGGCTTGGCCCATGTGAACTACATTGCTTCCAATCAGCCGCAGCACAGGCAAGACTTGACTGAATGCAGTTTCATCGCCCCCTGCCATGATGGCGAGCTTGGCTTCTCTGGCGCCAATGTCACCGCCTGAAACGGGGGCATCGAGAGCCATCATCCCACGTAGCGAAGCGGCCTTGGCGATCCTTTCGGCAAGCGAGGGACTGGATGTAGTCATATCGATAAGCACGGCGCCAGGCCGCGCTCTGTCGAGTATTCCTCCCGGTTCGAGATAGATGGA
The DNA here is from genome assembly GCF_042646345.1 of Aquamicrobium soli. NCBI lineage: Bacteria > Pseudomonadati > Pseudomonadota > Alphaproteobacteria > Hyphomicrobiales > Phyllobacteriaceae > Aquamicrobium > Aquamicrobium soli. The sequence continues at coordinate 15,997 of NZ_JBHRTK010000031.1, read as the reverse complement.
TTCAACATCGACCGGGTACCCGACAATGGTAATCAAAATATCGCTTGTAGCGGCAACTTCCCCCGGACTTTCATACCAGATCGCGCCACGCTCGACCAACGCATCCGCCTTGGCACGTGTTCGGCTGTTTACGTGCAGTTCATAGCCTCCGGCCAGGATATGTCCTGCCATGTGCTGGCCCATGATACCCAGGCCGATGAAACCCACCCGCTTCTGAATTGCCAGATTTGGAGCCATCGTAGTCCTTCCCTCATAACGGGCTTTTCTGCTCAAGAACACGGTCGACCCGCTCCGGCAGAGATCGTCGAAAACTTTCCGCGAATGTTGCTGGTGTCTTTCCCGGCACCAGCACCCCGGTCAATGCACCCTTGCCGCCAACGGCGCTCGGATGTCGCAACCCGGGGAGGCGAGTTGCCCGATGCTTTATCCTCGTGAAACTCGGCGCCCCGCGCAGAATTCCCTAGTTGATGCGGCGTCCCGCCGTATCGAACAGGTGAACCTGCTCGACATTCGGGGTGACAAAGATTTTGTCTCCATAGCGAAGGGATGGACGTTCGCGAAAGACTCCAACCAACTGTTGGCTTCCAAGTTTCATGATGACGTGCGTTTCGGCACCCGTCGGCTCCACGAGCTCGACCGTAACCGGTATTCCGCTATCGGATAGCGCCAAATGTTCAGGCCTTATTCCGTAGTGGGCCGGTGTCTCCACGGCCGGGAGAGATGGGCCGCCTACCGGAAGGAGGGTCCCATCCGCCGTCCTGAAGCCAGACTGCGTCAGCGTGCCTTCGATGAAATTCATGGACGGCGACCCGAGAAAACCGGCAACGAAACGGGTTTGCGGCCTGTCGTACAATTCAAGAGGTGAGCCAATCTGCTCGATGACACCGCCATGCATGACGACAATCTTGTCCGCCATGGTCATCGCTTCGATCTGATCGTGGGTGACGTAGATGATCGTGGTTCCAAGACGCCTGTGTAGCGCCTTGATTTCCGACCGCATCTGGACCCGCAGTTTGGCGTCGAGGTTCGACAGCGGCTCGTCGAACAGGAATACCTTGGGGTCCCGCACGATGGCGCGTCCCATGGCAACCCGCTGCCTTTGGCCGCCGGAGAGTTGCTTCGGCAGGCGCTCGAGCAATTCATGAAGCCCGAGAATCTGAGCGGCCGCGTCGACCTTCCTGTCTATTTCCGCTTTCGGCAGGCCAGCCAGCCGCAGAGAAAAGCTCATATTCTTGGCCACGGTCATATGCGGATAGAGCGCATAATTCTGGAAGACCATGGCAATATCCCGCGCCTTCGAAGGGAGGTCGTTGACGATGGTATCGTCAATGCGGATTTCCCCCGCGCTCGTACGCTCGAGCCCCGCAATCATGCGCAGCAACGTCGACTTTCCACACCCGGACGGACCGACCAGTATGACGAACTCTCCGTCGTCGATATCGACCGACAGATCTTTCAGGGTCTCTACCTGACCGTAGAACTTCCTGACATTCCTGATGGAGACGCTTGCCATATGAGCCACTTCCGGAAACGTGAAATCTGTCGATGGGCGGCCGCCCGCCTTTTTGCGGAGCGGCCGCGGCAACCTAGCGATAGCCGGTGGCTGGAGCCTGAAGCGAGTGTCGCCCCCGGCTCCAGTCTGGAGATCAATCCGGAACGCCGGCGATGACTTCGATCTCGATGATGTAGCCGGGAGCAAGCTTCGCGACCTGGAAAGTGGAACGCGCCGGCTCCTTCCCCTTCTTGAAGAACTCGCGATAGACAACGTTGAAGTCATCGAAATCGTTACGGTCCATGAGGAAGCAGGACGTCTTCAGGACCATGTCCATCGAACTCCCGGCAGCCTCGAGGACGGCCTTGATGTTTTCCAGCACCTTGCGGGTCTGGGGCTGGATTCCGCCTTCGACGGGCTGCCCGGTAGCCTCGTCCTGGGCCAGTTGGCCCGACAGGAAAACCAGGTTCCCGAATTTCACGGCGTGAGGGTAGGGAAGCCCCCAGTCCACGATGCCCTCGGCGTTGATTGCGGTACGCTGGGTCGACATTTTCATTGTTCCTTTCATAGGTTGTGGAGTGGCTGCTTTCGAGCCTTCCCTGGGGTGATACGCAGCTAAACTTCAGTTCGGTTGGCCATTCCGCAGAATGCGGGGTTGTTCTTAGGCGTTTGCACAACCTCGACTTTCCCGGAGTGCTTCCAGCACTCGTGAAGGTGTCATGGGCAGTTGCTCCAACCTGGCGCCCGTAACGGCCAGCGCGTCCTGGATCGCAAGCGCGACGCATGCGACAGCACCTTGGACAGGCCCTTCGGCCATTCCCTTGATACCGTTCGGCGTGTTCGGATTTTTTGTCTCCACATGCTCGACTTCGATCATCGGCACGGTGTCCATGGTCGGGACCAGATAGTCCGCCAGCGTCGAGGTAATGTTGGTGCCCTGTTCGTCGTAGTGGATTTCCTCCAGCAGCACCTGGCCGATACCCAAGGCAACGCCGCCATGGACCTGGCCATCGACGATCATGGGATTGATCAGCGTTCCGGCATCCTCAAGCACCCGGTATTTGCTTATCTCCACGCCACCGGTACCCGGATCAACCTCCACCTGGCAAAGGTGCGTCGCATTGGAAAACGTCATGAACGGCGGGTCGTAAGTGCGATGGATTTCGAGGCCGGGCAGCATTCCCTCCGGCAGGCTCGTCGGATCGTTATAGGCAATGCGGGCGACCTCGGCCAACGGCAAGGATACCCCGGGGTTGTCCGTCGCAATGATGATGCCCTTGACGATACGAAGGCTTTCGACGGGCCGCTGCAACAGGTGCGCGGCGATCTTAAGCACCTTCTCCCGCAGATCCATGGCAGCCAGATAGGCAACCCCGTGTCCTGCCGCCGCACCGCGTGAGCCGCGCGAGCCCATGCCATAGGGCGCGATGTGCGTATCGCCCAACCGGACATCGACGTTGGCGGGATCGCTGCCGAGCGCTTCGGCCACCACCTGCGCTACCGATGTCTCGTAGCCCTGGCCGGTCCCCACGATGCCGGCCATGACGTTGATCGTACCCGTAGGCTCGAGCTTAACCGTCGCAGCCTCGTGGCCGCTGCCGTCGTCGCCCGATGCCTTGTACCATGCCGAACCATAGGTTGTGGGCTCAACGACGCTGGCGATTCCCAGGCCAATGAGACGCCCTTCCCTGCTGGCGCGCTTCTGTGCGTCACGGAACGCCTGGATGTCGAACTCGGCCAGTGTCTGGTCGAACCCTTCGCGCAGCGTCAGCGCCTCGTACAAATAGCCGGGGGCCGACTGGTAAGGCTGGTCGTCGAGAGTAATCATGTTCTTGCGCCTGACCTCGTAGGGGTCGAGACCAAGCTCTTCGGCAACCCGGTGCATCATCCCGTCGGTCGCCCAGGTCACTATAGCCATGGGCGCGCGCAGCGTGCCGGCCGGGCACTTGTTCGTCAGGGCGACGTTGATGGTGTACTCGTAGTTGTCGATCTTGTAGGCGCCCAGCAGTAGCCAGCCGACAACATGGATGATGTAGCTTGGCGGATAGAATGCGTAGGCGCCGAAGTCCGCCCATAGATCCGCCCTGACACCGAGAATGGTGCCGTCGTTCTTGACGGCAACCTCGACCGAAACAGCGTCATCGCGCGCATGATTGGACGCAGTCAGGTTCTCGAGCCGGTCCTCCACCCACTTGATCGGCCGCTTGAGGCGCATAGCCATCGCCGATACCGTGAACTCCTCGCGAAACAGTGGAAGCTTCAGGCCAAAGCCGCCACCGACGTCGGGCGAGATGACCCGCACCTTGTTCTCCGACAGGCTAAGCCGGGAAGCGAGTGTGGTCCGCAGGATGTGGGCGGTTTGCGCCGCACCGTAGTATGTCAACTCCTCCCGGCCGTCGTCCCATACCGCGACCACCGATCGCGTCTCGATTGGAACGTGGGTCAGACGCTGCGTCCTGAAATCCGCCTTTACGACGCGATCGGCTGCGGCGAACGCCGCTTCGATGTCACCGTAGCTGCGGCTCTCGCGCGTGTGCATGTTGGACGGCAACTTGTCGTCCACCAGTGGCATGCCGGCGTCGTCCGCATGATACATGTCGAGCACCGGAGGCAGAACCTCCCAGTCCACCTCCACGAGGTCGACGCCGTCTTCCGCGACATAGCGGTCGACCGCCACCACGCACGCGACAGGGTCGCCGGCAAAGCGCGCCTTGTCCACCGGCAGGGCGTCCATCTCCATCGGCGGAGCGCCTTCCTGGCGGCACACGAACGGCGTCGTGAATTCCGCCAGTTCGCGCCCCGTGATGACCGCCACCACGCCCGGCAGCGCGAGGGCGGCCGTGGCATCGATCGACTTGATGCGAGCGTGGCCGTAGGGGCTGCGAACGAAGGCGGCATGCAACATGCCGGGAATGACGATGTCGTCGGTATAGCAACCCTTGCCCCGAACGAACCGGCGATCTTCCTTGCGCGGCACGTTCTGGCCGATGAACTTCTCTTCCTGCGGGGCAGAACCCATGGCAGTCCCGGTCGTGGAATTTGTCATTCCCCACCTCCTTCGGCACGCTGGCCATCCACTTCGGCAGCCGCCTGAACCACCGCTCGGACGATATTCGTGTAGCCCGTGCAACGGCACACCGAGCCGGAGAGATGCTCGCGCACCTCGTCTTCGCTCAACGGTTCGGACGTGTCGCGCTGCTCGAGATAGGCAATCGAGTTGATGACGAAGCCTGGCGTGCAGAACCCGCACTGAAGCGCATGGTTCTCATGAAAGGCGCGCTGCACGGGATGGAGCGACCCATCGGGCGAAGAGATGCCTTCGATGGTGGTGATGGTGCGGCCATCAGCCTGGACCGCAAACATCAGGCAGGAACGAGCCGGCCTGTTGTCGATGAGGACGGTGCAGGCGCCGCATACGCCCTGCTCGCAGCCGACATGCGTGCCGGTCAGCACAAGATCTTCGCGCAAGAAGTCGCAAAGCAGCTTTCGGTCCGGCACGGAGCCGGTCACCTTCTGCCCGTTGACCACCATGTTCACCACTGTGGTGTTGGCGTTGCTCATCGGTTTCCTCCCTGCGCGATTGCAGCCGCCCGTTCGCATGCGACAGGCAAGGTCCGCCTGACCAGCGTCCTTGCGATGTCCCGGCGATCCGCCACCGTCGCGCGGCCATCGATCATGGGTTCGATCTCATCGGCAATCGCGTCGGCGATCCGGTTGGTGGTGGCGTCATCGGCCCGTTCTCCGGCCAGTTGGCCGGCAATCGTCGAAAGCACCGGCCGATCCGAAACGCCGCACAGGCCGATCCGCGCCGCTTCGTAGCGACCGTCCCTCAGCCGGACGACGACAGCGACACCGGCGACGCAGAAATCGCCCTTGCGGCGCGAGAACTCCGTGAATGCGGAACCGCCGCGGTTGGCTTCGAGCGGAAAGGCAAGGCTGGTCAGGATTTCGTCTTCGGCAAGTTCCGTTTCCAGCGCCGAATGGAAAAACTCATCCGCCTTGACGGTACGGGTTCCCCTTACGCTGGAGAGCGTCATCTCGGCATCGAGCATCAGAGCCGCCAACGGAAATTCCGCGGTCGGGTCCGCCAGCGCTACCGATCCGCCAATGGTGCCGCGCTCGCGGATGGGGATATGGGCGATGTTCGACGCCATCTCACGCAGAAGCGGAGCAACGCGGCGCACCAAAGGGCTTTTCTCGATCGTCCGATGCGTCGTCGTCGCACCGACGACCAGGTGCGTATCGGTGAGCTCTATCCCTGACAGCGCGTCCAGGTACCGCAGATCGACCAGGTGGTCGGGCCGTACGACGCGTAAATTCATCATCGGGATAAGGCTTTGCCCACCGGCAGTTACGCGGACATCTCCTTCGAGTTCGTCAAGCAGGCTCACCGCCTGGTCGAGGCTCCTCGGAGCATGATAGACGAAAGGCACGGGCTTCATTGGTTTCCCTCGCTCGTTGCTGGGTACGACGATTGCCTGACCGTCATTTCGACGACCCTTCCGCGAGGCCGCGGATCATGTAGCGCCATACAGGGACAATGACGATCAGCGCCGGCAGGACGCCGAGAATGATGCCGGCGCAGGTCAGCCCCAGCGACACGTCGGGATTGACGGAAACGCTTGCCATCGTCACGGGCATTGTCCGTACGCTCTGGTTGGTGGCCAACAGCAATCCGAACAGGAATTCGCAGTAGGACAGCATGAAGGCGAACAGCCCTGCCCCGACGATGGAAGGCGCGGCGACGGGAACGACGATCCGGACCAGAATCTGCAAAGGGTTGAGACCGTCGACCTGCGCGGCCTCCTCGATCGAGCGATCGATCTGGCGAAAGGCGACGCACAGGATGAGGATGACGAACGGCAGCGTCAGACCGACATACATGATGACGAGAGACGTCAGCGTGTTCGTCAACCTGAACATCTGCATCAGTTCATAATAGGGGATCGCCACCGCGACGAGCGGGATCAGGCGGGTTCCAAGGATGAAGTTCAGCACGATACCCTTGCCGCCGATGCGCATTTTCACCAGCGCATAGGCAGCCGGGGCGGCCAGCAACAGGTCGAAGATCATGACCAGGAAAGCCACGATCACGCTATGCAGCATGGCTGTGGGCAGGAAACGGATTTCCTGGCTCACCATGCTCATCGTTCTCTGGCCGGCTTCCACTTCATATTGCGCCGGAAGCTTGCCCGTGAGGATGTAGATATAATTGTCAATGTTGAAGCCACTGGTGAACCAGCGTGCCGGTTGGGAAACAATCGCCTTGTCCGGGGTCAGGCTTGCCAGCAGAGTCACCAGGAAAGGCGTGAGGACGAAAACAAGCAGCAGGGCAAGCCACAGATAGCGGGCCGTCGATTCCAATCGCTCTTGAAGCCTAGTCAACATCGCTTAGGGCTCCCTTCGGCAAAAGGCGCAGAATCCCGATGATGAAGACGATCGAGACCAGCGCGATGATCGTGGCGAGAGCCGCCCCCTGTCCGATATTCAGGTTGGTGAAAGAAATCGACCAGGTGAAATAGCTGATGACGGAGGTGGCGGTACCGGGGCCGCCTGCAGTCATCGTGTAGACGATGTCATAGGCAGTGAGCCCCATCAGGCTGTTATAAAGCGCGACGATCACCACCGACGTACGGATATGCGGAAACGTCACGTAGCGATAAAGCTGGAAGCTGTTGGCTCCGTCCAGGCGCGCGGCCTCGTACTGTTCCTCGGGGATGTTTTGAAGCGCCGCCAGGATCAGAATAATCGACAGGGGTAGCAGCGACCACGTCTGGGCGATGCAGGCCGCAAGCATAGCGAGGCCAGGCTTGCTCAGCCAGTATACATAGGCGTCTATCAAGCCCAAGGCATGCAGGATCGTATTGATCGCTCCGTAGTTGTTGTTGAACATCCAACGCCAGATGACGCCCGCGATAACGCCGGGGACTGCCCAGGGAAGCAGCACCAGTGGCTTTACCACCGAACTGCCGCGGAAAGAGGAATTGAGGGCCGACGCCGAAATCATGGCCATTACCGTGGTCAGCAGCACGGTGATGGTGGTGAACTGAAGCGTCACCCGCCACGCGGTCAGGAACGCGCCACTCTCCATCACCGCACGATAGTTATCGAATCCGATGAACTTTGGCGGCAACAACGGCGAGGTTTGCCTGAAGCTTGAATAGATCGCCCGTGCGAGCGGCACTACGGACAAGGCCCCGATTACCAACAGGGCCGGGAGCAGCAAAGACCACCCCCATCGAGCTTCGTAATTGGGTGCCGGACGGGCGCGCTCAAGGCGCACCTGTCCGTCGCCCGATCGCTTCAGCGAAACGGTCATGGAAATTCCAGGCTATTGATACTGTTGCTTCAGTTCACGGGCCTTGTCGGCAGAAGCCTTCATGGCTTCCTCGACGCTGACTTCGCCGGCGAACGCCTTGGACAACTCGCGAAGCATGGTATCGCCCCATATGCCGGTCCATTTGGCTTCCCGCTTGGTCTGCGCAAGCTCCTGCTGCTCCTTGAGCATCGGAACGTTGACCCAACTGGAGAAGGCCTGCACCACCTCCGGATCGTCGAACAGCGGCCGCACGCCAAAACCGAGGCCGCGATTGATGGCCCACTTCTTGGGAACGTTGAAGGTGCCATCCGGCGCCCCGCCCATGGCCTCGACGAACTTGCCCGCCGCGGCGGCAACGGCATCGCCGCGCGCGGCCGCCATCGAGGTGATGCTGTAGAAGCGAACGTAACCCAGCGTCGCGCCTTTCGAACCGGGCATCTTGAGCAGTTCGAACTGCCCGGCCAAGGGCTGGCCCTTGTTGTTCATCGCGGCGAGATTGTAGTTGTACATGCATGTGAACACATGCTGGCCGCTGTTCATGGAGCGCACGGCGTCATTCTCGGCCGGCGAGGTAGCGGCAAGCTCCTGCTTGATCGTATCGGCCATGAACTGCGCCTGCTGGAAAGCGGGGCTGTTCGGGTCCTCGAAGATCGGATTCATATCGGCGTCGAAGACCTCGTCGCCGCGCGACATCGACATCGCGATGAATTCGTCAAGGCTGCTCGGATTGACCTGGGAGAACTCCCAAAGGATCGGGCTGCGCAAACCCTTCTTCTGCATGGAGAGCGACATCTCCATCACTTCGTCCCAACTCGTCGGGGCGCGGTCGACCCCATACTGCTTCGCGACCGTAGGATTCCAGATGAAGGAAGCTATGTCGGCGTAGTACGGCAGGCCATAGGGTTCGTTATTGAAAGTCAGCCCGGAAAGCGCGTAAGGAATGATCTTGTCGCGATACTTTTCGAAGTCCAGGTACTTGGAAACAGGAACCACCCAACCGGCTGCAACGAACTCGGCGAGCCAGGAGCCATTATTATAGAGAACATCCGTCGGCGTGCTCGTAGCCAGTCGCTGGACCATGGTGGCCTTGTAGGTATCCCACGGATAATCCTGCAGCTTGACCGACATGCCCGCGTTGGCATCCTGCCACGCCTTGACGTTCGCTTCGACCTCGTCGACCGCATAGGTCCAGACAGCGAAGTCGAGATCCACGGCGTCGCTGGCGAAGGCCGGGCTCCGGCCGGCATAGAGCGCCGCCAGGCCGCCGGCGCCAACGAGGCCCGAGTAGCGCAGGAATTCGCGCCGGGATACGTCCCAGGCGCCCAAAGGTATTTTCGTAACCATGCCAATTCTCCTCCCTTTTTTGGCCGCACAAAGGAGGAGAGCGAGCGGCTACGTCAGTGCCACCTCCTCTAGCAACAGCGCTTTGATGCCTCTAGTCTGCTGTGATCCTCCACGAAAAACCGTATAGACCAATTCATCGAATGTCAATATGATGAAGATAATTTCATTAAAGTGTACGCCGGTGGGCGTTTATTTGGAAAGGCTCACTGGAGCGTGATGGGACAAGACAGCGGAAAATCGACTCAATCCAGCATCGAGGCCAACCTGATAAGCAAGGTCGGCTCGATCATTTCGCGCGAGAGGAAGCAGCGTCAGATGACGATTGCCGAACTCGCAGGCAAAGCAGGCATTTCCAGCGGCCTGCTCAGCCAGCTTGAACGCGGCCTGGGAAACCCTTCGATCGAAACCCTGTCGCAACTGGCGCGCACGCTCTCGATCCCGATCGGTACTTTTTTCGAGACGGCCAGCACGCCGCCGGGCGAGGTCATCCACCCGCATACGCGCCGACGCCTGATGCTCGAGGACACCGGCATGACCTATCAGTTGCTTGTGCCGGATATGCAGGGATCGCTCTCGATGCTCTATATCGAGTTGCCGCCCGGGTTCTCGAACGTCAACGCACCGTTCAACCATCATGGCGAAGAGGTCGTATTCGTGTTGTCCGGATCGATAGAAATTCATATCGGCGATCGCGAATGGATCCTTGCACCCGGAGATTCCATTCGGTTCCATTCGACGGTCGACCATTGGTACAGGACCTTTGACGAGCGCGTCGTGGTCATCACGGCGCAGAGCCCGCCGTCGTTCTAAGCGGCGGCGCCTTGCTTTCCTGCCGGCGGACCACGTAGGTGAGTCCCTATTGCGCCGGCATGCGTGCTTCGACGAGTTCGACCCACCAACTGCATCCTGCGGGAATGGCGTCGTCGCAAAAATCATAGTCGGAACTGTGCACCACGGCTGAATCGCCATTACCGATCAGGATGTAGGCGCCAGGACGCTCCTGAAGCATGAACGCAAAATCCTCGCCCCACATCACCAATGGCGCTTCGGCACAATGGCCCGCTACCTTGGTTGCGGCCTTGGCAGCGAATGCGGTTTCACTGGCCGAATTTACCATCGCTGGATAATTGCGCCGATATTCCACGTTTATCGTTGCCTGGAACGCCAGGGCTACACCCTTGGCGATCGTCAGGAGCCGGTCCTCCGCAAGATCGCGCACTGCCGCATCCAGCGTGCGCACGGTCCCCTTCAGCCAGACCTTTTCAGGAATGACGTTGTGAGCATCCGTATCCGTGTGGAATGACGTTACGGAAACCACTACTTCACGCACCGGATCGACATTGCGGCTGGCGATGGATTGCAGCGCCGTGACCAGATGCGAGGCCACGACAGTGGCATCGATCGTTTCGTGCGGGTTGGCCGCATGCCCGCCCCTGCCGGCAACATCGATGGAAAACAGGTCGGTGGCAGCGAAAAACGGCCCCGAGCGAATGGCAAACTGGCCCGGCGGCATCCCCGGCCAGTTATGCATTCCGTAGACCTCCTGGATCCCGAACCGTTGCATCATCCCGTCTTCGATCATTTCACGGCCGCCGCCGCCATTTTCCTCGGCAGGCTGAAAAATTACGGCCACGGTCCCGTTAAAGTTACGTGTTTCGGCAAGGTACTTCGCGGCTCCAAGCAGCATTGCCGTGTGCCCGTCATGGCCGCAGGCATGCATAGCTCCGGGAGTTTTGGAGGCGTATTCAAGCCCGGTGGTTTCATGGATAGGAAGGGCATCCATATCGGCTCGCAAACCTACGGTGCGCCCTGAGTTGGAGTTGCGGCCGACGATCAAACCCACCACGCCAGTGCGTCCGATGCCTTCCACGACTTCGTCGCATCCGAACTCCCGCAACCGAGCGGCGACCAGTCCAGCAGTCCGATGTGTGTCGAAAAGAATTTCCGGATGTGCATGCAGGTCGCGTCGCCATGCGATGATTTCGGGCAGCAGTTCCGAAAAGCGATTCTTTACCGGCATTCAGGTCCCTCCAGAGGCTCATCAAAATAATGAACAACAATTCATTATAGCAAAAATTCCAGTTGGCCATCAACCTCCAGATGGGTCGCGGCGGGCCCGATTTATTGATCAGAGCAAGAGATGACGGCGGCTACGATGCTGCCAATGGCCAAGAGGAAGGCTGACGGTGTCGTAGACGTGCGGGAACGTGTGACATGAACTCGATAGAACGCAGAAATCACGTTCGCTGTTTGAGGCACTCGGGCAGACATCTCTCGGATGAGACGGACGGATCGAGGCCTATCCGCTTCGACCATGGTGTCGGCCGTGCCGATCACGACGTGATCGACCCGCTCGGGCAAGCTCGTAAGGTCGGGATAGCAGGTGAGGCCATGAACCGAGCTTCTGTTCGGATTGACCGGGTAGAGCCTGCCCTGGTAGCCGTCGGCAGCAGCCGAAAGGATCATGGTGCTGCCCGGCGTATCCGGTCGCTCCGAGGCACCGACGAAGGCGATTGATTGCGGTTCAAGCAGCGGATCAAGCCTGTGACGGGGCGCAATGGGTACATCGCGGTCTGCGACCGTGACACTCGCCGACATCTGCTCCTCCCAAGCCGATTTGGTTCGCTATTGCGGCTTGGAGGTTAGAGAGGCAACCGCCCCGCGAGAAGGCCCTATAGAGTCAGGAGGGGCATGACATGGATTCATGCCCATGCCATGATCGACAACTCTTTTCGGGAGATTGGCTCATGCAACTGCGCAAGCTGCTGCCCTCGACAGGCGCCCTGTTCATGTTCGAGGCTTCTGCAAGACACCTCAATTTTACCGCCGCCGGGCGGGAGTTCAACGTATCGCAATCGGCGGTCAGCCACATGATAGGACGGTTTGAGGCGCATCTTGGCATCAAGCTGTTCCTGCGAAGCCCCCAGGGCCTGCAACTTACCGAAGAAGGACAAGTCCTGGCGCGCGCCGTCAGCCACAGCTTTCAGGAGGTCGAGACCGTCCTGCGCACTTTCTATGCGAAGAAACGAGATACCGGGGTCGTCACGATTTCAGTATCCTCGGCGTTCGCAATGTATTGGTTCATGCCGCGCTTCGACGCTTTTCGTCAGCAATTTCCGGAAATAGACCTGCGTTTCCAGGTCATCCACGGCGAACCGATCGGGCCTTGCGAAGGGGTGGACCTCGGCATCCGCTACAACCCCAACCCCGGCCCGGCAAGCCACAATTGGAAGCTGACTAACGAGGTCGTGATACCCGTGTGCAGCCCAAGCTATCTCGAAACGCATGGTAGCCTGGACCTGTGCGAGGATCTTGGCCATCACACGCTGGCGAACCTGACGGGAGCCTTGCGAGTTCCATGGCAGAGGTATCTCAGGGAAGCGGGTTATCCCAATGACAATATCGGGCAGAATCTGGTCTTCTCGGACTACGCGCTGGTCGTCCAGGCGGCGATCAAAGGCCAGGCCATCGCACTCGGCTGGTGGCATGTGGTCGCGCACGAATTGAACCAGCGGGGCCTTGTAAGGGCGGCCAGCCGACAATTGGAAACCGGAGACAACTATTACATCAGCGCCCCTGAGGATCGTCCGCTACGAAAACCCGCGGCCTTGGTGCGCGACTGGCTGATCGACGAGATGGCGGGGATGAAAAGGATTTAGGTCAGGGCTGGAAGTTTCCCTCCTTCAAAACAGATACCTAGGCACCATCGGGCGCATCAGCGCAAATCCGGCCCAACCTAATTATTGTGGCGTGAGTGGCAGCGATGACAGTTTCGGGCAAGCTTGTCATAGCCGGTGATTTTCCGAGCACCCATTGATGTCGCACCCAAAACCGAGGCACCTAGCTCGCACACAGAGCGTCGAAGTCCGGTCGAAACTCGTCGTTTCCCCAGCCAATCCCTGACCATCGCAATGGTTTTTCGGCGCCCGCGGGAGCCGCTTGCAGGCTGACCGACGTTTGCGGCCTCGGCTTGGTAGCCGCCGCGCCGCATCCCGGCATCGCCCTCGCCTGTTGCCGCGTGTCTTGTTTTGGGCCCAAATCTCACGCAAACAGGGCCAGCATCAGCAGGAAGGGTCTCCCATGAGCGTACTCGTCACGGGTGGCGCCGGTTACATCGGCAGCCATATGGTATGGGAATTGTGCGACGCCGGGGAACAGGTCGTGGTCGTCGACCGGCTGTCGACGGGCTTCGACTGGGCGGTGGCGCCCGAGGCCCATCTCGTCGTCGGCGACATCGCCGACCGCCCGCTGCTCGAATCGACCATCCGCGAGCACAAAGTCGATTCGATCATCCATTTCGCCGGGTCGATCGTCGTTCCCGAATCGGTCGCCGATCCGCTCGGCTATTACGAGAACAACACCTGCAAGAGCCGGACCCTGATCGAAACCGCGATCCGGCTCGGCGTGCGCAACTTCATCTTCTCCTCGACCGCGGCGGTCTACGGCGGAGCCGGCATCGAGCCGGTGCGCGAACAAGCGCCGCTCACGCCGGAATCGCCCTATGGCCGCTCGAAGCTGATGACCGAGTGGATGTTGCAGGACGCCGGCGCCGCCAATCCGGACTTCCATTATACGGCGCTGCGCTACTTCAACGTCGCCGGTGCCGATCCGAAAGGGCGCACCGGCCAGTCAACGAAGGGGGCGACGCACCTGATCAAGGTCGCCTGCGAAACCGCCCTCGGCAAGCGAGCGCAACTGGAGGTCTTCGGCACCGACTACCCGACGCCGGACGGCACCTGCGTGCGCGACTACATCCATGTCAGCGACCTCGCGGCCGCCCACCGCCTGGCGCTGGAGCGGCTGCGCGCCGGCGGCTCCAGCCTGGTGGCGAATTGCGGCTACGGCCACGGCTATTCGGTGCTTGAGGTCATCGACAGCGTGCGCCGCATGCATGGCGCGGACCTCAACGTCAGGATGGGCGGGCGGCGCGCCGGCGACCCACCGTCCATCGTCGCCAATTCGCAACTGGCGCAGCGCGAACTGGGCTGGGTGCCGGCCCGCGCCGATCTGGACCTGATCGTGGCCGACGCGCTACGATGGGAGGATGCGCTGTCACGCCGCAACGCGACGTGACGGCTGCAACGGCGGGCGGAAGATGACACAAGGGGCTGCTGAATGAAATTCGGCACGAGCGGCCTGCGCGGGCTGGCAACGGACCTCCTGGGGCCGCAAACGGCGCTTTACACCCGGGCCTTCGCCGCACGGCTGTTCGAGACGCACGCCGCGCGACCGGACGATACGGTCTTTGTCGGGCGCGACCTGCGCGACAGCAGCCCGCAGATCGCCTCGCTGTGCGCCAAAGCCCTGACGGCTGACGGCCTCAACGTCGTCGATTGCGGCGAGTTGCCGACCCCCGCGCTGGCCGGCTTCGCGCTGGCTCACCAATCGGCGGCGCTGATGGTGACCGGCTCCCATATCCCCGCCGACCGCAACGGCATCAAGTTCTTCCTGGCCGACGGCGAGATCGGCAAGGCCGACGAGGCCGCCATCACCGCCTGGGTCGAGGCGGGCGCCGCCGAAAAGCCGGCCGGCACCGGCACGGTCGCCGACAGGCATGAAGAAGCCCTCGACTGGTACCGCCGGCGCGGCCGGGCCATGGCCACCGAGGGGGCCCTTTCCGGCATGCGGGTCGGCGTCTACGAGCACAGTTCGGTGGCGCGCGATTTCCTGCGCGAGATGCTGCAATCCCTCGGCGCGACCGTGATTTCGCTCGGGCGCACGGATCATTTCGTCGCCGTCGACACGGAAGCCGTACCGCAGGAGACGATCGCCACCTTCGGCGCCTGGGCCGCGACGCACCGGCTCGACGCCATCGTCTCGACCGACGGCGACGGCGACCGGCCGCTGATCGCCGACGAGACCGGCGCGCAGTTGCGCGGCGACATCATCGGACTGATTACCGCGCGCATGGTGGGCGCCACCGTCGTCGTCACCCCTGTCACCTCCAATTCCGGCATCCATGCCGGCCTCGGCTTTGAGGTGCTGCGCACCAGGGTCGGTTCGCCTTTCGTGATCGAGGCGATGCAGGCGGCAGCGGGCAGCGGCGGCACCATCACCGGCTTCGAAGCCAATGGCGGCTTCCTGCTCGGCTCCTCCTTCGACCATGGCGGCATCCGCGGCACGGCGCTGCCGACGCGCGACGCCCTGCTTCCCATTCTTGCCGTGCTGCAATCGGCGCGGCGCGAGGGCTTAAGCCTGTCCACGCTTTCGGCACGCTGGGCGTTGCCTGTCTGCGTCAGCGACCGGCTGGAAGATTTCGCGGTCGAGCGGTCGCGGGCGCTGATGGCGCATCTTAGCGCCAGCGAGGATGCTCTCGGACATTTCCTGTCACCGATCGGCACACTCGCCACGATCGACCGCACCGACGGCCTGCGGGCAACGCTCTCCTCGGGCGAGATCGTGCATCTGCGCCCCTCCGGCAACGCACCCGAAATGCGCTGCTACACCGAGGCGGCGACGGCCGGGCGCGCGCAGACCCTGAACGCCGAGGCGCTCGACCTCGTGCGGCACTGGCAGGCCTGAGCTAGCGCCTGCCAGGTCGCGAAAGCAGCGGAAAGGGAACGGTCACGCTCCCTTGCCGAGCGCCACGCCACGGCCGATCGCCGAATAGACGAGGCCGTGCTTCTGCACTTCCGCCGGGTCATACAGATTGCGGCCGTCGATGACGAAGGGACGGGCGAGCGTCTGCTTGAGCCAGCCGAAATCGACGACGCGGAACTGCTTCCATTCCGTGCAGATCACCAGCGCGTCGGCTTCTTCCACCGCCGCTTCCGGGCTGGCGCACAGGACGAAATCCGGCCGCTCGCCATAGATGCGCCGCGCCTCGTCCATCGCTTTGGGGT
>NZ_JBHRTK010000030.1:0-58914 GCF_042646345.1 Aquamicrobium soli | reverse complement strand
CCGGTTCAATCGCCGCTCCAAACGTTTCTCAAAGACCCATCAGATGCTCGACATAACCCTCGCACTGTTCTTCAACAGACACCTCATCACGAGTCCAATGTAAACACTGCCCCCTTGTGGGGAGGGGCCAGGGGTGGGGGTAAACCAGCGTGTCCAGCAGCGCCTCAGCGCGGCAGTTCGCTGGAGCCCATCAGCGCTTCGTCGATGGCGCGGGCGGCTTGCCGGCCTTCCCGGATGGCCCAGACCACCAGCGACTGGCCGCGGCGGACGTCGCCCGCCGCGTAAAGCTTGTCGACGCTGGTGCGATAGTCGCGGTCGTTCGCCGCGACATTCTTCGACCGGCGGATATCGGCCGCGATCTCGAGCCGATCGCCCAGTTCCGACACCACGCCCGAATGGAACGGACCGGCAAAACCGATGGCGATGAAGGCGAGGTCGGCGCGGATGACGAATTCCGAGCCGGCGATCGGCTTGCGCTTTTCGTCCACCTCGCAGCACTTGACGCCGGTCAACTGCCCTTCCTCGCCGATGAACTCCAGCGTCGCCACCTGGAACTCGCGCTCCGCCCCTTCGGCCTGCGAGGAAGAGGTGCGCATCTTAGTCGCCCAATAGGGCCATACCGCCAGCTTGTCTTCCCTCTCGGGCGGCTGCGGGCGGATGTCGAGCTGGGTGACGCGCACCGCGCCCTGCCGAAAAGCCGTGCCGACGCAGTCGGAGGCCGTGTCACCGCCGCCGACGACCACGACATGCTGGCCGCCGGCAACGATCGGGTCCGACGGCCACGCGGCCGAGCCGATGTCCTCGCCGCCGACGCGCCGGTTCTGCTGCACCAGATAGGGCATGGCGTCATGCACGCCGCCGAGATCGTCGCCCGGGATGCCGGCCGCGCGCGGCGTCTCCGAACCGCCGCAGTAAAGCACCGCGTCGTAGTTCGACAGAAGCTCCTGCACCGGCTTGTCGACGCCGACATTGACGCCGCAGAAAAAGGTCACGCCCTCGCCCGCCATCTGCTCGATGCGGCGGTCGATGAAATGCTTCTCGATCTTGAAATCGGGAATGCCGTAGCGCATCAGCCCGCCGGGACGGCTCTCGCGCTCGTAGACGTGCACCTCGTGCCCGGCACGGCCAAGCTGCTGCGCCGCCGCCATGCCGGCCGGGCCGGAGCCGATGATGGCGACCCGCTTGCCGGTCTTCTGCAGCGGCGGATAGGGCCGGATGAAACCGAGCTCATAGGCCTTGTCGGCCAGCGCCTGCTCGATCGTCTTGATGGCGACGGGAATGTCCTCCAGGTTGAGCGTGCAGGCTTCCTCGCAGGGCGCCGGACAGATGCGGCCCGTGAATTCGGGAAAGTTGTTGGTCGAATGCAGGTTGCGGATCGCCTGCTCCCAGTCGCCCCGGTAGACGAGGTCGTTCCAGTCCGGAATCTGGTTGTGGACTGGGCAGCCCGTCGGCCCATGGCAATAGGGTACGCCGCAATCCATGCAGCGCGCGGCCTGCTTTTCCACTTCCTTGTCCGACATCGGCAAGGTGAATTCGCGGAAATGGCGGATGCGGTCGGAAGCCGGCTGGTACTTGTGCACCTGCCGGTCGATTTCAAGGAAACCCGTTACCTTGCCCATATGAAACTCTTCTTCGTAAGCTGAGGCGACATCGGTGAACGGCGGCTATTCCGCCGCCACGCCCATGCGCGAGCGCTCCATTTCGACCAGCGCGCGGCGATATTCGACCGGCATGACCTTGCGGAATTTCGGCCGGAAGCTCGCCCAGTGGTCGAGGATCTCCTTCGCCCGCCCCGAACCGGTGTAGTGCGCATGGTTGGAGATGAGTTGGTAGAGCCGCTCCTCGTCGTGGCTGGTCATGTCGCCCGACACGTCGACGCGGCCCTTGTGGTCGATGTCGCCGCCATGATGCAGCAGCTTCTCCATCAGGTCGTCTTCTTCCGGCACCGGTTCGAGTTCGACCATCGCCATGTTGCAGCGCTTGGCGAAGTCGCCCGCCTCGTCCAGCACATAGGCGACGCCGCCCGACATGCCGGCGGCGAAGTTACGCCCGGTCTGGCCGATGACGACGACGATACCGCCGGTCATGTACTCGCAGCCATGGTCGCCGACGCCCTCCACCACGGCCACGACGCCCGAATTGCGCACGGCGAAGCGCTCGCCCGCCACGCCGGCGAAATAGGCCTCGCCCTCGATCGCGCCGTACAGCACCGTGTTGCCGACGATGATGGATTCCTGCGCCACGGTGCGGCTGCCCGCCGGCGGGCGGATGACGAGACGGCCGCCCGAAAGGCTCTTGCCGACATAGTCGTTGGCCGCCCCCTCCAGTTCGAACGAGACGCCTCGCGCGAGGAACGCGCCGAAGGACTGGCCGGCCGTGCCCGAGAGCTTGACCGAGATGGTGTCGTCGCGCAGGCCCTTGTGCCCGAAGCGCCGCGCCACCTCGCCCGACAGCATGGCGCCGACCGAGCGGTCGACGTTGCGCACCGGCACCGATATCTCGACCGCCTGCCTTGCTTCCAGGGCCGGCATCGCCCGCTCGATCAGCGTGCGGTCAAGCACGTCGTCGATCGGATGCTTCTGGCGCTCCGTCCAGTGGGTCTGCCCGTCCGCCGCCTCGATCTTGTGGAACATGCGCGAAAAGTCGAGCCCGCGCGCCTTCCAGTGGGCGATCATGCGGTCCTTCTCGAGAAGGTCCGTATTGCCGATGATCTGGTCGAGATGGGTGAAGCCCATTTCGGCCAGGAATTCACGTACTTCCTCGGCCACGTAGAAGAAGAAGTTGATGACATGCTCGGGCGTGCCCTTGAAGCGCTTGCGCAGCACCGGGTCCTGTGTCGCCACGCCGACCGGACAGGTGTTGAGGTGGCACTTGCGCATCATGATGCAGCCGGCCGCGATCAGCGGTGCCGTGGCGAACCCGAACTCGTCGGCCCCCAGCAGCGCGCCGATGATGACGTCGCGGCCGGTACGCAAGCCGCCGTCGACCTGCAAGGCGACCCTGCTGCGCAGGCCGTTCAGCACCAGCGTCTGGTGGGTTTCGGCAAGGCCCATTTCCCACGGGCTGCCGGCATGCTTCTGCGAGGTGAGCGGCGAGGCGCCGGTGCCACCGTCGTAGCCCGACACGGTGATGTGGTCGGCGCGCGCCTTGGCAACGCCCGCTGCGACCGTGCCGACGCCGACTTCCGAAACCAGCTTGACCGAAACGTCGCCCATCGGGTTGACATTCTTGAGGTCGTAGATGAGTTGCGCCAGATCCTCGATGGAATAGATGTCGTGGTGCGGCGGCGGCGAGATCAAGCCGACGCCCGGCGTCGAATGGCGCACCTTGGCGATGGTGGCATCGACCTTGTGGCCCGGAAGCTGGCCGCCTTCGCCGGGCTTTGCCCCTTGGGCCACCTTGATCTGCATCATGTCGGAATTGACGAGATATTCCGCCGTCACGCCGAAGCGCCCGGACGCCACCTGCTTGATCGCCGACCGCTCGGGGTTGGCGCCGCCGCCCGGCAACGGCCGGTAGCGGTCGGCTTCCTCGCCGCCCTCGCCGGTGTTCGACTTGCCGCCGATGGCGTTCATGGCGCGCGCCAGCGTGGTGTGCGCCTCGCGTGAAATCGAGCCGAACGACATCGCCCCGGTCGAGAACCGCCGGACGATCTCCTTGGCCGGCATCACCTCGTCCAGCGGCACCTTCTTGCGGCCGGTTTCCTCGGCGGTGCGGATGCGAAACAGGCCGCGGATGGCGTGCGCACTGGCGACCGCATTGTCGACCTGCGCCGAAAACGCCTTGAACGTCTTCCACGAGCCCTGCCGCACGGCGTGCTGCAAGGTGGCGACGGCATCGGGCGTCCAGGCATGGGCCTCGCCGCGCATGCGGAATAGGTAGTCGCCGCCGACGTCGAGCGAATTGCGCAGCAGCGGATCGTCGCCGAAAGCGGCGGCGTGGCGCTTCACCGTCTCCGCCGCGATCTCGCCAAGCCCGACGCCTTCGATCAGCGTCGCCGTGCCGGTAAAATACCTGTCGACGAAATCCGACTTCAGGCCGACGGCGTCGAAGATCTGCGCGCCGCAATAGGACTGATAGGTCGAAATCCCCATCTTCGACATCACCTTGAGGATGCCCTTGCCGATGGACTTGATGTAGCGAGACACGATTTCCGACGCGTCAACCTCCGGCGGGAAAGCGCCGTTCTTGTGCATGTCGGCCAGCGTATCGAAGGCGAGATAGGGATTGATCGCCTCCGCGCCATAGCCGGCGAGACAGCAGAAATGATGGATCTCGCGCGGCTCGCCCGATTCCACCACCAGCCCGACCGAGGTGCGAAGGCCCTTGCGGATCAGGTGATGGTGCACGGCGGCCGTGGCCAGCAGCGTCGGGATGTCGATGCGGTCCGGGCCGATCATGCGGTCGGACAGGATGATGATGTTGTAGCCGCCGGCGACCGCCGCCTCGGCGCGCTCGCACAGTCGCTCGATCGCCGCAGGCATGCCTTCCGCGCCCTCGTTCACCGAATAGGTGATGTCGATGGTCTTGGTGTCGAACCGGTCCTCGGTGTGGCCGATGGAACGGATCTTTTCGAGGTCGGCATTGGTCAGGATCGGCTGGCGCACTTCCAGCCGCTTGCGGCGCGAGGTGCCGACGAGGTCGAAGATATTGGGGCGCGGCCCGATGAAGGAAACGAGGCTCATCACCAGTTCCTCGCGAATCGGATCGATCGGCGGGTTGGTCACCTGCGCGAAATTCTGCTTGAAATAGGTGTAGAGCATCGTCGGCCGGTCCGACATCGCCGCGATCGGCGTATCGGTGCCCATGGAGCCGACCGCCTCCTGGCCCGTGGTCGCCATCGGCGCCATCAAAAGCTTCAGGTCTTCCTGCGTGTAGCCGAAGGCCTGCTGGCGATCGAGCAGCGAGACGTCGCGGCGCAGCGCGCGCGGCTCAACCGGAGCAAGGTCCTCAAGGATAAGCTGGGTGTTGGCCAACCACTTCTTGTAGGGGTGCTGCGCCGCCACCTTGGACTTGATTTCCTCGTCGGAGACGATGCGGCCCTTGACCAGGTCGATCAAAAGCATCTTGCCGGGCTGCAGGCGCCACTTCCTGACGATCTTCTCCTCAGGAACGGCAAGCACGCCGGCCTCGGAGGCCAGGATGACGCGGTCATCGTCGGTGACGATGTAGCGCGCGGGCCTCAGGCCGTTGCGGTCGAGTGTAGCCCCGATCTGGCGGCCGTCGGTGAAGGCCACCGCCGCCGGCCCGTCCCACGGCTCCATCAGCGCCGCATGATACTCGTAGAAAGCGCGGCGGTCGTCGTCCATCAGCTTGTTGCCGGCCCAGGCTTCCGGGATCAGCATCATCATTGAATGGGCGAGGCTGTAGCCGCCCTGGAACAGGAACTCGAGCGCGTTGTCGAAGCAGGCGGTGTCCGACTGCCCCTCGTAGGAGATTGGCCACAGCTTGGAGATGTCGTTGCCGAACAACTCGGAATCGACCGAGGCCTGCCGCGCCGCCATCCAGTTGTTGTTGCCGCGCACCGTGTTGATCTCGCCGTTATGCGCGACCATGCGGTAGGGATGCGCCAGCTTCCATGACGGGAAGGTGTTGGTGGAGAAGCGCTGGTGAACGAGGATCAGCGCCGTCTCGAAGCGCGGGTCCTTAAGGTCCTTGTAGTAGGCGCCGACCTGGTAGGCCAAGAACATGCCCTTGTAGACGATGGTGCGCGCCGACAGCGACACGCAGTAGGCGCCGATGTCCTTGTTGCCGTTTTCGGCGTAGATGCGGCCGGAAATGACCTTGCGCAGCAGGTAAAGCCGCGCCTCGTATTCCTCGTCGTCGGTGATGTCGGGTGTGCGGCCGATGAACACCTGGCGATGGAACGGCTCGGCGGCGACGATCTCGGGCGCCTTCGACAGCGACGAATTGTCGACCGGCACGTCGCGGAAGCCGATGAGCGGCAGGCCCTCGGATTGCGCCGATTCGCGGATGATGTCGTCGATATGGGCGCGCAGCTTCTCGTCCTGCGGCATGAACCAATGGCCGACGCCATACTGGCCGGCCGGCGGCAACGTCACGCCGAGCTTCGCCATTTCCTCGCGGAAGAAGCGGTCGGGCACCTGCACCAGCACGCCGGCCCCGTCGCCGACCAGCGGATCGGCGCCGACCGCACCGCGATGGGTCAGGTTTTCGAGCATGGCCAGCCCGTCGACGACGATCGAGTGCGAGGCCTTGTTCTTCATCTGCGCGATGAAGCCGACGCCGCAGGCATCGTGCTCGTTGCGCGGGTCGTAGAGGCCCTGCGCCGGAGGCGGCAGGCCGTTGCCGGCAGCGTGTTTGACGGTGGTCGCTTTCGTCTGCGCGGCCATGCCGTTTACCGCAGAAAGCGTCAGCTCCGTCATCTCTTTCGTCCTCTTCTGGTCGGCCGCCGGCTGCGCCAGGAAGCGTTCGCTTCCCCCACAATGCGGCATGCCTGCCTGTTCAAAGCCTATAGACCACCGATGCGCACGGCCTACCTGCCCGCCGCCTCGCCATGGGCCGGGCCGCAACGCCGTGCACGCACTGCACCCGTTCAGGATACCGGCGATCTGCACCCGGCACCAGTAACGGTTTCTCAAATAAGACAGCAATGCTGTCCTAATTTTTATGGCAGAAAGATTTGGCCAACACAAGACCGATTCGCAAAAAACCGACGACGCCTGCGACCGAAAATTACACTCCGGGCCGGGATTGCGACATTTTACCTCGCCGGAGCCCCTTCCCGCTCGGCCGCGCCCGGCCGTTTTCCCGCACTGGCCCTTGCGCCGAAGGGGGCAAGGGCATCATGGTCGCGCTGCTTTCGAATCCAACGCTCACACAGGCACGTTCATGTTTTTCGCTTCCGACAACTGGGCTGGCGCCCATCCGAAGATCGCCGCCGGTCTCGCCGCCAACGCCGCCGGCTTCTCCACCGCCTATGGCGACGGCGACCTCGACCGCGCCGTCTACGAGCGGTTCAGCGAAATCTTCGAGCGCGAGGTGGCGGTGTTTTTCGTGGCGACGGGAACGGCCGCCAATTCGCTGTCGCTCGCGGCCTACAACAAGACCGGCGGCATATCGCTCTGCCACCGCGAATCGCACATCGTCGAGGACGAATGCGGCGCGCCGGAATTCTTTACCGGCGGTTCGCGCCTGCTGCCGGTGGGCGGCGCGCTCGGGCGCATCGATCCGCAGGAACTGGAGCAGGCGTTGCGCCGCCTGGAGCCGGAATTCGTCCACGCCGGCCGCGCTATGGCCGTCAGCCTCACCCAGTCGACCGAAATCGGCACCGTCTACAGCCTGGACGAGATCGACCGCATCTCGGCGCTCGCCAGGCGCCACAAGCTGCCCCTGCACATGGACGGCGCGCGCTTCGCCAACGCGCTGGTGTCGCTCGACGTGGCCCCGGCCGAAATGACCTGGAAGCGCGGCGTCGACATCGTCTCGTTCGGCGGCACCAAGAACGGCTGCTGGTGCGCCGAGGCGGTGGTGCTGTTCGACCTCGACAGGGCGCGCGAACTCGCCTTCCTGCGCAAGCGCTCGGCCCAGCTTTTGTCCAAGTCGCGTTTCATCGCCGCCCAGTTCGACGCCTATTTCAAGGGCGGACTCTGGCTGGAAACCGCCCGCCACGCCAACGCGATGGCGGCACGGCTTTCGGCAGTCATCGACGCATCTGCCCAGGCGAGGCTTGCGTGGCAGCCCCAGGCCAACGAGGTGTTCGCGATCATGAAGAAAGCCGACGCCGAGAAGGCGCAGGCCGCAGGCGCCGCGTTCTACGACTGGCACCTCCCGTCCGGTTTCGACGGCCGGATCGCCGGGGACGAAGCGCTCTACCGCTTCGTTACGAGCTTCGCGACGACACCGGAGGCCGTCGACCGCTTCGGCGACCTCATCGCCAGATAAAGAAACGGCGCCTTTCGGCGCCGTTTCCGTCTCGGGAGGAGACTAACCGTTCAGGCCGGCCTTAGGCGGCGGCCTTGGCTTCGATCTGCCGGGCTTTCGCCGGGGCGGAAGTGATCGCGATCTTGCGCGGCTTCAGCTCCTCGGGAATGTTGCGCTTCAGATCAACGTAGAGCAGGCCGTTCTTCAGCACCGCGCCGGTGATGTCGACGTGGTCGGCAAGCTGGAAGCGGCGCTCGAAGGCGCGGCTGGCAATACCGCGGTAGAGCACTTCGCTGCCTTCCTCATTGGCCTCTTCCTTGCGCTCGCCCTTCACGGTCAGCACGTTGCGGTGGGCCTCGATCGAAATCTCGTCTTCCGAAAAGCCCGCTACCGCCATCGAGATGCGATAGGCGTCGTCGCCGGTCTTCTCGATGTTGTAGGGCGGATAGGTGGTCTGGCCGCCTTCGGGCTGGGCCAGCGAATCGAGGATCGTAAACAGCCGGTCGAAGCCGACGGTCGAGCGATAGAGGGGGGAAAAATCAACATGACGCATAGTGTGTTCTCCTGTCGAGCAACATGGTTTGCGGTTGGTCCGTGCCGACCCCTGAGTGGCGTATCGGCGTGGCCAGCGGCCCCGATGTGGCGACCGCATCAGTCATTTGGGGGTGGCAAAACGCGGTTTCAAGGCCTTTTTGCCGGCCTTTTATGGCCGTTGCCTGCGGCCTGCGGATGAACGGCAGATGAACCGGCCTTTCGGGCCGCGTTCAGCCGGCCGCGCTAGAATGACCCGGCATTTACCGACAGGCGGCCGGCCAGGGCCGCGACGAGGCCGGTCCGGGTGCAACGTCCCTTCCCCCGGGTCGACAGAGGCCGGAAGCGCTCCGCAGGTCGCTTCCGGCCTGCCCTTGCGCAAGCGCCAAATCCGAAGTCGTTTGCTTTTATCCGCCTGGCTTTCTATCACCATGGGAGGCCTGTTCACGCACGGGCGCATCTTGCCAGCCGAAGCGCCGAATGACGGATAATTTCCACGAGATTCCTGAAAATCCGACGCCGAGGCAGGCGACCGTCGGCTTTTTCAACGCGCGCGACGGCAAGAAAATCCGCTATGCCCACTTCGCCGCCACCGGCCGGCCGATGAAGGGAACCGTGGTCATCCTGCCCGGCCGCAATGAGTGCATCGAAAAATATTTCGAGACGATCCGCGACCTGTCGAGCCGCGGGCTCGGCAGCGCGCTGATCGACTGGCGCGGCCAGGGCGCTTCCGACCGGCTGATCCGCGACCCGCAGCGCGGCTACGTGAAGAGTTTCTCGGACTATGCCGACGACCTCGAACAGTTCTTCGAGGAAGTGGTGCTGCCCGACTGCCGCGGCCCCTACTACATATTGGCGCATTCCAGCGGCGCGCTGGTCGCGCTGCTTTCAAGCCCGTCCATGGTCAACCGCGTGCGGCGCATGGTGCTGATCGCGCCGTTCCTTGCCCTGCCCGGCCAGCGCATGTCGATGAAGGCCATCCACCGGCTCACCACGCTTCTCGGCCTGTTCGGCCTCGGCCACCGCTATGCGGCGTGGGGACCACGCCCGAAAGGCGGCACCCCGTTCGAGGTCAACAAGCTTACCACCGATGCGGCCCGCTACCGGCGCAACGTGCATCTCTACGACACCTTTCCGCAGCTCGCACTCGGCGGGCCGACGATCCGCTGGCTGCGGGCGGCCAGCGAGGCGGCACAGAAGGTCTCCCGGCCGGAGTTCATGGCTGCCATCAAGGTGCCGATGCTGGTGGTCGCGGCCGGTGCCGACCGCGTGGTCTCGACGCGGGCGGTGGAGGCCTATGCAAGGCATCTGCGCCTAGGCTCGCTGCTGACCATCGACGGCGCCGCCCACGAGATCCTGCAGGAGGCGGATCTTTACCGCGAGCAGTTCCTCGCCGCCTTCGACGCCTTCATTCCCGGCATCGACGACGGCACCCTGTAGAGCGTTTCCGGCACAAGCGGGAAGCGGTTTTACGCCCGGAAATGCGGCCAGATAGCGGTCAGCCCCGCAGCGCCGCCATCGCCGCTTCGTGCAGTTCCGGCGTCGCCGCCGCCACGATGTCGCCGCCGTTCTCGGCCGGCCGTCCGTTGAAGGTGGTGATGACGCCGCCCGCCTTCTCGATGATCGGAATCAGCGCGACGATGTCATAGGGCTTCAGCCCCGGATCGACGACGACATCGACGCTGCCCGAAGCCACCATGGCGAAGGCGTAGCAGTCGGTGCCGTAGCGGGCGAGCCGCACCTTCGCCTCCAACCCGTCGTAGCGCTGCCGCGCCTCGCTAGCCTTGAACAGCGCCGGCGTGGTCGTGAACAGCGTCGCATCGGCAAGGCGGGTGGTCTTGCGGGTGGAAAGGATGCGCGGCCCGCCCGGCCCTTCGTAATGGGCGCCCGACGCATTGGCGTAGAACAGTTCGCCGGTGAACGGCTGCGACATCATGCCGGCGACCGCATCGCCGTCTTCCGTGAAGCCGACGAGCGTGCCCCACACCGGCACGCCGGAAATATAGGCGCGGGTGCCGTCGATCGGATCGATCACCCAGACATGGCGGCTGGCCATGTTCTCGTTGCCGTGCTCCTCGCCGAGGATGCCGTGGTCGGGAAATTCGGCATGGATCAGCGCGCGAATGGCGCGCTCGGCCTCGCGGTCGGCTTCCGTCACCGGGTCGAAGCTCTCCTGCTCCTTGTTGCTGACCACGCCCTGCTTGCGAAAGCGCGGCAGCGTCTCGGCGGCGGCCACCCCGGCGATCCGCCGCATGAATTCGGAAGAAATGTCCAACACCGTCTCCTGGAAAGAAAAATGGGCCGCTATGGAGGTCTATTCCGCGGCCAACGGCAGGTCGAGGAAATAGTGATCGGGCAAGGCCATCAGGTCGGCGGCGAAGCGCGCCAGGTCGTCGGCCAGCGCCTCGAACCCGACCGATTTGCGCAAGGTGCGCTCGTTCATGTAGAGGCCGCGGTTGATCTCGATCTGCAGCGCGTGCAGGTGCTTCGCCGGCCGCCCGTAATGCTCCGTGATGAAGCCGCCGGCATAGGGCTTGTTGCGAGTGACGTGATAGCCCATGCCCGAGAGCAGGCCGATCGCCGCCTCGGCGAGCACGGCCGACGCCGACGTGCCGAAACGGTCGCCGATGATGAAATCCGGCCGCATGCCGCTGTCGCCGACGCGAATGCCGGCTGGCATGGAATGGCAATCGATCAGCACCGCATAGCCGAAGGCGGCGTGGGTCTGCATCAAGAGCCGCTTCAGCGTCGCGTGGAACGGCTTGTAGACGGTCTCGATCCGGTCGATGGCCTCGCCGAGCGGCAGGCGGCCGGAATAGATCTCAAGCCCCTCCCCCACCAGCCGCGGCACCGTGCCGAGGCCGCCCGCCACGCGCGAGGAGCGCACGTTGCAATAGGAAGGCACCGGCTCGCAGAACATACGCGGGTCCAGTTCCCACGGCTCGCGGTTGACGTCGAGCCAGGCGCGCGGAAAATTCGCCGCCAGGAGCGGCGCGCCGAGCGGCACGACTGCCGAAAACAACTCGTCCACATAGCAGTCTTCGGAGCGGCGGATGGCCTCGCGGTCGAGCCGGCTCATGGCCAGGAAGCGCTCGGGATAGAGTCGGCCGCTATGGGGGGAACTGAAGACGAACGGCACGCGCTGCTCGGCGCTCGAGCGAACCTCGAACGGCGCCACGCCCGCGAAATCCTCGGCTGCCGTAGTCACTTGAACCCCAATCGCACGCAATGACGCATCATGGCGCGAACGTGCCATCGCAGGCCGCGCATGTCCAGCGCCCCGGCGCCTCTGGCAGCCCCTGGGAGGCGGCGTCCTTTACCATTGTTCACTTGATCTTTACCGTCACGCCTTCATATACGGGATGGTTAACGGGCGCCTTCAGCAGCAGCCCCGGTGGGTGATTCGGACGGAATACGAATGGCACGCATTCTTCTGGCGGAAGACGACGACGACATGCGCCGTTTCCTGGTCAAGGCGCTGGAGCGCGCCGGCTACCAGGTCAGCGATTTCGACAACGGCGCCAGCGCCTATGAGCGCCTGCGCGAAGAGCCATTCTCGCTGCTCCTGACCGACATCGTCATGCCCGAGATGGACGGCATCGAACTGGCGCGCCGCGCCACCGAGATCGACCCAGACCTCAAGGTGATGTTCATCACCGGCTTCGCGGCGGTGGCGCTCAATCCCGATTCGAAGGCCCCCAAGGACGCCAAGGTGCTGTCCAAGCCCTTCCACCTGCGCGATCTCGTCAATGAGGTCGAGAAGATGCTGCAGGCGGCCTGACCCCAGGCCTTTTCCAATATCCGCTGCCGAATACATCGTCTGGCGCCGCCGGAATGCGGACGGTCGAACTGCGCTTTGGCGGCGCGACGGCAAGCGAAAGAACGCCCATTTCAACAGCCTGTCGGTTTCGCATCAGCGGCTATTGACGCGCTGCATCAAAAGTGGTGTAAGCCCCGCGTCGGATGGGCGTGTAGCTCAGCGGGAGAGCACTGCATTGACATTGCAGGGGTCACAGGTTCAATCCCTGTCACGCCCACCATCCAATCAATAACTTAGCCGATTGCCTCTGCCGCTTGGCACAGAAATGGCACAGAAACCCGGCAGTTAGACCTCCGCAGCGTTCTTCTGGAAGTCGCCGTGATGGTGACCGTAGACCTTTCGAGCGTCTTGGCCGACATGCCGAGCGCGCCGGCCGCTTCCATCGCCGTGCTGGCGAACGGGTTGGTCTCGAACTGGCGCGACAGCGTATAGAGCCGCTTTGGAAAGATATTCGGGCGGCGAGGAAACTTGAACGGCACGACCATCGGAAGTCGGTGTAAGACGGTTGGGCCGATTAGGGCTTAAGTCCCGCTCCGGTTCGCCGGAGCGGGCTTTTTCGCTTGTCCGCTAACAAAAAGGGCCTCAGCTTGCGCCGAGGCCCCTTATCGCCAATCGATCGGTCGGCCAGCTCTGGACCTTCAATCGCTCTGGCTGTTGGTGTTGGAGTGAGCCTCGCCGAATTTTCTCGTCATGGCGCAGAAATTACCGTGTGCCTTTGCCGCGGCGTCCTCGCTGCATTCCCGGACGATCTTATCTTGATCCTCCTTGGTCAGCTTCATCCAGGCTGCTTTGAACTCAGCCTCGGGGACCAGCGTTTTCATATCGGAATCGCTGTAGAACGGCTTCATCGTGTCGTGGTTGTCGAGGGCGGTTGTATCGCTCGCAGCAAGAACTGCCCCGCTTGTCAGCGAAATAGCGAGCGCCCCCAGGCAAAGCGTCCTGATGTTCATATCTATCTCCCGTGGATTCGAAGCCGTCTCGGCGACGGCAACCATGCGAGACAACGAGAGACACTCCAGTCCGTTCCAACTTTGGATGCGAAACAGGGAACAACCTCCAGGAGAGTGGACTGAGGAGGTATCGCGGAGCGGCGGGCTTTTGTCGGTTCATCCTTGTGGCACAGAAACGGCACAGAAACGTTTGCATGCTTTTTGCTTCGTTCGGGTTTTTCGGGCGGGATTTCGCTATATAATCAGCAAAAGCACTGCATAATCCCTGTCACACCCGCCATCCAATCAATAACTTAGCCGATTGCCTTTGCCCTCCGGTACGAAAACCCGGCGCCTGGACCTTGCCCGCCGCATTCTTCTCGACCCCTATTTCCCAAGCCACCTTTGCCGTCCCCGGCTGGTGTAGCTGACGTAGCGAAGATTCGGGCGTGGTTCAGGAGCCGCAGGAACTTTCTCCCGCGTTGCGGATCATTCCCCTCCATTACTTGCCCGCTGGCGCCGGCCGGCGAGCTTTTTGGGAACACCGCCCGCGGACCAGCAATCATCGCCAGCTTTCTGTGGCGAATTTGCTACAGACATCAATGGCGAAATCGATCAATTTCTTGGCATTGGTTCCGGGGGGAAATGCCATGCAAATCGTTACTAAGGCAGCTATTGGTGCGCTTGCCTTTCTGGGGGTATCTGCCGCTCACGCCGCAGATGAAGTCGCGGTAACGTCGCCAGAGTATACTTGGTCCGGCTTCTACCTAGGTGCCCATGCTGGTTATGGGTGGGGTAATGCGGATTATTCGAGCGGCGGCCTGCTTGGCCCGGCTCACGTCGACGAGTTCGTTATCTTTGAAGATTTCCGGCAAGATGACGGACGCGGGTTCATCGGCGGCGTCCAAGCTGGATATAACTGGCAGACGGGCAATCTTGTCTACGGCTTCGAAGCAGACGCTGCTTATGCGAACGTCACGGGCGGCCGGATATTGTTTACGAACGTCGGCACCATCGATCCGGACGAAAAGCTCAGGTTTCTGGGCACGATTCGCGGGCGGCTAGGGTACTCGGTTGGCCGGTTCCTTCCATACGTGACTGCCGGTATGGCGGTGGCCAACTACAAGCTTGAGGAAAGCTATTCGGGGAGTAGCAACACGCATGTCGGATGGGCTGTCGGCCTGGGGAGCGAGTTGGCGGTCACCGAAAAGGTTTCGCTCAAACTGGAATACCTTTACGCTGATTTCGGCAAAAAGAATTATGATGTTCGATATTTGGCCGGCGGCTACGTCGTGCCGCTTGGCTTTGAGCCAACACTGCAGACTGTGCGCCTCGGTGTGAACGTTCGATTTTAGGCGGAAGACGCTCAATCAAAAGGCGTGAAGGGTTCGCTGATTTTCCCGCTCCGGTTCGCCGGGGCGGGTTTTGTCGTTTCGGAGCGGCCAACGAAAAAGGCCTCGTCTTTCGCCAGGGCCCCGATCGACTGGAGAGGCCTCGATCAGAACTTGTACCCGACGCCCATCAGGAAATCGTGGGTTTGCGGCCTGTACGACATGCTGCAAATCGGGCCGCAATATTCCAGCTTTTTCGAACTGTAGTTGGAGTAGGCATACTCAGCACGCAGGAAAACCTGGTTGGTGACCTTCACATCCGCACCAATGGCGGCTGTCCAGCCCACCAAGGTCGCGCCGCGGGCAACGTGGCCCAGAGGCCAATACGTCCGCAGTTGCGTCGCTGTAACGCCAGCCGCGACATAGGGCAGGAACGCCCCCATATCCGCGCCGATGCGCCCACGCAGCGAACCCTCCCAACCGAGCTTGGTCTCCATCTCGCCGGGGCCGCCCTCAATATGGATGGTATTCTCACCGAACCGGTATCCGATGGAACCATCGAGCCCATAAACGAGGTTCGACGCCCGCCAGTTGTAGCCGCCGAAGATGCCTAGCACCGGGCCGCCAAACTTCTGATAGTCGCCTCCGTATTGGTCGAAGATCCTGGATCGAACGTACGTTCCCCCGCCTTGAATGCCGAGATAAGGACCGGACCAATCGTATGCCACCGCAGCGGGAGCCGGAGCGATTCCAGGCGAAACACCGGCATCCGCCGCAATGGCTCCTTCGGTCAGCGCAGTCAGCGCGACCGACGCAATGAGTAGCGATTTCATGGCAACCCCCAAACAATCCCGGGGGTTGTTGTACGCCCCTTTTTTCGACGCCTGAAAGAAATGATGACACGACTAATGTTCACTTTTCTTTCGATGTGACCTGTTTGCACCAGGTTCGATTCGGTGCCGTTGGGCGGATGGAGAGGCCGCGATCAGAACTTGCGAGCAACGCCGAGCGCGCTGGGCTCGTTGCGGAAAACCGGGACCGGCAGCGATATGGATTTGACGAAAGGTGCCGTACCTTTTGCGGTCACGCGTGCCACGCAAGGCCGGATTGCCTGCTCCCTTCGCGAAAGGATGGGCGCACCGCCAACAGCCCTGCTATCTCACCAGGGTCAGGTACCGGCCGGAATACATCGTGCGGCCGCCCAACTCCTTGTTGCAGTCGGACTTTACCTTGGAATTGCCGTTCATCTTGATCGTGTCGGCCACGATCCGGAGGCAGGCGGTGCTCGCCGTATCGGAATTGCCGTTATAGGTCACCTGGGCGCCCGGCGCATAGACGAACCCGCTGATGCTGGAATTGGAGCCGCCGTTGATCGTCATACCGGTGGTATTGCTGCGGGCCTGGTAGATCACGATTCCCGAATAGGGTCCGCTGTCGGGCGGAGAGAGGTTTATCGACTGGTTGGCGTTCATGGAGAGTTCCGCGCCATCCATGAGGAAAATCGTGACCCCCGTCCCCGAAAGGCTGCCATTGCCCCCGAGGTTGATCTTGCCGCCCTTGAAAACATAGGTGCCCGGCTCAAGGGTCACCGTGCCGCTGATCGTCTTGTTGCAATAGGTCCCGGGTTGCATCGTCAGCCCCTTGACCGACAGGCAACTCCCGTAAGGCGGGGGCACGATACCGGATAACGGGTCGAACGACGGGAATTGCCCGGGCATGGGTCCGGGACAGGTCAGCTTGGTGCTGGAATCCGACAGTCCGGAAATGCCGCCAACGGCGACCGCGCACTTTGCCGACAGCTTGGCCGAGCCGCCGCGGGAAATGGAATCCGACGCGTCCGAATTGGAGGCGATCACGCAGCCCTCCACCGCGACGTCCGTATTTCCCTTGAATTCGAGCGCCTGCGACGCATGCTGGTTGAGCGCGAGCAGGCAGGCGGGATCCCCGGACGAAATGGTCGCCGTCGCCGAACGCGTCAGCGGCCAGGCGAGCGCGCCGATGAGCCCCGGATACGAGATGCTGGCCGAAGCGCGGACCATATACGAGGCACCCGTTCCGCTTACCGAGGCGTCGAAGCCGCCGGTGCGCGCGGAGGTTTGCCCGTTCTCATGGTCGACCGTCGTGGTCGGGTTGACGAGAAGCCTCAGGTTTGCCTGGAAATAATTATACCCGATCGCCTGGTATTCGGCTTCCGTCATGCCCGCGACGTACTTGGACCCGATCGCAAGGGCCGCGGTATCCAGTGCATTCTGCAGGTTCGCCCCTTCACGGGTAGCGACCGCGAAATCGACTGCCCCGCCGACGCCTGCCATCAACGGCACCATGGCGATCGCCGTTGCGACGGCGTAGTTTCCCTGCTCTGAGCGCCAGAACTTTTTGAACATGTCGGCCCCACACGAACACGCGCTACATGCTAGACGCCCTCCGGTAAAATTAGTGCTCACTTAAAAATTAAAATTCCGAGCAATCGCCAGTTCTTTCCGGGACGGCAGCCGGCCAGGCCACCACCCGCAAGGGAAAGCCCTTTCAGAGCCAGTTCAGCACCGCTGCGGCGATGGCCAGATAGCGGCAGGTCTTGGCCACGGCGACGATGGCGACGAAGCTCCAGAACGGCTCCCGCAGGACGCCTGCCACCACCGTCAGCGGGTCGCCGATCACCGGCACCCAACTCAGCAGCAGCGACCACCGCCCATAGCGGCGGTACCAGCTCGCGGCACGCTCGAGGCTTGCCGGACCGACAGGAAACCACGCCCGGTCCCGGAATCGCTCCACGCCGCGCCCGATCACCCAGTTGACGGTGGAGCCGAGAACGTTTCCGACGGCAGCCGTCGTGACCAGGACCGGCACGGAAAAGGCTTCGGTAAGCAGCAACCCCGCCAGCGCGGCCTCGGATTGCATCGGCAGGACGGTGGCGGCGACGAAAGCCGCGGCAAACAACCCGAAATAAACAGCCCAATCGCCCATGGCGACATGGAGCCTGAGTCACGCGCTCATGCAAGGCCTTCCCGGCGGTTTCGGGATCAACGGCCGGAAATTCGGCACGCTTCGATCAAGGACAGCGCGGGATCGGCTATGACGCCAGGCAGCCACCACAGAGCTTGTTGCCATCGGGGTCGCGCAGATAGGCAAGGTACAGGCGGCGCGTGCCCTCCCGGACGCCGGGCGGGTTCTCGATCGACTTGCCGCCATTGGCGACGCCGGCATCATGCCACGCCTTGACCATCTCCGGGCCCTCCATCCGCAGGCCGATCGTGCCGCCGTTGGCGTGGGTCGCATCCTTGCCATCGATGGGCGCGGTGACCATAAAGCGCGCCCCGTCCTTCGAGTAGACCAGCCGGCCCTTGGCGTCGAGCGTTCCCGCCGCCACCCCCAGCACGGCGAATGTCGCGTCATAGAATTTGCGCGACCGATCGAGATCATTGCTGCCGACGACGATGTGGCTGAACATTTCCACCCTCCGATGATTGCCGGACAGCAAATCAAATGCCGCTGGCCGCTGCAAGCCGCGCGTTTTGGACCAGCTTGTCGCGCATGGCCGGTTTCGATGGAAAACGACGATCTGGAGCAAAATTTTCGACCGGCTGGCGCACCGCCGCCTGAGAAAGATTCCCGGCAACTTTAGCAAATTCTGATAAAGTGCGTGCCGTCCATTTTTTGCAAAGGAGGACATGATGCGTCACGGGGGTCTGGTACTCTGTTTCATGATGTTCACGTCGACGGCGATGGCGGCCGACGCGGTTTCGGTGAAGGAAGGATTGCGCATCGCCACGATCGGCGGTTGCCATGACTGTCATACCGACGGGTTTGCCGCCAGCGGCGGGCAGGTCGACCCGGCAAAGGCGCTGATGGGCAGCCAGGTCGGGTTCCAGGGACCCTGGGGCACCACCTATCCCGCCAATATACGCGTCGCGCTGTCGAAGATGAGTGAGGACGAATTCGTCCGTTATGGCCACGAGATCAAGACGCGGCCCCCCATGCCGTGGTTCGCCCTTCACGCGATGACGGACAACGAGTTGCGCTCGATCTATCAATACGTGAAATCGCTCGGAGCGCCGGGAGACCCTGCTCCCGCTTACGTGAAGCCGGGCGATGCGCCCAAGACCCCGTTCATCGTCTTCGCGCCGCCGCAGATGCCGTCCCAATAAGCGGCTGGCGTCGATTAACGTGGCGTGAACGAGCCGTTCCGAGCCGGTTCAGTCCGTTCACGCCATTCTCTCCGTGTCGTTTGGAAACACACTTTTGAAACGGGAGAGAACACCATGCTCAACTCCATCAAGATCGCCGCCCTTTCCGCCTTCCTCGGCCTCGGTGCGCTGGCCGCCGTTCCGGCGACGGCACAGGCCGCCAACGTCCAGATCGGCATTTCGACGCACAACCTCAACGTCGGCTACGGCCACGGCTGGAATCGCGTCTGCACGCCCGGCAAGGCGGTTGCCAAGGCCCGGCGTCTCGGCGTTCGCCATGCCCGCGTGCGCAGCATCGGCCACCGCACGATCCGCGTCACCGGCACCCGCTACGGGCATCGGGTGAACCTCACCTTCTCGAAGGCGCGCAACTGCCCGGTCGTTCGTTGGTAATCGGCCGGCATGCGAGGTCCGTCGGGGCGGGAGACTGGCAAACATCCCCTGCCCCGGCGATCCATCCTAGCGCGGCGCCGACAGCGCCGCGCCGTTCAGTTCGCCTTTCAGGAAAACCCGAACGAATACAGCGCCGCTACCAGCGCCAGGGCGAGGCATCCGAGGAAGACGACGTAGTTCATGGCAGGCTCCTGTAAAGTCGAGAACGCTTTCGGCTTCCCTAGCCGCCCCACGCGCCCGCCGCTTTGCGCCCGCGCAAGGAATGGCAAGAGCGCGCCGCCTGCTTCAGCGGAAGGCCCGGTCGGTCAATAGCCATGCCGGTTCATGGCAACGCCGAGCATCGTCGCCAGTATGGCGGCCGAGGCGGCAATGGCCACCGTGAGCAGCGTCGGGATCACGCCAAAGCTCGCGCAGGCGGCGACGATCGCCAGCAGCAGGACCAGCGCGAGCGCCAGCACGGCTTTAGGACTTCCAGGCATCGCAGGCATTTCCTTTCCTCAAAAGCCGATCTCGGCCGCGCAGCCGGGGCATTGCAGGAGCAATATGCTGCGAGATCGGCCATCCGCCTTTGGCGAGTAACGGCATCCCTGCGATGGAGATCGCCTCCACCAAAGGGATACGCCCTCACCCAACATGGCGCAATTCTACCCGGCCGGCTTCCACTCTATCACTGCTCGGAAAGCTTCCAGCGTGAGAGATGGTCGCACCGCCATGTTCATCGATGCGCGAAAACTGCCAGGGGGGACGGCCCTGGAGACCGAAGTCTGCGTGATCGGGGGGGGCGTTGCCGGCATCACGCTCGCGCTCGAGTTCGAACGGCGCGGCATCGCCACCTGCGTGATCGAGGGCGGCAGGATCGACTTCAGCGCGGCCTCGCAAGCCCTTTACCACGGCGAGAACGTCGGCCTTCCCTATAATCTGCAGACCAGCCGGACCCGGCAACTGGGCGGCAGTTCCAACTGCTGGGGCGGCTGGATACGCCCGTTCATCCCGATCGATTTCGAAAAGCGCGACTGGATGCCCAACAGCGGCTGGCCGCTGGCCTATTCGGAGATCGCGGCGCTCTATCCCCGGGCCAACCGGCTGGTCGAGGTCAACGATCGCGATTTCGATCCGCAGGCCTGGTACGAACACCTCGACCACGACCTGGTCCGGCTGCTCACGCTGCAGGGGGGCGCCATCGAAACGGTGGTCAACAAGTTCAGCCCGCCGACCCATTTCGGCTATGTCTACGAAAAGCAGCTCGCCGCCGCCAAGCTCGCCAAGGTGCTGCTCAACGCCAGCGCGACCGAGATCGCCACCACCGAGGATGCCGCGACCGCCACCGGCGTCCATTTCGCCAATTCGGCGGGCAAGCGCTTCTTCGTCAGGGCGACCCGGACCATCCTCGCCGCCGGCGGCATCGAGAACGCCCGCCTGCTGCTTTTGTCGAACAAGGTCGATCCGCGCGGCCTCGGCAACCGCCATGACGTGGTCGGCCGCTATTTCATGGAACACCCGCGCATCCGCATCGGGCGGATGATCTCGTCGGGCAACGCGACCGGCTTTCGGTTCTACGACACCAGCTACACCTACCACAATCCGGCCCTGGCCGTGGATGGAACCAGCACCAGCGCCTATATCGGGCTGGTCGAACGGGTCCAGCGCGAAGAGCAGCTGGTGCAATGCCGCACCTATTTCCGCGCCTGCCGGGCCGGCGAGGACCGCGAGGTCAACGACAGTTTCCACGAACTCTACGACGCCCTGCGCTGGCGCCTGTTCAGGGACATCCGGCTGGGCGCCATAGCGACGGTGGCGCGCCGCAGCCCCAACCTGATCGCATCGCTCGTCTACCGGCGGCTGAAGCTTGCCGCCGCCTCGACCTATTTCCAGGTCGAAAGCGTCGTCGAGCCGGTTCCCGACCGCGAAAGCCGCGTCACGCTGTCATCACGGCGCGACCGGCTGGGCCTGAACGAGGCCCGGCTCGACTGGCGCATCGGCGACCTGGAGAAGCGCACGCTCGTGCGCATGCTGTCATTGATCAAGCAGGAATTCGAAGCCTTCGGCGTGGGCACGGTCGACCTGCAACAGGCAGACGAAGGGCGGCTGCCGAAAATCCTCGGCTGCGACCATCACATGGGAACGACGCGGATGGACCCGGACCCGCGCCTCGGCGTCGTCGACACCAACTGCAAGGTCCACGGCATGAACAATCTCTACATCGCCGGCAGTTCCGTGTTCCCGACCTGCGGCAACGACATGCCGACCCTGACCATCGTGGCGCTTACGCTGCGGCTCGCCGACCACCTCGCCGCCCAGCGGGGGCCGATCGGGCTCGTCCACAGCGCCGATGCCCGCCTCACCGCCGCAGAGTAGCGGCCGGGTGGACGGTCGTTCAGGCGCCGGACTTGCCTGCGGATTCGATCGCCTTGCGGAATTCGTTCTGCTTGTTGTGCGAGGTGAACTGCCGCTGCCAGGGATCGTACAGGTCGACTGCCGGCCGCGCGTTTTCGGGATCGGCCGCCTTGTCGGCAACCCGTGTCGTTTCTGTCATGGATAGACTTTCATTCGTGAACGGCAGGCGCCGCCTGCCGCTTGCGATGGCGGCTCCGACGCCGCCGACTCTGCTGTCGGTGGGGCTTTTAGCCGAAATTCGCGACGAGGCAAACCTTCAGCCAAGCCGCAGTGCAATGACGCCGGCAAGGATGCTCAGCGCCGCCGCGCTGCGCCATGCCGTCATCTTCTCGCCCAGCGCGAACACCGAGATCGCCATGGCGAACAGGATCGAGGTCTCGCGCAAGGAGGCGACCGAAGCGATCGGCGCCTGGGTCATCGCCCACATGACGATGCCGTAGGCGGCGGCGCTGAGGAAGCCGGTCAGCGCGCCCACCTTCCACTCGGCGGCGAGCACGGTCAGCATGCGGCGGCCCCGGTAGAAGAAGCCGATCGCCATGGCGCTGACGCCGTCGCAGAAGAACATCCACGCAGCGTAGCTCAGCGCCGTGTCGGCAAGCCGGGCGCCGACGCCGTCCGACAGCGTGTAGCCCGCAATGAACAGCGAGGTGGTCAGCGCATAGCCGACGACGGCGCCGTTCAGCCTGGCAAGCGGCCCGCCGCCCCGCAGCGACATCAGGAACGTCCCCAGCGAAAGGAGCACGATCCCGGCCAGCGCGACCGCACCGGGCAACTCGGACAGCAGCACGATGCCGCCGATCGTGGTGATCAGCGGCGCCGTCCCCCGCGCCAGCGGATAGGCCTGCGCCAGGTCGCCTGCTTCATAGGCCCGCGTCAGGAAGAGCCTGTAGCCGACATGGATGACGGTCGAGGTGATGATCCACGGCCAGACGGCGGCCGAAGGAAAGGCGACGAAGGGGATTACCGGCAATGCGGTGCAGGCCATGCCGAAGGTAGTCAGCGAAATCGAGGCGAAGCGATCCGCCCTGACCTTGATCAGTGCGTTCCACGTGGCATGCATGATGGCCGCGGCGAGCACCACCGCGAAGACGAAAGGCGTCATCGGCCCGCGCGCCCCTGCGTTGCAGCCGCAAACGGCGTTTCGAGGTCGATGTCGATGCGCACCGGGAAATGGTCGGATGCGACCTCGCCGATATCGGCGCTGACGGAGCGCACGCGCTCCGAGAGCAGGCCGCCGACGAAGCAATGGTCGAGCCGGCGACGACGAACCTCGCCCGCGATCGTCTTGACATGGGTGTGATAGCTGGCGGGTTCCGCCGCGACCGCCGCCGCGTCGACGAAGCCGTCGGCATAGGCGGCACCCGGATGATAGGGAATGTCGCCGACGATGCGCCGGTACTCGGCACTGCCGGGTTCGGAATTGAAATCGCCCATCCAGATCGCCGCCAGCGGGCTTTCGGGCTCGCCTTCCCCGTTCGACCAGTTGCGCGCGGGTTCGTCGTCGACACCGCTCCACGGCCCGCCGTCGGCATGGGCGCGCCGGTGCTCGCCGAGCAGATAGTCGATCTGCTCGAGCCGCTCCTCGGCGGCGATATGGGCGAGATGCAGCGAAAGCACCCGCACCGGGCCGGCCGGCGTGCGGATCATGCATTCGAGCGCGGCGTTGCGGGTATTGAGCGGGTGTACGGTGCGCCGCATCGGCAGCGCGTGCAGCCGCGACCAGGCGATCGGCAGCCGTGAAAGCAGCATCGTCCCGAACTGGCGGCGGCGATTGAGCACGCGGCCGTCGCGCCGCTCGCTGGCATCCATGTCGTAGGCCGGGCCGTAGACCCAGTAGTAGCCGGGAAGCAGGCGCGAGAGGATTTCGGGCTGGTCGTCCTGGTTGCTGCGCAGCCAGTGCCGCTCCACTTCCTGCAAGGCGATGATATCGGCGCCATCGACCAGCCGCGCCGCGCGCGTGAGGTCGTAGCGGCCGTCGGAGCCGAAGCCATACTGGATGTTGTAGCTGACGAGTTTCATGGTTACCCGGCTCAGTTTCGCCCGCCAACTAGCCGTTCGGCGCGGCCGAGGCAATGAGCAGGAGCGGAACGACAGCTTGGGCCACGCCGCGTCCCACCGCAGGACAAATGCCGCTGCGGCGCGCCGGTAGCTGGCCTAGCTCAGCACCAGCAGGTCGCCCGAGGAAAAGCTGATCTCGGCCTTCTCGCCGACGGCGGGCGGCGGCGAGGCCGGGTTGTTGAAGGTATCGAGCGAGACGGTGCGGCCGCCGACGCCGACCCGCACGCGGATGACGGAGCCGAGGAAATGCACCTCGGAAATCTCGCCGGCAAGGCGGGTGTTGCGCCCCGGCTGGGGCCCGAGCGAAATCGCCTCGGGCCTGAGCGCCAGGGACAGCTTGTCGCCGTTCCTGGCTTCGCCGAGCCGGTCCTTCAGCACCAGTTCACCGCCGTCGACCCCGACCTTGCCGGCCGCGGCATCGGTGACGGTGCCTTCCAGCACGTTCAGCGTGCCGACGAAATTGGCGACGAACTTCGTCTGCGGCCGGTTGTAGATCTCGAACGGCGTGCCGACCTGCTCGGCCCTGCCGCCATACATGACGGCGATGCGGTCGGAAATCGACAGCGCCTCTTCCTGGTCGTGGGTGACGAAGACGGTGGTGATGCCGAGCGATTTCTGGATCGCCCGGATTTCCTCGCGCAGCGACACGCGCACCTTGGCGTCGAGCGCCGACAGCGGCTCGTCGAGCAGGAGCAGCTTGGGCTTGGGCGCCAGCGCCCG
Source organism: Aquamicrobium soli (assembly GCF_042646345.1). Classification (NCBI taxonomy): domain Bacteria; kingdom Pseudomonadati; phylum Pseudomonadota; class Alphaproteobacteria; order Hyphomicrobiales; family Phyllobacteriaceae; genus Aquamicrobium; species Aquamicrobium soli. The sequence goes on along the minus strand of NZ_JBHRTK010000030.1, from coordinate 34,670 downwards.
CGCCAGCGCGATGCGCTGCTGCTGGCCGCCGGAAAGCTGGTAAGGGTAGCGGTCGGCCATCTGCGGCAGGCTGATCAGGGCCAGCATCTCGGCCACGCGCTTGTCGATATCGGCGCGCGAAGCGCCCGCGACCTTGAGGCCGAAGCCGATGTTCTGCGCGACCGTCAGGTTCGGGAACAGCGCATAGGCCTGGAACACCATGCCGATGTTGCGCTGGTTGGGGCGCAGCCGCGTGATGTCCTTGCCGCCAACGACGATCGCGCCCGCGCTCGGCTCCTCGAAGCCGGCGACCATGCGCAGCACCGTGGTCTTGCCGCAGCCCGACGGACCGAGGAAGGACACGAACTCGCCCGCCTTCACGTCGAGGTTGAAGTCCTGCACGACCCTGGTGGAGCCGAAGGATTTTTCGACATGCAGGATCGAAAGGAACGGATCGGCCATCGAATTCTCTCTCCGGTCAGTGCAACTGTTCGGGCGGCTTCGGCGCGAAGCGCGACACCACCTGGATCAGCGCCATGCAGGCCCAGGTGATGGCGAAGGCGATGACCGCCAGCGCCGCCGGCTCGTAGGCGCGGTTGGCGCCCAGAAGCTGCATGTAGGGGCCGAAGGCCGGCCGGCTCAAAAGGGCGGCCATGACGAACTCGCCGATGACGATGGCGAAGGTCAGGAATGCGCCTGACAGTACCGCCACCGCGACATTGGGCAGGATGACGCGCGAAAGGATGGTCACCCATCCTGCCCCGAGGCTCTGGGCGGCTTCCGTCAGCGTGGTGACGTCGATGGCGCGCAGGCCGGTGTCGACCGCGCGGTACATGTAGGGCAGCGCCAGCACGACATAGCCGAACATCAGCAGGATGTTGGTGCCCATGGCCGAGCCGGTCAGCGGCAGCCAGGACGAGGTGTTGTAGAGCCGGATATAGCCGAAGACGATGACGATCGGCGGGATGACCAGCGGCAGGAGCGTGATGAATTCCATGAACGGTCGCCAGCGCGGCAGTTTCAGCCGCACCCAGTAGGCGGTCGGCACCACCAGGAGCACGCCGACGACGATGGTGGCGAGCGCCATCAGCACCGAATACATGAACGTCTGCTGGAAGCGCGGATCGCCGAGAACCGCCCAGTAGGCATCGAGGCTGTAGGCGCCGCGCCTGAGCTTCAGCGAGAACTCGAGCGTGCCGATCAGCGGCAGCGCGAAATAGACGATGCCCAGCGCGATGAACAGCCAGGACCATAGCCGGTTGGCTCTCATTTGACCCACCGTTCGCTACGGCTTCTGAGCCAGATGTAGATGAAATTGGCGATGCCGGTGATGACGATCATGCCGAAGGCCAGCGCGTAGCCGAGATGCGGGTCCTGCAGCACGTCGCCGCGGATCTGCGCGAAGAGCAGGATCGGCACGATCGACAGCGAGGAGCCGGTCAGCGCATAGGCGGTGGCGACCGCGCCGAAGGAGTTGGCGAACAAAAGCGCGAAGGTGCCGAGCAGGCTCGGCCACAGGATCGGCAGTGCCACCATGCGCCAGTACTGGAAGCCGGTGGCGCCGAGCATCGAGGCGGCCTCGCGCCACTCGCGCCGCATGCCGTCGAGCGCCGGCGTGATGATCAGGATGGTGAGCGGTATCTGGAAGAACAGGTAGGTCAGCGTCAGGCCGCCGAAGCTCAACAGGTTGAAGCCGAGGCCGTAGAGATTGACGCCGAACCAGTCGCGCAGGATCAGCGTCACCAGCCCGAGGCGGCCGAAGGTGGCGAGGAAGGCGAAGGCCAGCGGAATGCCGGCGAAATTGGAGGCGACGCCCGAAAAGGTCAGGATCGGCGAGCGCAGCCAGCCGGGCAGCCCGCCCAGCACCATCGCCCAGGCGATCAGGAAGCCGAAGAAACAGCCGAGCAGGGCCGAGGCGACGCTGATCTTGATCGAGATCCAGTAGGCCGCGACGATCGAAGGCTGGAACAGGTTGGCGATGTTGGCGAGCGTGAAGCCGCCGTCATTGGTCTGGAAGCTGCCGATGACGATCTTCATCGTCGGCAGGATCAGGAACAGCAGCGCGAACAGGAGGAACGGCGCGACGCCGAGCCATGCGAACGAAATCCGCCGCCGGGCGGTCGATACGGGCGCCGCAACGAGCGGGCTTTTGCCTTCGCCTGTCGAGAAAGTCATCCGTTACCGTTTCATCGAAGCGGGCGCGCCGTGCGGGACGGCGCGCCCTTTTTCACCAAGCTTACTGGACGTTGGCGCCCACGACGCTATCCCAACCGCCGGTGACGGCGGTCTTGTTGGCGTCCTGCTCTTCGAGCGAGGGGAAGATCGCCTGCTTGTAGAGCTCGGCCGGCGGCAGCTTGTCGAGGATTTCCTGCGGCACCTTGCCGTCGGCGACCAGCTTGTTGAAGCGCGCCGGGTGGCAATAGCCCTTCAGGAAGCCGAGCTGGCCTTCGTCGGAATAGATGTATTCCATCCACAGCTTGGCCGCGTTCGGATGCGGCGCGTAGGCGCTGATCGCCTGCGCGTAGACGCCGGCCAGCACGCCCGACTTCGGCACCACCACCTCGACCGGCGGGTTGCCGTTCAGCGTGTCGCGGTCGGCGAGCGCGTTGTAGTCCCAACGGATGACGATCGGCGTCGTGCCCTGCGCCAGCGAAGCGGCCTTGCCTATGACCGGGACGAAATTGCCGGCATCGTTGAGCTTCTTGAAATAGTCGAGCCCGGCCTGCGGAGCCTTGGCGGCATCGCCGCCGGCAGCGGCGAGACCGGCCGCATAGACCGACAGGATCGCCTGGTTAGCCGCGCGCGGATCGCCCGCCAGCGCGACGCTGTTGGCGTATTCCGGCTTCAACAGGTCCGGCCAGTCCTGCGGCACGTTCTTGACGATGTCCGTGTTCACCTCGAAGGAGAGTACGCCGTAATAGCCCCCGTACCAGTGGCCGTCCGGGTCCTTGTTCTCGATCTCGTCGAAGGTCTCGACCTTGTAGGGCAGGAACAGGCCTTCCTTGGTCGCGGCCGGGCCGAAGGAGAGGCCGACGTCGACCATGTCGGGCGCCTGCGGGCCCTTGTTGTCCTTGTTGGCCTTGATCGCCTCGATCTCGTCGGCCGAGCCGGCGTCGGGATTGAGCTCGTTGAGCGTGATGAACGGATACTTGGCCTTGAAGCCGTTCAAGATGCCTTCCCAGCCACACCAGTCGTGCGGCAGCGCGATCGGCGAGAACATCCCTTCCGCCTTGGCCGCCGCGATGAGTTCCTCCGATGGTTCGGCATACGAGATGGCAGAGGTCGCCATAAGGGCGACGGCCGAAAGGGAAAGGACTTTCCCGGTGAATCTGAACATTTCGCTCTCTCCGTTGAACTGACGCCGTTGGACGCCTGCGATGCGGTATCCACGTTCCGTGACAGTCCGATGAAGATCGAACCGCCCGCACCCGAAAGGCATGAAAGTTAACTACTTTTGTCGGTCGCCTGCAATTGGCGCCGATTTGTTTTTCCGGCTAATTATTTGCCCTCCTCTCCCATCCTGTTTCCCGGTGTTCCCTGCCCCTTGAGGCCGGCAGGCGCACGCACCTGCCGGCCGTGGAGCTTATCCTTTCAAGGCGCTTTCCAGCAGCGACAAAGCCCCCGCGCGCGTAAGCTCGATGGGGTTGCCGCCAGCGGTTGGATCGACGATCGCCATGTCGGCGATCAGCCCCTTGCGCTCAGCGTCCATCTCCAGCCCCTTGATGAATTCGGGCAGCGTGTGCGGCACCTTCAGCGTCCGGCGCAAATCGAGGATCGCCTTCGTGAAGCCGTCGAAGCCGCCGGCAATGCCGCAATAGGCGGCGAGCCGCTCGATCTTGCCTTCGATCGCTTCGCGGTTGAAGGCCAGCACATAGGGCATGAACACGGCGTTGGTCATGCCGTGATGGGTGTCGTAGAGCGCGCCGATCGGATGCGACAGCGAGTGGATCGCGCCGAGCCCCTTCTGGAACGCGGTGGCGCCCATGGCCGCCGCCGACATCATGTGGGCGCGGGCGACAAGGTCGTTGCCGTTGGCGTACACCTTGGGCAGGTTCTCGAACACCAGCCGCACGCCCTCGACGCCAATGCCGTCCGCCATCGGATGGTAGCCGGGGGCGCAGTACGCTTCCAGGCAGTGCGCCAGCGCGTCCATGCCGGTGCCGGCGGTGATGAAGGGCGGCATGCCGGTGGTGAGCTCCGGATCGGCGATGACGATGGCCGGCAGCATCTTCGGATGGAAGATAACCTTCTTGGTGTGCGTCGCCTCATGGGTGATGACGCCGGCGCGGCCGACTTCCGAGCCGGTGCCGGCCGTCGTCGGCACGGCGATGATCGGCACGATGGCGTCGGCGTCGGCGCGCGTCCACCAGTCGCCGATGTCCTCGAAGTCCCAGACCGGGCGCGTCTGGCCCGCCTGGAAGGCGATCAGCTTGCCGAGGTCGAGCGCCGAGCCGCCGCCGAAGGCGATGACGCCGTCATGCTTGCCCTTCCTGAACACCTCGATGCCGGCGGTGAGGTTGGATTCCACCGGGTTCGGCTTGACGTCGGAAAAGACGCCGTGCGGGATTTTCGCATCGTCGAGGATTTTCAGCGTCGAAGCCACGACCGGCAGCTTCGCCAGTCCCGGATCGGTGACGAACAGCGGATTTTTGATGCCGGTCGCTTCCAGCACTTCCGGCAGTTCCTTAATGCGGCCGGCGCCGAAGCGGACGGTGGTGGGGTAGTTCCATTTGGAGACGAGGGTGGTCATGGGTTTATTGGCTTTCCGAAGGTTAGAAGCACCCCAACTCCGTCCCGGCTTCGCCGGTCCGCCTCTCCCCCTGCCCGGCGGGAGAGGAATGGCGTCAAGGCCGCAACCGCTTTCCTCTCCCCCGTCGAGCGGGGGAGAGGTGGCTTGCGAAGCAAGACGGAATGGGGGTCGATTAGCATTGACGAAACCTAGATAGCTTCCCTGAGGTGATAGCTCTTCGGCCGGGTCAAATTGTCGTAGCCGATCTGGCTGAGGCCGGCGCCCTTGCCGGTGTCTTTCACGCCGGTCCACACCAGCGCCGGATCGAGATAGTCGCAGCGGTTCATGAACACGGTGCCCGTCTCGACGCGGTCGCCGAGGGCAATCGCGTGCTCGGTGTCGGTGGTCCAGATCGAGGCGGTGAGGCCATAGGGGCTGTCGTTCATCAGCGCGATCGCTTCCTCGTCGTTGCGCACCTTCATGATGCCGACGATCGGGCCGAAGCTTTCCTCGCGCATGACCGACATCTGGTGATCGACATTGGTCAGCACTTCCGGCGCGATATAGGGTGAGCCGGCGGCGTCCTTGTCGACCTTCATGTTGACATGCGCCTTAGCGCCCTTGCGCAGCGCCTCCGCCTTCTGCTCGCGGATCAGGTCGGCGAACCGCGCCTGCGCCATCGGGCCCATGGTGGTCGCCTGCTCCAGTGGATTGCCGACGACATAGTTCTTGGTCTCGGCGATGAAGCCGTCGACGAACTGGTCATAGACCTTCTCGTGCACATAGACGCGCTCGATGCCGCAGCAGCACTGGCCGGAGTTGAAGAAGGCGCCGTCCACGAGGTTGGCGACCGCATGCTCGATCTTGGCGTCGGGCAGCACATAGGCCGGGTCCTTGCCGCCGAGTTCCAGCCCGAGCGTCATGAAGGTGCCGGCCGCCGCCTTCTCGATGGCGCGGCCGCCGCCGACCGAGCCGGTGAAATTGACATGGTCGATCTTGCCGGAGCCGAGCAGCTTTTCCGTCTGCGCGTGGTTGAGCACGACGTTCTGGAACACGCCCTTGGGCAGGCCGGCCTTCTCGAACGCCTGCGCGAAGCGCTCGCCGACCAGCAGCGTCTGCGCGGCATGCTTGAGGATGACGGTCGAACCCGCCATCAGCGCCGGCACGATGGTGTTGACGGCAGTGAGATACGGATAGTTCCACGGCGCAATGACCATGACGACGCCGAGCGGGTCCTTCTTCACGTAGCGGCGGAAGCCGTCCTTGGGGTTCGACGCCGGCATCGGCGCCAGCGCCTTTTCCGCGATCTCGACCATATACTGGGTGCGTTCCTTCACGCCGCCGAATTCGCCGCCGTAGCGCACCGGGCGGCCCATCTGCCAGGCGATCTCCGGCACGATCTCGTCGGTCATGGCGACGAGGTTTTCCAGCATGGCGAGCATGTATTGGCCGCGCCTTGCGATCGGGACCTGCGCCCAGTCGGCCTGGGCGGCGCGCGCCCGCTCGACGGCGGCGCTCACCTGCACATCGGTGGCGACGGGCCGTTCCGCATAGATCGAGCCGTCGATGGGGGATTTGAGCTTGACCGTTTCGGTCATCGTACTTGTCCTTCAGTCAGGGTTGCGGGCAGCCTGGGAGGGGCCGTCCGGTGTCATTGATCGATCAATACCGCTCGAAGCCGCGGTGCAGTTCCCAGTCGGTGATGCGGCGATCATACTCCATCTGCTCCCAGCGCGCGGTATGGACATAGTGGTCCACCACTTCCTCGCCGAGCGCTTCCTTCAGCATCTTCGATTTGGCGAAGGCCTCGGTGGCGTCTCGCAACGTCTTGGGAACGTCCTGCAGGCGCGCAGCCTGGTAGGCGTCGCCGACGAACGGCTTCTGCAGTTCGAGCTTCTCGTCGATGCCGGCCAGCCCCGCCGCGATCAGCCCGGCGAAGGCCAGATAGGGGTTGAGGTCGGCGCCGCCGATGCGGCATTCCATGCGGATGCCCTTGGTGCCCTCGCCGCACAGGCGGAAGCCGGCGGTGCGGTTGTCTTCCGACCACATGATCTTGGTCGGCGCGAAGGTGCCGGACTGGAAGCGCTTGTAGGAGTTGATGTAGGGCGCCAGAAGCAGCGTGTATTCCTTGGCGTATTTCAGCTGCCCTGCCGACCACTGCCGGCCGAGTTCGGACAGGGTCCATGGCGCGTTCCTGTCGAAGAACAGCGGCGTCTTGCCGTCGGCGCTCCACAGCGAATTGTGGATGTGGCTGGAATTGCCGGCGAGGCCGTAATTGTACTTGGCCATGAAGCACACGGCCTTGCCCTCGATGTCGGCGATTTCCTTGGCCCCGTTCTTCAGGAATACGTGGCGGTCGGCCATCTCCAGCGTCTCGGCATAGCGGACGTTGATCTCCTCCTGGCCCGGGCCCCATTCGCCCTTGGAGTTCTCGATCGGGATGCCGGCCGCGTTCATGTCGTTGCGCAGGCGGCGCATATAGCCTTCTTCCTTGGTGGTGATGCCGATCAGGTAGTCACCGATATAGGGCGAGGCCGTCTCCAGCTCGTGCCAGCGCTTGGCGCGGGCCGACTTGTAGGTTTCGGAGAACAGGTAGAATTCCAGTTCGGAAGCGAAGTAGCCCATGTAGCCGCGCTCGGCGAGGCGCTTCACCTGCTTGCGCAGGATCGCGCGCGGCGAATGCAGCAGGTCGTCATGGGTGTGGTGGTCGAGCACGTCGCACAGGACCAGCGCGGTCTTTTCCAGCCACGGCACCAGCCGGATGGTGGACAGGTCCGGCTTCAGCACGAAATCGCCGTAGCCCTTCGACCAGCTCGCCGCCTTGTAGCCGGGCACGGGTTCCATATCGATGTCATCGGCCATCAGGTAGTTGCAGCCATGCGTCTCGTCATGCGCCGAATCGACGAAGAAGGACGCCAGGAACCGCTTGCCGATGAGCCTGCCCTGCATGTCGGTGGCGGCCGCCAGCACCGTGTCGATCTCACCTGCCGACACCGCACTCTTCAACTGATCGAACGAAAGATTTCCGGCCATTCTTTTCTCCCCCGCATAGGCGGGCGCTTGGGATTTCTACGGATGAACCCGGCCGCCGGAGCGGCCGGGTTGCCATGCTCCACGGGCTTAGCTGTAGCGATAGGGCGCGCCAGCCTTGACCATGGATTCGTTGTACTTCTTGATGATCTCGACGACCTTCGCCGAACGCGGGCTCTGGCTGGCGATCTCGTCCCAGAACTTGGTCGCCTCGTCTTCCACCTGCTTCCACTGGTCGGCCGGCACCGTCGTCAGTTCCAGCTTGCCCTCGTTGCGATACTTGGCCTCGCCCGCCCAGTACCAGTGCTGGCGGTAGTAGTGCGAGGTGTCGATGGCCATCATGAACAGCGTCTGGAGATGCTCCGGAACGGCTTTCCACTTGTCGGTGTTGACGAAGTAGGAACCTGCCCAGGCGCCCGACAGCGGGTTGGTCAGGAAGTACTTCAGCGCGTTGGCCCAGCCCACCGTGTGCATCTCGGTGATGCCGCACCAGCACACGCCGTCGAGCTCGCCGGTCTGCAGCGCCACCTCGACGTCTTCATAGGGCAGCGTCACCGGGACGACGCCGAAGCGCGACAGGAACTGGCCGCCGGTCGGGAAGGTGTAGACGCGCAGGCCCTTGAGGTCGTCGATCGACTTGATCGGCTTGGTCGTGCCGAAGTTGCACGGGTCCCAGGCGCCGCTCGAAAGCCAGGTCACGCCGGGGATTTCGGCATAGGCCTCTTCCCAGATCTCCTTGAGGCCGTGCCAGTGCCAGAGCGCCGGCACGTCGAGCGAATAGCGCGAAGCAAGCGGGAAGTAGGCGCCGAACACCTTGACGTCCACCGGGGCGGCGGCCGAGTCGTCGTCGCTCTGGGCGGCGTCGAGCGTACCGGACTGAACGGCGCGGAACAGCTCGCCCTGCGGCACGAGCTGGTCGGCCGTGTACATCTCGATTTCCATCTCGCCATGCGCGGCCTTGTTGAAGGCCTCGACGCCCGGCTTGCAGACGTGGTCGGCGAGCGCCGGGCCGGCATAGGTCTGGAGGCGCCACTTGATCGGCGCCTGCGCCTTCACATAGGGCGTGGCGAGCGCGGTGGCGCCGACGGCGCCCGCGCCGGTCAGGACCGATTTGCGCAGGAAGTCCCGCTTGCTGATCGCTTTCGTATCGCTCATTTCATCTCTCTCCCGTTGAAGTTACTAGATCAATTCCGTTATCGCGGCAGGCAGGGTCCAGTCCGAACCGGCCCTGCTCGCGGTCTTATTCATCCAATGTTCCATTGACCCTCCCAAAAAGCTGAATGTCCTCATCTCTTGCCCGAGTAGAGGTCGGGCAGGTACATCGCGATATCGGGGAACACCATGATGACGATCATGCAGAACACCATCAGGAAGAAGAACGGCACGATCGACTTGTAGATATCGACGATGGTGATTTCCGGCGGCGCCATCGCCCGCATCAGGAACAGGTTGTAGCCGAAGGGCGGGACGATATAGGCGATCTGGCAGGTGATCGTGTAGAGGATGCCGAACCAGATCAGGTCGAAGCCGAGCAGCTTGACCAGCGGAATATAGAGCGGCGCCACGATCACCAGCATGGCGGTGTCGTCCAGGAACATGCCGAGGATGATGAAGGAAAACAGCATCATCGACAGCACGCCCCAGGGGCTGAGATCGAAGGTGTTGAGCAGCAGGCTCTCGATCGCCTTGATGGCGCCGAGCCCGTCATAGACGGCGCTGAAGCACAACGCGCCGAGGATGATCCACAAAAACATCGCCGAGACCGCCAGCGTGTTGCGCGTCGTCACCTCGAGCACGTCCTTGGTCAGCTTGCCCGAGAACCACGCCGCCAGCAGCGACAGGAGCGCGCCGACCATCGAGGTTTCGACAAGGCTGGTGGTGCCCGAGAAGAACAGGCCCATGATCGCCGCGAACAGGCCGAACGGCAGCAGGCCCTCGCGCAGGAGCACCAGCTTCTCGCGCGTGGTGATGTTGGCGCGCTCCTCGGCCGGCAGGATCGGCGCGAGTTCCGGCTGCATGCGGCAGCGGATGTAGATGTAGAGCGTGAAGACGATCGCCATCAGGATGAAGGGGCCGATGCCGGCCAGCCAAAGTTGCAGCACCGGCTGGCGTGCGATCATCGCGTAGAGGATGAGCACCACCGAGGGCGGCCCCATGATGCCGAGCGACGAGCCGCCCTGGATGACGCCGGTGATCATCACCTTGTCGTAGCCGCGCCTGAGCAGTTCCGGCAGCGCCACCGTCGCGCCGATTGCCATGCCGGCGACCGACAGGCCGTTGAACATGGAGATGACGATCATCAGCCCCATGGTGCCGATCGCCAGGCCGCCGCGCACATTGCCGAACCAGACGTGGAACATGCGGTAGAGATTGTTGGCGATGCCGGACTCCGAGAGCATGTAGCCCATGAACACGAAGAACGGCAGGGTGATCAGCGGATACCAGTTGAGCACCTGGAAGGCCGCGTTGAACGGCAGCTCGAACGAGCCGGTGCCCCAGAGCCACAAGGCCGCCGCGGAGCCGACCGCACCGATGACGCCATAGACCCGCTGGCCCGTGGCCATCAGGATCAGCATCGAGGCGAACATGAAAAGGGTGATGAATTCGGAACTCATGCGATCGGCTTTCCACGCGCCTCGGCGACGTCCTTGAAGAACTGGGAAATGGTCTGCAGCAGCATCAGGAAGATGCCGGTCGTCATGGCCACCTTGACGGGCCACAGCACCGGCGCCCAGGCCGTGTAGTTCTTCTGGTTGTAGACGATGGAATAGTTGGTCGAGGACACGCCGCCCCAGAACAGCACGCAAAGATAGAAGATGACGGCCACGATCGTGATCGAATCGGTGACCGCCCGCGTCTTCGGCTTCATGTTGGAGTAGAACAGGTCCATGCGCACATGCGCGTCGAGCTGCATGGAGTAGGCGCCGCCCAAAAGATAGTAGGCCGACAGCATGAACTGCGTCATCTCCAGCGCCCAGTTGACCGGATAGCCGAGGATGAGCCGCATCACCGTCGAGTAGAGCAGGATCGCTCCCATCGGGAAGATCAGGTACATGGCGAAGCGGCCGACGCGGTAGTTGACGCGGTCGACGGTGCGAACGAAAAGCTTGATGGGCTCAGGCATGCCGCCCCCCTGCCGTCGCGGCCATGGCCGTCCCTCCCTCGCTTGAAACCTCGAGCTTTCCCAGAATGGCCGAAAGCAGCCTTGCCCAGCGTACCTGGCCGGCCTCGTCGGCGATGACGTCGTTGCGGATTTCGATCATGGCGCAGGCGAGCCCGCGCGAGCGCGCGTGCTTTTCCAGCGTAAAATAGACGAGATCGGCCGGCGAATAGGGCTCGTTGACCCCGACCGTGGTGCCGGCAACCGCGTTCAGCGCCCGCACCAGCGGTGTGGCGATGCGCTCGTCCTCGTCATGGATGATGCCGATGTGCCACGGCCGCTGCTTGCCGAAATAGACCGGCGTGAAGGAATGCACGGAGACCAGCCGCGTCTCGCGCCCGGCCGCCAGCCGCGCCTCGATCGTCTGTTCCACCGCGTCGTGGAAAGGCCGCCACGCCAGGTCGATCCGTGCCTGCCGGTCGGCGGCGGAGAGCCCGGCATTGCCCGGGATCGTCGTCGTCTCGCTGGTTTCGGGAATGAGGTTGTGCGCGTCGAGCGGGCGGTTGCAGTCGATGATCAGGCGCGAAACGCAGGTCTCGACCAGAGTCGCGTCGAGCGCCTTGGCCATCAGCCGGGCCACCGGCAGCGCACCCGGGTCCCAGGCGATGTGCCGCTCGAACTCCTCGGGCGCCAGCCCGAGCGTGCCGAACGCGGGCGGCACGAAATTCGACGCGTGGTCGCAGGTGAACACGTAGGGGCTCGCCCCTTCGGGATTCGTTACCCTTGCCGCGCTCGCAGCTGCATGATGCTCCCCCGAAGCTGTCCCCATCCCCTCCGAAATCCTCCTGGGCGCCGTATCATATGTTACTTATTGCGTTTTACCGCGCCATCATGGATGATTTCATACGCAATATCCGGTTTTGTCAAATACGTTTTTCAGGCAGTGCCGGTTCAACACGGGAGTGGGCAGGAATGGCCTCGAATGTTGCCGAACGCATTGCCGAGCGGATCGACGCCATGCCGACCGGCGAACGCCGGGCAGCCCAGACCCTGATCGCCAATTATCCGGTGGTGGGCCTCAAGACGGTGGCGGAATTCTCGCAGGCGGCGGGCGTGTCGTCGCCGACGATCCTGCGTTTCGTCGCCCGGCTCGGTTTCCAGCACTATCCGGATTTCCAGTCGGCGCTGCAGGAGGAACTGGCCGCCCAGCTGCAGTCTCCGGCCACCCGCACGACCCTGCCCAACGCGGTCAAGGACAGCGCGGTTTCCCCGCTCCTTGAAGCCACGCTCGACAACATGCGCGAGACCTTCCGGCATCTCTCCGATGCCCAGCTTGACGAAATCGCCTCGCGGCTTTCCGACCGGCGCGGCCACGTCTACCTGATCGGCGGCCGCTTCACCGATCCGCTGGCCCGCTACATGGCGGCGCATCTGGCGATCATCCGGCCCAATGTCTTCCACCTGGCCGGGCAGGAAAGCATCTGGCGCGACCGGCTGATCGACATGGGCAAGCGCGATATATTGCTCATCTTCGACATCCGCCGTTATCAGGAAAGCCTGATCCGGCTGGCCGAACTGGCGCATGGCCGCGGCGCGCAGATCGTGCTGTTCACCGACCAGTGGCTGTCGCCGGTCGCCCGCTTCGCCCGCCACGTCATCGCCGGCCGCACCGCCGTGCCGTCCGCGTGGGATTCCTCGGCCTCGCTTTTCGTGGCGACGGAGGCCGTCATCGCCGCCGTCACCCGCCGGTCCGAAGCGGATACCGCGCGCCGCCTGCAGGAAATGGAACGCCTGCGCTGAGCGTGCCGCCTCGGCGGCACGCAAACCTTACGCAGATTTAATGTGCGCAAGCCGTGGAAAATTGACATAAAGGCGCACTAGATCGGTGTCCGGGCGACGCCGTGTTCTTCGTTGTCTACTCCGGAGAGGGCCTGCCCCAAGGAGCCGGTGAGCCCGAGGAAGACTTTTTGCCAACCGGAGTGCCGATGGCTGCCTGGAAACAAATAGCTTTTGCCTTCGTGGTGCTGGTCGCCGCGGGTGTCGCGTGGATCCGGTACTTTCCGGGCGCCCCGGAAATCCTCGACCGCTGGGGCATCGAATGGGCGCATGCCTCGACTCCGAAGCAGGAGGGCGGCGAAACCACTGCCCGCACCGGCGGCGGCGGTGGTGCGCAGGTCCCGGTCGTGACCGCGCCGGTGGCGAGCGCCACCATCAACGATCGCCTGCAGGCGATCGGCACCGGCCGCGCCAAGGCGACGGTCACCGTCACCCCCTATACCGCCGGCCGCCTGACGGAATTTCTGGTTCAGTCCGGCGCGCATGTCGAAAAAGGCCAGACCATCGCCGAGCTGGATTCCGAAACCGAGGCCATCGCCGTCGACCGCGCCAAGGTCGGCGTCGAGGACGCCGAGGCGAAGCTGGAGCGGGTAACCCGCTTGCAGGCCTCGAAGGCCGCGACGGCGGTCGCCGTCTCGGATGCGCAGGTCGCGCTGGACAACGCCAGGCTCCAGTTGCGCGAGGCCGAGCTTGCGCTCAAGCGCCGCTCCGTCGTCGCGCCGATCGGCGGCACCGTCGGCATCCTGCCGATCGAGGCCGGCAACTACGTCACCAGCCAGTCGGCCATCGCCACCATCGACGACCGCTCCGCCATCCTGGTGGATTTCTGGGTGCCGGAGCGCTTCGCCGCCGCGGTCAAGGTCGGTGCGCCGCTCACCGCCTCCCCCATCGCCAACGCCAAGGGCGTGTTCCAGGGAACGGTGTCGGCGATCGACAACCGGGTCGACGAGAAAAGCCGCACGCTGTGGGTGCAGGGCCTGATCGAGAACCCCGCCGATTCGCTGCGCGCCGGCATGGCCTTCCAGGTCACGATGAAATTCCCCGGCGACACCTATCCTGCGGTCAGCCCGCTCGCCATCCAGTGGGGCACCGACGGCGCTTACATCTGGACGGTCAAGGACGGCCGTACCCGCCGCGTCGGCGTGCGCATCATCCAGCGCAACACCGAAACCGTGCTCATCGACGCGCCGGTGACCAGCGGCGACATGGTGGTGACCGAAGGCGTGCAGAGCGTTCGCGAGGACGGCGAGGTCCTTACCGCCAACCAGGGCCGGCCGGCGACGGGCGCCAGCGGCTCATGACGGAAGTCCGCAACGCCGCCAGCGAAACGGGTATCACCGCTCTTTTCGTCCGCAGGCCGGTCATGGCCTTCGTGCTCAACACGCTGATCGCGGTTGCCGGTCTCGCCGCCTTCTACGGTGTCGAAATCCGTGAACTGCCCGACGTCGACCGCGCCGTCATCTCCGTCACCACCGACTTCACCGGGGCGGCGGCCGAAACCGTCGACCGCGAGGTGACCGACACCGTCGAGGGCACGGTGGCGCGCGTCTCCGGCGTCAAGTCGATCTCGTCCACCTCCTCCTACGGCCGCAGCCGCGTCACCATCGAGTTCAACGACGGCGTCGACCTCAACGTCGCCGCTTCCGACGTGCGTGACGCAGTCGGCCGTGTCGCCAACCAGTTGCCGGACGAGGCCGACCCGCCGCGCATCGTCAAGGCCGACGCCAATTCCGATGCCGTGATGCGGCTCGCCGTCACCGCCGACAACATGTCCATCCAGGACATGACGGTGATCGTCGAGGAGCAGATCGAGGACACGCTGGCCGCCGTTCCCGGCGTTGCCGACGTGCAGGTCTATGGCGACCGCGACAAGATTTTCCGCATCGACGTCGACCAGACCAAGCTCGCCAGCCACGGCTTCACCATCGCCGACCTCAGGGCCGCCCTCGCCTCGGTCGCCTTCGATTCCCCCGCCGGCTCGATCAGCACCTCCAACCAGAACCTGATCGTCCGCACGACCGCCGACGTGACCACGCCGGAAGCCTTCGAGGACATCGTGCTGGGCGGCAACACCCGCATCCGCGACGTCGCCACCGTGACGCTCGGCCCCGACATCGGCCAGTCCACGCTGCGCTCCGACGGCAAGGCCGGCATCGGCATGGGCATCGTGCGCCAGGCCGAATCCAACACGCTGGAAATCTCCGAAGGCGTGAAGGCGGCGGTCGCCAGGCTGCAGCAGACGCTGCCCAAGGGCATGTCGATCAAGATCACCAGCGACGACGCCGTGTTCGTCAACGGCGCGGTGCACGAAGTCGAACTCGCGCTCGGCCTTGCCGTCAGCTTCGTGCTGCTCGTCATCTACCTGTTCCTGCTCGACTGGCGCGCCACGCTTATTCCGGGCCTGTCGATGCCGGTCGCCATGATCGGCACCATCGCCGCCATCTACCTCGCCGGCTTTTCCATCAACATCCTGACGCTGCTGGCGCTGGTGCTGGCCACCGGCCTCGTCGTCGACGACGCCATCGTGGTGCTTGAAAACATCGTGCGCCGGCGCAACCAGGGAATGGGCCCGCGCGCCGCCGCCGTGCTCGGCACCAAGGAAGTGTTCTTCGCCGTCATCGCCACGACCGCAACCCTCGTCGCCGTGTTCGTGCCGATCTCGTTCCTGCCCGGCCAGACCGGCGGGCTGTTCCGCGAGTTCGGCTTCGTGCTGGCGATGTCGGTGATCCTGTCCTGCGTGGTGGCGCTGTCGCTCTGCCCGATGCTGGCTTCCCGCCTGCTGACCACAGCCCCCTCGCAAGAGGAAGCGCCACGCAAGAAAGGCATCGGCTCCCAGATCGGCGCCGCCTTGAACGCGCTTTATCGCCGCTGCCTGCACGCCTGCCTCGGCGCGCCGTGGATCGTGGTTCTCGTCGCGGTCCTGTTCGCCGGCGTCGCCTTCTCGCTGTTCGGCACCATCCGGCAGGAACTGACCCCCACCGAGGACCGTTCGGTCGTGCTCCTGCGCATCAACGCGCCGCAGGGCGTCAGCCTCGAATACACCGCCTCGCAGATGGAGAAGATCGAGCGGCTGATCCAGCCGATGCGCGATTCCGGCGAGATCGAAAGCACGTTCGAGTTCGCCGGCAACAACGGCGCCTACAACACCGGCTTCATGGTCATGACGCTGGCGCCGTGGGAACAGCGCACGCGCAGCCAGCAGCAGATCATGGCCGAGATCAGCACCCTGACCAGACAGGTGCCCAGCCTGCGCGTCTTCCCGGTGCAGCCCAACAGCCTCGGCATCCGCGGCGCCGGCAACGGCCTGCAGTTCGCACTGGTCGGCAACGACCGCCAGGCGCTCGGCGCAGCCGCCAACAACATCATCGACGCCATGCAGAAGGACCCGCGCTTCCAGCAGCCGCGCCTGAGCGTCGACCCGACCCAGCCCCAGCTCGCCGTCGCCATCGACCGCCAGCGCGCCTCTGACCTCGGCATCGACATCACCGGGCTTGCCGACACGCTCCAGGCGATGCTCGACGGCAACAAGATCGGCGACGTCTACATCGCCGACCGCAGCTATGGCGTGAAGCTCGTCTCCACCACCAATCCGGTCAATGACCCGACCGACCTCGAAAACCTGTTCCTGAAGACGCAGGACGGCCGCTTCGTGCCGATGTCGACCATCGCCACGCTGACGGAAAAGGCGGTGCCGCCCTCGCTGACGCGCGAGCAGCGGCAGCCTTCGGTCGGCATCACTTCCAACCTGCGCAGCGATTTCGCCCTCGGCGACGCCCTGGGCGTCGCCGAGGGCATCGCCCAGCCACTGTTGCCCCCCGGCGCCCGCGTGCTGCCGCTCGCCGAAGCCGCGACGCTCGGCGAATCCAACAGCGCCATGGCCACCATCTTCGGCTTCGCGCTGGTCATCATCCTCCTGGTGCTGGCCGCCCAGTTCGAAAGCTTCGTCAGCGCCGTCATCATCATGGCGACCGTGCCGCTGGGGCTGGCCTGCGCTATCATCGCGCTGATCCTGACCGGCACCAGCCTCAACGCCTACAGCCAGATCGGCCTCGTGCTCCTGGTCGGCGTCATGGCCAAGAACGGCATCCTCATCGTCGAATTCGCCAACCAGATGCGCGACCGGGGCATGAACGTGCGCCAGGCGATCGAAGAAGCCGCTACCATCCGCCTGCGCCCGGTGATGATGACGATGATCTGCACCATCCTCGGCGGCGTGCCGCTGGTGCTGGCCAGCGGCGCCGGCGCGGAAGCGCGCATCGCGCTCGGCTGGGTGATCGTCGGCGGCCTCGGCCTCGCCACCATATCGACGCTGTTCCTGACCCCGGTCGCCTACCTCCTGCTCGGCCGCTTCATCACGCCGAACGTGGAGGAAGAGGGCCGGCTCAAGCGCGAACTGTCGGAAGCCGCCTATATCGACATGGAACCGGCCGAATAGGCCGGCCCGCACGGGTGACATTGCCGGCGCAAGGCTTTATCTGTCGCGAAAAGCAGCGTGGACAGTGTGAAGAATGCAGCCGATCAGCCTCGAAGCCCTTGTCGCCAGCGAAGGCAAGGAAGTGGGCGTCTCGCCGTGGCGGGCGGTCACGCAGAACATGATCGACCAGTTCGCCGACGCCACCGACGACCATCAGTTCATCCATTGCGACCCGGAACGCGCGGCGCGCGAGACACCTTATGGCGGCACCATCGCGCATGGCTTCCTGCTTTTGTCGCTGCTGTCGGCGATGACCTTCGAGACCATGCCGCCGATCGCGGGCAGCAAGATGGGCGTCAACCACGGCTTCGATGAAATCCGCTTCAAGTCGCCGGTCAGGACCGGCTCGCGCATCCGCGCCCGTTTCGTGCTGGCGAGCGTCAAGGTCCGGCCGTCGGGCTGGGTGCAGATGGCCCACGACGTGACGCTCGAGATCGAGGGCGAGAAAACGCCGGCGCTCACCGCCCGCTGGCTGACGCTGACTTTCGTCGAACCGAAGGAAGAAACCGCCTGAGCGCGGCGGCGCCCAGCAAAAATCTCCGAGCGTCGATACCCCCACCCCTAACCCCTCCCCACAAGGGGGAGGGAAGCGAAAACGCAGAGCCAAGTCCCCCTCCCCCTGTGGGGAGGGGTTAGGGGTGGGGGTCTTTAAATCCGCGACGGAGCGGAGACGTTCAAGACGAAAGCAGAGTCGCCATAAACAGCGGACCACCCGAAAGGCGCTATTTCCCGTCCTCGGGTCGACGCCTCTTCGGCTTGCCGGGGATCGACGTCGAGATGGTCGAGACCGGATCGCTGGCGGGGAAAGTACCTTCCAGCCCTGCTTCCAGTTCTTCCTCCGGCGTCACGGCGGTTTCCTCCCGCTTCTCCTTTTCGAAAGAGCGGACGGCCGGCGTTTTCGGCGCCTTCTTGTTTTCGGCGGCTTTTGACGACGCGGTCATGCGTTCCTCCTGTTTCAGGTAACGCTGAAACGAACGCCGATGACGAAGGTTCCGGGCCCGGGTCGAATAGTCAGGCTGCGCCGCGCGCGCCTTCGCTCAGATGCGTGAAGACGTAGTCGGAGAAGGAGCGCCAGCACTCGACCCGGAATGCGTCGGCGGCCGTTCGGTAGAGCACGATCTCGCTCTTGCCGAACACCGTGCGCGAGCATGCGCCAACCGGGAAGGCCTCCAGCGACAGGTCCTGCGGGCAGCCGGAATTGATGGCCGCCGCCGCCTTCGCCCCGGTCACCGAGATGGCGACGTTGCGGTGCGAGATGCCGACCGCCGAATGCAGCCCCTTGGCCTTGGCGCAGTCGCCGAGGATGTCGCTGCCCTCGGCGTCGAGCACCAGCCATTCGTCCGGGCCCAGCCACAGCGCGATGCGCTCGCCCTTGGCGGCGGAGGTCTTCGGCTTCTGCGGCAGCGTGACGCCGAGCGCACGCGACAGCGAAGCGACCGAATCGGCGGGCACGCGCAGCGAAACACGCTCTGCCGGCGGCATTTCCGCCAGCGAGACCTCGTTCACCGAAACCGCCCAGCCAGCCAGCGCCGAACGGCGTTCGACCGAAGGCGCGGCGGCTTGGGTGGCCGCTCCAGCCGCCTGCCTGGCTCCAGTCGCCTTAGCCCCGGTTGCCTTGGCCCCAGTTGCCTTAGCCATTGAGGTGCTCCCCCTTCTCGTCGAAGAATACCGTGCCGCAGACTTCCACTTCGATCGTCCGGTCCGGCATCGGCACGTACAGCGTCTCGCCCATGCGCTTGTGGCCGTCGACGACCACGGCCAGCGCGATCGAGCGACCGCAGTTCTCCGACCAGTAGCTCGACGTGACATGGCCGATCATCTTCATCGGGATCGGCTGCTTCGGGTCGGCGACGATCTGCGCGCCCTCCTCCAGCACCACTTTCGGGTCCTTGGTCTTGAGGCCGACCAGCTGCTTGCGCCCGCCGGCGACGAGATCCGGCCGCTTCATGCCGCGGATGCCGACGAAATCGGTCTTCTTCTTGCCGATCGCCCAATCGAGGCCGGCGTCGTGGACGGTCACGGTTCCGTCCGTGTCCTGGCCGACGATGATGTAGCCCTTTTCGGCGCGCAGCACGTGCATGGTCTCGGTGCCGTAGGCGCAGGCGCCGTGCTTCTGGCCTTCCGCCCACAGCGCTTCCCATACCGCCTCGCCGTAGTCGGCGGGCACGTTGACCTCGAAGCCGCGCTCGCCCGAGAAGGACATGCGGAACAGCCTCGTCGGCACGCCGCAGATTTTGCCTTCGCGCACCGACATATGGGGCATCGCCTCGTCCGAAATATCGATGCCCTCGATCAGCGGCTCGATGATCTGGCGCGAGTTCGGCCCCTGCACGGCGACCACCGCCCACTGCTCGGAAACCGAGGTCAGCCAGACGTTGAGATGCGGGAACTCGGTCTGGAGGTAATCCTCCATCATGTTCATGACGCGCGCCGCCCCGCCCGTCGTCGTGGTGACGTGAAAGCGGTCTTCCGCCAGCCGGCCAACGACGCCGTCGTCATAGATGAAGCCGTCCTCGCGCAGCATCAGGCCATAGCGGCAGCGCCCGACCCCGAGCTTCTGCCAGGGGTTGGTGTACATCAGTTCCATGAAGGTGGCCGCATCCGGCCCCACCACCTCGATCTTGCCGAGCGTCGAGGCGTCGAACAGGCCGGCCGTCTTGCGCACCGTCACGCATTCGCGGTTGACGGCGGCGTGCATGTCCTCGCCAGGCTTCGGGAAATACCAGGCGCGCTTCCAGTTGCCCACGTCCTCGAACACCGCGCCGTTCTTCTCCGCCCAACCGTGGGTGGCGGTGCGCCGCGTCGGGTCGAACAGACTGCCGCGCGCATGGCCGACGATGGAGCCGAAGGTCACCGGCGTATAGGGGGCGCGGAAGGTGGTGAGCCCCACCTGCGGGATCGGCTTGTCCAATTCGTCGGCGGCGATCGCCAGCCCGTGCATGTTGGAGGTCTTGCCCTGGTCGGTCGCCATGCCGTTGGTGGTAAAGCGCTTGACGTGCTCGATCGAGCGCATGCCCTCGTGCACGGCCTGGCGGATATCCTTGGCGGTCACGTCGTTCTGGAAGTCCACGAACGCCTTGACCGTCGTGCCCGGGCCGGCGCCGGGGGCAGCGCCCAGCATGCCGCGCGACCAGTTCTCGCTGGCGTCGACCTTCGGCTTGGTGCCCTTGGCCGCCTTGGCGCCCGCGTCCTTCGCGGCTTTCGCGCCGGCCGCATAGGCCTCGTCGATGGTCGCCGACAGCCCGTCCGTGCCGTTGCAGGCGCCGACCGACACGCAATCCTGCGCATAGGTGCCGGGCAGGAAGCGCTTGACCTCGTCGTTGAAGGCGACCTTGCCGCGCGACTGCGAGAACAGGTGCACCGAAGGCGTCCAGCCCGCCGACATCAGCACCGCGTCGACCGGGATCGTGCGCCCGCCGCCGCCGTTCTTGGGCTGCACGACCATGGAGGAGACGCGCAGCTTGCCGCCGACGCGGACCACCGCGCGGCCCGCGTGGATCTCGATGCCGAGGCCGCGCGCCTCGTCGATCAGGTCGCCGGTCGGATTGTCGCGCAGGTCGACCAGCGCGGCGATGTTGACGCCCGCCTTCTTGAGGTCGATCGCCGCCGCATAGGCGCTGTCATTGGCGGTATAAATGCCGACGTTCCTGCCCACCGCAACGCCGTAATGGTTGAGGTAGGTGCGAGCCGCCGAAGCCAGCATGACGCCCGGCCGGTCGTTGTCGGCAAACACCATGTGGCGCTCGATCGAGCCGGTGGCGAGCACCACGCGCTTGGCCCGCACCTGCCACAGCCGCTCGCGCGGCAGGTCGGCGCCCGGGTTCTGCAGGTGGTCGCTGACCCGCTCGGTCAGGCCGACGAAGTTCTGCGCGTAGTAGCCGAAGGCGGTCGTGCGCGAGAGTACACGGACATTGTCCATCGCCGCCAGCCGGGCGACGGAGGCCTGCGCCCACGCCCAGCCGTCCTTGCCGTCGATCCTTGCCCCGCTCTCGAAGCGCAGCGCGCCGCCCAGTTCCGCCTGCTCGTCGGCGATGATGACACGCACGCCCGTTTCGGCCGCGGCCAGCGCCGCCGCGATGCCGGCAGCACCGCCGCCCAGCACCAGCACGTCGCAATGCGCGTATTGCGCCGCATAGTGGTCGGGGTCGGCCTTGTCCGGCGCGACGCCGAGGCCGGCTGCGGCCCGGATCTTCGGCTCGTAGAGCGACTTCCAGGCCGACTTCGGCCACATGAAGGTCTTGTAGTAGAAGCCGGCCGAGAAGAACGGCGAAAAGACGTCGTTGACCGCGCCGACGTCGAAGGACAGCGACGGCCAGCGGTTCTGCGACACCGCCTTCAGCCCGTCATAGACTTCCTGCACGGTGGCGCGCACGTTCGGCGCCTTGCGCGCATCGTCGCGCTCGATGCCGACCAGCGCGTTCGGCTCTTCCGCGCCGGCCGAAAGAATGCCGCGCGGGCGGTGGTACTTGAACGAGCGGCCGGTGAGGTGAACGCCGTTGGCCAGCAGCGCCGAAGCCAGCGTGTCGCCTTCCACGCCCGTATAGGCCTTGTCGTCGAAGGTGAAGCTGACGGTCCTCGCCTGCTTGAGACGGCCGACGCTGGGGATACGGAAAGAGGAGGCGCTCATTTGCCGGCTCCCGGCAGCTTGGTGGGTTTGGGCTCGCCGGCCTTGTAGGTCATGACGAACTTGTCGGACACGCTGTCACGAACGGCATTGAAGAAGCGCGCGCAGCCATGCACGTGCCGCCAGCGCTCGTAGACGATGCCCTTGGTGTTGGTGCGGATGAAGAAGAACTTCTCGAAGTCCTCGTCGCTGATCGAGGCGATGTCGGTCGGGCGCGCGATATGCGCCTCGCCGGCGTTGCGGAACTCCAGTTCCGGCCGCTCTTCCTCGCAATAGGGGCAGCGTATCAACAGCATTTCTTATTCCCCCTCAGTGCGCCACGGCGGCCGCGGCGGCCTCGTCGATCAGCCGGCCGGTGCGGAACCGCTCCAGCGTGAACGGCGCGTTGATCGGGTGCGGCTCGTCCTTGGCGATGGTGTGGGCAAAGACGTTGGCCGAACCCGGCGTCGCCTTGAAGCCGCCCGTGCCCCAGCCGCAATTGACGTAGAGGCCCTTGACCGGCGTCTTGGCCACGATCGGCGAACGGTCGGGCGTGACGTCGACGATGCCGCCCCACGAACGCAGCATCTTCATGCGCGTGAAGATCGGGAACATCTCGCAGATGGCGTCGAGCGTATGCTCGAGGATGTGCAGGCCGCCGGTCTGCGAATAGGACGTGTACTGGTCGGTGCCGGCGCCGATCACCAGTTCGCCCTTGTCGGACTGGGAGATATAGGCATGCACGGTGTTGGACATCACCACGCAGGGCACCACCGGCTTGACCGGCTCCGAAACCAGCGCCTGCAACGGATAGCTTTCCAGCGGCATGCGCACGTCGGCCATGCCCATGATCATCGAGGTATGGCCGGAGGCCACCACGCCGACCTTCTTGGCGCCGATGAAGCCCTTCGTCGTCTCGACGCCGGTGACGCGACCGTCGGCGGCGCGCTTGATGCCGGTGACCTCGCAGTTCTGGATGATGTCGACGCCGCGCGCTGCCGCGCCGCGCGCATAGCCCCAGGCGACCGCGTCGTGCCGTGCCGTGCCGCCGCGCCGCTGCAGGGCGGCCCCCACCACCGGGTAGCGGGCGTTCGGCGAGATGTTGAGCGGCGGGCAGAATTCCTTGGCCTGCTCGGGCGTCAGCCATTCGTTGTCGATGCCGTTCAGCCGGTTGGCGTGGATGTGGCGCTTGAAGCTCTGCACGTCGTGGGTGTTGTGCGCCAGCATCATCACGCCGCGCGCCGAATACATGACGTTATAGTTGAGTTCCTGCGACAGCCCGTCCCACAGCTTCAGCGCGTGGTTATAGATGCCGGCCGATTCATCATAGAGGTAGTTGGAGCGGATGATGGTGGTGTTGCGGCCGGTATTGCCGCCGCCGAGCCAACCCTTCTCGATCACCGCGATGTTGGTGATGCCGTGTTCGGCCGCGAGATAATAGGCGGTGCCGAGGCCATGCCCGCCGGCGCCGACGATGACGACGTCATATTCCTTCTTCGGCTCTGGCGACGGCCATTGCTGTTCCCAGCCCTTATGGCCGCGCATGGCCTCTCGGGCGATGGCGAATACCGAATATCTCTTCACGTTTCTGGCCTCGCGAATGGCAGCCGGCATCGTTCAGCGTCCGGCGTGCGTGGTGTATCACTAGCGAAACGCTTTTGTCATCCTTGCGCTGTTTGCGACGACACGTGGCGTTTTGCGCCGCAATGGCCGACTCGGCTAAGGCGTCTGTGGGTATCGCGCGCCGGCGGTTCGCATTGCCGGAAACGGATGCTAGGAAGGCCCCGACAAGGAGCGACGATGAAGGTTGACATTGACATGGGAGCGGCTTCCCCCGGCAAGCCCGCCATGCTCGATCTCGAAGAACTGCTGGCGACCCGCCTGCTGGTGCAGGGCAATTCGGGGTCCGGCAAGTCGCACCTCCTGCGCCGCCTGCTCGAACAGAGCGCGCCCTGGGTGCAGCAATGCGTCATCGACCCGGAAGGCGACTTCGTCACGCTGGCGGACCGCTTCGGCCATGTCGTGGTCGACGCGCAGCGCACCGAGGCGGAACTGACACGCATCGCCGGGCGCATCCGCCAGCATCGCGTCTCGGTCGTGCTCAACCTCGAAGGCCTCGACGTCGAGCAGCAGATGCGCGCGGCTGCCGCCTTTCTCGGCGGCCTGTTCGATGCCGAACGCGACCATTGGTATCCGGTGCTGGTGGTGGTGGACGAGGCGCAGCTTTTCGCCCCGGCCGTCGCCGGCGAGGTTTCCGACGAGGCGCGCAAAGTGTCTCTCGGCGCCATGACCAACCTGATGTGCCGGGGGCGCAAGCGCGGCCTTGCCGGCGTCATCGCCACGCAGCGCCTGGCCAAGCTCGCCAAGAACGTGGCCGCCGAAGCCTCCAACTTCCTCATGGGCCGCACCTTCCTCGACATCGACATGGCCCGCGCAGCCGACCTGCTGGGCATGGACCGCAGGCAGGCCGAAATGTTCCGCGACCTGGCGCGCGGCCATTTCGTCGCCCTCGGCCCCGCCTTGTCGCGGCGGCCCTTGCCGGTCACCATCGGCGCGGTCGAGACCTCCGCCCGCTCGACCAGCCCCAAGCTGACGCCGTTGCCGCAGGCGCAGGATGACGCCCACGACCTCATCTTCACGCCCGGCCCGGAAGAGGCCCGCATGCCGGTGCGCCGCCCGCCGCCACCGGCCCCGGTGCCCACCGCCGAACTGCTGGCGCAGCTGGCGCGCCCCGCGCCGGCGCCGGAGCCGCCCGCCGAACCGGTGTTCGCCATCATCGACGAGGCGGAGCGCACGGCGGGAATAGAAACGGTTCTGCAGGAGATTCTGGACGACCCGGACGCGGCGTTCCGCACCGACGCCGTGCTCTACCAGGATTTCCTCGTTCGCTGCCGCATCCGCCGCGTGCCGGGCGAGCCGCTCGACCTTGCGGCCTTTCGCCGGATGTTCGCGGTCGCTCGCGCCGGGGTCGACCGCAGCACGGCCAACGGCGAAGGCTGGCCGGTCGCGCTGAAGCTTTCCGAAGGGCTTCCGGCGGACCTGCAAGGGGTCTTCCTGTTCGTCGCGCAGGCGGCCCTTGCCGGCGCCCCCTGCCCGCCGGACGCGACGCTGGCGCGCATCTATGGCAGTCACTCCGCCCGCCGCGCCGCACGCCTGCTCGCCTATTTCGAGGAGCGCGACCTGCTCGTATCACGCACCGATTTCCACGGCCGCCGCGTGCTGGCATTCCCCGATCTCGGCTGCGAAACCGCTCCCGGCGACCCGCACGCGCCCGACACGGCCACGCCGACGCGCGACGCCGCCGAATAGCGGTTGCGAAATCGTGCCCGGCACGCACTCTTTTTGTGGACAGCTTTCCCGCTTTCTGCTATCAGCCCCCGCAATTCGCGGCGGATTTCCCCGCGGAGGCGGGTGGCCGTGGCCGCTTGCCTTCTGATTTCAAACACGAAAGACAGGATTGCCCGTGCAGGTACTCGTCCGCGACAACAATGTTGACCAGGCGCTTCGCGCGCTGAAGAAGAAGATGCAGCGCGAGGGCATCTTCCGCGAAATGAAGATGCGCGGTCATTATGAGAAGCCTTCCGAGAAGAAGGCGCGTGAGAAGGCCGAGGCCGTCCGCCGCGCCCGCAAGCTGGCGCGCAAGCGCGCCCAGCGCGAAGGCCTGCTGCCGATGACGCCCCGTCCGGCCGTCGGCGCTGCGGGTGCCGCGCGTCCGGCGCGCTGAAGCGCCTATCTTTCGTCCCTTTCGACGAATACCCCGAGGTGGCGCGATGTTAAATCGTCGCCACCTTTTTGTTTTTAATTGACCAGGCCCGGAGGGGGACCCGGATCTTAACGGCGGCGAGCCAGTGAGGATCAGGACGAAATGAACGCAGTGACCGAAAAGCGCGGGGGCGCAGCACGCGCATTGGCTCTGACGGCAGCCCTGTTTTCGGGATTGGCCCTGGCGGCTTGCCAGAGCGGCCCTGCCGGCGAACTTTCCAGGATCGACACGGCGCAGGGATCGAGCGAGAACATCTCCTCGCTGACGCAGGTGATCAACGCCAACCCGCGCGACCCGGAAGGCTACAACGTGCGCGGCTCGGCGCTCGGCCGTGGCGGCAAGTACCCGGCGGCGCTGAAGGACTTCGACACCGCGATCCAGCTCAAGCCGGATTTCTACCAGGCCTATTCGAACCGCGCGCTGATCTACCGCTTCATGGGCGACCAGGCGAGCGCGCTCAACGACTACAACCGCGCCATCCAGATCAACCCCAGCTATGACGCGGCCTATATCGGGCGCGGCAACCTGTACCGCAAGGCGGGCCGCACACGGGATGCCTTCAACGACTTCCAGAAGGCGATCCAGCTCGACACCACGGACGCCCGCGCCTACCACAATCGCGGCCTGATCTACCAGCAGCAGGGCCAGCACAACTTCGCCATCGAGGACTTCTCGA
The DNA here is from genome assembly GCF_042646345.1 of Aquamicrobium soli. Lineage (NCBI taxonomy): Bacteria > Pseudomonadati > Pseudomonadota > Alphaproteobacteria > Hyphomicrobiales > Phyllobacteriaceae > Aquamicrobium > Aquamicrobium soli. The sequence goes on along the minus strand of NZ_JBHRTK010000030.1, from coordinate 8,480 downwards.
CGGCCATCTCGCTGGCGCCCGACGCCTCCGAACCCTACAACGGCCGCGGCCTGTCCTACCTGGCGCTCAACCAGGAAGACAACGCCTTCGCCGACTTCAACATGGCCATCAAGCTCGACAGCAAGAACGCCGAGGCCTGGGCCAACCAGGCGCTGGTCTACGAGCGGCGCGGCGACAAGGCGAAGGCAGCGAAGTCCTACCGCGAGGCGGTGCGCCTCAACCCGAACTACCAGCCGGCCAAGGACGGGCTCAGCCGCACCAGCGCCGGCTGACGCCGCATCGGCCACCCCGTCATGCCTGTCCTGCCATGCTTGTGCCACGGTTGGGCAGGAACCCTTTTGCCAGTTCATCATTATTCCAGTGAACTGAAACGAGGGATTTCCCGATGACAATCAAACTCGCCTGCGCCACCGCGCTTCTCGCCACGCTGATGGCCGCTCCGGCCAGCGCCGCCGCCCTCGAACTTGGCATCCTCGATTGTGCCATCGACGGCGGTACCGGCTATGTCGTCACCTCCAACAAGGGCGTGACCTGCACCTTCCGGCCGCATCGCGGCGGCTCGGAAGTCTACACCGGCATGATCAGCAAGCTGGGCGTCGATCTCGGCGCCACCAACCAGGGCAGCCTGCAATGGGCCGTGCTCGCGGCCACCCGGGGCGGCGTAGGCGACAAGCTCGCCGGCAACTATGTCGGCGTCAACGCTGAAGCCTCGGTGGTGACTGGCGGCGGCGCCAACCTCCTGGTCGGCGGCTTTCACGATTCCATCACCCTGCAGCCATTGAGCGTCCAGGCACAGACCGGCCTCAACCTCGCCGTGGCGGTGACCCAATTGGAACTCATCCGCTCCTTCAAGTAGCGGGATTTCGCTGACAGGGAGTGGGGCGCCACCTGCCAAGAAACCACCCTCCTGCCGGCTCCAGCACCTCTCCACAAGAGGGAGGGGGACTTGGTTGCGACCTTTCCACTCCCCTCCCCATTGTGGGGAGGGGTAGGGGTGGGGGTATCTTGCCAGGTAAATGCCCTACAGAAAGGTCCCGTCAGCCGCCCGCCGCGCCCAGCTTTTCGGCAATGAGCGCGGCCAGCTTCGTGGCCACTTCGTCCTTGCTCATTTCCGGCCATTCCTCGACGCCTGCCTTGGAGACGATGCGCACGCGGTTACGCTCGCCACCCATCACGCCAGCTTTGCCGCCACCATGCGAAACGTCGTTGGCGACGATGAAGTCCGCGCCTTTCTTGTTCAGCTTGGCTTGCGCGTTGGCGATCAGGTTCTGCGTCTCGGCAGCAAAACCGACGACGAGCGCAGGTCGGTTCCTGTGATGTCCGACGCCGGCGAGGATGTCGGGATTCTCGACCATCTGCAGGGCCGGCGGCCCCTCGCCCGCAACCTTCTTGATCTTTTCGCCGGCCGAATCCGCCATGCGCCAGTCGGCCACGGCGGCGACGAACACGGCCGCATCGGCCGGCAGCAGCTTTTCCACCGCAGCCTGCATTTCGCGCGCGGTCTCCACGTGGATGGTGCGAACGCCCGCCGGATCGGGGATCGTCACCGGGCCGGAAACGAGGTGTACCTCCGCGCCGAGCTTCGCCAATGCCGCGGCAATGGCATGGCCCTGCTTGCCCGACGAACGGTTGGCGATATAGCGCACCGGGTCGATCGGCTCGTGCGTCGGGCCTGAGGTCAGGATGATCTTCTTCCCCGTCAATGGCCTGCCGCCGCCGGCAACAAGCGCCTCGACGGAGGCAACGATCTCCAGCGGCTCGGCCATGCGCCCTTCGCCCGCCTCGCCGCTTTCCGCCATCTCGCCCCTGCCCGGCCCGACGAAGGCGATGCCGTCCCTTTCCAGCGTCGCGCGGTTGCGCCGCGTCGCCGGATGCGCCCACATCTTCGGGTTCATCGCCGGCGCCATCAGCACCGGCCGGTCGGCGGCAAGCAGCACGGCGGAGGCCAGATCGTTCGCCAGTCCGTTCGCCAGCTTCGCCATCAGGTCGGCGGTAGCGGGCGCCACGGCGATGACATCGGTGTCGCGGGCGAGCCTGATATGGCCGACATCCTGCTCGTCCTGCCGGTCAAACAGGTCGGTGAAGACATGATCGGCGCTCAGGGCTCCAACCGACAGCGGCGTGATGAATTCCTGCGCCGCCGCCGTCATCACGCAACGCACTGCCGCACCGCGCTCGCGCAGCCGCCGGATGAGATCGAGCGCCTTGTAGGCGGCGATGCCGCCTCCCACGATCAACAGGACGCGCTTGCCGGAAAGGATCATGCCGCTGCTTCCCAAGGGTTGATGATTTCGACGCCGCAATGTTCGAAATCACGGACATTGCGGGTAACGATAGCGAAACCTCGCGTTTTGGTGATTGCGGCGATTTGCGCGTCGAACTGTGCGACAGGCCGCCCGATCCGTCGCCGGTCGGCAACGATCCCAGCATAAGCCTCGGCCTCCAAAGTCCCGAATGGCAAGACGGGCGTTTTCAACCAGCGGCTGAAAAATGCTCCGATGACCAAGCCGAACTCCGCTTTGCGCCTTCCCGCAGGCATGTAGGCCAAGCCTAAGAGCAACTCAGCCTTGCTTGGAGACGTCACGAATATGTTTTCCGGAATTACGGCATCCATCCATGCGGCAACCCCGGGATCGGGACGCGGCCGGAAACTTTCTGATATCACGTTCGTATCGAGGACGAACATGGTCACTCGAATATCGGTGGGTCACGGGGTGGACCGCGTTCCGGCAATTCGATTTCAAAGCCTCCATAGGATTCCACCAGATTTCTGATCGCCTCATACAGGCTCGCACCTTCGCGCGGCTCGTCGTTTTCGCCGACAGGCTCATCCGCAGCGCGATCGAGAATGGACCGTACCTCCTGTTCGACGGATATGCCTTTACGTGCCGCTCGCAACCTCAGCGCCTGCTTGGTATATTCCTTGACATTCCGAACCGTCAGCGTGGCCATCGAACAATCCTCCTGCCATGACTGCAATGTATGCACTGCATGCATTGCAGTCAAATCACGCCAATTTCCACACCAGCCACACCAGCGCCAGCGCGATCACCCACAGCGCCACCCGGCCGGAGCGTGTGGCGCGCGCTTCGGCCTTGCCGATCGCCCTTGCCGTCGCGTCGTCGAAGCGCAGGCCGTGCTCGGCCATCAGGTCGATTTCCCGCGACAGCCGCTCGGTGCGCTGCGCAAACTCCGGAGCCTGGCGCGCCAGGTGCATCAGCGCGCCGACGCCTTCGCGTGCATCGCTCAAAATCCCGCGCGGGCCGAGATTGTCGCGGATCCAGCCGCCGACCACCGGCTCGGATGTCTTCCACATGTTGAAGGCGGGGTCGAGGGTGCGCGCCACCCCTTCCACCACCACCATGGTCTTTTGCAGCAGAATCAGTTCGGGCCGCGTCTGCATGTCGAACAGTTCCGTCACCTCGAACAGAAGCGTCAGCAGCTTGGCCATGGAAATGGTTTCCGCCGGCTGGCCGTGGATCGGCTCGCCGATGGCGCGGATGGCCTGTGCGAAGGCCGCGACGTCATGCTTCATCGGCACATAGCCGGCCTCGAAATGCACCTCGGCGACCCGCAGGTAGTCGCGCGTGATGAAGCCGTAGAGGATTTCGGCCAGGAACCGCCGCTCCTTCTTGCCGAGCCGCCCGGCAATGCCGAGGTCGACGGCGACGATGGTGCCGTTCGCCTCCACGAACAGGTTGCCCGGATGCATGTCGGCATGGAAGAAGCCGTCACGCAGCGTGTGCCGCAGGAACGACTGGATGAGGTTGGCGGCGATGACCTTGAGATCGTGGCCGGCATCGGCAAGGCCGGCTACGTCGTTCATCTTGATGCCGTCGATCCATTCCATCGTCAGCACGTCGCGGCCGGTACGCTCCCAGTCGACCACGGGAACGCGGAAGCCCGGATCGTCCTTCGTATTCTCGCCGAGTTCCGAAAGGGCCGCCGCCTCCAGCCGCAGGTCCATCTCGATCTTGGTGGTCTGGGCGAGCGTCTCCGTAACCTCGACCGGACGCAGGCGGCGCGACGAGGGGATGTATCTTTCCTGCAGGCGCGCGGCGAGGAAGAAGCTTTCGAGATCGTGGGCGAAACGGCGGCGCACGCCAGGCCGGATGATTTTTACCGCCACCGTCGTGCTGCCGTTCTCTCCAGCCACTTCCGCAGGATGCACCTGGGCGATCGAGGCGGCGGCCACCGCCTCGCCGAAGCTGGTGTAGAGGTCCTCGGGCGCGCGTCCGAGCGACGACTCGATGGCGGCCAGCGCCTCGACCTTGGGAAAGGTCGGCATCTTGTCCTGCAGCAGGGCGAGGTCGAGCGCGATGTCGTTGCCGACCACGTCGGGCCGCGTCGCCATGAACTGGCCGAGCTTGACATAGGAGGGACCGAGCCGCGCCACCGCCTTGGCCAGCCGGTCGCTGCGCCGGTAGCGCCGCGCGCTGCGGCGGGTGGCGAGCCGCGCCATCCGCCAGCCGAATTTCGGCAGGCCGGAAAGCTGGTCGCCGGGCAGCGCCGCGACCACGCCCTCGCGCACCAGCACCCAGCCGGCCTTCGCGAGCCGGAACCCGGCGCCGAACCTGCTCATCGCCACCTCATTCTCGAAATCAAAGCTTCCAGCCCGAATGGGCGGCGGCGATGCCGGCGGAATAGTTGCGCCAGGTGACGCGGCCAAAGCCGGCGCGCGTTATCATGGCGGCGAAATTGGCCTGGTTGGGGAATTTTCGGATCGATTCCACCAGATAGGAATAAGGCTCGCCGTCGCCGGTGACGGCCTTGCCGATCTTCGGGATCGCGTTGAACGACCACGCGTCATAGACCTTTTCGAGCAGCGGCATGTCCACTTCCGAAAACTCCAGGCACAGGAAGCGCCCGCCCGGCTTCAATACCCGGAACGCCTCGGAAAGGGCGGTGTCGATGCGCGGCACGTTGCGGATGCCGAAGGCGATCGTATAGGCGTCGAAGCTGGCGTCCTCGAACGGCAGTTCCTCGGCATTGGCCTCGACGAAATCGACGTTTGCGGCAAGGCCCCGCTTCCCGGCCCGGTCGCGGCCGACCGAAAGCATCGAACCGTTGATGTCGAGCACCGTCACATGGGCGTTTCGCTGGCTGGCCTCGATGATCTTGAAGGCGATGTCGCCGGTACCGCCGGCGACGTCGAGCGAACGCCAGCCCGGCCGCTTCGGCGGGTTGAGCCAGGCGACGGCGGCGTCCTTCCAGACCCGGTGCATGCCGGCCGACATCAGGTCGTTCATCAGGTCGTAGCGGTCGGCGACCTTGTGGAACACCTCGTTGACCAGCGGCTGCTTCTCGCCCTCAGCCACCTGCCTGAAGCCATAGGAGGTTTCCATGCCGCCGGTGGCTTTGGTTCGCTCAACTGACATTATTCCGATCCGCCTTGAAACGGGCGCGACCATAACCGATCAGGATAGCGGGCGCTATCGTTTAAGGCGCGGCGGTGCGCCGCGCGGCCGCAGGCGGGAAGGTGGCGGGGCAAGGCAGGGCGGGGCCAAATCAGGATCAGTTGTGGAGTTGGCCCTGTTCGGCTTCGACAAGGACTCGCCAAACCATGCGCCATTCACTATTCACGAAGGATCACCTTTTGCCGGAGCACATCATGCAGGGCGTCACCGTCGTCGATCATCCGCTGGTGCAGCACAAGCTTTCCATCATGCGCAAGCAGGAAACCTCCACGGCCGGCTTCCGGCGCCTGCTGCGCGAAATATCGCTGCTGCTCGGCTACGAGGTGACGCGCAACCTCGAACTGACGACCACCACGATCGAGACGCCCATGGAAACCATGGAAGCGCCGATCCTCGAGGGCAAGAAGCTGGTGTTCGCCTCGGTGCTGCGCGCCGGCAACGGCCTGCTCGAAGGCTTGCTCGACCTGGTGCCCGCGGCGCGCGTCGCCCATATCGGCCTTTACCGCGACCACGAGACGCTGGAGGCGGTCGAATATTTCTTCAAAGCGCCCAGCGACCTCGGCGACCGTCTGGTCATCGTCGTCGACCCGATGCTGGCGACCGCCAATTCGGCCATCGCGGCGGTCGAGAAGCTGAAGGAACGCGGCGCCACCAACCTGCGCTTCCTGTGCCTGCTGGCAGCCCCCGAGGGCATCGAGCGGTTCACCAAGGCGCATCCCGACGTTCCGGTCTATACCGCGTCCATCGACCGCCAGCTCAACGAGAAGGGCTACATCCTGCCCGGCCTCGGCGACGCCGGCGACCGCCTCTACGGCACCAAATAGGCTGGGTTTCCTTTACCGTCCATTGACCGAAACAAACGGTTTTCCCGGCCACGCGCACGCGTTGCGCGCCGGGTAAAGGCGAAAAACACCATTGCCGATCCAGCATGCTGCCTTCGGAGGGTATCGGCATGCTACGCAATCTCGTCGTCCTGGGTGGAATAGCCGTCGCCTTCGCGGCCGTACCGGTTGTCTTTCAATCGAACCCGGATGCTTTCCACGCCCTGTTTTCTCCCGCGCCGCGCGACGAGGCGCCCGCCTCTACCGTGGCGGCGGTTCACCCGGTCACGGCGCAACCGCTCGGCCGCAAGGTCAGCGTTCCCGCCGATGCGCGCGGCCACTACGCGGCCTCGTTCCGGCTGAACGGCCGGCAGATCGACGCCTTGATCGACACCGGCGCAACGCTGGTCGCCATCACCAGTTCGACCGCGCGCCGTGTCGGCCTGTCGCTCAATCCTGCGGATTTCCGGCAATCGGTGTCCACCGCCAATGGCGTCACCAAGGCCGCGCTGGTCACGCTGGACCGGCTGGAGATCGGCCGCATCTCACTCGACGACGTGCAGGCCGTGGTGCTCGACGACCACGCGCTTCAGACCAACCTGATCGGCATGAGCTTCCTCAACCGCCTGGAAAAATTCCAGGCAAAGGACGGCGAATTGCTGCTGGCGCAGTAGGTTACGCCTCGCGCGGGCCGATGCGCCGCAGCACCGCCTTCTTCGCCGTCGGCCTTGCCGGACCGATCCCGTAGCAGCGCAGAACGGCCGCGGCCGCCCGCTCGGCATCGTCTTGCGAGCGCGCATGGACCACGGCCAGCGCCTCGCCCGCCGCCACTTCCGCACCCAGCGGCAACAACCGGTCGAACCCGACCGAATGGTCGATCGCATCTTCCGCCCGGCTGCGTCCGCCACCGAGAGCGACCACCGCAATGCCGAGGTCACGGGTAGCGATCTCGGTGACGAAACCGCCGGCCGGCGCCCGCACCGGATGTTCGACCGGCGCTTTCGGCAGGTAGGTTTCCATCTTCTCGATGAAATCTGCCGGCCCGTCGAGCGCCGCCACCATCCGTCCGAACACCGCCGCGGCACGTCCGCTGTCCAGCGCATCTACGGCGCGTCGGGCGGCGTCCTGATGGGTCGGCGCCAGGCCCGCCGATTCCAGCATTTCGGCGGCCAGCGCCAACGTCACCGTTTCAAGACGCGGATCGCGCGCACGGCCGGTCAGGAAGTCGACCGCGTTCCTTACTTCCAGCGCGTTGCCGGCAGCCGAGGCCAGCGGCTGGTCCATGCCGGTGATCAGCGCAGAGGTTTTCAGGCCGGCCCCGTTGGCGACCTCGACTAGGCTGGTCGCCAAGGCGGTCGCATCGCGCGACTTTTCCATGAAGGCGCCGTTGCCGAGTTTCACGTCCAGCACCAGCGAGCCCAGCCCGGCAGCCAGCTTCTTCGACAGGATGGAGGCGGTGATCAGCGGCACCGATTCGACGGTCGCCGTCACGTCGCGGATGGCGTAGAGCTTCCGGTCGGCTGGCGCGACGTCGGCCGTCTGGCCGATGATGGCGCAGCCCGTTTCCAGCACCGCCTTGCGGAAAAGCGCGAGGTCGGGCTGGCTTTTATAGCCAGGAATGGAATCCATCTTGTCCAGCGTACCGCCGGTGTGGCCGAGTCCGCGCCCCGAAACCATCGGCACATAGGCGCCGCAGGCAGCGACGATGGGCGCCAGCACCAGCGAGACGTTGTCGCCGACGCCGCCGGTGGAATGTTTGTCGGTGACCGGGCCGGGCAGGTGCGACCAGTCGAGCATGGTCCCCGAATCGCGCATCGCCAGGGTCAGCGCCACCGCCTCGTCGCGGCTCATGCCGTTGAAGAAGACGGCCATGGCAAAGGCCGCCGCCTGGCTGTCGGAAACCGTTCCCACCGCCAGCCCGCCGATGAAAGCCGCGATCTCCTCGGCTGCGAGCCTCTGGCCGTCGCGTTTCCTGCGGATGATCTCCTGTGGCAGCATGGGATTCACCGACGCAATTGAGGGCAGCGCCCCATGCCGTCTCCCTCTGGCCCGCCGGCAAGGCTACTGCCTATGAGGTCCGACCCCCACTCCGTCGCGCTTCGCGCGCCACCTCTCCCCCGATCGACGGGGGAGAGGAAACGCCAATCACAAGCGCGGCGCCCTTCCTCTCCCCTTTTGAGGGCAGTGTTTACATTGGACTCGTGATGAGGTGTCTGTTGAAGAACAGGGCGAGGGTTATGTC